>JAPHRK010000020.1 GCA_026196105.1 Rhodospirillales bacterium | reverse complement strand
CAGCCTTTGAAATAGGGTCAAATGATCGCGGAGAAGCCCCAAATGATGCGACACTCGCTCAATTGAAGAAGGCTCGAGAACAGTTTGAAGAAACCAAAATTGCTTTTGAAGCTTTAATTGACGCTATTTCTAAAGGGTACGCAGCTTTGGCAGAAGACTAAAGCTAGTTTCCGAGAATTTTGCGGCCTTGATCTGTCAATTTGCAAACAAGCCAATCTGGTTTTAAGGGGTTAGAAAACCAGGGCTCAGCCCAGCCATTTTTAACGCAACTTTGTACTGTCGCAGGTTTAATGCTTTGCCCATCTTCCGTAAAAAGGGGGAGCTTCCCACCAGGTTGCTCTAGGCCTCGTTCTAACCACTGGCGTTGTACATCACTTAAGGGATGTGATCCTTTTTTTGTCATAATTGCTGCTCATATATAAAACTGTTGAACTAAAATAGAGGCTAATAGAAGAGACAGAAAGAAAAGATTTATGGAAAAGTTGATTTACATAACAGCCTCTTCCAAAGCTGAGGCCGAAATGATTGCGAAAACACTTGTTGAGGAACGATTAGTTGCTTGTGCAAATGTCTATGAAGGGGTGACCTCTTTTTATTGGTGGCAAGGTAAAATCGAACAAGATCAGGAGTGTTCGATAATATGCAAATCCAAAGAATCTTTATGTGACTCAATTACTCAAAGGGTTAAAGAAATACATAGTGCTGATTGCCCGTGCGTCGTGTTTTTACCCATTGAAGGGGGAAATAAGGATTTCTTGAAGTGGATTAATCAAGAAACGGCTAAACCAACCAAAACCTAGGCTTTCCGTTCTTTAATCTTCGCCGAAATTCGAGCTGCTAAGGCAGCGACATCTTCTTTAATTTTAAAAGCTTGTCCGATTGCCTGAGAAAGCGGCCGTAGTAATTGCAAATCTTTAGGCTTTGGGTTTTTATATGCTTTACGGATATCCCTTGAGACACTCAATAAAGAACGACAAAGTTCTGCAACATGCGCATATTCTGTATTTCTTAGCCGCTTAGAAGTATCTGCAGCTACATGGTTTATCTTATCAATATACCCAATAAGCTCTTCATTTATGTCCCCATTTTCGTAAGCAGGGAGGATCATTTCAACAAGAAATCCAATTTGGACTGCGTGCCGTTCTAATTTGAGATTGTTAATTTTAGCCAATGAATTCTTGATAGTTTCATTATCATCTAAAGCTTCTTTATCCCCAGTTGCTTTGGCCTTTAACCTGTTAGGCACAAGAATTTGCTCAATTCCATCTTCATCAGCCTCTTCACTTCGTTTCCCTTTTCGACGATCCGGACCAATGTAGTCGGTGGTAACAATGAATGACTTTCTTTGGTTGATGAGGAGAGAAACTCGTTCAATGATATCGTTTGTCGAAACTGGTTTGACCAGGAGTATATCTGCTCCGGCATTTAAAGAATCACCAACAATTTTTTTGGAAGGGTCTGAAGTAACAAAAACAATAGGAATAAACGGATTTGTACCAATTTCACTATGACGAACTTTTTTGACCAGTTCTGATGAACTTCCTTCATCAAATTCAGTTCCACAAATTAGGATATCTGGGTCGTATTGATTAAGACCAGAGACGACTTCATGAAGTGTTTTCCCAACTCTGAAATCTCTAAACCCAATGTTATGTAACGCCCCTCTGAAGCTATCCCGACTCCCAATTTCAGAGTCAACTAGCAGCGTTTTAACATCATCATATTTTATTTTTGGCATTGAGATCCCTGGAAACCAATTTTTTAAATTATCTAAGCATAGCCATACTTTATAATGAGCTCGACGTATTCATCTATTTAGACGAAAAAATTAGATTTTTATTGTAACAACCGCTTGTGCTGCAATTCCTTCACCTCTACCTGTAAAACCAAGTTTTTCAGTCGTTGTGCCTTTAACTGACACCCTTTCAACTGGGATAGATAAGGACTGTGATAACCAATTTCTCATATCAGCTTTAAAAGGACCGACCTTTGGTTCCTCACATATAATAGTTAGGTCAATATTATTAATTTGCCCGTTCTTTTTTTTGATTAGCTGTACAGCATGGTCAAGAAAAAGAGAAGAAGGGGCTCCCTTCCATTCTGGTTCACTTGGCGGAAAATGCTCCCCAATATCGCCTGCACCAATTGCTCCAAGGAGAGCATCCGTTAAAGCGTGTAAGGCAACATCTGCGTCAGAATGACCTTTCAGGGTTTGGTCATAGGGTACTTTAATGCCGCATAGCATCACATGGTCACCCTCAGCAAACCGATGAACATCAAAACCGGAGCCAATACATGTATCCATTTGTTGGGTAACCTCTTTTCGTGCCTTGGCTAAATCCTCAGGCGTTGTCACTTTAAAGTTCTGTTCTGATCCCGCGACGATAACGATTTTGACCCCCATTTTCTCTGCTAAAGCACAGTCATCTGTAAGGTTTTGGCCTGTAAATTTTTGATGTGCCTTCAATATGGTTTCAAAATCAAACCCCTGTGGCGTTTGTGCTCGCCAAAGGTTTCCACGGTCGACAGTATCCCCTACCTTTCCATCTTCTCCACGCTTTAAGGTGTCAACGACAGGAAGGGCAGGAAGAGTCCCTTTATGTGTTTCCAGGGCCTTTAAAACGCGATCAATTAGGTCATGAGGGATAAAAGGACGGGCGGCATCATGAATAAGGACTAGTTTTGGGCATAGTTCGATAAGGCTTTCTAATCCGAATCTAACAGAATCTTGTCTTTCGACTCCGCCATTTACTGGAGGTAAAACATCTAAACCAGCAGTCGCCTCATTAAATAAATCAATATCATCCCTATGAATGACAGTTTTTACCTGGTCAATCTTTGGGTGAGATAAAAGTGATTGAACCGTATGGCGTAATAGAGGGGAATCGCCCAAATTTTGATACTGTTTGGGAAGTTCTTCTCCTAAACGCCGCCCTCGGCCAGCCGCAACCACCAAGGCAATAACACCATTTTTCAAATCGGCCATACAAATTCCCTAAAGAATGCCTTACAATAGCTGCATGAGGATTTATCTCATGTATAACCTCAGTGCAACGCGACTTGACAATTATAGACTGAAGAAGTGATACAATCCCACTATGATGGATTCATTTGTATACGGTATCTCCGCACTTGTCGCCCTCGTCCCCGCGCTTATTTTAAGTTTTAAGGGGGAAGGGCAACGTAATATGCTTTTCTGGGCGGCCCTTGCCGTTGCCATAGCCGGAACTGCTGTCCTGGTTCGTATTCAAATGTCGGCACATTGGCAAACAAATTTATCATTGGCTTTGTGGGTTACCATTTTGGTGACGTTGGTTCTTTTTGCTGGAGCCAACAAATACTTTGATCAAGCATGGCGGTTGTCACCACTACTTTACCCTTACCTATTCCTCATGGGGACTGTTGCTTTGGTTTCGCAAACCACCGCTGATACTCCAATGAGCTTGAAGGTTCCCACAGGATGGATTCATGCTCATATCTTTGTTTCTGTTATTACTTATGGCTTAGTGACATTGGCAGCCGTTGCATCTTTGGCCGCTTTTGTTCAGGAACGCGCCTTAAAATCTAAACAGACAACAACTCTTTCTCAAAAACTCCCTTCAGTTTTTGATAGTGAGTTTTTATCAGTTAAACTTCTCTTCGCTGCTCAAGTCATTTTAGGGTTAGGTCTCTTAACTGGCATGATTGCGCAGTACTTTGTCAGCGGGAGTCTGTTTGTTCTTGACCATAAAACGCTTCTTTCGATCGGAACTTTCTTTGTCATTGGCGGTTTACTTCTCGCCCATCATAAAATTGGTGTCCGTGGCCGACAAGCTACACGCTTGATGCTCTTGGCTTATTTACTTCTTACTTTAGGTTATCCTGGTGTGAAGTTTATTGGCTCAATGTTGAGCTAAGGTTTTATTGCTTTTTCAGCAAAAATTGCCTAATAACTAGCCACCTAATTTACCTGCTACTGAGTTGCACAAAAAAATGACATTTCGTATTGGTCCAGTTGAACTGGATAATTCGGTATTCTTGGCACCTATGTCAGGGGTTTCTGATCAGCCTTTTCGCCGCCTCGCTAAAAGATATGGGGCTGGTCTCGTTTATTCTGAGATGATTGCTAGCCAGGCCATGGTGCGTGCCAATGATAAAACCCAAAAAATGGCCACCAACTGTGAAGAAGAACGCCCCATAGCGGTGCAGCTTGCAGGTTGTGAGCCAGAAATTATGGCTGAAGCTGCCAGAATGAATGAGGGCAGGGGTGCTTCAATTATTGATATCAATATGGGTTGTCCGGTTAAAAAGGTAACCAAAGGTGATGCTGGTTCAGCACTAATGAAAGATGAACTTCTTGCCTCAAAAATTGTTGCAGCCGTTGTTAAGGCCGTTTCCTTGCCTGTTACGGTTAAAATGCGATTAGGCTGGGATCACCAACACCTTAATGCACCACAACTCGCTAAGATGCTTGAAGGCTGTGGAGCTGTTGCTATCACAGTCCATGGCAGAACCCGTAATCAGTTCTACAAAGGGCAAGCTGACTGGTCCGCTATTCGGCAAGTTAAAGAGGCGATCTCCGTCCCCTTGATTGGGAATGGTGATGTTGAGGATATTGAAACAGCCAAGCAGATGCTTGAACAGTCTGGGGCAGACGGGGTTATGGTTGGTCGCGGTACTTACGGTAAGCCATGGCTTCCTGGTCAAATTGCCCAGTATTTAAAAACGGGTGAAGTCCTGCCGGAGCCTTCCATAGCAGAGCGCCGTTCAGTCCTCTTAGAACACCTCGAGATGATGCTCGAGCATTATGGAGAGTACGGAGGGCTTCGGATCGCCCGTAAGCACTTGAGCTGGTATTCTAAAGGCTTGCATGGTTCTGCCGAATTTCGATCTGATATAAATAAAATTGATCACTCAAAACAAGTTGTTGCTCGAATTAATGAGTTTTTTGCTCCCTTGTTAGAGTCTGCAGCAGAATGAGTCTAAAGACACAAGATATAGACCTTGAAGCAATCCTGGGGTCAATCTCATCTATCGTGATCGTGATCGACGAAACTAATCAAATTCGCTTTGTTAACGCTGCTGCTGAAAATTTTTTTGCAGCAAGTTCTCAGTATTTACAAAGTAAAAACCTAAGCGCTTTTATCCCTTTAGATCACCCACTTTTTGGTCTTGTAGAACAATCCCGCCGTGAGCGGCTTAATGTTTCGGAATATGGGATTACATTAGATTCTCCAAGAACCGGACAGAATTATGTAAACATTCAAGCCTCCAGGCTTGGAAGCTCTAAAACCGATGTGGTACTTTCAATAACGCTTCGGTCTTTTGCCGATAAAATATCCAGACAGCTTACCCACCGTGGGGCGGCAAGGTCTGTAACGGCTTTGGCTGGTATGCTGGCTCATGAAGTGAAAAACCCTTTATCAGGCATCCGTGGCGCTGCACAATTAGTCGAGCAAAATGCAACACCTGAAGATCAAGAACTAACTCGGCTGATCTGTACCGAAACCGATCGCATTTGTGCCATTGTTGACCGGTTAGAGGTTTTTTCTGATCAACGCCCCTTAGAACGCGAACCTGTCAATATCCACAGGGTTCTTGAGCATGTTCGAAAAATTGCCACAAGTGGGTTTGGACGAAAAATACGCTTTACTGAGAATTACGATCCGTCTCTTCCTCCTGTTTATGGGAATCGTGATCAACTTATCCAGGTTTTTCTTAACCTGATTAAGAATGCTGTAGAAGCAAACCCTAAGGCTGATGGTGAAATTGTCTTATCCACATCTTACCAACATGGGGTTAGCTTTGTCGTTCCTGGCACAAATGAAAGAATTCACCTCCCCCTGATGGTTTCGATTAAAGATCACGGGGAAGGGATATCTGAAGACATTCGTTCCCATCTGTTCGAGCCTTTCGTCACGACTAAAAAAAGCGGTTCTGGTCTTGGACTAGCTTTGGTCGCAAAAATTATTAATGACCATGGCGGCGTAATCGAATGTGATAGCCAACCAAGCCGGACGATTTTTAAAGTAATGTTACCCGTAATTACTGACAAACAATCCATTGATCTCGCGGAGATGGCCTAATGAGTAGCCCAACAATTCTTGTGGCCGACGACGATGCTGCAATCAGAACAGTAATCAATCAAGCCTTAGGCCGGGCTGGATATGAAGTAAAAACGGCAGCCAATGCTTCAACCCTTTGGCACTGGATTGCAGACGGGCAGGGTGATTTGGTTATTACGGATGTAATGATGCCAGATGAAAACGGTCTTGATCTGGTACCGCGCATAAAGAAACTTCGCCCAGAACTTAAAATTATTGTCATCAGTGCACATAGCACTTTGATGACAGCAGTTCGAGCGACCGAACGTGGTGCATTTGAATACTTACCAAAACCTTTTGATATCAGTGAATTGGTGAGTGTTGTTGAGAGAGGACTTAAGGCTTCAAAAGTTGAAGCAACTGATAAACTTGATAGTGATGATACAGATGATCGTCTCCCCCTTATAGGACGGTCACCTGCTATGCAGGAAATTTACCGGACGTTGGCCCGACTTATGGGTACCGATCTAGCAGTGATGATTACGGGTGAATCTGGGACGGGAAAGGAGTTGGTTGCCAAAGCATTGCATAGTTATGGCAAACGACGAAACTCACCCTTCATTGCTATTAATATGGCTGCAATCCCCCGCGAACTTATTGAAAGTGAACTCTTTGGCCATGAAAAAGGAGCTTTCACAGGGGCTATCACAAAATCAATTGGTTGCTTTGAACAGGCAGAAGGCGGAACTCTCTTTTTGGATGAGATCGGTGATATGCCCCCTGAAGCCCAAACAAGACTCCTTAGGGTCCTTCAAGAAGGGGAGTATACCACAGTTGGCGGACGATTGCCCATAAAGACCAATGTTCGAATTATTGCGGCAACTCATCGTGACCTTAGCCAACTGATTCGCCAAGGGCTTTTTCGTGAAGACTTATACTATCGGCTTAATGTTGTGCCTATACGCTTGCCACCTTTAAGAGAGCGGATTGAAGATATCCACGAACTTGTTAATCATTTTATGAATCAAGTCATGGAAGAGGGTTTGCCCTGGAAAAGTATAAACCCTGCGGCATTAGATCGTTTGAAACAACACCGTTGGCCAGGTAATGTTCGTGAACTAGAGAATTTAATCAGACGCCTAGCCGCACTTTATACTGAAGATGAAATTGGCCTAGAAGCTATTGAATCTGAACTTTCAGATGCGTCTCCTTCGGGCTCTATTTCAGCTTTTGAAGACGAAGGCTTAGATGTACTCATAGAAAGACACTTAAAAGAGTATTTTTCAGCACATGACGATACACTTCCTGCCCCAGGTCTATATGATCGTATTATTCGGGAAGTTGAACGCCCCTTAATCATGTTGTCCTTAGAGGCAACAAGGGGTAATCAAGTTAAGACATCTGATATGCTTGGGTTAAATCGGAATACACTAAGAAAGAAAATTAAATATTTAAACTTACCTGTTATCCGTGGAGGAAGAAGTTAATCTGTTCCGTCAGGTTTTTGAGATTTTATGACTGAAGTCAGCAACGCGACATCAAAAAATAAAATAGGGAAATATTTCGCCTGGTCTGAAGCCAGCGGATTAAGCCGGAAAATAGCAATTTTTCTGGCCATTGCTGCTATTTTGTCTGGCATCGCGACTTTAGCTAGTATGAGCGGTTCAGGTCCAACAGGCCCTAATCCTAAAATCGTCATGGTCTTCCTTTATCTTGATATCATACTAATGGTTGGGCTCGGAGCCGTTATTCTTAAACGGTTTTTCACAGTTAGAGCAGCTTGGAAAAAAGGTCGAGCAGGGTCAAAACTTCATACAAGGTTCATTGTTCTCTTTAGTTTGGTTGCTGTTACACCAGCCATTATTGTGGCTATTTTTGCAGCCCTTTTCTTAAATTTTGGCATCCAATCTTGGTTTAATGAACGCGTCTCTACAGCCTTGACTGAATCAGGTAAGGTAGCAAAAGCTTACCTTTTAGAGCACCAAAAAAATATTAAAACGGATGTTCTCTCCGTTGCAGCTGATCTCAATAAAAACGCGGCTTTACTCCTTAGGAATAAACGCCAATTTAATCTATTCCTCAACACTCAATCAGCCCTTCGGGGTTTACCAGATATCATGGTTGTTGATGCCAACCGCCGGATTGTTGCTAGGTCAGACCTTAGTTTTTCATTGGAATTTGAATACCTTCCCCTTGAAATTATTCGACAAGCTGACTTAGGTGAAGTTGTTACGATTAGAAATGATAACGTCGACAAAGTTAGGGCAATTCTTAAACTTACTAGATTCGTTGATGCCTATCTTATTGTAGGAAGGTTTGTTGACCCCAAAGTTCTTGAGTATATCGAAAATACGGAAGGGGCTGTTGCTGAATATAAGAATCTCGAAAAAAGAAAAAAAGGTATTCAAGTCACTTTTGTCATGATTTTCAGTTTAGTAGCTTTTCTTCTCCTTCTTGCATCGGCTTGGTTTGGGCTCATTTTTGCGACAAGGCTTGCAACTCCAATCAGTAACTTGATCGAAGCTGCAGAAAAAGTACGTCGCGGGGATATGAGTGCGAGAGTTGAGAATTCTGCAGACGATGATGAAATTGGCACGTTGAGCCGGGCATTTAATAGGATGACCAGCCAATTAGAAGCTCAGAGAATGGGCTTAGTCGAAGCAAACAAAGAGCTTGATGAGCGCCATAGGTTTACAGAAACGGTTTTGTCTGGTGTCTCGGCTGGGGTCATTGGTTTAGACCCTAAAGGGGGAATTACCCTCCCTAATAGATCAGCAAGCCTGCTATTGCACACTGATTTAGAAGAAAGAATTGGCGAGCCCTTAATTAAAGCCGTCCCAGAGATGGCAAAACTCGTGATAGCCACCATAGAAAGGCCTGACCGATTGTGCCAAGGTGAGATTCACCTTATTCGTGAAGGGCAGAGTAAGGTCCTTTTGGTCCGTGTTGCTGCTGAAACAAGAGATACAGAAATTCTTGGTTATGTGATGACCTTTGATGACATTACAGAGCTTCAATCAGCTCAACGAACAGCAGCTTGGGCCGATATTGCTCGGCGCATTGCTCATGAAATCAAAAACCCTCTAACACCAATCCAACTATCAGCAGAGCGCTTAAAACGTAAATATCTAAAAGAAATTAATAGTGATCCAGAGACATTTAACCTTTGTGTCCAGACCATAACCCGTCATGTCGAAGACATTGGGCAAATGATTGATGAATTCACTTCTTTTGCTCGCATGCCACAGCCTAAAATTAATCTGCATAACCTAAGCGAAACTTGTCGCGAAGCTATATTTTTAGAAAAAAATCGCCACCCTGACATCGAATTCAAAGCTGAAATCCCCGTTGAGGAAATCCTTGTTCAATGTGATGAAAAGCAAATTGGGCGGGCTCTGACAAATATTCTTAAAAATGCAGCAGAATCAGTTTCATCAGCGATGAAAGCTTCAGAAAATATTGATGCAGGACAAGTTTCAATTGTCTTGGCAAAATTAGAAAATAAGATCAAAGTCACTATTGATGACAATGGATTCGGTTTTCCACCAGAGCTAAAAGACCGTTTAACTGAACCCTATGTAACCAGCAGAGCAAAGGGAACAGGGCTTGGATTGGCTATTGTTAAAAAAATAATGGAAGAACATGGAGGAGAGCTTATTCTTTCTAATAATGAAACCGGGGGAGCACGAGTAGAATTGATCTTTCATGAACTTGATGAAGACGCCCTAAAAGAGCTAAAAACAGATAAGAAATTCAGCACGAAAAGTCCTATGGATGTTGCAACAAGTTTGGTGACAGATGGCCTATGAAATTCTCATCATTGATGATGAAGCAGATATCCGGATGCTTACAGGTGGTATTCTAGAGGATGAGGGATATCAAACGCGTGAAGCCGCTGATTCTGATGCGGCTCTTGCAGCAATTGAGGCTAGAAGCCCTAGCCTTGTCCTCCTAGATATTTGGCTGCAAGGCAGCCGTATGGATGGCTTAGGTATTCTGGAAAGCATTAAAAAAGATTACCCAAACCTCCCCGTCATAATGATGAGTGGTCACGGAACTATTGAAACAGCCGTTTCTGCTCTTAAGCTTGGGGCTTATGACTTTATTCAAAAACCTTTTAAAGCCGATCGCATGTTGGTTCTCATTGAACGGGCTATTGAAGCAGAACGGTTAAAAAGGGAAAACGAAGAACTTCGGCTCCGTAGTGGCACCAATATGGATCTTATAGGTACTTCTCAAACAATTTCGACTGTTAAGCAATCAATCGAAAAAGTTGCACCAACTAATAGCCGTGTTTTAATCTCTGGGTCTCCAGGGTCTGGCAAAGAAATGGTTGCTCGGCTGATCCATAAAAAATCCAAACGTGCGACAGGCCCCTTTGTATCCTTAAACTGCGTCTTGCTTGAGCCTGACATGGTTGAACGGAAACTATTTGGAATTGCTAACTCTGAAACAGGAGACGGAAAAAGAGTAGGCCTTTTAGAACAAGCTCATAATGGTACTTTGTTTTTAGATGAAATCGCCGATATGCCATTAGAAACACAAGGGAAAATGGTGCGAGCTCTCCAAGAGCAAACTTATTTTCGTGTTGGAGGGAAGACCAAGGTCGAAGTTGATGTGAGGGTAGTTTCCGCTACGACAAAAAATCTCAAAGAAGAAATTTCCGCCGGAAGGTTTAGGGAAGATTTGTTTTATAGGCTAAGTGTGGTGCCAGTAGAAATTCCAAGCCTTAGGGAACGACGCGAAGATATTCCTGAGCTTGCCCGTTTCTTTATGGGTGTTTCTGCAAAGGCCATAGGACAGCAAGAGCGTATATTCAGTGAAGATGCTTATGTCACGCTTCAGACCTACGATTGGCCGGGAAATGTGCGTGAATTGCGGAATATTATTGAACGGCTGCTGATTTTGGCCCCCGGAAACCCATCAGAACCAATAAAAGCAGATATCCTGGCTTCAGAATTAAACTCAACTTCCAACGGAACATCAAAAATAGATAAATCATCGGAAATTATGGGGCTGCCATTACGCCAAGCACGGGAAATATTTGAACGTGAATATCTTATAGGTCAGGTTGAACGGTTCGGAGGGAATATCTCAAAAACTGCTGAATTTGTTGGTATGGAGCGTTCAGCTCTCCATAGAAAACTAAAATCTCTAGGGGTAAACAGTGACCCTAAAGTAAAAGATGACGAATAGAAGGGGGATTCCATGAAAGTAATTGTTTGTGGAGCAGGGCAGGTTGGTTTTAATATTGCGCGCTACCTAGCCATGGAAGACAACGACGTTACCGTCGTTGATCAAGCTTCTGATCTTGTCCGTAAAATCACTGATAGTCTTGATTGTCAAGGTGTTGTCGGCAATGCCTCTCTGCCTGATGTGCTTGCACAAGCAGGTGCAGAAGATGCAGATATGCTCATTGCGGTGACCTATGCAGATGAAGCCAATATGGTTTCCTGCCAGGTTGCCCATTCTTTGTTTAATGTACCCACCAAAATTGCCCGGGTTCGGCATCAAAGTTACCTAAAACCCATGTGGGCAAACCTGTTCTCACGCGACCACATGCCCATTGATGTAATTATCTCGCCAGAAATTGAGGTTGCTCATTCAGTGACACGACGTCTAAGGGTTCCTGGTGCCTTTGAGATGATCCCCTTAGTGGATGATAAGGTTAAACTCCTTGGAGTCCGCTGTGAGGAGAATTGCCCGGTTGTAAACACTCCTTTACGTCAACTTACTCAAATTTTTCCCGATTTGAATATTGTCATTGTTGGGTTAATTCGTGATGGCAAAGCGATAATCCCTGCTGGGGATGATCAGATGCTTCCGGGTGATGAGGTATACTTTGTTGTTGATAGTGAGCATGTAACCAGAGCAATGGTTGCCTTTGGGCATGAGGAAACTGAAGCCCGTCGCTTAATTATCTTTGGTGGCGGGAATATTGGTTTATTCTTGGCTCAAGAACTTGAACGTGACTTCCCTTGGGTCTCAACAAAGATTATTGAAGCTGACCCTGAACGGGCTCGTACGGTTGCTGAATCCTTAGAAAGAACCATTGTTCTAAATGGAGATGTTCTCGATTCAGATATTTTGGAAGAAGCTAATGTTCAGTCAACAGAAACTGTTGTCGCCGTTACAAATGATGATGAAACCAATATTTTAGCATCACTTCTTGCCAAAAAAGCTGGTTGCCAGCGCACTATTGCTTTGATTAACAAAGGTAATTATGAGCCTTTGATATCTCCATTGGGGATTGATGTTGCAGTAAGTCCACGGACGATTACGGTATCCACCATTCTGCAACATGTGCGTCGGGGGAGAATTCACTCCGTCCATAGTCTACGAGAAGGGTTTGGTGAGTTGATTGAGGCCGAGGCTTTAGAATCATCCAGTTTAGTTGGCTCTCCAATTAAAGATGCAAAATTGCCAGCAGGTGTTGTTCTAGGGGCTTTGGTACGTGATGGACAGGTAATCAGCCCTCGCGGTGATACTGTAGTTGAAGTTAAAGATCGTGTTGTCTTGTTTGCAGCATCTGAAGAAGTTCGTAAGGTCGAAAAAATGTTCTCTGTTCGCCTTGAGTTTTTCTAGTATTTAATAAAGGTCACCCTTAGATAATGTCACGCTTTGCTTACGTAAATGGCCGCTTTAAGCGCCATTCTGCAGCTACGGTTTCTATTGAAGATAGAGGCATGCAGTTTGCAGATGGCGTTTATGAAGTTGTTGGTGTTCACCACGGAAAACTTTTCGGTATGGAAGACCACTTAAATCGGCTTGAGCGATCTTTATCGTCATTGCAAATACCAATGCCTATGTCGAGAAAAGCTCTAAGCTTGCTTTTTGAGCGGATTAAACGGAAAAACCTGATTGAAAACGGCGCAATATATTTGCAAATCACACGAGGTATAGCACCTCGCAATCACTTATTTCCAACAAACTGTCGCCCGTCAATTATCCTGACAGCTCTTCGACGTGATGCTTACGATAAAGAAAAAGTTCTGCAAGGAACGAAAGTTATTACCCTTCCTGACTTAAGATGGAAACGTTGTGATATCAAATCAATATCATTGCTTCCTAATGTTTTAGCTAAAGAAGAAGCTAAAGGAAAAGGGGCTTTGGAAGCTTGGTTGATTGATGATCAAGACTTGGTAACAGAAGGGACGTCAAGCAATGCCTGGATTGTTACACAAGAGGGTGAATTGATAACCCGTTATCTCGGAAATGAAATTCTGGGCGGAATCACTCGTAAAGTTCTTTTGAAAATTTCACAGGCTGGGAAACTTAAAATAACCGAGCGTGCTTTTAGCAAAGAAGAAGCCTATCAAGCTAAGGAAGCCTTTTTAACTAGCACCGGTACTTTCATCAGACCAGTGGTTCAAATAGATGATCATAAAATCGGTGATGGAAAAACAGGGGCTTTAACAAAGGAGCTTCTCGATTGGTATGAGACATACCTAAACGAGGAGAGTGACGGAACATGAGTGTCTCTCTAGGAATTTCCAAGCCAGACGCCGTAATTTTTGATTGGGATAATACCCTGGTCAACAACTGGTCAGCCATACACGATTCTCTCATGGCTGCTTTCGATGCGATGGGGCATGAGCGTTGGAGCTTTAAGCAAACCCTTGAGAATGCGAAAAAATCTTTAAGAGACACTTTTCCCGATATGTTTGGAGATCGGTGGGAAGAAGCTGCAGAGGTGTTTTATAGCCATTTTCGTGCCAATCACTTAAATGGGCTGGAAGCTATGCCTGGAGCCTTAGACCTTTTAAATGAACTGAAAGAGCAGGGGGTTTATCTGGGGATCGTTAGTAATAAAAATGGTGAATTTCTGAGAAAAGAATCAGATCACCTAGGCTGGACGAAGCTTTTTGGGGCCGTCGTTGGCGCAACGGATGCACCAAAAGATAAGCCTGCGGTTGAACCGGTTCATATGTCGTTAGAGGGAAGTGGCGTCACTGCCGGGCAAAATGTTTGGTTTGTTGGCGACGCTGATGTTGACCTTGAATGTGCGAAAGCGTCTGGTTGTATCCCCATTTTAGTTCGCGCAAAAGCTCCTGAAGAAGGAGAATTTAACGCCAATCCACCAACAATGCATTTCAGGGATTGCCTGGAGGCGGTCACTTTAGTAAAAAAGTTACAGCACGTTTTATAACGGGCTGGTTGATAAATCGTTTAACGGGTCAAGGTGTAACGGCATATCAACTATGAAGATCAAGTATTAATCATAACGCCCTAGCGAAATCGAATTTATAAAATAAAAAGCTAGAAATATTTAGGTTTAGGCCTAAAATCTCGGACAACAGGGTAATAATAAAAGGGCAAAGCCAATGGCTGCTGAAAAATCCCAAAATGTGCAGGATGTATTCCTAAATCACATTCGGAAACATAAAACACCGGTAACGGTATTCTTGGTAAATGGTGTGAAACTCCAAGGCATTGTAACATGGTTTGATAACTTCTCCGTTCTTCTCAGAAGAGACGGGCATACTCAACTTGTTTACAAACATGCGATTTCAACGGTTATGCCGTCTACACCAATTCAATTGTTTGAACCAGGTAAGGACGACGGCGAAGAAGCCGAAGCCTAAACCTTCTTGTTTGGTTATATTCCATTATGAATAAGTCAGAGAGCTTTTCCCCGCAAAAGGGGAGAGCTCCCTGTCTTGTGCTTTGTCCGAACCTTACAGGGGGAGGAGCGGGGCGCAATAACTCTCGCACGCCAGAAGCACAGCTTGAAGAAGCTTCAGGCCTGTCAGCAGCTATTGGACTAAAAATAGCTGAAGGCAAAATTTACAATGTTGCTCGTCCCAAGCCCTCAACCTTATTTGGTCAGGGTGTTGTAGATGAGATTAATCATATTCTCAAACTGTACAAAGCAGACCATACTCCAATTGCTGTCATAATTGTTGATAGCTCCTTAACTCCCGTACAACAAAGAAACCTAGAGAAACATTGGGATTGTAAGGTTATCGACCGTACAGGCCTCATCCTCGAAATTTTTGGCGAACGAGCGCGGACCAAAGAGGGACGCCTCCAGGTTGAGCTCGCGGCTTTAACCTATCAGCGCTCCCGCCTAGTCAGGTCTTGGACACACCTTGAACGACAAAGGGGTGGTCATGGGGTGATGGGTGGTCCTGGTGAGCGTCAAATTGAATCAGATCGACGTATGTTGGACGACAGGGTAACGCGAATTAAGCGGAAGCTTAAGGAAGTTAAGAGAACTCGTGACCTTCACCGAAGTGCGAGAAAGAAAATTCCTTATCCGGTTGTGGCCCTTGTTGGCTATACAAACGCTGGTAAATCAACTTTATTCAATAGCATGACCAAAGCGGATGTCATGGCCGAAGATCAATTGTTTGCGACACTTGATCCCACAATGCGTCGCCTCAACCTCCCCTCAGGAAGAGCAGTGATTCTCTCTGATACAGTTGGTTTTATTTCAGAACTTCCTCACGAGTTGGTCTTAGCTTTCCACGCGACCCTGGAAGAAGTTCAACAAGCTGATGTAATCCTCCATATTCGAGATATTTCTCATTCTGATACGGAAGCGCAAAAACAAGACGTCATTCAGGTTCTAAAAGAACTCGAAGTTGCAGAGATTGAAGAGTTAGACTTGATTGAGGTTTTTAACAAAATTGATCAAGTTGCAACTGAGGAAAAAGAAATTCTCTCAAACCATGTTGCACGTGATGCAGCAAATAACTGTATGGTTTCAGCAATTACAAAAGAGGGGATAGATAACCTTCTTAAGATTGTTGAAGATAAGATCAGTTCAATGCACCAAGACATTACTGTGAGCTTAACCTATGACCAAGGGCGCTTAATGGCTTGGCTTTACGAGAAGGGACAAATCTTTGATCGAAAAGATGATCCTGATACTGGCGAAGTTGTCATTGAAGCCAGGCTATCTCCTGAAGACATGCAGCGTTTTGAAAAGATGAAAAACGAAACCTAGGATATTGTCTTAAATGAAGATCAACTTTGAAAAAGTTACAGCCTTGATGAAAGAGGCTGCCGAGACAGAAATTCTGCCTCGTTTCAAGCAGTTGAAAGATCATGAAATATCGGAGAAAGCGCCTGGTGATATCGTCACGGCAGCAGATATAGAAGCCGAGATTTTTCTGACAAAAACCTTATGTGATTTGATGCCAAGTAGTTTGGCTCTTGGAGAAGAAGCTGTTTCTAAAGGGACGGCAAGCTTAGATATTTTGAATGAACAGGCACCTGTCTGGGTAATTGACCCTGTAGACGGAACCCAAAATTTTTCAAAAGGCAAAGATACCTTCGCCGTTATGGTTTCCCTTTGTCGTCAGGGTGAAATATTAGCCGGCTGGATCTTAGATCCTCTTTCAGGAAGGATTGCGACAGCAGAGCAGGGAGGTGGTGCCTGGCTCGAGGGGGAAAGGATTAAATCTGCTCCTGATACAGAAATTGAAGAGATGACGGGGCCACTCTGGGGTCGGATGATCAAGCAGCTTGAAAAACAAGTCAAACAAGGCTGGGGGCAAATGCCAAAACATGTACCTCATTATGGCTGCGTTGCTCATGAATACATAGATTTAGCCAAAGGCACCTTGCATTTTTCTCTCTATGGACGTCTCAAACCATGGGACCACGCTGCGGGAATATTGCTCCATAAAGAAGCCGGTGGTTTTAGTGGCCTTTGCAAAGGCAAAAAACCTTATCAAGCCTTTGAAATTGAAGGTGAACGGCTTCTCATTGCCCCTTCAGAAAAGAGTTGGGAGCGCCTAAATACTCTTTTCAAGGGGAAATAGAGTAGGCTAGGGTCAAACAAAATTTAAATCAGGGAGTGCGAAATGAAAGTAGCCTTTATTGGTCTCGGTGTTATGGGATATCCCATGGCTGGACACATGCAAAAAGCTGGTCATGATGTTACCGTTTATAACAGAACTGCAGCGAAAGCAGATAAATGGGCTGCAGAGTACGGGGGAAATGCTGCAGTAACACCTGCAGAAGCTGCTGAGGGAGCTGAAATAGTCTGCGCGTGTGTTGGTAATGATGATGATGTACGCGGCATTTTCTATGGGGATACTGGTGCCCTAGCGACGATGGAATCTGGAGCCATATTTATCGATCACACAACCGCCTCCGCTGAACTTGCCCGTGAACTCTACGCTGCAGCTAAAGAAAAAGGCGTTGGCTTTCTTGATGGTCCCGTTTCAGGTGGCCAAGCCGGTGCTGAAAACGGAGCCTTAACCGTTATGGTCGGTGGCGATCAGGCTGATTTCGATAAAGTTGAACCTGTAATTAATAATTTTTCTAAGGCCGTGACGCTTATGGGAGAGGCCGGAGCAGGACAACTCACCAAAATGGTCAACCAGATAACAATTGCCGGATTGCTCCAAGGCCTTTCAGAAGCCCTTAACTTTGGCATGAAAGCCGGTTTAGATACTAAAAAGGTTGTGGATGTCATTTCCAAAGGGGCCGCTCAATCCTGGCAAATGGAAAACCGCGGTATCACCATGCTGGACGATGAATTTGATTTTGGCTTTGCCGTTGATTGGATCAGGAAGGATTTAGGTATCTGTTTGAATGAAGCTCGCAAGAATGGAGCGCGTGTTCCCGTTACGGCATTGGTAGATCAATTTTATGCTGAACTACAAGCAAAGGGAGGAGGGCGCTGGGATACCTCAAGCCTCATCCGACTTCTAAGGGATGATAAATAACTCGTTGATTTAGCGCAAATATAATTCAAGCTTTGGTGAAGGAGAATAGGGGTTTTGAATAATCCAAGTGTAGACTTTCTCATTCTTTCCTTCACCGTCTTTTACTGAAGTCGCGTTATGGCTAATCACTTTTGCATCGGTTTTAACGCGGACTTCACCTTCCATCCATAACCCCATCGCGATCAGACGTTCTTTGTCATTCTTCTTGAGGTATTTACCTCGGATCGTAATGATGCCCGTTTTTTTGGACGCCGAAATACTCAGAATCTTTTCATTCCGACGAACAAAGGTTACCATGCCTGTTCGGGTGATATCACCTTTCTTTAGATAATGAACTTTAAAGTGGCCATTGCCAAAATAGCTGAATTCTTTAACTGACGTATCGCGGGTAAAGTCTCGTTCTAAAACCTCTACCTTTTTAGCTTGTTCTTCTGCAGTTAGTTTTTTCTCTTTGATTGCTCTGTAAAGTCCGATCTCTGCCATATATCCCTGAAACTCAAGACTGTAGAACCCTGTACGGCTCATTTCAATCTCAGCATCAAAGCGAGCAGGGAGGTAACATCCACTTAAAATGGGAAGGAGAACAAGAAAAGGAAAAACACGCTTTATCATGAAAGGTTAATAGTCCAAATGATTGAAAGACATGCCATGATAACCTAGAGAGCGTCCAGAGGCGAAAACTTATTTTACTTCTTCCTTTTTCACCTGCTGCCAATGGGCTTCCATTTCGTCTAAAGACTTACCCTCAAGGTCCATATCCATCAAGGCTTCCATACGTCTAAACCTTTTTTCGAACTTTGAATTGCCTAAACGCAAAGAGGTTTCAGGATCAATATCAAGCTTTCGGGCTAAATTGACACAAGCAAAAAGAAGGTCACCAACCTCTTCACTAACCCGTTCTTTACTGCCTTGATTATCTAATTCATGATGGATTTCTTCGATTTCTTCATTGATCTTATCAAAAATCTGATCCGTATCTGGCCAATCAAAACCCACTCTGGCAGCCCTTTTTTGCAATTTAGCGGCACGGGTGAGCGCAGGTAAGCCATTGATAACACCTTCAAGAGCACTTATTTTTAGACCATTTGATTGATTTTTTTGTCTTTCTGAAGCCTTTTGCTCTTCCCATGCCTTGGTTTGACTCTCAGCATCTTTAATTTCAGTATCACCAAATATATGGGGGTGGCGTCTGATCATCTTTTCGTTGATCGATTGCACAACGGACTCAAAATCAAAGGCTTTTATTTCTTTTGCCATCTGTGAATAGAAGATAACCTGAAAGAGTAGGTCACCTAATTCATCTTTTAACTCCTCAAGATCATTCTTCTCAATCGCATCAGCTACTTCATAAGCTTCTTCAATCGTATGAGGCGCTATTGTCGAAAAATCCTGTTCCAAATCCCAAGGACACCCATTCTCAGGATCACGAAGCTGAGCCATGATAGATATCAACTTATCAATCTGTGTCGTCATCAAAGCCTCTTAAAATCAAAATTAATAACAGGGGGCAACTAAGCCAATAACGATATTTAAGCATGCTATTGTCACAGATACACGAGGTTCGCTAAGTGTTGCACTTGGATTTGTAGTTTATAGTCTGCCTGAGAATAATTTCCACTAGTTTCAATATATTATTAGTTGGAATTATGAAAAATTACAGCGCTCGGGAGAACAGTTTTTTCGAGTTTTCAATGAATTGATTGCCATAGATACGTGGTAATAGCGGTCCCTCACAGGCATCTCAAGCCCAGTGATCGGAGTAAAATCTCGCCCACATGTCTAGAATTCGAGGAATTAGAACGGCTAATTGGTTTTTGTTCTCCGGGATATCATGCCTTTATGAGATTTGCTGTCACCCATGCAGACACGCCTAAATGCCGACAGAAAAACTCCAACTGGGTATAATGTTTTTCTGTCAGAAATATTTGAGAAACCTTTTCGAGTAATTCCGGTGTTAGTATCAAGTATTCGTGAAAGTTAATTTGCGGCGTAATGTAAGATATCCATGTGATAGGTTCTTGCATCTTAAGTAAGTTATATTTTCTTAGCGAGTTTATATATGGGGATGGGCGTGAGATGGACTTAAAAACTAAACTTGTAGGAAATGATATGAAGTTAGTGGCGCTATTGGCGATCAAGTCTGCCCGTCTGCATCTGTCGCTATTGGTGGCGTTGCTTGTTCTCACTTTAGCTTATTCGGCGCCTTTGATGGCTCAGTCGACAAAAAACACTGAAGATATCTTTGCCGTTTTGAAAGGTGTTCCTGGGCTTTCAAACCTTCCTGTTCGTGATATTCGCAAAACGGGGAATTCGACTTCAGCTCAAATCACATTAAGAAACAAAACCGCTAAGGTGGTAGGGTTTAAAGTCAACGGTGTTTCCCTGGCCGCTGTCCTTCCCCAAAATTTTAAACTTACGGATATTATCCCAGTCCCTTCGGGGACACCTATTGACGGGATATCTTTTAAAAATGTTGCCCTTATTTACGTGCCGAAAGGTCAAGCCAAGAGCAATGTTGCAATGTCACTCTTCCCATCCACCCTTCATCCCGCCCTTAGTCGCAGTGGAAGCCATATTACCTTAAAAGAAGGGCTTAATCTTTTTGGTTCTGCCGATTTTTCTGCATCGCAAGCCGTTAGAACAGTTCTGTCGACAATTGGCCATCACCAATATTCGCTCCCCCTTTCAGGGGCCTTTCCGAGCAACCTTTTTGGGCACGATTTAAAAACTGCGAGCACCAAATTAAAGAGCCAATTGCTTTCAGGGTTGAACCTGAACCTCCCTCTACCCAGCAATTTTAAAATTCCCGGCATGCCAAATATTGTCAGCCTGAAGGGAGCTCAAATCATTGTTGTCGGGCGTGAAATCAAAGGCAAACCAAAGGTTTTTGCCGGGGTAACTGGCACCTTTGACGTCAAGCTTGGCAACAAACCTCATCCCTTTAGTTTTGGTATGCTCGCGGCACAACCAGGGGCCAAATTCCAGGCTCAAATTACGGGCGATTCAAAAGATAAATTTAAACTCCCTTTCCCCCCCTCGCTCGAACTTGACGACATGCATGTTGTCGCAACCAAGAAGAGCAGCAAGTGGGACCTTGTTATCAACGCAAAATCGACCCTAAATAAAAACCCCATTGATGTCGCCGTGAGCCGCGACCCCTCGGAAAGCAATCGCACACAGTTTACGATCAAAACCGCCATGACTCTTGGAGAGCTGACGACGCTAAATGTGCCGGGGCTCACGGATATTGCGCTTACCGAAATTCAAGTTGCTAAAGGCTCGTTCCAAGCCAAGTCGGTAATCCGTAAAATGGCCGTCGACATCGCCACGTTTAAGCGCAGCGGAAAGACTTTTATCGCGGTGGCGACACCCAAACCCATTCATATTTCAAACCTTATCCCACAGATCGGCAAAACGCCTCTTGACGATGTTTCCTTCAACAGCATGACTTATGTGTGGGCCCCGAAAGGAACGTTAGAGAAGAACCTTCGACCTCAAGACCTACCGCCATTCATCGAACCTATTGCTAAAAACGCCGCTTCTTCCTTCGATCTCAAGGCCGGCCTCAATGTCATCGGCCAAATGGGTATTAAAAAGAACGGAAATCTCGGCAAAATGCTGTCAGCCATGGGAGCCTATAAAAGCAGCTTACCGCTTAAAGGTCAGCTTAGCGCCAAGGCCTTCCAAAAAGGCAATTCAAGCCAGATTAAGAACGAGATCCTGGACGGCCTTGATTTGAATATCCCGCTAAACGTCGCGGGCCTATATCTACCCGGGAATGTGAAGTTCAAAGAAACAAACCTTGAGATTAAGGGTAAACTGCCTGACGGTAAGCGCGGGCTGGACGCCACGATTAGGGGTGAGTTGGATGCCCACATCCAAAACGAATCCCTCAACCTCGACTTTGAAGTCGAGGTGGTAAAGGTGAAAGGCCAAGGGTCGCAGGTATTGATCAAGGGTGAGACCAAGAAGGGCACAAAGCTGACTTTGGACATGGTTGAGAAGTTCGAACTCACCGATATGTCTTTCAACAGCCGCAAGACGCCAAAGGGCTGGGTCACCAACATCAATGCCGATACCCAATTAAATAATACAACGATTAAGCTTTCTTACCTCCCGGCGACCTCCCGGCAACCCCGCCACATAAATATCAATACGGCTGGGCTTACCATCGGCAAGATTCTCGGCGTTGGTGATCTGCCGGGGATAGACAATATCAAACTAGAGTCTGTGCAAATATATCCCGGCCAATGGCTTTTTTACGCGGATATTAAGGGTATTCAGAGTTACATAACCGCCGAAAAGGTTCCCAATGCTAAAGGGCATTTCGTCTCAGTATTTCTTGACAAATTCTCTCCTGCGCAACTGATCCCAAGTGCCGCGAACTCACCGCTCAAGGATGCTGAATTTGAAGGGCTCACCCTGGTCTACAGCCCCCTTAAAACCGCTAAAGCTCTCAACCAAACTGGTATGAAAGAATCAGCAGCGAAACGAATTGCAAGCTCAAACGGAAACCCGATCCTAAAACCAGGTATGAATGTGTTCGGTCACCTCAATATTCATCCGTCCGGTGAATTATCAAGCCTGTTGAAGCAAGTCGGCGTTACCGATTTGAAATTGCCTTTAAATGGTGCCATCAGCGCCAAAACGCTGTCTGGAAATGTCGCTTCGGTCAAAAATGAGCTTCTTGATAGTCTCGACATCAAGGTGGCTTTACCCAAGCTTAATCTCCCGGGGATGCCTGGCGGAGTGAGTATTCAGCATGCCAATGTTGAAATTAAAGGAATGAAGGTCAAAGGCAAACGAGCGCTCCAGGTGGACGTTGCCGGAGGGCTCGAATTTGCGCACGGGTCGTCCAAAGCCGATTTTGATTTTGACGTCGATTTGGTCAGAAAAAGCGGACAGAACAAGGTTCAGATCACGGCCCAAGAAGTTAAGAATTCCAAGCTCACAATTTCCATGGTGGAGAAATTCGAACTCTCTAACATGTCTATCGATATCAACAACTTCTACGGGGGCTGGACTGTCCAACTGGCAGCGGAGTCTAAGGTCGGCAGCACGCCAATTGATCTTACTTTCGGCAAGGCCCCAGGCCGACCCGACTCAATTGAGATTGACCCTAAAGGCTTGACCATCGCCAAACTTGTCGGTGCGCAAGGTTTGCCCGGCCTCGACGATGTGGACTTAACATCAATCCTCATCTTTGCCGAACATAACTACCTGCCGGCCCACTTTATCGTAAAAGGCACGGTCAAAGGGCACCCGACCACCATGCAAATCCAAAAGGGTTGGAGTGGTGGTCATTTCGTCGCCGTCACTCTCGGTGACCTCAATCTCGGTAGCATTATTCCCGGGGCAGCTAATTCGCCACTCAAGGATGTCGATTTCTCCAATGTGGCGATGCTCTATAGCCCGGCGAAGTCAGATGTTACGCTTGCAAAATCTGGTATCGTTCTCAACGCCCAATCCTGGATTCAACAGAGCAGTCATAACCCAATCATCAAGCCGGGCATGAACGTCTATGGCCATATGGATATCCGGCCAACCGGGGAGCTGGCAAAGCTGCTAAAGGAAGTGGGTGTAAATGAATTGAAGCTGCCACTAAATGGCGGCTTCAGCCCCAAGGCCTTAGCCAAGAACCATAGCGCCCAGGACATCAAGAACTCCATCCTTGACCACCTGGATATTAAAATCAACTTGCCCAAGCTGAGAATTCCAGGCGCTGGGAAACATTTAACCCTCAGCAATGAGCATCTGGAAATCAAGGGCAAATTGCCTGATGGAAAACGCGGCATTTCGGTAAAAGTTGCTAGTGACGCTGAAATCAAAGTGAAAAATGAAGACTTTGCCTTCTATATTGAAGTCGATTACGACCGCTCCCAAGGGGCGGCGGAGACCGACTTGGAAATCAAAGGTCATACCGACAAGCCGTGGAACAAACCGTTTGGCATCTCGTTCTTGAATCTCGAAAATCTAACACTTGATATCCGCAAACGCAAAAGCGCTGACGGCACCAAAACCTATGATGTCGATTTAGCGGCCAAGACTGATATCGGCAGACATTCCAAACTCGACGTCAATGTCGACGTGCACGAACAGAACGGTAAGTTGATTGATGCGACGTTCGAGCTAGAGGGTCCATTGAAGCTCTCGGAAATTCCAGGCGTCAGCGGCATTCCAGAAGCGGGTAAATTCGAAATCAACACGATCAAGATTTCCGAGCACGGGATTGAGGCAAAGACAGATTTCGGCAAGCAGAAGGACCTGGATGCTTACCTCTTCACGGGATCAGGCTGGAACTTCATCATGCGCCAGGATCACTTCGCAATTACTGAATTTGTTCCGCCACTCGCCAGTACGCCTCTCAAACACATCAAACTCTCAGAAGCTGCTGTAGTCCTCTCTAAGGACGGATTAAAAGGGCGGTTAACTGATTTCTCTCCCATCGCCCAGGATGCTCTTAAAGAGATTTATGGAGCAAATGCGGTTGAGATCGATGTTCAATCCGGGCTTAGTTTGGTAGCCGCGTTTGAGCATAAAAATTCAGGTGGCGGGCTATCGGGTGCGCTCAAGCGTTTAGGAATCTCGGAAGAACGCGTCGTATTAACCGGGGATATTGGCGGGATTTTTGGCGGCCCCATTAAGCTGGACGTCGAAGTTGATCTCTCTGCCCACGCTGGCGCCCATAATCAACCCAAGTGGATGAAATCCAAGCCGGGTGTCGAGGCCGTATTCTCCCTAATCGCTACCGAAGCGGGTGCCGGGCAGTTCGATATTGAGATCGGTATCGGTGCCGACATCATTGCCAATGTGCATGGCACTGAATTGGATTTCACGGCTAAGACGGCTCTGGAATTTGAAGATGAGAAAATCGACGTCAAAGTCGTCGCTGACTTAAAGGACAAGAAAGGTTGGAAGGAGCCCTTTGGCATTCCCGGTTTCACGCTTTACGAAGTGGGTTTCGATCTCGGTATCGATGAGGATGCCGCCATACATTTGGGATTTGATGGCAATATCAAGGTCAGCGGCGAGACGTATAAAATTGCTGCGGATGCCGACTTGTTGCCGGAAGCCTTGGGCGCACCGCAGGACATTGCCTTCGTAGGGTCGGCCTCCAAGGTCGATATGTTCTTCATTCAAGAGATCGCCCTCGCGATGATCGGCGGTAATTTCAACCTCGACATTCCAGCAGGCATTTTCCCCGAATTCGACAACGTAAAATTCGCTTTCGCCACGCCGGGCGCGCAGGACCCCGACCTCAATATTACGGGCGAGGGGTTTGCGTTAAAAGGTGGCATGACTTGGTTGGAACACGAACTGGGCCAGATGGATTTGTCCGTCAGTCCGAAGAGCGGCATCTTTGCCGAAGGCGCTATCAATCCGTTAAACCTAGGACCTTTGGAACTCAAGGAAAACCATTTCTCACTGAAGGTCGGGGTTAAAGACCCTCTGCCCAGTATTAAGGTCAACAGCAATATCAAAATTGAGTATCTAGGGCTTCATGAGAAATTTGACGTCACCTTCAATAAGCACGGCGCCAGCTTCGATGCGACTGCCGACTTCGGCAAAGATTTCTCCTTGCATACGGATTTCAAGCTGAGCGGCGTTGATCTATCGGCAAAGAAACCCGAGTTCAAAAAGGCTGACTTCTATATGGAAGGCGACTTGAAGCTCGACATCGGCAAGTTCATCGCAGGTCCGGCGACAACGGCGTTGAACGATGTTTTCAACGGCCTAAATGCCGGTTTCAAGGAGGCAGAGTCGAAGCTCAAGGGTGCGCAAGACAAGGTGAACAATTTGACGGCTAGTATTAATCAGGAGCGGGCCAAGGTTCGAAAAGAACGCGCGGCAGCCGAACGTCGGCTGCAGAGTGCGGAGGACCGGGTCAACAGTCTTAATAACCGGATTGATGATGACTGGCACCATTACCATCATTGCCATGGTTGGGGTAAATGGGCTTGTAAGGCAAAGTGGGGTATCCGTATCGGGGCTTTGAAGGGCGCGCGCGGAGTAGCCGATGCGGCGCTCAGGTTGGCCGAAACAATAACCGCACACTTTCCCATTGATCTGGACCCGCGTGTCGCCGTTCTGATTAGTGAGCGCGATACGGCCCGGGTTGCGCTTGACGTTGTCCTTGACGCTCTCAAAGGCGCAGACTTCATGGATAAGTTCCTGAAGGAAGCGACGGACGAGATCGCCAAAGAAATCGGCAAATCCATCAACATTAAGAAGGCGGGTTTTGCCGGAGATTTAAAAGATATGATCTCTAAGAACGCGCCGCTTGATCTGACACTCGATATGAAGATGTTCGGCGCTGAAATAAACCAAACCCTTCCGTTCAAGATTAAAGACATCCCTTACGACGTCGAACAGATGGCAATGATTGGGTTGCATGCTCTTGAACGCATCGTCGACGATGCGCTGCATCAGCTTCCCGGCTCACTGAAACATAAGATACACAATCATATCGCCAGTCAGATGGACGCCAAGGCGGCGGCCGCCAAGCGTGAGCTTGCCAAGTACGGCAAGGATTTCAGTAAGTACGCCGCTCAGCAAAAAGCCATGCAAAATGCTATGGCGGCGCGCAATTCTGCCTACCTGCAGGCGGAAATGGCCGAAAACCGGAGTCCGCTTGACCATGACACGAGCGAGACCATTACCAATGACTATATCGAGGTCGGTCATACCGGGCTGTGCCTGGAAAATGCCAACGGTTTTGTCAGGCAAGCCAAGTGTGCTGATGGAAATTCATCCCGTTGGTCCACCCGGCCAGCTAGCGGAGCCCCCCATACTGATCCTAAGGGCGGGTATGTCTTTCTCTATGATACTAAGAATGGTCATTGCATCGCGCCCGAAGGGAATTGGGCCGAGGTCAAAGAGGACTTCAGTGATCCAAAACTGCCGACAGAGGGATCGTTTACCTTCCTGGTCAAGGAATTCCAGGGTGACGGCAAAATCACAGTGCGCGGATGCGTTAATTCTAAAGAGTACTACTGGAAAGTATTAAAGCATGGTGACGACTGGATGCAGATCGCCAATTTGGCGAACAGTCAGTGCCTTCACTTTGAAAATTCCAGTGCACTACCGGGCGCAGCCGAAGCCGAATGGAAACCATGCGTCGGCTCAGCAAATCAGGTTTACCGCCTGGCCAGTAAACTCACACCGGTTTACCACGCAGACAACATCCTTTTGAAAAGCGACCAGGCGGGTCTCTGCTTTGGCAATGCCAATAGTGCGGGCAATGTGGTGATGGTCGATTGTGCCAAGGCGGCCCGCTACGATTATCTGGTCGATATTCGCGGCTACGTGAAGTTTGTCAATCGCAGCAGCGGCAAATGCTTGCAACCTGACGGTTACAAATTAGGGGACAAGATGACGGAAAGGCATTGTACCCAATTGGACTACCAGTGGTGGATTATTGACAGTCAACCCGGCGGGTTTAGATTTGAAAATGCCCAGACAAAACAATGTTCTCAACCGCCGTTTGGCACCAAGGGTGGCATCCCGAACCAGAAAAGCTGTCAAAACAGTGAAAACACCGTCATTACCCCGCTGACGAATTATGAATCGGGTGCGCATTGGGCAATTGGATCGGCTTCCCGACTTCCAAATGCCTACACCACCTTCAATGCGGCGTACCCAGGGCAAGGCGCCAGACAAATTTGTACCTTTAAATATCAGGGTAACAATATGCTGGGTACAGTGACAGGCAATGGCTGCAAAATCGCACTCGATGGTCAACTCCACACAAGTAAAAACTTTACCTATCTTATAAAGGCCGATGGTGTCAGGTGGATTCCCAATGGTGGCGGCTACCGGAGTAAATACTTTATTGCCCTTGCGAATAGAGGAGGGGCCAACGAAGCAACGCTCTATGCCTGCCGTTACAAATCTGGTGGAGAAACCTACCTCGGATGGACCAATGACGGTGTTACCTGTCTCCTGGCCGGCAACACCGCTGCACCGGTAAAACATTTCGAAACTCTGTCGCACACAGAGGAATCATTTTACGAACTGAAACTCTCCGGCAAATGAGGCGTGACTAAAATAGGTGTTCCAGGCACGGACAATCCCCCATATGCCTGGAACCCAAAAACCGAACGCTGGATTAGGCAAAGAGGTTGCATCAAAAATATCAGTGTCCAGGCGAACGGCGTTCCCGTGGGCATCCGGTGCGACGACTATGTGGTCGAATGGGTTAACAATGATTAGGAACCTGTTGGCTCTCTCAAGGCCCGTGATGTTGGCGCTCACCAGATAATATATGCGATCGATATGGACCGTAATCCCAGACAATGGACCGGCAAGTGGGTCCCGCATCAAAATTGCGCAAAACGCATTGATGTCCTGACGAACAATTTGCCGGTTATCATCGCCTGTAACGAAAGAGTCGAATATTTGAAGTATCCAAAATGGGCCTATTTGGGCGATAACTCGGGGCGGGATATCGGAGCTGGTCAATCAGTCTGGACGGTTGGTATGGATAGAGCCCCCTACCAGTGGAATGGGAAATCCTGGATCAAGTGTATTGGTTGCATAGAACGCTTGGACGTTGGCAAGGATGGCAACCCTTGGGCTATCGGCTGCAAAGGGGGCATCCATCATTGGAACGGCAGAGGCTGGATCAGGTTGGAAGGCAAGGCATTGAATATTGGGATGCAACACTGACCATAACACCAAAGTCTTGTCATCAAGACAATCGAAAAGCAAGAAGGGGGCATGATGAATATCTGCCCCCAAGGTGGTTTTGGCGTTGAAAAATCACGGCGGCTCTTGTGGGGTCAGAGTTATCCACCTTGATTTCACCGAAAGCAATAACTGAGCATCAACAACATATGGTCAAGCTGGAATTCCTCCGCCAGCAAATTCTATTGGTCAGTTGTAAAGCCCCCTTGTTATGTACCATCCTCAGATAGATTTTCCAGCATCGGCGGCCTCATGTTCAAAGCCTGATGGGGGCTGACGTAATTGTACTGTTTCAGCCAAGTATTGATGACCACCTGAGCCTGTTTAATTGTGATGAACCACTCAGCGTTGAGGACTTCTCTTCTTAGGGTGCCGTTGAACCGTTCGTTATAGCCGTTCTCCCATGGACTGCCGGGATAAATTCGGGTTGGGGTAATGCCAACCTTGATAAGCCTGGTCTGGAAGTTCTTAGCTATAAACTCGGGGTCATTATCTGATCTAATAAACTCTGACTTGCTGTGCTTCAAGAAGAGAGGATAAAGTGCCTCAAGAACCTCCTTATTACCTATTTTAGGTTTCACGGTAACGCAAAGGGCTTCACGGGTGTATTCATTCAGCACAGTCAATATCTTGTAAGATCGGCCGTTAGTCGGTTTGTCATGAACGAAATCAATGCTCCAGATATGATTCCTGTAGTTTGGGCGTAGGCAGATAATCGAATTGTTTTTGTGGTTTTTGGAGAAATTTAGGGAGAGAAAGAACTCTCACTTATGGCCTTACGATGCAACGGCGGCCTCTTGAGAAGCCGCCGTTGTTTGGTGTGTTGGGGTGGTTGAATGATTGACTAAGCCAGTGGATCCATAATTTCCTCGTCCGGATTGGCATAGTCCGCGGTCCCGACGATGACACCTTCGGCTCCCTCCCTATTGCCCAATGACCCGCTACTAGAATTAGCGATGGCTTCATCCAGAGCCTCTTCCAGGCGATCAACAACATGCTCCGGCGTGTCTTGGTTCATGGATATGCTGCCAGTGCTGGCTGTCGCCATGACATCTGCCATGTCGAACTCTTTACCGCCAATTACCAGCTTCTCAACACCACCGTCGGAGAGGTCCAACTCAATCCTGGAGAGATCGGTTACACCGTCTTCAGGGTGGAGTTCACGGAAGACCAACTGTGCCGAGTTACCGTCTTCCGACTTGAAGGCAAATACGTTTATGCCCTCGACAAATTCCTTGGTCTCGAAGTAGAAGTTAACATCCTCACCATTAAGGTCGTCAACCACGCCGCCCCGGATATCCAGAGTATCGGTACCCGCACCACCGACGATAACGTCGTGGCCTTCACCCAGATGGGTGACGAAGGTATCGTTGCCTGCGCCACCAATCATGGTGTCGTTACCAAAGCTGCCCATCATGGTGTCGTCGCCGTCACCACCGTCAAGAACAGACCCCTCACCATCACGCCAGTGGTTAATCCCACCTTCTTCGTAACTGGTCGCACCTTGCGCTTCTTGCAGGGTATCCTCAAGGGTCCTTTTAGCGTGACCGTCGGCCTTGGCAAAGGCATGGGCACCCAGGCCACCGGCGACTAACAGATCATCGCCAGCACCACCGGAAAGTTCGGACCGTGCGCCTAGGGTTACGACGACGTCATCGCCGTCGCCACCAGCGTAGTATCCATCGTCACCATCGGTGACAATGATGTCATCACCTGCACCGCCATCAACTTGGTCGTTTTGTGAACTATTTTCCATGCGGACATAGTCGTTACCCGCCCCAGCATTCACCGTATTGTCCGACGTATAGTAGCCATAATTAGTTTGGATATGATCGTCGCCATCGCCGGTATCAAGGTTCAGGTCCGATGCATTCCAGGTCCAAACGGTGTCGTTACCAGCGTTAGTCTCAACTGTTGCGCCATCAGCAAGAACATGAACGAAGTCATTGCCGTCCCCACCTTTGGCCGTTGCACCATCGGCCATAATACCAAGGCTGTCATCGCCGGCACCACCATCAATCGTGCCGCCGTGAATGTCACGGGTATTGACGCCGACTGTCAGGCGATCGTTACCTTCACCACCGTAAGCGATGTTGTCGCCTTGGACCGTCATGGTGTCGTTGCCGGTTCCACCATCAGCCACATTGCCGGTGCCTGATAGTGTGACGTTGTCATGACCTTCGCCGCCATCAACTATATTGTCAGAGCCGCTGACATTCATCGTGTCATGGCCCATGCCGCCATCAACTTGATGGTCAGAACCGCTGATATTCATGGTGTCGTTGCCCTCACCGCCATCAACGGTGAGGCGCGCGCCGTATATCACTTCAATAACGTCATTGCCTATGTCGCCAGAGACGTTGCTATCCCAGCCAAAAACGCTGATTTTATCGTCGCCGTCACCGCCGCTATAATTGTTCCGTGCGCCACCGAAACTGATGTCATCATTTCCAGCACCGCCTTGAATATTGTTCCAGTCGCCGTAGCCAAAAACTGTATCGGCTCCGTCACCGCTGTCTACGACGTTCGAGCCGCCCCAGATTGTAAGATCGTCATTGCCCTGGCCAGCTAACACATGGTTCTGATAACCTGAAAGGGTAAGCGTGTCATCGTCATTGCCCGCATTGATTACACTTGCATTACCGGTCACGGTGAGGGCGTCATTGCCAACACCCGCATTGATCATGTTGGCGTTGCCAATTACTGTGAATATATCGTCACCGGCATCACCACTCACTTGGTTTTCATTGCCTTCCATGAAAACAGTATCATTGCCTTCCCCACCTTCGACGATATTATCGTAACCGTAGACGGTGATATTGTCGTTTCCAGTGCCGCCTATAATGTCGCTGAGGTTGGCGCTTACTCCTATAGTATCGTCTCCAGCGCCACCATCATAAATGCTGTTTATGCCACTCGCAATAAACGCGTTGTCGTCGGTGATCGTATCGTTGCCATTGCCGCCTGAGTAGTAGTTTTCCACCCCATTACCTGCTTTAATCACATCGTTACCTTCTCCACCGTGGCCTTCGGAATAGTGTCCGTAAACCGTTAACACGTCGTCACCAAGGCCACCGTTTATGACATTGCTGAAACCGTTAACTCCAAGAAAATCGTCTCCGGCACCGCCGTTAACCGTATTGCCAGTACCACCTGCGTAAAGGTTGTCGAAACCGTCGGTGCCATCTAAGACGCCGTTATCTCCATCATATTCATAATAAGCCATTGTCTTTCTCCAGTTCAGATTTGATGAGTGCGCCATTTACTTCATGCTGTGGCGCTGTTTACAAAAATGAACCGTCCGTTCCTGCGTCCGGTTCGAAACGGTAGTTCCCACTTCCGTTCTAGTCCCCGCGGTTCCCTCCGCAGGCATGTGATCTGTTCACGAGGAACACTATGCAAGAATTTAAGAGGCGTGTGGTTTCTGTAATGTTTCTGGAGAGGAATTTTTTTCGTATTTGTTTTTAAACGATGTTTTTGTTGTTTTTGAGCGCGGTTGGGTCACGAATTATTTCTCGTCGAGTTTTTCGAGAACCAAGACTGAATAATCTAAAGGGGAGTCGGGGTCGTTGGCATCTATACAGCCTCACATCCAGGTACGGCTCAAGAAAATGGATCGTGGTTGCCGGTCAGTCGAGTTTTATAAATCCATAGTTCCTGAAAACGAGGAAATCTAAAACAATGTTTAGAAATACCTAGTTAAGCCATTTGTGGGGGCGCATTTAACTTGTTACTGGGGAGATGGCAGATAATAGCCGCCAGTTAACTCATTAACGAGTTTCGACAATGAGAAAGGGGATTATGCAACACCTGTGAATGTAGAGTAATGTCGCATAATTTATATTATGAAAATAATTGGCGTGCCGTAAGATACTGTTTTACTTAGATATCAATTTGCATTCCATCGTATGCTGCTTCTACGTGGTCAGGTGTTGTATTATTTAAAGTCGCGTAATCTAAGCTTGGGCCTAAGTGCGTCAGGATTAGCTTTTCTGGTTTTACAAACTCTGCCCATTCAAGTGCTTTGTTCACGTGAGCATGGGTTGGATGTTCTTTATCGCCTAGGACACCGACAATCCATAGCTTAACTCCCTTAAGTTCCTCTAGCACTTCATCACCCATAGAAGTTACATCAGTAGAATATGCAAAGGTGTCGTTGAATTTAAAACCGAGCGTTTGGCAAAACCCGTGATCTTGATCGAGTGCTTTTATTTTGAGATCACCTAATTGAAATTCTTCAGTTGCTTTAATCTCATGACTAATGAGGGTTGGTTTGTAATAAAAATTTGCGCCTTCGGCTATTGGCTCCAAGGCGTAAGCAAATCTTGTTTTTATCTGTTTAAGGGTTTCGTGATCACAATACATATCCAGGGCCGCATTCATCACTTGATTGATGGATCGTATGTCATCTAAACCATTCAAATGATCAGCGTGGTAATGTGTGTAAAGCAAAGCGTCAAAACGGTTTTTTCCGCTATCAAGAAGCTGATTTCGTAAATCTGGAGATGTATCTATCAGGACTTCAGTATTGTCTTGCGCCACAGTAATTGAAGGCCTGGAACGTCTGTTTTTGGGATTATTTGGGTCGCACTTTCCCCATCCATAGGTAACACCCGGAATTCCAGACGAAGGGCCAGAACCTAAAATGGTTATGCGCACAGTGTCTCCGGTGCTTTTACTTTTGAAAATAAACGCAGGAAGTTATCTGTGGTTGCTTTTGCAAAAGTGCTTTCATCAACGCCTTTGAGCTCAGCAACCTTAGCGGCTGTAAAAGCAGTGAATGCTGGCTCGTTTGTTTTACCTCGTTTAGGAACAGGCGCCAAGAACGGTGCATCGGTTTCAACGAGCAACCGATCAAGCGGAACTGTTGAAACTGTATCCCTTAATTCCTCAGCAGCTTTGAAAGTAACGATACCTGAAACAGAGATATAGAAACCCATTTTAAGTGCTTTATCAGCTAGTTCCTTAGAAGAGCTAAAGCAATGTATAAGACCCGTAAATGGTCCCTTGGCATATTCTTCTTCTAAAATACGCATGGTATCATCATCAGCATCGCGGGTATGAACAATCACAGGTAAGCCGCCTTCACGGGCCGCTTCGATATGAGTTCTAAACTGTTTTTCCTGTTCTGCCCTGGGGCTATGTTCATAGAAAAAATCTAGACCTGTTTCACCAAAACCCACAACGTTTTCATTTTCAGCAAAAGTCAAAAGCTCTGCAACAGTCACTTCCTTTTCTTTTGCCGCTTCATGGGGGTGAATGCCTACGGTGCAAAAAACATTATCATGAGCTTGTGCGACACTTAGTACCTGTTGATGTTTTGAGATGTGAGTACCAATTGTTAACATCATGCCAACCCCTGCCCTGACTGCCCGAGCAATAATTTCATCAGTCTTGCCCTCAAAATCAGGGAAATCCAGGTGGCAATGACTATCAACAAGCATTAGTTAGCCCCCTCCTCCACAAAGCGCGGGAAAACGCCTTCTGGTTTAGAAATCTCGGTACCAGCTTTCATAGAAACACCTGATGCTAGAGCTGCAAAAGTCCTATCACCTGCGGAGATCACCAACTGATCAAGGATTTTCGCTGTAGAATCAGGCATTACGGGCTGTAACAGTAAGGTTATTCTTCTGATCGTTTCTGAAAGAACATAAAGAACCGTCAACATGCGATCAGGGTCTTCTTTTTTAAGCTTCCACGGGGCTTGATGGTCCACATATCCGTTTGCTGCCCGAATAACGACCCATATAGCTTCTAAAGCCTCATGGAAATGTTGACGGTCTAAATGTCCTCGGACCGTCGCAAGCAAAGCGCCAGCAGCATCAAGCAGTTGATTGTCCTCAACTGTGTACTCACCAGGTTCAGGAATTGTCGCATCACAGTTTTTAAAGACCATAGACAAGACCCGCTGAGCCAAGTTGCCATAATCGTTGGCTAATTCCCCGTTCATTCGATTGATCATTGCCTGACGAGAGAAATCACCGTCATTGCCAAAAGGAACTTCGCGAAGAAGGAAATAGCGAACTTGGTCTAAACCGTAGTCGGCAACCAATTGATTTGGTTCAATAACATTGCCGAGAGATTTAGATATTTTCTCGCCTTCATTTGTCCACCAACCATGAGCAAACACCCGTTTTGGCGGCTCAATACCTGCTGCCATCAGGAAGGCAGGCCAGTAAACTGTATGGAAGCGGAGAATATCTTTACCCACCATATGGAGATCTGCAGGCCAACGTTGGGCAAACTCTCCTTCAGTGTCCGGAAAACCTGCCGAGGTAATATAGTTTGTCAGGGCATCGAGCCAAACGTACATGATGTGATCATCGTCATTCGGGACAGGTATACCCCATTTAAAAGTGGTCCGTGAGACAGACAAATCACGTAAACCGCCCTTCACAAAGCTCAAGACCTCATTGCGGCGAGTTTTAGGAGCGATAAAATCGGGATTATCATCATAAAACTTAAGGAGCTTGTCCTCCCACTGAGACAAGCGGAAAAAATAACTGGGCTCTTCTACCCACTCAACCTCAGCCCCACTTGGGGCAACCCGCTTACCCTCTGGAGTTTTAGTGAGTTCATCTTCACCATAATAAGCTTCGTCACGAACAGCATACCAACCAGCATAAGCTCCTAAATAGATTTCATCTGCATCAATCAGCCGTTGCCAGATCGCTTGGCAGGCTTTTTTGTGGCGCTCTTCTGTCGTGCGGATAAAATCATCATTGGTAAACTTCATCGCTTTAGCTAAGTCACGGAAGTTTTGAGAAACCTTGTCGGTAAAGGCTTGAGGGTCTATCCCAGCAGCTTGAGCTGAGGTTTCTACCTTTTGGCCATGTTCATCGGTTCCAGTGAGGAACTTTACATCATAACCGTCAAGACGTTTAAACCGCGCAAGAACGTCACAGGCCAGTGTTGTATAAGCGTGCCCGATATGGGGCGCGTCATTTACATAGTAAATCGGCGTTGTGAGATAGTAATTTTTTGCTGCAGACATAAACGTCTCCCAGGTATTTAAATAATTGACCTACCGAGAACGTGTCGCATCCTCAAGAGACAAAAAGGCATTTAAGACAACCTGTTTTCGGTCCAGGTCGTTGCCACCTCCAGCTCGGGTGAATAGGTGATCGATCTTTTCCCATACCTCTAGCAAACGATCAAGAGAAGTTGCATTTAGAATTTTAGAAATAAGTTGGTTTTCCTGCTCAGATATGGGGTTAACCCCCCCTTCCCCACGAGCTGCACTCCTAATTAGGCGGCCTAACCACCATCGTAGTAAATCGGTAAAGGTGCGAAACGAGTCTTCGGCCCCTTTACGAGCCAACTTGTCGGCAAAGCTGTGAAGTTTAGAGGTACTGAGCATGGGAAGGGTCTCTAAAAGGCCCATAAGGTCTTTAAAATACTCTAAGCCCCCCTCCTTCACCAAGGCCAGAGCATAGCCTAAACTTCCTTGAGATATCTCTGCCAGGACTGTGGCATCTTCTACAGATGTTTCTGGTGAGTAACGTTGGATAAGGTTTATATTATCTTCTGTTTCCAATGGCTTGAGGGTTAATTTTCGGCACCGAGATTTAATAGTTGGCAGCAATCGCCCAGGATTATGACAGACCAAAAGCAAAATCGCGCGCTTGGGTGGCTCTTCTAAAACCTTGAGGACAGCATTGGCAGCGTTACGATTCATTTCGTCTGCGGCATCAATTATAACAACTCGCCAACCACCTTCAGAAGCCGTCATGGAGAGGAAGCGACCAATGCCGCGAACCCCATCAACGACAATCTGTGACTGACGCTTACCCTTTTTCTCATCCATTATTCGCTCAATAGACATTAAATCTCCATGTCCATGTGAAGCAATCCGATGGAAAGTAGGTGAGTCAGGTGCCAGGTAGAGGCTATCAGGATTTTCTTTTGGCAAAGCATCACCAAACATCCCCCCATCAGCCCCCTCTTCTTCTTGGGTCAGAAGAAAGCGTGCAAATCGATAAGCTAGGGTCGCCTTACCAATCCCTTTTGGACCTGTAATCAACCAAGCATGATGAAGACGCCCTGAATTAAAAGAGTCCAACATGGTTTTCTCAGCCGCTTCATGGCCGATTAGATCAGGGTTTTCTCTTGGGGAGGGTACTTCCACTGTCATGAGAAATTAAGATCAAACTTTTGAGCGACGACACCCATCACCCGCTGAGCCACTTCCTCAATTGATCCCTTCGCATTCACAACCACACAACGATCAGGTTCTTTTCGGGCAATCTCGAGGAAACCTTGTTTAAGGCGTTGATGAAAATCACCCCCCATGCGTTCGTAACGATCCTCACCTTCTTCTAGTGTCAACTCTCGGTCTTGGGCTCGGCTTAAGCCTGTATCGGCGGGAAGATCAAGAATAAGGGTCAGGTCAGGTTTAAAACCATCTATGGATGTTTGATGGATTGATTTTATGAATTCCAGATCAAGGCTATGACCGTACCCTTGATAAGCTATCGTTGAATCGGCAAAGCGATCTGAGATAACCCATTTACTTTGTGCTAAAGCAGGCCAAACCGTTTTCACCAGATGATCTCGTCGGGCAGCGAAGTGTAAGAGGACTTCAGTTTCACCATCCCAACGCGCTGTATCACCTTCAACAAGAAGTTGTCGAATTTGTTCAGCCCCTTCAGAACCTCCTGGCTCTCTGGTCAATACAACTTCTTTATCTAATTTCTCAAGAGTGGCGGCCAAAATCTTGACTTGAGTAGATTTTCCTGTCCCTTCACCACCTTCAAAAGTGATGAATTTACCTTGTCGGTTTTGGGCAGGCATTAGCCTGAAGCTCCCCAAAGGATGTATTTCAGGGCTGCGCCTAGTCGTCCGACAAGCCCAAGACGCCCAATTTGCTCGCCGGCAATCAGAGGATATTCTTGTGTTTCAAAGCCTGGAGCTGAAATAGTAAGAGTTGCTAGGCGATCTCCTTCACGAATAGGAGCCGGTATAGGCCCGTCATATGTGACGGAAACTTTCATTTTCCGGCGTGCTTTCCGTTGGAGAGTAATCTTCACATCTTGTTCGATTTTGAGGGAAACCCTGGGGATTTCACCTAACCAAACATCTGCTTTCATAACTTCATCGCCATTTTGGAATAAGGCATAGTTACCAAATTCTCTAAAAGCCCAGCTTACAATCCGTTCGGATTCATTTGAACGGGCCTTTGTGCTTGGTAATCCATTAAGAACAGCAACGACACGACGGCCATCACGTTCAGCAGAACCAACCAATCCATAGCCTGCAACTTGCGTATGGCCAGTCTTCATTCCGTCAGCACCAATATTTTTATAAAGCAAGGGGTTACGATTACTTTGTTTAATCCCATTGTAAGTAAATGAGCGTTCTGAATAGTAGTGATAATATTCTGGGAATTCATTGATCATACGAACTGCAAGTGTAGCTAAATCTCGTACGGTAACCAAATGTCCAGGCTCTGGCCAACCAGATGAATTTTTGAAAACAGATTTCTCAAGACCAATTTCACGAGCTCTTTCGGTCATCTCGGCTGCAAAAGCAGATTCAGTTCCTGAAAGACCTTCTGCAACGACAATACAGGCGTCGTTTCCTGATTGGACAATAATGCCTCGAAGAAGGTCCTCGACTTTAACACGGTCGTTAACCTTCACGAACATTTTTGAACCACCCTTGCGCCAGGCTTTTTCACTGACAGCAAAAGTATCGTTCAACGAAATACTCTTATTTTTTAAGCGCTCAAAAAGCATATATGCCGTCATCAACTTAGTCATAGAAGATGGCGGAGTGAGTTTGTCCGGATCTTTTGAGAAAAGGACAGCTCCCGTTTCCATTTCTACAACAATCGCTTCTTTAGCAAGCGTTTCAAAGGCATAGGCACTATTGATCAAACAAATAAACGTAAATGCGAGCACAAAAAAGGCCCGACACAATTTATCACCTAAGATCAAAGAAATGCTTTTCTGAGACATCGCGTCAATTTCCTAATTTACGATTACTTTAGCGTCTGGATAACCTACCTGAATGACCTGTTCAAGAATTCCATCTGCTGATTGTACTGAGTTTATGGGGCCTAATCGTACGCGAAACAGGTCTTTACCATTTATGAGTACTGAAGTGATCTTAACATCACCCACTTGCGCTAAGGCTGCTTTTACTCGGTTTGCATTATCAAAGCGGCTAAAGGCCCCCGCTTGAACGTAAATATTTGAAGCAGAGACAGCTGTTTGTGTAACAATAGGTTCTACCACTTTTGCTGAAGTCGGTTGAGCTAAAGGTTGGGCCTGAACTGGTTTGTAAGCTGCTTGAGAGACTGGCTTTGCGCCTGCCGGAGCATCTAACGGCTCCGATGACACCGAAGCTTTAGGCATTTTATCTACAGTGATTGGGGTCTCCCCTTTCGCCACCTCATAGCTTTTCCCTGTCGCCCGTGCTGCTTTTAAACTTTTATCTCTTAAAATTCTCACCCGGACTTTTGCAGTGCCTTGTTTTTCAAAACCGAGTAATTGTGCTGCACGACGGGATAAATCAATAATCCGTCCATGAGCATATGGTCCCCGGTCATTGATTCTTACTTCAAGACTACGTCCGTTACTAAGGTTAGTGACTTGAACGAATGTTGGAAGCGGCAAGGTTTTATGGGCAGCAGTGAGATCCCATTGGTTATATGTCTCCCCATTAGCCGTTTTCTTGCCATGGAAATTCGGACCATACCACGAGGCAATCCCCGTTTCATCATACTCCCAATCTTCTTTTGGATAATAAGTCACACCTTTGATCTTATAGGGCCTGCCGAGTTTATACTTAATGCCATCAGGGGTACCGCTTAGTCCAATACGTTTGCTGGCATGCATAAGCAATTGAGTTTCAGCACACCCCCCCAGAAACCAAGCAGTCCCAATCAAAACAATGAGGAGTTTAAAGCTGTGCAACCCCTTAAAAACCATAGACTTTATCTCCCAACAATCCGATCGGCTAATGTACCAACTGCAATAGCGAAATAGGTAGACCTATTCCACTTCAGAATGGTGCGATAGTTATTATAAACCATATAGGCTGGCCCTTTTTTGCCATCACCAAGAACAATAGACGCCTTAATGTCGCGGGCTGGGAGGTCGGTCCCGTCCATACGGCGCACCCCTAAGGATTGCCAGTAGCTGATTTTTTGTGACTTCTTCTTGATCCCTGCCATACTCAGATCAAATCCTTTAGGCAACTTAACCGCCCTTCCCCAAGTTTGATCTGCTTTCCATCCTGATTTTGATAAATACGTCGCAGCAGAACCAAACACATCAGCTTTTGTTTTCCAGATGTCTTTCTTTCCATCGCCATCATAATCTATCGCGAAATTAAGGAAAGAAGATGGCATAAACTGGCATTGCCCCATCGCCCCCGCCCATGAACCCATCATATTTGAAACTGTTATGTGCCCTTGATCCAATATCTTAAGAGCATTAAATAACTCTTTGCGAAAATAGGCACTTCTTCTGCCATCAAAAGCCAAAGTCACCAAGGCATCTACAACTTTAAAACCACCCGTGTGGCGTCCAAAGTCAGTTTCAATTCCCCAAAAAGCGACAAGAAAGCGAGGTTGAACACCAAGTTTTTTACCGACCTCTTCAAGCAACTCTTTATTCTCTGCGTATTTCTTACGAGCTTTTTTTACTCGAGATTCAGGCACTACTCTTTGCAAATAATCTTGAAATGTCAGAGTGAATTCTGGTTGTTTGCGGTCCAACTCAACCACTCTTTTGATCGGCTTGACATCTTTCATAGCGGCATCAAATATGGTTTCACTGATACCTTTTTTTAAAGCTTCGACCCGAAGCTCACTTTTCCACGTGTCATAATCTGGTCCTGCAGCCAAGAGCTGTTCGCTTGCGAAAACAACAAAACAAAAGCTTAAACCAGCAAATAACAACTTCGAATTACGTAAAAACCCCATATCCATCCCTTAAAACAAGCTATGACAGCAAATTAAACAACCCCATATGTTGTGCCACACCCCTCCTTGAACTGCAATACTTGCCGTATGAAAGGTAAAGAAACTTTTTTTCTGATTATCATCCAGATGGACTATGAGAGATTTTACTGTGTGTGTTATAATCGTTATAAACCAGTCACTAGTGTGCTAACTATTCTAATTTTTTGGTAAATAATATATGTCGATGAATATTGAGGGTGAAGTTTCTCCAATTGCAAAATTCAAAAAGAAACTCGATAACTTGTTTTCCCCGTCTAACCAGATGGCAACCGACGAGGTACAAACCATTATCAGCTTAGCAGTTGATAATATCATTCATGACGTCATCTACCCTGACAATGCCCCAGAAAACCATGAGCATGTTCAGGAAAAAATCCTTTACATGCTTCAGTTCTTAGAGAACAGCATTCGAACGAAAGACCCAGAATTTAGAAAATTTGCCGTTGTTAAACTGAATAAGCTCCAGTCTGCTCTCAAGGCACCAAAACAGAAACTAACTCAATCTACTGTGCGACAGGTAACTCCGTCAGCACCATCTTCTGAACCTAATCCTGAGCCGAAAACAGCTGCACAAGCTCAAGCTGACGAAGATGTCATGGTTCCAGTATTTATTGATACACTTGCTGGCTTTATTGAAGAACGTCTTGAGGCATTTACGATTAAACAAAGCGAAACGAGTAAACGTATACCTTTTCTATACTGCCCTGAATTTAAAGAAAAATTCATCATGGTCATACGTGATTTCATCGCACCAGCCTTCTTAAAAAGCAGACGAACAAAAACTCTCGTTGATACCATTCCAGTGAATTCAAAGGCCTCAGAAATACTTCATGACCAATTTTTGCTCATTGAAAAGCATAATGTTGTCCGTCATCAGTGGGTTGATTTTTGGGCAAGCCTTCGAACTGCACTAAATAACCAAGATGAGGAGGAGGAAGAAGACGACCCAGTTCTCGCACTGCAGGCTGCTGAAAAAAATAAAAGCTTATTTGGAGGCCTAAAAAATCTGACAGGCAAAAAGGCTCCAGAACCAGTTCAAAAAAAGAAAACGCCGGTTGAAGAAATGGCCGTAGATATTTGGGAAATCCTTGTTACGCCGACACAAAAGAGAAATTACATACTCCCAAGTTTGGAAGATATAGAAATTTTCCAAGCCCTCTTCCAGTACCCAGTTGAAAAGATTACAGCTAATACCCACGGCGTCATGCAAATGCTAGAGCAAGAGCATGCTAAAAACTTCAAACCTGGTTCTTCAAGGGACCACATGTGTCGTTTACTACGCACTCTACCCCCTTATTGTGGTGAACTTATTGTCGTATGGGCTTTTTTCAAAGCTCCCGATTATTTTAATGATGAAATTCTAAAATCATTTCTCGTGAGCCAGGGTACCACTGAATCTATACGCCGAAGCACTATTCCTTACCTATACAAATGGGTTCCAACTGAATAAATTGCCTTCATTTTCATTTTGTTTGCAGGAAGGACTAGACGCCACAGTTCGCTTGCGCTAGAACCTTCCTCGCTCAACAGCATGTTTGGCATCTTATGGTTAAGGAGAGATGGCAGAGCGGTTGAATGCACCGGTCTTGAAAACCGGCAAGGGTGCAAGTCCTTCCAGGGTTCGAATCCCTGTCTCTCCGCCATTACCCTCTCAAGGTATTGGAAAACCAAGAAGCCAAGCGATTTCAAACATGTAGTTCTACCAACTGGTACACCAAAGTGGTACACTTGGGAAATGGGCACCGTGCAAAGATATCCTTGAGTATAGCTTTGACTATGAAGGAGTCATGTAGAGGTAAAACAGTATACCTTCTTCATCCAACACCTTTAGCATAACCATCTCAGCTATGTCTGAATCCAACCGTTGTAGCCATGACCAAGCTTGGGTGAAGAAGTGGTGTCGAATGGGCTGATTATCTAAGGTAGTCTCTATCTATCGTTCAATCCAAATCCATAAATAATTATCGCCGGGCATTTTTTCGGCCATTTTATAACCATAAAATTCCAGAACTGTAGCCGTTTTTTTCATATTGATCAGCAAATATTTCTATAAAAATCGGTGGTTTATCTCTCCTCAATAACTCGGCTGCCCCTTCATGTACATTGGCTTCAAAACCTTCAATATCAATTTTTATAAAATCAACTTTTCTCTCAATATTAAGAGAGTCTAGTGTTACCAATTTTAGTTCACCGCTATCATCATGACTAACCTGTGAACCACCCCGATTTCGGCTATCATATCTAACAGTTCTACCTCGTCCATTTACGTTTGACAGCCCAACGTCAAATAATGCAACTCTTGTCTCTAATTTGTTAAGTTCAATATTTAGCTTTAACAACTCAAAATTAACTGGTAGTGGTTCAAAAGCATAAACAAATGATGATGTCTTATGAGACAACCAGTAAAGAGTGTGGTTGCCGATATTAGCCCCAATATCCAAAATTACAGCATCTTCACGGATAAATTGATCTAAATGCTCAAGAAGTTCTGACTCATAAAAATTTCTATTCATCAGGATAGTTCTTTGAATTGCGTCTTCTAACTGATTTGGGATGTTAAACTTTATACCATTATCCAACTCAATTTTTGTTTCCCCATTCAGGGTGATATGACTTTTCAAACCATCCAAATCTCGTCTTATGAAATAAAGTTGTTGATTCAGAGAGCCAATTATATTTTCTATTCCGGACAGTTTTTTTAATACATCTTCTTCAGACACTTGCGGCTCCTTACTGGCAATTAGCCTCTATTTTACACCGCCAATTATTAACATAGACACCCCCCACGTAACATAGTTCGAGCTTATGCTATATATCAATGGATTACGTATAGTGCCCTAAAATGAACCCCCATTTCGGGAAGACGTTTTTAACCAAATCTAGGGATGAACCCTCGGTTCGAGAAGGATGTATACGTCCGATTGCCTGAAGGACTGAGTTATTTTTTGGTATCCAATCGATATTTTAGGAATTTGGCTCCGCTATAATCAATTTCCTCGACAAATTTTGCTCCTAATCTCGCAAGCCCCCCTAAGTTTTTGCGAGATCGAGGTAGAAGGAATGTTACAAAGGGAATACGTTCATCAGCTATGGCAAAATCAATTAACTTTTGTGAGATGCGTATTCCAAGCCCAAAGGCTTCAGGCGTCAAAACCAAGCCATAATCCCACTCATCACCTTCTTTTTGAAAACCACCCCACCCAACATAATTATTGCTGAAAAGTATTGCCCAATGCCCAAGTCCATCGCGGTTCCAGCATTCTTCTTTTGCCATAACAAATTTAGTAACAGCTTTGCGATCCCATTCGAAGGTCAGAAGCGGCATATGCTCTGCAACACGAGGATCGGACATATGCGTAATAATTGTATCTGGCGAAATATCGGTCAGTCGCGTGAGGGTAATTTCTTGTTTTGATATAGGGGTCATATCTTTTGCTAGGTTCTTTGCACATTATACTGAGGACTGTGATACTGAGGACTGTGTTTTTTTACTGATACTGAGTTCACGGGCGATCCAGCGGTAGCTACGGCCTTCAGCAGTGTGAACTCCCTTGGGTTTTGAACTTGCAAGGTACCGATTTTATTGAGCAAATTATTGTCCAAAATAATCATTAGATCAACTGAGACGATTTCATATGCCAAAACGGATAATTTTAACAGAACGACAACGTTCTGCACAGCCCGACCCTCCTCGCTTAACAGCATGTTTGGCAACTCATGGTTAAGGAGAGATAGCAAAGCGATTGAAAGCAACGATCTTGAAAACCAGTAAGGATGCAAGCCCTTCAAGGGTTCAAACTCCTGTTTCTCCGCCATGAAAAGCAGCCTCTCAATCGGGAGGTTTTTTTTATGGATGGAAGACTTAACCACTATTAGAAGAATGTTACTGCTTAAATACCAATTTAATTTTAGTTTGAAATAAAATAATTTAGAATCATACAAATAACAATTAAGTAGCTAACTAATAAATAAATATGAAATTATTTTATATTTTACCGTTCATTTTCTTCCTTTTCTTATCAAAAACAAGTATCATTAAGCCTTCATTTTGCCTTCAGTTTCTTAGGATTTAAATATTTGAAAAAATAAAATCAAAAAACAAAAGAACAGGGAACAACGTCATGCTTATTAATAATCTTAAAATTGCCCAGAAAATCTGGCTCCCTTCTATCATTTTTACGATCGCTCTCGCAGTAATAAGTATTTTGGGAACTAACGAAATTCAAAATACATTAATCAAAGACCGCCACGAGAAAGTTCGCAGCGTCGTTGAACAAGCGCATAGCGTTATTGAGTATTATGTCGAACAATCAAATTCTAATGCGCTAAGCCTTACAGAGGCCCAAAATTCCGTTAAAAATATCATCAAATCTATGCGATATGATGGGGAAGAATATTTATGGATCAATGACATCAACAATAAGATGATCATGCATCCCATCAAACCTGCCCTTGATGGAAAAGACCTTTCAAAAATTCAAGATAAGAAGGGAAAGTATTTCTTTTCTGAATTTATCACTACCGTAAAAAACAAAAATGGTGCCGGGTTTGTCGATTATTATTGGCCAAAACCAGGGTTTGAAGAACCTGTTGCGAAAATATCCTATGTCAAACTTTCCAAGGAATGGGGTTGGATAGTCGGTAGCGGCCTATATTTAGACGATGTAGATGCTGCCTTTTATAAAGAGTTAAAAGTGATGGCCCTTTTATTCGTCGTCACGCTTCTTATTGCAGGTGGCATTTCGTTTATTGTTGCGCGTAATCTGACAACCGCCTTATCAAATATTGCCGACGAAATGGCGCAATTGGCTGACGGAAATCTTAGCATAGAAATTGTTGGTAAAGATCGAGCTGATGAAATTGGCAATATGGCCCAATCAGTTGAAATTTTTAAACAAAATGCTCTTGAAACAAAGAATTTGAGCGCTGAGCAAGAACAAATACGCCAACAGGCGGAAAAAGAAAAACAAAGAACCTTAATCGCAATGGCTGACGACCTCCAGACAAGGATGAAAACAGCTTATGAAGGAATGAATAATGCTGTAGGACGCCTTGAAAGCTCTGCTGATGAAATGAGATCAAATGCAGATTCAACAAACCAGCAAAGTTCTTCTGTAGCGGCAATATCAGATCAAACTTCTTCTAACGTGCAAACTGTGGCGGCAGCGACTGAAGAACTTAGTGCTTCAAGTAATGAGATTGGACGTCAAATTGAACATGCGAGTAACACTGCCCAAACTGCCTCAAACAAAGCAGAAGAAACTAACTCAGTTATCCATAGTCTAGATGGTGCAGCCAGTAAAATTGGGCAGGTTGTGAGTATGATCCAAGATATTGCTGAGCAAACTAATTTACTTGCCCTCAATGCGACTATTGAAGCAGCAAGGGCTGGTGAAGCTGGTAAAGGTTTTGCTGTAGTTGCCTCTGAAGTAAAAAATCTTGCTAATCAAACAGCAAAAGCAACAGATGAAGTCTCAAACCAAATCAATACAATACAAACGGAAACGGATAAAGCCGTCCAATCTATTGGTGGAATTACAGAAACGATCAATGATGTTAACTCCGCTGCCTCAGCGATTGCAGCAGCAGTTGAAGAACAGAATGCTGCTATTCAGGAAATTAGTCGAAGCGTCCAAGAAGTTTCCCGAGGTTCGCAAGAAATATCTTCTAATATAACTTCTGTATCACACGATGCCGATCAAACCTTAACCTCCGCAACTGATGTAAAAAGCGCTACTTCTGAACTTGTTTCAAGTGTGAAATCAATGGAACAAACTTTGGAACACTTTATTGCAGATATCAGAGCAAATTCAGGCGGCTAATTCTCTCGGGAACCTGATATCTATTACAGCTAAACCTTACTCGAACTATTGCCAACCATAAACGGTAACGGTTCGAGTAAGAGCCAATTGCGGCCTTTTTTTAGATCACAGATGGCAAATAAAAAAATATATATAGCTGTAAAAATTTTGTGACTTTATACTATTTGGATAAATATCATGTTGATGTTCATTCAAAATTATCGCATGATTATTTTTTGGAGGAATTGTTCTGCCAATTCAGTTCGTTAATTCAAAACTTAGAATTTTTGCGGGGGCACCATGTCAAAAGTAGTTCTCATTGTTGAAGATCACAAACCAAGCATGCTTTTGTTCAGAGACCTCCTTCAAGCACATGGCTGTATCACCGTGCATTCAACTGACGGAATCGATACGATTAAGCTGGCTCGAGAGCATAATCCGGACCTAATTTTAATGGATATTAAATTACCTAAAATTTCAGGCTTTGATATTATCCATTTACTAAAAGGTGACGCGGTTCTCAAAAATATTCCCGTAGTTGCTGTAACAGCATTAGCCATGAGAGGGGATAAAAAGCTGATACTTGATGAAGGTTTTGAAGGTTATGTCCCCAAACCCATTTCAGTTCCTTTTTTCTTGAGTGAGATTCAAAGAACCCTCCCAATGGGCCCCTTCAGATTGTCCAAATCTTTGATAACAGGGCACCCAAAAGTAGATGCTGAACACGAACAACTAAGAAAATTACTCAATGAATTTATTCTCTTACATGATTCAGGTGATTATATTGGTTGCGCAGAAAAAATCAGGGTAATTACTAAAACGGTCAAAAACCATTTTGCTAGCGAAGAAAGAGTTATGGAAGGCGTTGGCTACTTAAACCTCGCATCTCACAAAGCAGAACATCAATCGACAATTGTTAAATACGAAGCCTTGATCGCGGACACCGAAGAGGTTGGCTATGGACCTGATTTCGTAAACGAATTAACTGCAGTTTTAGTAAATGACATGATCAGAGCTGATATTGATTTTAAAGAGTTTTTAGAAACTCAAACGGCTCTTGCTTAATTCTCATTGCCCAGCTTCACCTTGTAAGCAACTTGAGACCGCTTAAGCCCCAACATCCTTGCTGCCTTAGCTATATTTCCCCCTGATCGCTTCACAGCTTCACTAATCAATCCCTGTTCAATATCATCAAAAGGTGTTTGGGTTTTGATGACTTCTTCTAACAAACTATTCCCTACTTCCCCATTTTGGCGTCTGTGCAGCAATCCTGTAGGATCGAGTTTTAAAAGAACTGAATCGAGAATATCTTCGTCGACGAAAAGGTGACCAACATCAATGGGATTTTCATCTTCGACTAAGATAATGGCTCGTTCTAACAAGTTCTCCAGTTCACGGATATTTCCCGGATAGTCGTATTGATAAAGGGCATCAAGAGCCAGTTCAGTGAACCCATTCACCTTGCGTCCGTGGTTTTGAGCATATTGATGGAGGAAATAGTCCATCAACAAGGGGATATCCTCACGGCGCTCTCTTAAAGGAGGTATGCTAATCGGGAATACATTGAGACGGAAAAGCAAATCCTCTCGGAAGGTTCCGGCTTTAACCGCCTCGCTGAGATCAATATTCGTTGCTGCAATAATGCGCACATCTACTTTAATCGTAGAAGTCCCCCCTACCCGCTCTACCTCACGTTCTTGCAAAGCTCTAAGGAGTTTGACCTGAGCGGTCAACGTAAGTGTCCCGACTTCATCTAAGAACAGTGTTCCCCCATTGGCACGCTCAAAACGCCCTGGCCGAGATTGGCTGGCATCCGTATAGGCCCCCTTCTCAACACCAAAAAGTTCAGCTTCAATCAACTCTTCAGGAATGGCTGCACAATTTAGTGAGATAAAAGGATGATCAGCTCTGTCACTGATTTGGTGCAAAGTACGGGCAAAAACCCCTTTACCTACCCCTGTTTCTCCCAGGAAAAGAACAGTAGCTGAAGTTTTGGCGACTTTTTGCAACATGTGGCAAGTAGAAACGAAGCCTTGTGAGGCCCCGACGACATCCACCATAGCCTTACTGCCTTCAATAATTGTCGAGGCATCTTTCACACCATCACGCTTCCAAATCATAGGTCGATTTGCGAATTCTTCTGGTTGAAGGGCTTGGAGTTCTTCCTGAATTTCTTCAGGCTCCCATCCTTCAATATTTTTCCCAATAATCCGGCAGTGTGGGTCACCTTGGGCATGGCATTCAACTTCCCGATAAATTACCCGACCACCAACAAAGGCACTTGTATAACCAGTGGCATAGCCTAATTGCATCCAGCAAACGGGTTTTTCTGAAGGACCAATTATTTCTAAATGGCTTTCAGCGTCACAGCACCAAGTCCAAATCCATTCACCATAAAATTGTCCGGTTTCTGTATCACCTTCTAAACGAATTGGCTGAACTGAAACCATGCCATGGAGGTTGTGAAGTTGGGGACCGACAAGAAAAGCATCCCGAAATGAACTGTTTGGGCGTAGCTTGCGTGCTATCGCGGCGTCTTTAACACCTCCTGCATAACCCATGCGGGTCAGTAAACCTCTCGTCTGTTTTTCGCCAAGTTTATCAATGAGAGATTGTCGCATAGAGCCTAGGGTCGATAGGTGCAACAAGGCCATCCGATCGTTTTCAAACCAAATCCGCCCTTCATTTGGTGAAAAACGCAAACTATTGGTGAGGTCATCAATATCCGGGCTATCGTCATGCTTTTGATCCCGAGGAACGAGAACTTTGGTTCCAGGCTCCCATGTATATCGATATGTATTGGCGTCAGAGATCTGAGTACCTGCCTCCTCTGAGATCTCATCACTTTGACCATTTTCCATATCAGCAGTCCAATTGATTAAATTTGCAATTAACTTTACGCCAAACCGTTAAAATTAGCAAAATGATTAAAATACAACTAAATAGTATACTTTTAGTCCTTAAATCAATAATTTTTAGTGCCTTTAGTTGTAATGTAGGCTTTAAGAGATTTAACGCATTCCTAAAAGTGATTATTTTTGTATTTAAATTTTGTTTTCCGACAGATATTAATAAAAATAATCACATTAGAAAAGCATCATGCAAGAATTTGAGGTTTCAAATTTTTCAAAATGCAATTTTGTATGCCTATAAATAGTTTGGTAACCATCTAATTATTCATACAATTATTTTTAAATAAATTATTTTCCTCATTATCCACATGCCTATCCAAAAACTGGCCCGTCGTTTGCTCTAATAGCTCACAGAAACGAAGTAGGACGTTTTTTCTATCTTAACTTCGTCGAAAGCCAGGGGAAGGCGGTAATCGCCATTAAAATCAGGAACACCTTCAATGTTCACCTAAATATGCCAGACCAACTAAACGGCATTTTTTAAGTGAGTACTGGTTGGAAAACGAGCGCTAACAATGGGTAGCGCTGGGGAATACACAAAAATATGACCGGGAAACACCGGCGATAAAAAATGTGTCACATGGAGGAATAAAAAATGACTTCGAAGTTTCCTAGTCCACATGATGTGGAAAAGATTCCGGGTACAGAAGGCTGGGAGCGGATGTATCCGTACCAATACCAGTTTGTAGAAGAAGATGACGATCCGGAACGTCATCAATACGAAAAAGATGCTTTTTGGTTCTACGATGGCTTACATTATCCAGAACCCATTTATCCATTTGATTTTATTTGGGATGAAGCTTGGTTCTTGGCCCTTTCCCAAAATAACACACGGGTTTTCTCGCTCCCACCTGTGAACGGTATCGATCATCGTAATATCAATGGTTACCCTTACATCGCGACAGTTCCAGTTAAAGACCCTGAAGAGGTCGGGGCACGTGTCGAGCACTTCATGGAGCGTGCTGGTTACTACTATGAAAACTGGAACGACCTGGAAGCCAAATGGGAAGTAAAGATGAAAGGCATCATTGGGGAACTTGAAAACCTCAAGATTCCTGGTCTGCCAGAATTGGAAGACATCTCCGCTGTAAAAGAAGGCACGGGTGAGTCATCAGGTTTCCATCTGCTGCAAGCCTATGACAAGCTGATTGACCTCGGCATCCAGTGTTGGCAGTACCACTTCGAATTCCTGAACTTAGGTTACGCTTCTTATGTGACCTTCATGGATTTCGCCCAGAACATGTTCCCTGATATTCCAGCTCAGCGCGTTACCCAAATGATTTCGGGTATCGATGTCATCATGTATCGTCCTGATGAAGAGCTAAAAAAACTAGCCAAACTCGCTATTGAGCTTGGTCTTGCAGAACAAGTTAAAGCCAATAAAAATATTGATACCCTTCGCTCTGTTCTTGGGGAAGCAAATGGTGGCTCTAAATGGCTAGCAGCTTTTGAAGAAGCTCGTCATCCTTGGTTTAACGTGTCGACAGGTACCGGTTGGTACCACCACGATAAGTCATGGAACGATGACCTGACCATTCCGCTTGGCTCAATCGGTGATTACATCGCTAAAATCCAAAAAGGTGATAGCATTGATCGTCCATTAGCAGAAGTTCAGAAGCAACGTGATGAAATCACAGCAGAATATCGCGCTTTGATTACGACCGATGAAGATCGGGCGACCTTTGATCAGCTTCTTGGTACTGCCAAACTTGTGTTCCCTTATGTAGAAAACCACCTTTTCTATGTTGAACATTGGTTCCACTCCGTATTCTGGAACAAAGTCCGTGAAGTTAGCACTTTGCTAACCGGACATGGCATTTTCGAAGATGTTGAAGATGTTTGGTACCTGAAGCGCAGCGAAGTTAAAGACGCAATTTGGGATATGGTCACAGCTTGGGCAACAGGTGTTAAGCCTCGCGGTCAAAAAACTTGGCCGCGTGAAATTGCTTGGCGTAAAGGCGTGATGGAGAAGTTCAAAGCTTGGTCTCCTCCACCAGCTATTGGGACCAAACCTGAAGTCATTCAAGATCCCTTCGCTATTGTTCTCTGGGGTGTGACCAACGAGTCACTCAATTCTTGGGCTGAACTTGCCGGTAACGATGATCCAACCAGCATCAAATCATTCACAGGATTTGCCGGCAGCCCAGGTAAGGCCCGCGGCAAAGCTCGTGTATGTCGCACAGTGGCTGAAGTGGCAGAATTGGAAGACGGTGAAATTCTCGTTGCACCAACCACCTCTCCTTCTTGGGCTCCTGTCTTTAGCAAGATTGGCGCTTGTGTCACCGATGTTGGAGGCGTGATGAGCCACGCAGCGATTGTTTGCCGCGAATATGGCATGCCTGCAGTCGTTGGAACGGGCCACGCAACAAAGATCATCCAAACAGGTCAAATGATCGAAGTCGACGGTACAACGGGCGAAATTAACATCGTCTAAGTTTTCCTCCGAAGACAAAACAACCGCCGGTTAATACTGGCCGGCGGTTGTCATTTGAAATTCGTTAAAAGTGAGAAAGAAGATGAGTGGAACTGAGCCACTAGTGGTCTGGTTTGAGAACTGCAGAAACGATATGGTCGAGGAAGTTGGCGGCAAATGCGCCTCCCTTGGTGAGTTGATCAATGCCGGAATTCGCGTACCTCCCGGTTTTGCCATAACTTCCGCAGCATACCGCCATTTTATGGAGGGAAACAAAGTTCTCTCTCAAGTAGATGATATCCTCAAAGGGATAGCAGAAAACGATATTGCCTCCCTGGAAAAAGCCAGTGAAATCATCCGGACTGAAATTGAAAAAACAGAGTTTTCAATTGAACTTGAAGACCAAGTTGCCGAATTTTATCGCAAGCTATCCATTAATAGTTACCTCCCCGCTGCTCCTGTAGCCGTGCGCTCAAGTGCAACAGCGGAAGATCTTCCTGATGCTAGTTTTGCCGGACAGCAAGATACGTTCTTATGGGTGCGTGGTGTGGATAATGTCCTTGCCCGAACACGAGAATGCATCTCAAGCCTCTTTACGGGTCGCGCCATTGGCTATCGTATGAAAATGGGTTTTGACCATAAAGATGTGGGCCTCTGCGTCGGTGTCCAGAAGATGGCTAATTCCTTCACTGCAGGCGTGATGTTTACCCTAAACCCTTCAAATGGTGATCGCTCAAGTATTGTCATCGATTCAAACTGGGGTTTTGGTGAATCCGTTGTTTCTGGCGAAGTCACTCCAGATCAATTCCTGGTTAATAAGATTTCCATGGAAGTGATCAAACGGACAATCTCAGACAAAGAGATGCTCTACACCGTTGATCATGTGAACCAGAAATCAAAGAAATCTAAAGTTCCTGAAGAACGTCGTAAAATTCAATCGGTTGTCGATGAAGAGCTTATCGAACTGGCCCGTATGGGAAAACTCATCGAACAGCATTACGGACGTCCCATGGATATTGAATGGGCGATTGATAAAGACATGCCTGAAGGTGGCAATATTTTCATTCTTCAGGCTCGCCCCGAAACCGTATGGGCCGATAAGAAAATCGAACCAATCAGCAAACCCGGCAGCACGGCGATGGATCATATCCTGAAGACCATGATGACCGGCAAAAAGCTTTGAGGGGGAGAAGATAAAATGAAAGTTCAAAATTGGATGCAAAATAATCCTCATACGATCAACAGTGATATGCTGGTCTCTGAGGCAAAACGCATTATCACCGAAGAAAACCTCCATGCACTTCCTGTCGTTGATGATAATGAAAAATTGCGTGGAATGGTCACCAGGGCAAGCTGTCTTCGCGATGCACACTTTGTGGCTATGACCTTAGATATCAATGAATTCAACTACTACAATGAACATCTTAAAGTAAAAGATATCATGGTTCGCAACCCTGCAACTTTAGATGCTGATGACACCATGGAAGTGTGCTTAGAGAAAGGCCGCGACTTAGGTATTGGTCAATTCCCTGTCCTGAAAGACGACAAAGTGATCGGGGTTATTTCAGCCAATGAGATATTTAACCTTGCTGCACACTTCCTCGGTGCATGGGAAAAAAGAAGCGGCGTGACGCTCGCTCCCATGATTATTGCTCCCGGTGTTATTGGAAAAGTTTCGGATATTGTTGAAGCAAACGGGGGCGAAGTTCACGCCATCTATCCTATCGGTGAGAACACTGGCAATTCCAAACTGCGGGACAATGTGGGCGGCAAGAGAAAGCTGATCGTACGTTTTCATGCCAAAGATGTCCCCTGCATTTGTGGTTCCTTAAAAGAAGCAGGTTTTGAAATTTTAGAATGCGTCGATGCATTGAACTAACGGCGAATAGATTAAAAACAGAAGAGGTAGACAGTTATGGATTTAAGAGATTTTATTAATAGGTGTGAAGAGATTGGCGAATTAAAGAAAATCAAAGCCGAGGTCGATTGGGACCTTGAACTCTCTCATGTCTCGAAAGTCACAGAAGAGAAAAAAGGTCCGGGCCTCCTCTTTGAAAACATTAAGGGTTATGACTCTCCTGTATTTACAGGTGCCTTCGCCACCCCTGCCCGTTTAGCTTTGTCCATGAATATGGACCCAGGTAATTCACTATGTGAATCCGCTGAAGAATGGATGGAAAAAACCATAGATGAGTTGATCCCAGCAAAAGAAGTTAAAGACGGCCCGGTCTTAGAAAATGTGATTTCTGGCGATGCCGTTGATCTCAATATTTTCCCAGTCCCAAAATTTTTCCCTAAAGATGGAGGGCGTTACATTGGTACCGCGACCTTCTTGGTGATCAAAGACCCTGAAACTGGCAAGATCAATCTTGGTACTTACCGTATGCAAATGTTGGATAACAAACGCTGTGGCGTTCAAATCCTTCCAGGCAAGCGCGGTGAGCGCATCATGAACAAATATAAGGCTATGGGTAAAAAGATGCCCTGTGCCGCCGTAATTGGCTGTGACCCTCTCATGATGATGGCAGGTGCTCTGCAACATGAAGGTGCGCAAAGCCAGTACGACATCATCGGTTCAGTCCGAGGCTCTCCTTCTGAATATATGCTGGCACCAATGACTGGCCTCCCAATTCCAGCCGCAGCTGAAATTGTTCTTGAGGGCGAAATTGACCCCAATAACTTCCAGCCTGAAGGTCCCTTTGGCGAGTACACAGGTTACTACACCGACGAACTCTACAAAGAAATCAAGAAGCCTTGCCTTGAAGTGAAGCAAATTTTGCATCGTGATAAGCCAATTCTGTGGGCTACCTCAGTTGGTCGTCCCGTTACAGACGTTCACATGCTGCTTTCCTTCACTCGCACCGCCATGTTGTGGAGCGATTTGGCTAAAATGGGAATTCCAGGCATTAAAACCGTTAACGTGATGCCTGAATCAGCTGGTCGTTTCTGGGCCGTGGTATCTGTCAAAACCATGTATCCCGGGCACTCTAATCAAGTTGCTAATGCAGTAATTTCTACCATTACAGGGAGTTACGGTATTAAGGGCGTGATTGTGGTGGATGACGATATTGATGCTGATGATGTGCAACGGGTCTTCTGGGCTCTGTCATGTCGTTACGACCCAAAACGCGGCACCCAAATGATTGACCGGGGACGTTCAACCCCTCTCGACCCAGCCCTCGACCCAGATCAAAGCAAATTGATCACTTCTCGTATCCTGATGGATGCCACCATTCCATTCGAATGGAAAGAGAAACCTGTGCCCATTGCTTTGGATGAAGACACCATAGAGAAAGTGATGTCCCGTTGGCCTGAATACGGCATTGACTAAGGGATAGAGGATAAAGCTATGGATCAAGCAAAGAAAATTAAGCTGGTAATCCTCGATGTGGATGGGGTGATGAGCGACGGTCGGATCGTCATTGACGATAACGGCGTCGAAACCCGCAACTTCGACATCAAAGACGGCATGGGCGTGGTTGCACTGCAAATGCTCGGTATTCCAGTTGCTATTATTACTTCAAAGAAATCCGGTGCCGTAAGGCATCGGGCAGAAGAACTAAAAGTCGCAAAATTCTACGAAGGGGCAAAGAAAAAACTGATCCCCTTCCAAGAGATTAAAGACGACTTGGGAATCTCAGATGATGAGGTTTGTTATGTGGGTGACGATCTCGTCGATCTCAGCATGATGAAAGTCGTGGGCATGCCCGTTGCTGTTGCTGATGCGGTTGATGAGGTCATCGATGCTGCTTGTTACGTCACCAAAAAGCGTGGTGGCTATGGGGCTGTACGCGAAGTCGCTGAACTCATTCTAAAAACCCAGGGTAAATGGGAAAAACTTCTCGAAAAAGTCTAATCAATTTCAAAGGTTGTCACGAAAGGACTAAAAAAGTGGATAATCAAGATAATAATCATGTTGTCAGGGACTACTTGGCTCCTGCCAGCAACAGGGAATTCATCGAAGCACTGAAGAAATCAGGAGACTGCGTCCAAATTGACCAAGAGGTTGATTGGGATAATGAAGCAGGTGCCATTGTTCGTCGTTGCTGTGAACTTGAAGCCCCTTCCCCATATATGACTAAAATTAAGGATTATCCTGGTTTTAGCTTCATGGGGGCCCCTCTGTCTACCTATCGGCGGATGGCAATTTCTTTAGGTATGGACCCAGAGTCTACCCTACCTGAGATTTCAAAAGAATACCTCGCTCGGACCAATAGTGAGCCGATCGAGTCTGTTACTATTTCTAAAGATAAAGCACCTTGTAAGGAAAATATCCTGACAGGTGATGATGTGGACCTGTGCAAACTGCCAATTCCTCTTGTCCATGAAGGTGATGGCGGACGTTATGTCGGTACTTGGCACGCTGTTATTACTAAGCACCCTGAAAGCGGTGATGTTAACTGGGGCATGTACCGTCAAATGATGTACGACGGTCGTACCATGTCTGGGGCTGTCTTCCCCTTCTCCGATCTCGGTAAAACCCTTTCAGGTTATTACCTTCCTCGTGGCGAGGCTATGCCCTTTGCAACCGCTATCGGGTTGTCTCCTCTCGCAGCGATGGCAGCTTGTGCACCCTCTCCAATCCCAGAAGATCAATTGACGGGTATGTTAGCTGGTAAGCCAGTTGAGTTGGTGAAGTGTGAAACTAATGATCTGGAAGTTCCTGCAAACGCTGAAATCATCCTTGAGGGTGAAATCGTTCCTGATGTGCAAGTTGAAGAAGGTCCATTCGGTGAATATACCGGCTACCGTACTTCTCCTCGTGATTTCCGGGTTACCTTCCGGGTCAATTGTATTACCTATCGCAACAACGCGACTATGACCATTTCCAACATGGGTGTTCCACAAGATGAAGGCCAGCTCCTCCGCTCCTTCTCACTTGGCCTAGAATTGGAAAAACTGCTGCGTAGCCAAGGTATTCCAATCACGGGCGTTTACATGCACCCGCGCTCAACTCACCACATGATGATTGTGGGTGTTAAGCCGACTTATGCTGGTATTGCTTCACAGATCGCTCAATTAGCATTCGGCAGTAAGCTTGGGCCATGGTTCCACATGGTTATGGTGGTTGATGATACCATTGATATCTATAACTGGGATCAGGTCTACCACGCCTTTTGTACACGGGTTAATCCAGTCAGAGATATTCGTGTCTATGACCATTCAACCGGAACACCACTTTACCCACATGCCAGTCCGCACGAGCGGAAATGGTCTATGGGGTCAAAAGTAGTCTTCGATTGCACCTGGCCTGTTGATTGGGACCCCATCAACGAAGTTCCCACCCTCGTCTCATTTGATGCTGTTTATCCTCAAGCAATTAAGGACAAAGTCCTTAGCAATTGGGAATCTTACGGCTTCGATGCGGTTTAATAAGGAGTAAATGATATGAGTAACAAATGGGAAGTTTTCGTAATGGATCTGGACGAGCTCGTCAGCGAAGACGAGATGGAGCTATCGATCCGCACACTGAACGATGGTACCGATAAATATACCTACAAACGGGTTAACTGTAGAGTTTCTGACGATACAAGCGCGTATCCAGATCACCTACAGGTACGGTTTGGACGTGGGCAACTCGCTCCGAAAGAGTTCTCCATTAACGTTCTCAGCGAAATCCAACGTTTCCCCGATAAATACCTCTAAGTAAGTGGATTATCGGCGAGGCAAAAACCTCGCCGAGTTCCTTAACCTTATATTTTCAAAGAGTTAGATTAGTGCAAAACGACCTAAGAAATTTCCTCAACAATTGCGATAGTGATCTGCTGAAAGTAAAGCAGAGAGTAAACCCTCGCTTTGAAATCGCTGCCTTGTTGAGTGAAACCCAATTAAGTGGTGAGGTTGTGCTCTTTGAAAATATTGAAGGTTATCCGGGTGCACGGGTAGTTGGTAATATATTATCTTGCCGGAAACGAATGGCTCGTGCCCTAGGAACAACTGAAGAAAACCTGGCTCAAACCTACTTAAACGCCAAGGAAAACGCTGTAGAGCCTATAATGTGTGAAGGCAAGGCTCCAGTAAAAGAGGTAGTGCATAAAGCGCCTCAAGATATCCTCTCCATATTGCCTATTCTCACCCACTATGAAAATGATGCCGCCCCTTATATTACAAGCGGTGTTGTCTTTGCCAAAGACCCAAAAACAGAGCGTCGGGCAATGGGAATTCACCGCATGATGTTTCATGGCGGTAATCAACTCGGCATTTTCCTCGCAAACCCTCCATTATCTCTCTATTTGGCTGAGGCAGAAGCCTCTGGAGAACCCTTAGAGGTTGCCATAGCCTTGGGTGTAGACCCTGCAACACTTTTAGCCTCTGTGGTCAAAGTGGGACCAGTTGGGCCTGATAAAGTGGAAATAGCTGGTGGGTTACGCGGTGCTCCCGTGCAATTGACCCCAGGAGAAACCATTAACCTGGAAATACCTGCCTATGCCGAAGTGGTGATAGAAGGAAAAGTTCTTCCAAATGTTCGTAAAGAAGAAGGCCCTTTTGGGGAAAATACGGGTTATTATTTTTCCGGAAACAGTCCTGTTCTTGAAGTAACAGCTATTTGCCACCGTAAAGATTTTATTTATAGCTCTCTCTGTCCCTGGACCACGGATGTAGATAATCTACTCTCCCTTGCCGCAGGAACGGAGCTTCTTGGCCAGCTCCAAACTCAAACACATGGTGTCTGTGATTTAGAGTTGGTGACAGGGACCTGTGGGTTTACTGCGAATATATCTGTCAAAGACCTTACTGCACCTGATGTTCGACGCATTATCCTTTTGGCGCTTGGCATTGACCGGCGCTTAAAATCAGTAACTGTGGTTGATGATGACGTTGATATTCGAAATGCCCGTGAAGTCGCCTGGGCTATGGCAACACGATATCAGCCGGAACGCGATACAGTCATTCTTAAGGGCATGGAAGGTTATGTTATCGACCCTTCAGCCGATCCCAAAAAGGGCAATTCAAACATCGGCTTTGATGCCACTTTGAGAGACAAAACCACAAACCCTAAAGTGACTTTCCCTAAGGAAGCCGTTGTTAAGGCAAAAGAAATTCTTAAAGGGGCACGGGGCACATGACATCAACAACACAACAATTAACAGGCAAAGTTTGCACAGGGCTTGGTGAAGGAAAAATCCTCACTCAACTTGACTGGGTATTAGAAGAATTCAAAACCAAACTTGGTTATACCCCCTTCCCCGGCACATTCAACTTGTCTATTAGCGGTGATAATTGGTTAACCGTACGCAAAATACTGATGTCACTACCTGGCATTGAAATCGCACCACCAGAAGGCTTTTGCGGTGCAAAGTGTTTCAGTGTGGAATTAAACAATAATCTTAAAGGGGCTGTCATTTTCCCCGAAGTAAATGATTACCCCTTTGATAAATTTGAAGTTATTTCACCTATCGCCCTTCGAGCAGCCCTCAAGGTTACTGACGGTGACATGGTTCAAGTTCATTTAGAAATTTAAGTATAATTGGAGAAAGATTATGAGTTCACTCACATCAACATCACCTCACCCGGTCTTACCTGAAATGCCCAACCAAGTGGTTTCTTACCTTAAAGCTGGTGCCCTAGGTATTGCCGTTACAGTTGGCGACGATGGTTACCCAACGGATTCATTTTGTTGGGTTGTTGCCAATGATGCAAAAACCCTTCGTATTGGTGCTGATCATGGCGGTAAAACTCAAGGGAATCTTCAAAGAGAAGGCAGGGTAGCTGTACAAATTGTGGGTCCTGACAATTTAGTTTTCCTCATTAAAGGTACTGCAAAGTCAATTAAACCAAACATTGATGCCGTCCCTATGGATATTGAAATTTGGGAAGTAGATGTGGTTGGGGCAAGAGATCAATCCTGGCCTGGCGCAGCCCCTCTTCCATTTTTTGTACAATGGTCCGGTGATGATCGGGAAGATAAGATGAAAACTGAACAAGCAGCCTTCGAAGAAATGCGCAAAGCTTAGATCAAACGGTCTATTTTTAGATTAAATGATCTAAATAGACCAAATGGACTAAATAAAGAGAAAATAGGAGAAGGCTCGATGCCATTCTACGACGAGAAGGTGGAGACACTTCCCCGCGAAGAACTGCAAGCCTTGCAGCTTGATAAACTTCAAGCCATGGCCAATGAACTTTGGGGAAAAAACCAATTTTATACCAACAAATGGAAAGCTGCCGGAGTAACACCTGAGGATATAAAATCCCTTGATGACCTCTCAAAACTTCCCCTTACACTTAAGAGTGAGTTGGTTCAAGATCAGGAAGCTAATGCCCCTTATGGGACGAACTTAACCTACCCGTTACGTGATTATGTTCGTTTTCATCAAACATCAGGAACGACTGGTAAGCCATTAAAAATATTAGATACTGAAGAAGGATGGTCTTGGTGGGGTAAATGTTGGGCTCATGTTTTGTCTGGAGCTGGTGTAACGGCTGATGATCGTATTTTCTTGGCATTTGGCTTCGGGCCATTCGTTGGTTTCTGGGCTTCTGTCGAAGGGGCTCGCCTCATCGGTGCAACCATGATTCCAGGGGGCGCTCGTGATTCATTACAACGCCTTGAATTGATGAAAGAAGCCGAAGCAACCTCACTGGCCTGTACACCAACATACGCTATTCGGCTTGGCGAAGTTGCACGCGAAAACGGCTTTGATTTGAGCGATATTCCTATCACCTCAACCATCCACGCCGGTGAACCAGGGGCAAATATCCCTTCGACCAAGAAAAAAATTGAAAATACGTGGTCGGCTAAGTGCTTTGACCACGCGGGAGCTACAGAAGTTGGGGCTCATTCTTATGAATGTGAAGTCCAGCCCGGGGGAACTCATTTGATTGAAAGCGAATATATTGCCGAAATCTTGAGCCCTGAAACGTTGGAACCTGTGGCTCCCGGAGAACGAGGAGAACTTGTGATAACCAATCTAGGGCGTTGGGGTTTCCCCGTCATCCGCTATCGTACAGGCGATGTGGTTAAATATAACATTGATAAATGTGAATGTGGTCGTACTCACATGCGTTTTGATGGCGGTGTTATTGGCCGGGCTGATGACATGGTGACGGTTCGTGGTGTGAATGTTTACCCTGCTGCAGTTGAAAATATCATTCGCCAGTTTGATGAAGTCGATGAGTTTCGCATTACTGTTTCGACCATTAACCACATGGATGAAATGGATGTAGAGCTGGAATTGGTTGAAAACGCTGTTGATACAGTGATGGATGACGTGAAAGATAAACTTTATACCATGTTAGGTTTCCGCCCTAAATTGGCACTTGTTGCTCGCGAAACCCTGCCCCGCTTTGAACTTAAAGCAAAACGCTTCCATGTTAAAAAACAGGACGCAGCTTAAAAATACTTACCTATCAGCAAGGAAGGGAGGCGAACCTCTCTTGGTGATAAGTAGCCGTGAAGGAGAGTTCTCCCAGGAACCCAGAGCGGTCTTTTGGCGCCTCTTTGAGGTTTGCCTGGGGAGTTGGTCCCATCGCCTCTTAGCGGACCGCCCCCCACTTTTAATTTGCGTGATAGAAAAAAATGCTATTAGAATCAATTCTCAAGAATTAAACAGACGGGAGTAAGGTTAAATGACTCATCCGATTGTTGTCGCAATAACAGGCGCTACAGGAGTGATCTATGGTGTCGAAGTACTTAAGGCGCTTCGAGACCTTAACCAACCCAGACACCTTATCCTGAGTAGCTCTGCAGTTCGCAATATCCATATTGAAACCGAATACCATATCGATGAAATCAAAGAGATGGCAGAAGTCATCTATGATCATAAAGATATTGGAGCTTCTGTCGCCAGCGGTTCTTTTAAAACAAGGGGAATGGTTGTTGCCCCTTGCACCATCAAAACTCTCTCAGCTATCGCTAATTCCTTCAATGAAAACCTTGTTGTTCGTGCTGCCGATTGCACACTCAAGGAAAGACGTCGTTTGGTTCTAATGGTCCGAGAAACTCCCCTACACAAAGGGCATTTAGAATTAATGATGAAGGCTGCAGATCATGGAGCAACCATTCTTCCCCCCATGCCGTCTTTTTATCACGGCCCAAAAACCGTAATGGATATTGTTCATCAATCTGTTGGGAAGGCTCTAGATCAATTTGACATTGAACATGACCTTTACCGCCGCTGGACTTCTGATGCTGGAAAAGACCCTTCGATTAAGTTTCCAACAAAAACAGAGAGTTAAGCACCAGCTTTACTTTGATGTTTCTTGAGCCGATAGGATAATTGGGGACGGGTCATTCCTAAAATTCTAGCTGCTTGTGCTAAATTCCCTTCAGCTTTGTCCATTGCTTTTAAAATGAGTTGGCGCTCAATATCCTTTATCGGAGTCCCATCTGCAGTCATTTCATCAAGAATAGCGCCATACAATGGCTCGTTATCAATATCAGTCAATTCAGGTTCTAAATCCTGAGCACCGCCAACCCTCACAGGTACTAAACCTTCAACTCCAAAAAGATGAATAAGATCAATTGGCTGATGATCAGCAACTAAAATTACAGCCCGTTCGACAAGGTTTTCCAATTCTCGGTGGTTTCCTGGGAAACTATATTGATAAAAGGCATTGGCAGCAGATTCAGTAAAGCCTGAAACGTTTTTCTTATGACGTTCGTTATAACGTTTTAAAAAATGAAGCATTAACAAAGGGATATCTTCTTTTCTCTCCCTCAAAGGTGGAATGTTTATCGGGAAAACATTTATACGATAAAGCAAGTCTTCTCTGAAGCGCCCTTCCGCCACCGCTTGTTGTAAATTTTCATTCGTTGCCGCAATAATCCGCACATCAACTTTGCGAGTTATCGTATCCCCTACCCGCTCAATTTCTTTTTCCTGAATTGCTCTCAAGAGTTTGATCTGTGCTGAAGTCGATAAAGTACCAATTTCATCAAGAAAGAGCGTTCCCTCATGGGCGCGCTCAAAACGGCCTACCCTTGATTTGGTTGCCCCAGTAAAGGCTGCCTTTTCAACACCAAAAAGTTCTGCTTCAATCAAGTTATGCGGGATTGCTCCACAGTTCAAAGTGATGAGCGGCTTATCCCAGCGATTGCTAAGCTGATGTAAGGCCTTGGCAAGAACGTCTTTACCAACCCCAGTTTCCCCCTGGAATAATGTTGTTGCTGTTGTCGGGGCTACTTTTCTAATGATATTGCATGTCTGAATAATGGCTGGCGATGAGCCAATAATTCCCCCCGGTAAAGGCTCGTCTAAAACCTCAGGTATATCTGATAGATTAAGGTTGCGCGAAGCCGTTGGGGTTGGTGAGTGTCCTTTGAGTATTTTATCTGGAAAGCATTGAACCTCATCAACGACTTCATCTTCATGCCACTCTTCGGCTAGTCGGCCAATAATACGGCAATGTCGACTACCTGTAGCTCGGCATTCAACTTCTTTATAGATAACCGGACGACCTAAGAGCGTTGTCGCATAGCCCGCAGCAAAACCAACCTGCATCCAACAAACAGGCGTATTGGCCATACCATCATTGGTAAGCAAGGTATCTGCTTCAAAATCACCAGAAAAGATGGCTTCGTTATAGAAATGTTCCGTTTCCAGGTCGATCTCCTGCTTAACAGGCGACATAGAAACAATTCCTCGAACAGAGCGCAACTGGGGACCAAATTTGAACAAATCATCAAGATTGCTTTCCGGGTACCATTTTCGAGCAACAAAAGCATCGCGTTCGCCAGAGGCATAGCCTAGCTTAGCTAAAAAATGTCCGGCATCTAATTGCCCTAATATTTCAACCAGTTCTCTGTGAAGTGAAGAAAGTGATGAGCTTCGGACCAAGGCAACAGGATGGTTATCAAACCAAATACGACCTTCCGTAGGAGAAAATCGTAAACTAGCAATTAATTCGTCAATTTCGGCTATTTTCGTATGGTTTTCTTTTGCAGGGAACTGAAACTTAATGCCACGAATAGGGTAAGAATGAACTCTTTTGTCTTTACTCTCATGGTGATCATTCTTTGAATGGCTCAAAGCGTCGCTCCCCATTAAGTACCCAAATTGGTAACCTTAATTATTTTTTTGCCAGCTTGATACTATCTTCTAATGGGGAATTGATCAAATAATGAGATTATTCATCTTTTTTCCGGGGACCACCTGTGAGGTCACGAGGGCCAATTCTCCGATCAATCGGCAATAAACGAGCCTTACCTAAGCGCCCTCTAAGTTTGTCACGTTCTTCGTCTGTGAGTTCTTGTGCAATCGTATTACGTAGCTCCCAATCTTCACGTCGGTCTAAGCTAACGCGCCAACTATCTTCATCAAATCGTCGACTTATGCCCGTACGACGTTTGGGAGTAGTACCGCTTGGCTCAGATGAGCCATCACCTGTATCATTAGTTTCGTCGTTAACCACTTCTCACCTCATTAGCCTTTTTTATGCCGCCACCAGTATTTTTGGTTAATTGAAAATACGGGTACATAATGTTTGATTATATTTGCTTTTGCGACCTTCTTAATTTGATTATCTAAAATATAAGCCTTGCCGTCTATATACACAGCTAAAATAGCATGCCCTACCCTAAGGTTCAGGTCTTTTACAGCAACAACACGCATTTGCGATGTTTTAAACCCAAGTTGTTTCAAAGACATATACTTTGCAATGGCATAATCTTCACAATCACCAAACTTTGCCATGAATTGGCCCGGCGTTGCCCAATAATCTTTTTCTCCCCAGTTGCTAGGGTCGGTAATATATCGAGCTTTATTCATAAAACGATTTACTTCCTTAACCTGGGTCATTTTATCTTTACCATCAAGGGTCTTGAGGAAAGTTTGCCACCTATCAAAATGGCACTTATTAAATGACTTCTCCTTACATTTTCCAGGTTTGATGGAACGTTGTTCAGATGAGTAACGCTTTATAGCCCCCGTCCATTTTTTGAAGGGTTTGAAATTTCTGGACCGTTTTTCTTTAGTATTGAAAAGAGGAGGATAAACTATTTTAGTTTTTTTCTTGGTAGCCGCATTAGATACATCTGAAAATGATATGCCAATCATGACTGACAGTATAAAAATCATCATCAATCTCAGGACACCATTTAGATGAAAAAATATTTTCAATAGCTTTATACCTGTTAGTACCCAAATATTTGGGAAAATTCATTTTATTGGTTAAATAGAATACCTGAGTCTGGGGCCGTCCTCAAGAAAATCGATCCATTTTCAAGGAAAAGTGATCAAATAATAAAAAGAATTCCTATTTTAATATCAAATTCTTTGAGTCTTATAAACAATCGCGTAACATATTGTGATTGTAAGCCTATCGGGGAGGCCAGAATGAGTGATAAAGAGACAAAAAGCGGAAGCGCAAGAAGCCCAGAGCTAGAAGAAAAGGGCTCCATGAATATCAAAGTTATTGCTGCGAGCGCTATTTTTATCGTTGCTGCAGTAGTTGGTATTTATTTTGCCTTTAACTTTGTTGAAGAAGAGCGACAAAGGAATCTGCAAGCGTGGCAAATCCGTATGGGAATTGTTGCTGACAGTCGCACCGCTGCAGTTAGTGAGTGGGTAGAGGGTAATTTCTCCTCTTTAAGAGAGCTCGCTGAAAACTCCTCACTCCAACTCTATATGACCGAGCTTGCTTTTGCTGATGAAGAAGAAAGTGACGATGAAGAAAGTGATGCTGCCGCTCAAGGTGAATATTTAAGGAACCTCCTTGTCGCCACAGCAGAACGAACAGGCTTCAAAAACCCCGAACCTGTTGGCGAAGTTGCTGCAAACGTTGAACGTATTGGCTTAGCAGGTTTAGCATTAGTTGATATTACTGGCCGTTCTTTAGTTTCTTCACCTGGAATGCCCCCTCCCTCTCCCACAATTCGACAGGCTATTGCTCAATCAATGACAGGTGTTCCTGTCCTCATTGATATGTATGAAGGAGCAAGTGGCGATACAGCGATGGGCTTTGTTCTCCCCGTCTTTGCCCTGCAAGGGGATGAAACAGAAGGAATTGGCGCTATTGTAGGGCTACGTGTCGTTGATAAAACTCTTTTTGAAACCATGGTACAACCAGGTGAATTAGAAAAAACGGCTGAAACCTTTTTAGTTCGGAAGAACGGCGGGATTGTTGATTATCTTTCCCCTCTTGCTGATGGCACTCCCCCTCTAAAAAGAAACTTAGCCATAGATACTCCTGATTTAGCCGCGGCTTATTCTGTTTTAAACCCAGGTGGTTTTGGCATAAAGCGAGATTACAAAGGGGATCAAGTTTTGGTAACTTCACGCCCCGTAGCCAATACGCCTTGGGTGCTTGTCCGTAAGGTTACAGAACAAGAAGCTCTTTCTGAAACAGATACCCGCCTGCAAACCATTTTAGTTGTCTTTATCCTGGTGATTGTTGGTGTTGTCATCACGGTTGTCGCCGTTTGGCGCCATGGCACATCTGTACGTGCTGCTGCTGCTGCTGAAAAATATCGTGTGGCAGCTGAACGTTTTGAAAATCTCATCCAATTCAACAGGGTGATGATGGATAACCAACCTACGCACGTTGTTAGCATTAATCCTGATAACCTTATTACCTTCTCCAACCGCCCCTTTGCTGATGCATGGGGCATCCATATTATGGATATCAAAAACAAGCCCTTATCTAGTGTTATTGGTCCAGATAGAGCTAAAATGTACATTGAAATCAATAAACGGGTTGTTGAAACAGGAGAACGGGAAAGTCACGTTAAAACCTTTGATGGGCCTGAAGGAAAAACGGTTGTTAATTCGTTCCATATCAGAATTGAAGGTGATCGAGATCACCCTCCAGCAGCCTTGATGGTTTTGCATGATTTAACCGAAATCACGAAAGAACGTGAAAAACGGGAAGAAGCAATGCATCAATTGATTGGCACTCTGGTAAGTGTTGTCGACCGACGTGACCCCTACTCAGCCAACCACTCTGCCCGCGTATCCGAAGTTGCCCGTGCTATTGGTCAAGAAATGGATATGGATGACGTTGAGCTTTCAACTGTAGACATCGCTGGTAGCTTGATGAACCTGGGTAAAATCTTTATCCCACCTGAACTTCTCACAAAAGCAGGTAAGCTGACTGACGAAGAACGTGAACTACTTGGAAATAGCTTTGTGGTGAGCTCAGAACTTCTTGATGGTCTTGAGTTTGAAGGTCCGGTACAACAAACTGTGAGCCAAATCGGTGAATCATGGGATGGTTCAGGCCCTCTTGGTATCAAAGAAAATGATATCCTACGTACAGCAAGGGCCGTTTCAGTTGCCAACGTCTTCGTTGGCATGCTCAGCCCGCGGGCTTATCGGGATGCCATGACGTTTGATAAAGTAGCTTCCATACTTATGGAACAAGCCGATAATAAGTTTGATAAAAAAGCTGTTGTCGCTTTGGTCAACGTTCTTGAAAACAGAAAAGGTCGTGACCGTTGGGCTCACTTTAGAGAAACACCTAAAGAAACCTAAGAAGATTGCCATTACCGGGTTTGCCCCGGTAATGGCATATTAGGGTAAAAACTATTGAGGCCCGGCCCAGTTTATTCCTGCTAAATCAGCAGTTTCCCTCTTCCAGGCAACAATATCATCCCGATTGAAGCCAGATAGTTTGTTATGACCACAAGCTCGGGCGAGGACCTGCATTAATTCAACAGAAGCACTAAAGAAATTTGCTAGTCTTTGCGAAGCTTCATCAACCTTCAGTCTTTTGCGTAATTCTGGATTCTGCGTTGCAACTCCAGCAGGACAGTTATTGGTATTGCACATCCGGGCCCCGACACATCCAATAGCCTGCATAGCAGAGTTCGATAAGGCGACACCATCAGCGCCTAGGGCCATGGCTTTCGCAAAATCTGCGGGGGTACGAAGACCCCCAGTAGCAATCAACGTTATATGATTTAACCCCTGTTTATCCAGGTAACGTCTAGCTCGGGCAACAGCTGGTATTGTCGGAACAGAAATATTGTCACGGAAGATTAAGGGAGCCGCCCCTGTTCCCCCACCTCGACCATCAAGAATGATATAATCAGCACTAGCTTTGGCCGCAAATTCTATATCTTTTTCAATATGTTGAGCTGAAAGTTTAAATCCGATTGGGATGCCACCAGAAAGCTCACGCACCTTATCAGCAAAGGCTTTGAAATCATCCGGAGTTGCCATATCCGCAAATGTCGGAGGTGAAATGGCGTCCTCCCCGACACCTAATTCTCGCACGGTAGCAATTTTTTCTGTAACTTTATTTCCAGGTAAGTGTCCTCCAGTTCCCGTTTTTGCCCCCTGCCCACCTTTGAAATGAAAAGCCTGAACCCTAGACATCAACTCATCACGATAACCAAACCTAGCAGAGGCGAGTTCATAAAAATATCGGCTGTTGGCCTGCTGTTCTTCAGGTAGCATCCCTCCTTCACCCGAACAAATACCAGTCCCAGCAATTTCTGCCCCTTGAGCTAAGGAAATTTTTGCTTCTTGGGATAAAGCACCAAAACTCATATCTGAAACAAACAATGGAATATCCAAAACCAAGGGTTTTTTCGCCTTAGGACCAATCACTAATTGTGTTTCAACGGGAACATTTTCCATCAGGGGCTTAGAGGCAAATTGAGCCGTAATAAATTGAATGTCTTCCCATTTTGGCAGCAAATCTCTAGGCACTCCCATGCTATCCATTGGCCCATGATGACCTAGTTTTGAAAGCCCATGTTTTGCCAATTCATGAATAAAGGCCACGGTTGGCTCTTCGGGAGTTGGGGCTGGCTCGGGCATGGCATCCCCGTCATCAAATTTTGGAGGGGCTAATTCATCCCCCTTGTTAAACCCCTTATGACTGCCATCACAATATGGTGGGTTTTTCGTTTGTTTACATTGGCATAAGAAAGCTTTACCACTTTCTTTGGCTTCAAAAGCTTGAGGCGTTATCCCCGTACCTCGGTGAGAACCATCACAAAAAGGCTGCTTTGCCGATTTTCCGCATTCACACCAGAAGTACTTCTCCCCTTCTTCCAGTTCAACACCGATGGGTTTTGCTTCAGCAACAATTCTACCTGACATAAACTTCGTTCTCCCTAAATATTGTAATACTTAACAATCTAGGGATTCTTATATCCAACAACCACAAAAAAACGCCCCCAATTACTGAAGGCGTTTTTAACTGTATGGAATACTGAAGCTTAGGTAATATTATCGATATTGATATTAAAGGTTACTTCAGGATCATTTTCTGTGCTGTACCCATCAGATGTTGCATTCTGATCAGTTACGGAAAGTGTGAAGCTATCAGTTTCAGCATTATCAACGTTGAAATTCAGAGAGATCATAACATCGTTAAAGTCTTTATCACCGTTAACCTGATCCTCGAAACCAATCCAAAGCGCACCATCTTCACCAATACCAGAGGCAACATCCATCACGTTATCAGTTCCGGCAGAACTGGTGGTAAAGACTTTATTGCCGCCAAATGTGGTTGAGTGATCGGCTTCACCCTCTTGAACATCGTTATCCGTCAAAGAGATCGAATTATCTGCATTCATGCTCAAGGACATGGTTGAAGCATCATAGTTATCAGTGAACCAATCGCCTTCATTTGCAATGAGGAAGAAACCAACATCTTCACCACCTTCAAGACCAACGCGAGAAGTGGTTTCACCAGCTTCAACTCCTTCGTCTTTCACACTATCCCAAATGACTTCAAAGTCACTCATATTGCCCGCATCATCAATCTTATACATTCCAAGGACGTTATCGTATCCAGCATGGGTGCCTTCAAAGGTAACATCAACTGAAGTAGCGTTCTCTGGTGCCTCAAGGTTTTTCTCAAGGGCACTTTGCTCACCACTATCAAACTGAACTGATTTGATCGTGATATCACTGCTATCATGCGTCACAGTTGTATCATCGCTATATTCTGTTGCTGTAAACACAATGTGCTGGAATGAATCGCCTGCGAAAGCATCATTTTCATCAAGGGTTATGTTAACAACACCTTCGTGGCTGTTTTTATAGTCAACGGTTTCTTCATTGAGAACACCTTCACCAACTTTATTTCCAGCCGCATCAAAAGCTTCCCAACGACCTTTTTCACCACCATGTTCGTTACGGAACATACTGGCTATAGTAACTTGGGCAGAAGATACTTCTTGGCCAAGATCAAGAGCTAAGGCTTCACTTTCACCTGCGTTCTGATTGCTTGATCCTTCAGCAGCATGGTTGATTTGGTAAGAGGCTTGTGTTCCCTTTCCGTTTCCTAGGTCGCCATTGACACCAAGACCACGGCTATTGCTAAAGGTAACCCCAGCATCCGCATTATCTAGGTTCAATACACCATTTTCATCCATGTAGCTTTGGCCAAGTGAGAAGGCCGTTAAGCCAATGCCATCCCAGCTGCTCAGAGATCTTCCGCCACCAAAGTCTTTAACGCCACTTTCGGTTCCTCTTTCACCGTCAACTCTACCACTGCTGACCATCCACTCTGGTGTACTTGCATCCCAAGCAGAGTTTTCTTCAAGGTCATCAGCTGTATATTGTAATGCTCCACTATCGATTTCTTCTTGAGTGAAGACAGCGCCAACAGCCTGCTCAACACCATCAAGAGTTAGGGTGCCATTATCTGGACCATCTTCAAGGGTGTACAAGACATCGTCACCTTCTGCATCAGTAGAAGAGACTTCAATAACTTGAGAGTCACCATGACCAACCGTGATTTCATCTGTTGCAGTAACCACAGGTGCGTCATTAGAACCTGTGACAGTAACAGTGACGTCTTTCGTTACTGATTCAACGCCATCACTTACAGTGTAGTTAAAGGCAAAATCTTGGCTTTCTTGATCACCCAGAGAGTTCAAATCGTTCTCTGCTGGTGGTGTAAAGACGATCTCACCGTTGTTAACAACCGCTGTCCAGCCGCTTTCACCCGTATCAACTGTCACCGTTAGGTTATCGCTATCTGCATCTGAGAATTGTCCAACAGTACTAATCGTTACGGAAAGATCATCTTCACCCATAGAACCAACTAAGTCATTGGCTTCTGGGGCTTCATTGATAAATTCTTCAGTAATAATGGTTTGATCAGCAAACTGAAGTTTTTCAATATTAGTGATCGTATCCTTACCGTCAGACCCAACAAGGTCCTTAACAGTCAGACTACCATTGCTGTTAACCGTAATTTCGTAATCAGCCAAGTTACCGCTAAAGACAGCCGTATCATCGCCTTCGCCACCATCAAGCTTATCATTACCCGTACCGCCGCGAATAACGTCATCTTCGGATGTACCTGTGATCGTATCGTGACCACCTGCGCCATCAATCTCAGAGACATCTGTCAGGGTCGTTCCTGAGAAGTCCATGGTTTGGTTGGAGCTGTCACCACTGACTGAACCACCACCTGCATCAATCTCTTCAATGGAATTACCAGCACCGAAATTCGCATCAATGGTGACGCCAGAGCCATCTTCTGAAACAACTCTATCGTTACCT
>JAPHRK010000063.1 GCA_026196105.1 Rhodospirillales bacterium | reverse complement strand
GAAGGCCTTCGGGACTTCGGCGCCTGCATGAGTCCGACCAATGCTTTCTATCTTCTTCAAGGAGTTGAAACTCTTTCTATGCGGATGGAGCGCCACTGCGCCAATGCTCAAAAAATTGCTGAGTTCTTAGAGAGCAACGACGCAGTTAGCTGGGTTCGGTATCCTGGCCTTGAAAGCCATCAAGACCATGCCCTTGCCAAAGAGATGCTGCCCAAAGGTTTTGGTGGTATCATGAGTTTTGGCGTAAAGGGCGGTCGTCCTGCCGGGCGTAAGCTTATCGAACGTCTCGCTGTTTTCTCTCACCTTGCCAATATCGGTGATGCCAAATCTCTGGTTATTCACCCTGCTAGCACGACCCATCAACAGATGGATGCAGCGGCTCTTGAAGCTGCTGGTGTTGGTGAAGACTTGGTCCGCTTGTCGGTCGGTCTGGAAGATGTCGGTGATTTAATTGATGACCTCAAACAGGCCCTCCGGGCATCACAGAAGTAGGAGAGGGCAAGATGGATTTTACAGTACAAGGTAAGAAAACTTTCGCAGCGACAGGCGGCAAAGAATTCGATAAATCACAACCCGTCATGGTGCTCGTGCACGGTGCCGGAATGGACCATACAGTTTGGTATTTGCAAAACCGTTACTTTGCCCACCATGGCTATTCAGTTCTCGCCGTTGATCTGCCAGGACACGGCCGGTCTGAAGGCCCGGTTTTACCTACCATTAGCGATATGGCTGATTGGGTTATTGCGGTGCTTGATGAACTCGGTGTTGAGAAAGCGGGTGTTGCAGGTCACTCCATGGGAGCCTTGACCAGTCTTGATGCAGCAGGTCGATACCCTGATCGCATTGAAAAAGCTGCTTTGCTTGGTGTTGCAGCCATGATGAAAGGCAACCCGGCAATGATTGAGTCTGCTAAGAATAATGAGCACCTTGCAATGGATTTGGTGACCTCTTGGGGCCACGGACGCCCAGCCCATATGGGAGACCATCCTCAGCCGGGCCTGTGGATGATTGGTGGTGGTATTCGCTTGTTAGAGCGAAGCGGTCCTGGTGTTTTGCACAATGATTTGGTGGCTTGTGACCAATATGAAGCCGCTGTTGAAATCGGTGGTAAAGTCCAATGCCCTACGGTTTTGATCCTAGGAACTGTTGATATGATGGCCCCTGTTCGAGCTGCTAAACCTTTGGGTGAAGCTATCGATGGATCAAAAACAGTGGTGATCAATAACTGCGGTCACTCAATGATGACCGAGAAGCCAAGCGACGTGATTGATGCTTTGAAACAGGTCTTTTAAAATATAACGATCTGTCGAGAAGACTATACATTCTTCTTTCGGTGGTCGCCCGGGGGATTAGGCAGCAAGGATTTAGCCGGAACAATTTCCGCCTGATTCCGATCCCCATTTGCGATAAATATCTCTAATCGTCTCGGTGCCCATTACTTTTTTGATGGCGTCGTTAATTTGCGAATTGATCCCGGGGAACCGTTCGTTCCCCCTGCCTCTTATGTATACTGGCAAGGTCGCAACATTTATAAATGTATTGAGTGTTGCCTCGATTTCTTCGCGAGTTGATTTATGCGCAAACCGTCCTGTTTTGAGTTGGGCGTTGAAAACAGCATCGGTCAAAAAAAGCCCATCTACGCGGCCGTGTTGAAGCATCTTATGTAAAGAGTCGCTGTTCGTAGCTTGGGTGGGTATGAGACCCAGGGGAACAGCGTATCGTGTGACAAAAGCCCCGCTTCCTAAAAAACCGATCCTCTTACCACGTGCTGTGGCCAAGTCGGTTATACCTGTTTTTGAATTCGTTCCGATCATTACGTGGTGGCAGCTTAAGCGAGAGAGTATAGGCATACCTTCTAAAAACGGGCTTTTAACCCCACCAATAAGAAAATCGGCACGTCCATTGCTCAAGGATCTAAGGGCGCGAGGGATGGGTAACAGAGCAATATCTATTTCGATGTTTGCGGACCGTGAAATCGCCTGAGCAATTTCGACGAATAATCCTTTGGTTTCACCGCTTTTGGTTTTGTAACCAAATGGGAAAAATTCATAAACTGCGAAAGTTGCATGTTCAGGTAGGTTGTTTCGTTCAGCGGCAAAGCTATCTGGCACCCAAATGAACAGCGAAAATAGAAATATGATGCATCTTTTCTTGTTATGCATAGTGCATCTTAAGCCTAAGCGTTGTTTTAAAAGATGATAGCTCATATGTTACAGAAAAACAGTTCATTTAGATCACAATAATATAAAATGATAACCATAGCAAAGAGTTGACTAAACATGTCTATGCATCGCGAAGACTATACCTATTTTCATTCCATCCCCACACGCTGGAATGACAATGATATGCTTGGTCATGTGAATAATGTGATCTACTACAGTTATTTCGAAGCCATCGTTACAAAATTTGTCCAAGAAGAAATGGGTATTGATTGGGCGTTGGCTCCCGAAGTGCCTTACACCGCTGAAAATCTTTGTCGTTTTAAAACAGCCCTTAAGTTCCCCGAAACCGTCGAGGCTGCTTTGCGCGTTACCCGCATTGGAAACACCAGCTTTGACTACGCGATAGCTTTGTTTAGTGCAGGAAAAGACCAGCCAGCCGCTGAAGGGCATTGGGTTCATGTTATGGTGGACCGGGAGAGTGAAAAGCCTGTGCCTTTGACTGACGACCTAAAACAAGTCCTTAAAAAGCATATGACGACTTAATCAAAAAGGTCAGGTTGCTTTTCAATAATAACCTCTTCCTCGGCTTCTATCTTGTCTCCTGGATAAGATGACAACAGTGGGGCCACATCTGAAAAGGATTGGGCAGCATCAAGCCATTGCTCTTCGTTGCCCTGACCTAAAATGACAGGCATGCGATTATGGATGTGAGCAATTTCTATTGAAGGGGCACATGTAATGATGGTGACATGCTTGCCATCGGTTAATCCCGCGAAGGCAAACAAATTTTCATCTTTGAGGGATAGGCGGTTTTTATGCTTTTTGCTGCCATCTTTGCGCCATTCAAAATAGGCTGTTGCCGGGATAAGGCAGCGATTTTCTAACAGGGGCTGAAAGGTTTTTTTCTCTGCGAGGGTTTCGCTTCGGGCATTGATCAAGGGTTTGCCATCCCATGGGGCAGGAATACCCCAAACCATTTCCTCCCATTGTCCTGGTTGTATAACAACAGGAATTAAATTGGTCGGCCTAACTTGCAAAATCTCAGCTTTGCCTATGTATGACTTTAAGCCAAACCGAACGGCAATTTCTTCCATAGATCGATTAAGTTCAAAACGAGCGCACATGATAACTCGACTATAGTCCAATTGGTTAGACGTTGCATTACTAGATGGTTTTAGGGCAACCTCTTTCACATATAAATATGACGTATAAATATGGTGCGGGGAGTTTGACCATGAAAAGCTATCAAGTAACCGGTTATGGCGAAGCCTTAGAGGTTCGTGATTTAGAAAAGCCAACCCCACAAGGAGGCGAGGTTCTCATTAAAATTGCCGCCTGTGGTGTTTGCCATAGCGATGTGCATTTGTGGGAAGGTTACTTTGATATGGGCGGTGGGCAGAAGCTTCAATTGGGTAAAGTCAGCGCGATGATTCCTTTTACCCCCGGTCATGAAATTATCGGACATGTGGAAGTCGTTGGCCCCGACGCCAAAGGGGTATCTGTAGGGGACAAACGGGTTATTTATCCTTGGATCGGTTGCGGTGAATGCGGAGTTTGCCAAAGCGGAAATGAAAACCTCTGTGCGCGTGGGCGTAACCTTGGGGTCCATGTTGACGGTGGCTTTAGCGAGCATGTGATTGTTCCCGATGCTAAATATCTTTTTGATATGGATGGTGTGGCTGATGAACTTGCTTGTACATATGCCTGCTCAGGTATTACCGCCTTTGGCGCAGTTAAAAAAGCCACCGGTCTTGGGGCTGACGATGCCTTGATGATTATTGGTGCTGGCGGTGTTGGCTTAATGGGGGTGCGTTTTGCTAAAGCCGTGCTTGGTAAGGCTCCCGTGGTTGTCGATATTGATGAAAACCGCCGCTCTGCTGCTCTTGAAGCCGGAGCTAGCCTCGCTCTTGATCCCAATGATCGAGATGCCATTAAAGCCTTTATGAAATCTACCGGAGGTGCTGCAGCTGTAATTGATTTTGTCGGGGCAGAACAAACTGCCCAAACAGGATTAAAAGTTCTCAGGTCAGGTGGTAAACTCATCATGGTTGGCCTCTTCGGTGGTGAGCTTAAAACTCCCCTCCCCATGATCCCCATGCGCGCTATCACAATCGAAGGCTCCTATGTCGGAACTCCTGCTGAAATGGCTGAAATGGTAGAGCTTGTAAAAACCGGAACGATCCCGCCGATCCCGATTGAAACAAGAGATATGTGTGAAGCCTCTCAAACCTTAGAAGATTTGAAATCAGGAAAGGTTGTCGGACGAGCTGTGTTAACGCCATAGAAATTACTGGATTACAAAATGACGGATCAATTGAGGACTAACGTTGAAAATGCGAAAGCTTTTTATGATTTGATGTTTAACCAATGTGAGCCAAAGGCAGCTATCGAGCGATATGTTGGAGATGTCTATATTCAACACAACCCACATGTTGCTGATGGCAAAGATGCGTTTATCGAATATTTCGAACGGATGGGCCGAGATTACCCTGGTAAAAAAGTTATCTTCAAGCGGACTGTTGCAGAAGGTAATTTAGTTGTTCTTCATTGCCACCAAATATGGCCCGGTGATGAAGATTATGCTGGGATTGATATCTTCCGTTTTGATGATAATGGTAAAATTGTAGAGCATTGGGATGTGCTTCAGGTGATCCCATCAGAATCGGCAAATAATAATTCGATGTTTTGATTACGTTAGATACATACATCTTATTAAGTCTTAAATTTATCCACTGGAAACCTCGACAAAATTAGCCTAACTTCCCCTCATGGAAAATGAACGTAAAACTGTTGTTGTTACCGGGGCTAGTCGGGGTATTGGGCATTCTACGGCGACTTTGTTTCTTGAACGTGGGTGGCGGATTATTACTTGCTCTCGGGAAGCCGCACCGCCGGAGTGTAAGCGAGACCCTAATTGGACCACACATATTGCCACTGATTTAGGTGATGCTGAGAGCATTGCTAACTTTATCAAGAAGGCTAACGAAGCCCTTGAGGGGGCGCCGTTGCATGGCTTGGTAAATAATGCGGGGATGTCACCTAAAACCCCATATAAAGAACGCCTTGGGTGTTTAAATGGGGATATCGATGCCTGGAAACAGGTGTTTGATCTTAACTTCTATGCCCCGCTTAAATTATCCCGTGGTTTTGCGAGTGCCCTGCACAAAGGTCATGGAGGAATTGTGAATGTTACCTCCATAGCAGGGCATAAAATCCACCCCTTTGCTGGTTCTGCTTATTCGATTTCAAAAGCGGCTTTGTCGGCTTTAACGCGTGAGATGGCAAATGAGTTTGCTGATCTTGATGTGAGGGTTAATGCAGTTTGTCCTGGGGAAATTGAGACCGATATGATACAACCTGAGTATGAGGCATTGATACCTCGCATCCCACTTAATCGCATGGGCGAACCTAAAGATGTAGCGGGATCGATTTATTATTTGTGCTCTGAGGATTCAAAATACATCTCCGGAACCGAAATCTGGGTAACCGGGGGGCAGCATCTATTTTAAACAAGGTTGGGGGGAAGGGCATGACTGTCCCTTCCAAATTAGTGAACCTCCTGTACCGTATTGCTGACGCGGCTAATGAAGCCACGGTGCCGGACGATGTTCTACTTTTTGCACTCGATGAGGTTTGTGCCTATATGGAGTGGCCCATTGGTCATGCCTATATAGAAAAAGAAAGAGGCTCTGGCGAACTGGTTTCTGCCGGGTTGTGGCATTTAGAGAAACCCGAAGTAAACGACGACTTTCGTCAACTCACCGAGAAAACCAGCTTTAAATCAGGTGTCGGATTGCCAGGTAGGGTTTACAAAACTGGTCAGCCAGCTTGGATTCCTGATGTTAATGAAGATCCCAATTTTCCGCGGGCTAAAAGATCAGGAGAACCTCTCCCTGTAGGATCCGGTTTTGCTTTCCCCGTTATGACAGGGCGTGAAACAACCGCTGTGTTAGAATTTTTCTCTGAAAATGTTGAAGAGATGGGGGATGAAGTCCTCGATCTTATGGCCCGCGTCGGTACTCAATTGGGGCGAGTTATTGAGCGAGGTCGAGCTGAAGAAGCTTTGAAAGCGCGTGAAGCCTACACCAAAACGATCTTGAAGAATTTGGCTGAAGGCGTCATCACTATGGATGTAAAAAATGGTACCATTGATATGGTCAATACCATTGCTGAAACCATCTGTGGCGCGTCTCTTGAAGATATTCAACAAGGCAAAGCTCCCCTCATTGCAAATGAGGAAGGCAAAGAGCTTGAGGCATTAGGTAAGTACTTAACGAAAAACAGATCCAGGTACTTAGATGTTGGACCTATCCAAGTAAAGGCGATAAAGGGCGATGGAACTCCTTTTCCCTTAGAATTCTCCCTTAGCTCATTTGCTGAAAATGATGCCGAACAACTGATTTGTGTCATCCGTGATATCACAGAACGCAAAGAAACAGAACGCCAGTTACTCCATGGTCAACGGATGGAAGCCATTGGCCAGATGACAGGAGGGATTGCTCACGATTTTAATAATGTCCTCACCGCCATGCTGGGCAATATGCAGATTGTAGAAACACTGGTTGATGAACACCCCCAAGCTTTGGGACGGACCCGGGCCGCTTTAACGGCAGGCGAAAGGGCCGTGGATACAACGCGGCGTTTGTTGGCATTTTCCCGACAACAAGATTTATCCTTGGAAACAGTTGAGGTTAATGGTTTGGTGAATGAGACCATTAAGCTGATTAAGCAAACGTTCAGTTCAGCCATTGATATCCAGACAAAGCTTATGGATGTTCCGATTTATGTCCATGTGGATAAATCCCATCTAGAAAATGCTGTGATTAATTTTGCTGTAAATGCACGAGATGCTTTAGAGGAAGGTGGGCGTATCGTTGTTCAAGTTGGGCTTGAAGAGGTTTCATCAAATAAGAGTGAAAAATTTGCCTCTATCAGTGTGCAAGATAATGGCGTTGGTATTCCCGATGAGATATTAGACCGGGTTTTTGAGCCCTTTTTTACCACCAAGGATATCGGTAAAGGTACGGGGTTAGGCTTAAGTACAGTCTATGGTTTTGCCAAGCAAGCTGGTGGAGACTTGGTGATTAAAAGTAAGCCAGGAGAAGGGACGAATGTAACCATTTCTTTGCCGCTTACTGATGGGCTGATAGAATTTGAAGGTAAAAACGACGATAGTCATTCCCCAATTATTGGGGGAAGTGAATCAATTCTCGTTGTGGAAGATGACCCCCTCGTACGGGACTATGCTGCTGCGGTTCTTCGAAGCCTCGGTTATAAAGTTGCCATGGTTTCTGATGGTCGTGAGGCCCTAAGCTTGCTGAATTCAAGCGAACACCCAGACTTGGTTTTCTCTGATGTGGTGATGCCAAATGGTATGAGTGGCTGGGTCCTCATTGAGGAAATTAAAGAAAAATGGCCTGATATGAAACTCATGCTAGCAACAGGTTGGGATGAAGAAAATGAGGGTAAAAATAATGGAACTTTGCTTGGCGTTCCACTGTTGCGTAAACCCTATAGCCGCAAAAAATTGGCGTCTGCCATTCGACAAGTACTAGATACTCAATTCCCGCTACATTCTTCGTAAAAAGTCTCAAGCCATTTAAGGCGAGATTCAAATTCTTCAATATCATGATCAAGCCAAGAGACGAGATGCCCGTCGTCTTCAGCGTGGTGTTGTCTCAGGTCCAGCAAACGGGCGAGTTCTTCTTCGCAGGTCTCGAGTAAAAGTGTGATTTGGTCAAGCCGGTCTTCTTCGTTGAGAAGATGCATAAAGCGGAATTTCAAGGCGACGATAAGTTGGGTTACATCGTTATAATTTGCCCGAACTCGTGAGATTAACAAAGTGCGAAGTTCGTCTTTGCCTTTTTGTGTTAGGCGCAACTCGGCATCGTCTTCCATGCCAACGCCATCAATGCCTTCAATGAGCTCTTCAAAGCGCAAAAGCTCAATAGAGGTACCCATCAAATCAAGGGAAGGCCCAGATAAACGGCTGACAAAGTGACGCACTGAAGCCGCAAGGTCGCTATAACGCCGAGGCTTCTGGGCAAGGCTACCCAGCGCACAAAGGCGAATTGCTTCTTTTGGGGTTAGTGTGTTGTCAGCATACATGCCTAGTTTTCTCTCAAAGCCACGATATATTGTAGTCCTAATAGGGGCTAATGTCCATATAGTCCCTGTGGATCAATATGCAATGTGGTCATAACCGAGCTTGCACGGACTATCCACAAGTTTTTGTTTTATAATTGTGCCCAATAGACGAAAATACCCGGCACAAAGGCCGGGCATTATATTAAGAGTACACTGTTGGAAACCTGATCTTATGCAGCCAATTTAATGCTCAGGTTATTCCAAACTTCTTTAAGAGCCGCCACTAAATCGTCCATCATCTCGTCGGTATGAATTGGTGAAGGTGTAAAGCGCAGGCGTTCGGTTCCCCGTGGAACGGTGGGGTAATTGATCGGCTGTACATAGTGATTGTACTTATAAAGTAAATCATCACTGGCTTGTTTGCAGAGCTTAGCATCGCCCACCATAACCGGAACGATATGGCTGACGGTTTCCATGTTCGGGATGCCTGCTTCAGTCAATTTACGTTTCAATGTTGCGGCGCGTTCTTGGTGTTTAACGCGAATTTCATTGTGCTCTTTAAGCCATTTAACGCTGGCAAGCGCAGCTCCGGCAACGCCAGGAGGCATGGCAGAAGAGAAGATAAACCCTTGGCCGAAAGAGCGAACAAAGTCACACATAGCTTCAGAGCCAGCAATATACCCACCGACAACGCCAAAGGCTTTTGCCATGGTGCCTTGGATAATATCAATCCGGTGCATTTGCCCGTCACGCTCAGCAACACCAGCACCTGTCGCGCCGTACATACCAACAGCATGCACTTCGTCGATATAGGTGAGGGCGTTGTATTTATCAGCTAAGTCGCAAATCTCTTTAATAGGGGCGATATCGCCATCCATTGAATAGACAGATTCAAAAGCGATCATCTTAGGTTGGTCAGGAGCTGCTGCTTGCAGGATTTCTTCCAGATGCTCTAGGTCATTATGACGGAAAACTTTTTTCTGAGAACGACCGTGACGAATACCTTCGATCATGGAATTGTGGTTCAGGGCATCAGAGATAACCAACATATCCGGGATATTGGCTGCCAAGGTAGAAAGCGCCGTCATGTTGGCGGTGTATCCAGCAGAGAAGAGCAATCCGGCTTCTTTTTTGTGGAGGTCAGCTAGTTCAGCTTCCAGCAGTACGTGATAGTGGTTGGTGCCTGAAATATTACGGGTGCCACCAGCACCAGCACCGCACTTGTCGATGGCTTCATGCATGCCTTTGAGGACTACAGGGTTTTGCCCTTGGCAAAGGTAATCGTTAGAGCACCAGACGACCACTTCTTCAACGCCACCATCACGGTGGTGGCTTGCGCGAGGGAAACGACCCGCTTTACGTTCAAGATCGGCAAAGACGCGATATTCACCTTCGTCTTTTAAGTCCGCAATCTTCCCAGCGAAAAATTGCTCATAATCCATAGCGGGTCTCCAAATAATTATGCCTATGTTTCCAATCGAAAATCGACGAAACAAGCAGCTATTCTACTACGCCATGCCTATTTTGGGCAAGGCTTCCAAAAAAATGCTCTAGGTATATACCCTAAAGTTCTCGAATCCATTCTGTGGTTTGGTCAAGTGCACGAGAAAATTTCTCTAGCATCTCTTCAACTTGGGCCTGATTAATGACTAAAGGTGGCGAAAATGCGACGGAGTCTCCAAGAGCTCGAATAATTAGCCCTTCTTCCTGCGCAAATTTCACCAACTTAGGCCCAACACCAAGCTTGGGGTCAAAAGCTGCTTTGCTTTGTTTATCTTTTACGATCTCCACAGCGGCAACTAGACCAACGCCACGAACCTCTCCAACAAAGGGGTGATCGGCAAAACTTTTTAATCCATTTTGCATCAAAGGTCCGGCAACAGTTTGGATATGGTCAACAATATTTCGTTCTTGATAAATGTTGATGGCTTCTAAGGCGACTGCACAGGCGACCGGATGACCAGAGTAGGTGAATCCATGACCAAAAATGCCGATTTTTTCACTCTCAGTTACCAATGCCTGAAAAACGTCTTCATTGATCATTACAGCAGAAATAGGAACGTAGGCTGAGGATAAAGCCTTCGCCGTGGTCAGCATATCTGGTTTAAGATCGTAGGTTTGCGATCCCCAAAGATTGCCGGTGCGCCCAAAACCACAGATCACCTCATCAGCGATGAAGAGAACATCGTGGGTTTTCAGAACCTTTTGAATTTTTTCAAAATAAGTCGCAGGCGGTGTGATAACCCCTCCTGCGCCCATAACAGGTTCGGCAATAAAGGCTGCGACAGTATCAGGACCTTCTTCTCTAATCAGGCGATCTAAATTGTCTGCAAGCCGAGTGGCGAATTCTTCTTCGCTCTCCCCAGGAAGAGCATTACGATAATAGTGAGGACAATCTGTATGGAGAATCCCGGCAATGGGAAGATCAAAATCACGGTGGTTGTTGGGCAGGCCTGTGAGGGACGCCGACGCAACGGTGACACCATGGTAGGCTTTTTCCCGAGAAATGATTTTCTTCTTCAGCCGCCGCCCTTTGGCGTTGTTGTAATAAGTAACCAATTTAACTACGGTGTCGTTGGCTTCTGAACCAGAGTTGGCAAAGAAAATTTTCGACATGGGCACAGGGGCGATGGAAATCAGTTTTTCTGCTAAATCGACCGAGACATCACTCACCCGTCCACCAAAGCCATGATAAAAGGAGAGTTTCTCCATGGCTTTGGTAGCGGTCTCAATCAGTCGCTTCTCGCCAAAGCCAAGGGCTGTACACCAAAGCCCAGACATCCCTTCAAGGTAGGCTTTGCCGTCTTCGTCAAAAACGTGAACGCCTTCACCACGGGTAATGACCAAGGGACCTTCTTCTTGATGGGTTTTCAGATTGGTGTAAGGATGCAGGTAGTGGGCAATATCCCGACTCGCTGTTGAGTTCCCCTGTTGATCACCCATGCTTCACTCCCGTTTTTTAAATAATTAGACTGTTTTTGCTCTAAAGTATTGGTCCCTTAAGGTCAATCTTGACGAACAAATTAAGGGTTTTTGAAAAAAAATGTAAAAGACTTGATCAAACTTCTTCCGTAAACGTTAATTTCAGTGTTTACTGCTTGAAAATGTTCCAATATTAGCGCTAATCAGGAACGCCCATAGGGGGCTAATTGCTTACCTGGAAGTGCGTCGTAGGAGAGTTAAAATGGCTTATAAGGATTTACTTGTACATATGGACAATGGTCGTAGCATCAAGTCCAGGTTGAATATTGCGGTTAAGTTGGCCGCTGATAACGACGCCCATCTGACCGGTTTATACGTTATGACACGCCCTCATGTACCTCAGTTCATCCAGGCTCATATCGGTGAAGAAGTTCTTGAAGCACAAAGGTCCGCCATTATCGCCGGTTCAAAAAAAGCTGAAGAACTCTTCATCCGCACTTGTGAACGTGAAGGTGTCAAATATGAGTGGCGCTCCATTGAAGATGATCTTTTCGAAGGAATTCGTCTTCATACCCGCTATGCTGATTTGGCGATCTTAGGACAATATGACCCAGATAATTCAATTGGTGAAGGCGCTGATTCTCTGATTGATCGTCTTGTCCTTTCTGCTGGACGTCCTGTTTTGGTTATTCCTTATGTTGGTGAATACCCAACTATGGGGTCTCGAGCCATGGTCGCTTGGGACGGTGGACGCTTGGCTGCGCGGGCCATCAATGATGCCATTCCGCTGATTCAAAATTCCAAATTGGTTGAGGTTCTTGCTATCAACCCTAAAGCTGGCAATGGTCAACATGGTGATATCCCAGGTGCTGACATTTGTTTGCACTTAGCCCGTCATGGCATTAGAGCCGATGCAGAACATATCATCTCTCCAGACGTTGATCCTGGCAACCTATTGCTTTCAAGAGCTGCCGACCAGAGCATCGACCTGATCATCATGGGCGCCTACGGCCACCGCCGCCTCCGTGAACTCGTCCTCGGCGGCATGACCCACCACATCCTAAAACACATGACAGTGCCAGTCCTCATGGATCACTAAAATTTAGGCAACAAACAAATTAAAACCGCGCTTCATGATTGAGGCGCGGTTTTTTATTGAGGTGTAAATTTCCTTTATGCAGTACTGGTTAGTCTTACAAGCTGCTTATAGGTGAGCCCAACCGGAATATGCCATGTATGTTCCGACTAGTATGATCAAACCACTAGAGATATAGGGTGCCGTGCGCATCAATCCGTCCAGGCTTGTGAACTTTTTGCTCGCATATCGTAAGCTCAATGCGGCCGTCAAACCAACAGCAACCAACGTTAGGGCCAGCCCGAAACTGAAAGAGGCTACCATTCCCACGCCCAACCATAGTTGATCAATACCAAGGCATAATAACAAGACAGTAATCGCCGCTGGACAGGGAATTAAACCGCCGACAAGCCCAAAACTGACAGTCTGAAGATTTGTTGCTTTGCCACCAGAAAACCGTTTTTCAATATCCTGGGCATGAGCGCGTGCATGAGCGTCGGAAACATCATCATGGTCATGATCGTGATGATGGCTGTCGTGGTCATGGGTATGTGACGCAAGGGAAGGGGGAGGGCGCTTGTTTCTTAACGCCTGGAATAGCATAAAAGCTCCGACTGCGATGACAATTGCTCCGGAGCCAGCAATGAAATACGGTTCAAGCTTTTCACCAATAAGCTTGTCGCCGTATGTAAGAGCTAACAAGGCAATGATCCATACGATAATACTGTGAGAAAAAGCAGCCGACACCCCTAAAAGACCTGCCTGCAGGGGCGTTCCCCGCACTGCGATAATAAAGGCAGCCATCATTGTCTTTGAATGACCGGGTTCAAGCCCATGTAAAGCACCAAGAACAAGACCGATTGTGGCGAGATAAATAAATGAAGTAGACCCGTCTTGTATGAGTGTAATGAGGTCCATTGCGATTCACCTTATTTATAGATATTTGGTGATTTGTTTAAACTCAGCCAGAACTGCTCCCGCTGCTGGACCATCTTTCACATGAGGGTCCATGCAATGATCAATATGATCTCGGATGAATAACTGCTTTGCATTGCGTATTGCAGATTCAATCGCTTGCAGCTGTTGAGCGACATCTGCACAAGGACGACCGTCGTCAATCATCGTGATGACCTTTCGCAGGTGTCCATCTGCACGTTTTAAACGATTGATGACATCCACATGACTATGATGCACTTCGTTTTGTTTCGCACCCATGTATTTAACTCCTTATCCTATCCTAGGGGATAGGATATAAACTCTAAAAAAATATACAACCTTTGTTTACTTTTTAAAACTCGGTGGCAGGTTTTATCTACTTTTCTTTGGGTCTAAGGCATCCTGGAGGCCGTCGCCTAAGAAGTTGAAAGCGATGACGGTGAGGAAGATGAGGAGGCCGGGGTAGATGGCCAACGTTGGGGTGGACCAGATGAGTTCTTGAGCATTGGTCAGCATGTTTCCCCAACTGGCAACGGGAGGCTGGATACCAAGACCCAAGAAACTCAATACTGATTCAAGCAAGATGATGTTACCAACGGAGAGGGTTGTCGCGACGATGATCGGGGAGAGGAGGTTGGGGAGGATGTGGACGGCCATAATTCTGAAAGGGCTGGCTCCGTAGGCAATCGCTGCCAGGACAAAATCACGTTCTCTTAAGCTCAAAGCCGCACCGCGAACCAACCGTGCTACCGTTGTCCATCCGGCGAGAGCGACGATGAGGATAATGCGGTAGAGGCTGACGTTCTCGGAATTTGCGATGGCTTCGGGGATACCGAGTTTTTCTAAATCAATTGCTGCCAAAACAATTAAAAGAGGGAGAAGAGGGAGGGAGATCACTCCATCGGTAAAGCGCATCATTATGGCGTCAACTTTACCCCCGTAATAGCCTGCAATAAGTCCAATGGTTGTTCCTAAGAGAGCGGCAGCGACAGCAGCAATTAATCCAACTAAGAGTGATACCTGCCCGCCATAGAGCAGGCGGATAAGAACATCCCTCCCGAGTTCATCGGTTCCGAGAATGTGTTGGCTATCTGGCGGGGCGAAACGATTAAACAAATCCACTTGGTTGGCATCAAGTCCTAGAAGAACTTCTGCAAGGGGAGCTGCTGCTGCGATGGTGCCAAGGGTGAGGAGGATAAATCCACTCACCGCAATAAGTCTATGTTGCTTCAAGGAAGAGATCATCGCTCTCTCCCTTTATAAGACACCCTTGGGTCGAGCCAAGCATAGGCCAGGTCAGCGAGTAAGTTTCCAATCAAAGTAAGGAAGGTCGCAAAAAGCAAAGCAACAAGGGCTAAGTTAAAATCATTGCCCATGATTGAGTCGAAAATTAACTTTCCCATTCCCGGATAGGAGAAAATCGTTTCCGTGATTAAGGCTCCTGAAAATAGAGCGCCAAAGTCTAGGGCAATAATGGTGACCACAGGAATTAAGGCATTGCGCAAGGCATGGCTCAAAACAACTCGGCGTGGGCTTGCGCCTTTGGCAACCGCCGTGCGGATATAGTCTTGGCGTAAAGTTTCAATCATTGAAGCGCGCATATAGCGGGTATGTCCGCCGATAGAAGCAATAACAATGGTCGAAACAGGCAGGATCAAGTGACGCAAGGTTTCCCAAAAACCACCTTCACCAGTGGGCAGGCCACTGGCGGGGAGGATGGGAAGGAGGACGGCAAAAACGATGATTAACAATAAGGCGAGCCAGAAAGGTGGAATGGAAATGCCGGAAAAGGCGAGCAGATTGATGGTGTAATCTGTTTTCGTTTGTGGTCGTGACCCTGCCCAAATACCGACCGGCAGCGCAATCAAAAGGGAAAGAATTATAGCAAGGCCCAATAGCTTTACAGTATTGAAAAGAGCCGGGGCGATGGCTTCAAGGACAGGTTGGGCGAAGAGGCGGGAGTATCCTAAATCTCCTTGGAAGACGGTTCCCAACCAGTTGATATAACGTTGAAATATTGGTTGATCTAAGCCGTAAAGCGTCCTTAAGTGTTCTGCATCTGCTGGAGTTAATTTGGGGTCGGCGCTGATCATAAGATCAATGGGATCTCCCGGCATCAATCCCATTAGTCCGTAAATAACGAAGGACATCACAATTATAACGATTGCGGAGTGGAAGAGGCGCTCTAAGCTATAACCGATCATGGGGCACCGCCAGATTTAAGATAACAGGCAACTTGTCGGTCTGGGCCATAGGGCTTAAGGGCTGGCGCTTCTCTTTTGCAACGTTCTTCTGCGAGAGGGCAGCGGCTATGAAAGGCACACCCGAGAGGCGGAGCAAGAGGGCTTGGGGGTTCTCCAATCAAGGATGTTTGGGGTTGGCGCTTTCCTTTCCCAAGTTTGGGAACAGCAGCTAACAGAGATTGTGTATAGGGATGAGCTGGTTTCTGCAGAACGTCTTTTTTTGGCCCGATCTCAACAATCTCGCCCAAATACATCACGGCAATATGATCTGCCATATGGGAAACCACGGCCAGATCATGGCTGATAAACAGGTAAGCAAGTTGATGTTTGCTTTGCAGCTCTTTCATTAGATTGAGAATTTGGCTTTGGATCGATACATCCAAGGCCGAAGTTGGTTCGTCTGCAATCAGGAAAGAAGGTTTAAGGGAGAGGGCGCGGGCGATAGCAATTCGCTGTCTTTGGCCCCCGCTAAACTGGTGAGGATAACGTGAAAGATCACCGCTATTTAATCCCACTGACTGGGCGAGTTCTTTGACCTGTTCTGTTGAAGCTGGCTTTCCTTGGACCAACAAAGGTTCCCCGATAATGTTTCCTACCTTCATGCGAGGGTTTAAGGAGGAAAAAGGATCTTGGAAAACCATTTGAACTTTTTGTCGGAGTGGCTTGAGGTTTCCCGTCGTCTTTTGACCCTCAATCTCAATAGTACCGCTACTTTGTGAGGTTAAGAGAGCGAGCATCTTGCCTAGAGTACTCTTGCCGCAGCCACTTTCACCAACCAAAGCAAGGGTTTGGTTTTTATTTAAGGTAAAGCTCACCTGATTAACGGCTCGGAGAGTCTGCTTGGCTGAGAATAAGCCCCCGCTTAAGGTAAATGATTTTGAGATGTTTTGGACCTTAAGGAGGGGGGCTGTCATTGGGTCACCTTAAAACAGGCCACCAAATGCCCTTTGGCTTTTTCTTCAAGGAGTGGTTCTTGTTGTTGGCATTTTTCATCAGCTAAAGGACAGCGAGGGGCAAAACGACACCCAGGCTCCAAACTCTTAATATCAGGGAGATTGCCAACAATGGTTTCTAAGGTTTCTTGATCGTCAGAAAGCTGAGGAAGGGCTCTGATAAGAGCTTGAGTATAAGGGTGGCGTGGTCCTGCTAGGAGCTCATCAGCGGGAGCCAATTCAACGCCTTTGCCTGCATACATCACCAAAATATTGTCAGCAATTTCAGAAACAACAGCGAGATCATGACTGATAAACAAGATCGCCATACCGTTTTTTTGTTGTAACTCGAGAAGCAGGTCGAGGATTTGGGCTTGAATGGTGACATCAAGCGCCGTTGTTGGCTCGTCAGCAATCAACAAAGCCGGATTGCACGCCAAAGCCATAGCAATCATTGCCCGCTGCTTCATGCCGCCAGACATTTGATGGGGGTAATCAGTTGCTCGTTTTTCAGGATCAGGAATACCGACAATCCCTAAAAGGCGGATAGCTTCTTCCCAGGCTTCATGACCGAGCATTTTGTCATGAATACGCAAAGCTTCAGCAATTTGGTCGCCAATTTTGAAGACCGGATTAAATGACGTTGAGGGGTCTTGAAAAATCATAGAGATTTCTTGTCCCCGAACTTTCTGAATCTCTGACTCAGTCAGAGAGAGAATGTCAGTTTCATTGAACACTATTGTTCCGTTGGTGATTTTTCCGGGAGTCGGAATAAGACGCATGAGTGAGGAGGCCGTCATCGACTTCCCGCAACCACTTTCACCAACAAGCCCTAATGTTGTGCCGGGCTCGATTGAAAAGGAGAGATTAGAGACAGGGGTGAACTCCCCACCTGGTGTTGGGAATGCAACGGTTAAACTCTTTACGGAGATAAGGGGCTTAGGAGATGACAAGTTCCATGCCATCTTTTGCTGCGATGATCCCGTCCCATGCTGCTTGAGCTTCAGAAACCATCTTATCAACCATATCGTCTTCATAATCAGGGGAATAATGGAACATAACCATTTTCTTAGCGCCTGCCTTTTGGCACAGCTTCACACCTTCTTGCCATGTTGAATGTCCCCATCCTTTTTTTGATGGCCACTCTTCTTCTGTAAAGGTGGTGTCATAAATCACTATGTCGGCATCTTTAATCAGGTCTAAAACTCGGGGGTTATGGTGCCCCTCAACATGCTCTGTATCTGTTACATAACATAAAGTTTTCCCCTGGTACTCTATCCTGTAACCAGTTGATCCACCTGGGTGGTTTAGGGGTACCGTTTTAACCTTGATATCTAAGTTGATATAGAAATTCTTACCCGCGACAAAATCTTCACAAATAAAGTTTGAAGGAAGTTGATGGTACTGGACCGGATGAACTTCTTCACGCATATGCTCGTAAATCGCTTGCTTCATCCAGTCATTGCCCCGAAGGTGCCCCGCCAACATATTAATGCTGTGTCCAGGAATATAGATAGGTTTGAAGTAATTGATCCCGGCTAAATGATCGGCGTGTACATGGCTCATCAAGATATTTATATCTTTGACTCCTTGGCGTAAGTATTCATCCCCAAGGTTTCTAAGACCAGTTCCGGCGTCTAAGATCACATGGGTACCGCCCATATTAAGTTGGACGCAGGCCGTATTGCCACCGTATTTGAAATAGGTTGGTTCAGGGCAGGCAATATTTCCCCTAACCCCCCAAAACTTGATTCCGATAGACATAATTCTCGGTATCTCTCCCCAAAGCCATTTCCTGAAATCATTATATTTTTTCTTGTACGAGTACAACAGGATTGGACTTAAATGCTCTTCTAGTCTAAATTTTAACCTAAGCGCTTTGGTAATAAAATAAAAATAATCTTATTGAGGGAAAACAGAATTTGCGGGAACTACATTTATGTGGTTTTTGTTGGTTTGTGTTGAAATAAGAGTAACGAAAAGAATAAGGAAACTGCTTCGTGGATTTTGGTACAATTTCAGGGATGATTATCGGTGTAACCGTAGTCACCTTAGCGATCCTTGCAGGGTCGGATATTACGATCTTTTTCAACTTACCTGGGCTTTTGATTGTTCTTGGCGGTACCTTCGCCGCAACTTTGATTAAGTTTCCAATAAACGCTGTCTTTGTGGCGATGCCTGTTGGGTTTAAAGCGGCCTTTGCCAATGAGAAAGAAGAGCCTCGTGATTATATCCGTACCGCTCTTCAGCTCAGTAAGTTAGCTCGTAAAAACGGCCTCCATGCTGTTGAAAATAACAAGATCAAAAATGCGTTCTTCAAAAAAGGCGTGCAGATGTGTGCTGATGGGCGTGATCTTGGTTACATCCGCAAAATTCTCACACAGGATATGGCTCTTTCTATTAAGCGTCAGGAAGTCGGCTCCAAAGTTTTTGAAGCGATAGGGGAGTCTGCACCTGCCTTTGGTATGTTCGGTACTCTCGTTGGTTTGGTGCAAATGCTGGCAAATATGAGTGACCCTAAAACAATTGGCCCAGCCATGGCTGTTGCTTTGTTAACCACTCTTTACGGCGTTCTTTTTGCCAACCTCATTGCTTTGCCTATTGCAGATAAACTAATGGAAAAAAGTGCTCAAGATAAGGGGTTGCGTTCTCTGGTTATTGAATGTGTTTTCCAAATTCAACAGAAACAAAACCCAACGACAATGATTGAAATTCTTGAAGCACACCTACCTGAGAAACAACGGCGTTCAGGTGCCAATGATTCTTATACGGATGGTAGCGGCAAGAAGAGTAGTCGTTAGATATGTCAATGGATGATCAAGCCGTACTCGGCGAACACCAAAAAAACCAGAAGAGGGCAGGGGCACCACGGTGGATGGTGACTTTTGCCGATTTGATGTCACTGCTTTTTGCCTTGTTTGTTCTGTTGGTTTCATTCGCTAATTTCGATGAACGAAAATTTGCTGAAAGTTCAGGTCCTATGCGGGAGGCCTTTAACGTTTCTGGAGATGTTAAAGACAAACCCAACATGAAATCGACCAGTATCTTAATTGGTCGGCCTGCACCAATTGAAATTGACCGCTCTGCTCAACGAAAAGAAATGGTTTTGCGGCGGCTTGATGTTGGTCTGGTCGAAGAAATTGCTAAAAAAATGGTAACGATCGAAGAACGGAACAATGGCGTTCTTATCCGTTTTCCGAATGCGACGGCGTTTAGTTCTGGCGGAGCTGAACTGTCTGACCAGGCCTATGTAGCTCTTGATAAGATCGTTGATATTTTAGTCAATGGAGATGAAAACATCTTGGTCTCAGGTCATACAGATGACATCCCTATCTCTAATGAAATTTATCGGTCAAATTGGGACCTGTCTTCTGCGCGGGCTTCTTCTGTAGTACACTATTTCCTTGATCGTAAGGTGGTTAAAAAACGTATAACCTCACAAGGCTTTGCTGATTCTCGCCCTCTTGTTGATAATAAAGATCAAGAGACAAGGGCCACCAACCGACGGGTGGAAATTTTTATTGAAATCCCTGACGAAGATGAAGATAAAAAGGAAAAACCCTATAAGAGCCTCTTGAATTAAGAGGCTCTTCTTAAGCCGATAATTGAATGTATGGTCAAGGTTATCAAGATGATGGTACCGCCGATAAGTGTTTGTGTCGATGGAACCTCTCCAATCCCAAGCCAAACCCAAAGTGGACCTAAAGCCATCTCGACAATCAGGATAAGGCTGACTTCAGCAGCTGATAAATAGCGGGGGCCATAGGTGATAAGCCCCATGGAAATGGGTAGGATAAAGACTCCGAGGATAAATATATAATAAGGGTCACTACCGGAAATGCTCAGTGGGTCGGCAAACATAAGAGCGAATAAGCCTGAACAAATAGATCCTATCCCAACAGCTAAAATAGTGTTGATCGATTGATCGTGTCGGAAACAAATAAGAGCAGCAGCCATGCTGCACGCAGTTAGAGCGGCGGCAATATCACCAAAGAGACCTTTCCCCTCCATACTCCCAGCAAAAATAACGATGATCCCCCCAAAGCCAATAAGGATTGCAATCCAGGTGTTTAAAGGGAGGCGTTCTTTAATCAGAAAATAACCTAAAACTGCTGAAAAGAGGGGGAGGGCGCCAAGGATTACCAAGGTATTCGCTGCCGAAGTATTGGTTATCGATGTCAAAAAGAAAATGTTGTTCAGGCCAAAAAGAAAGGCGGCTAACCAACCTAGCTTGCTGAGAGTACGCAGATCATTGAGACCAGCTTTGAAATCTCGCAAGAAGACAAACAGAACCAAAGCCAATCCCATGAGGGTTCCCCGCCAGAAAAGCAACGTCCATAAATCGGTTTCAATGAGGCGAATAAGAAGCGCATCTGGTGAAAGAATAAGAACGCCTAAAGCCGTTAAAGCCAGGCCCTTTGCGTGGTCGGAGCGGAAGGTCATGTAGTCTATTGCCTAGTTATTTATAATTCCACTCTTCGACCCAGAGTGTTGTTGGGGCTAGGTGTCCCGTGGGCTTAACTCCGTTTAGGCCCTTTGGCAAGATGAAAGGACTGGCTCGAAAATAAAGAGGGATGACGGGAAGTTCTTCCATATAAATTTGTTGAAGACGCCGCCAGAGTTTTTTTCGTTTCTCTCTGTTTAGTTCTACTTCAATATCATCGACCAGTTGGTCGACTTCTTTATTGATAAATCCTGGGTAATTCTGCCCGGCAAAATTATTATCTCGATTGGGGATGTAAGCTGAGTGGAGAGTAGAGCGGGGAGGGTTTTCAGGGGAACTTATCCAGGCATACATAGCAAGACCTGTAAACTTGCGCTCAGTCACCGTCTCACCAAAGAAAACCCGAGCGGGTTGGTTTTTGATGCGGATATCAAATCCAATATTCTTTAATTGACTTTGGATAACTTGCTGAACTAATTCGCGGGTTCGGTTGCCTGCGGTTGTCATCAATTCTATGCGTAGCGGTTCCCCTTTAGCATTGTAGCGAATTCCTTTGCGAATGTTCTTCCAACCCGCTTCGATAAGCAATTTGATCGCGCTCTTTGGATCATATGTATAAGGGGGCAGGTCTTTTGCAATGACCCAATCTAAGGGGCTGACCATGTTCTGAGCAACAGGTTGGCGGCCAGCAAAAAGTCGATCACTAATTGCTTGACGGTCAAGGCCAAGGATAAGGGCTTTGCGTATCCGTTTGTCAGCTAACAGTGGTGTATCAAGGTTTACATCCATGTGCTCATAGACCAATCCGGCCTTATAGCTAATGTTAAACCTTTTCCCGTGGCGTTTTTCTAAGGCAAGGGCTTGGTCGAGCGATAGGCCTAACTCCCCTGCAATCATATCAATGGAGCCAGAGAGGAGATTGGCTTCAAGGGCTGCTGTATTGCCAACAACCCGAACGATAATTCGCTTAAATGATGGTTTTTTGCCCCACCATGTTGGGTTTGGCACCAAAGTTACATGGGAGCCTCGGACTACTTTTTCGATTACGTAAGGGCCAAAATAGAGTCCTTCATTGGTGGTATCTGTATCGTAAGCTGTTCGGTTTTTGTACTCCAAGGCTCCTGCTTCAAAGTTGATTTTATCTATATGGGCAGGGAGAAGTTGAAAATCGTTTATGGCATTATATTCAAAGGTTAATTTGTCAAAGTGGAGGGTGAATGTTTTTTTGTCTTTGACGTCAATCTTATAGAGACTGCGGTAAAACTCCATATTAGAAACGCTACTTTTTTTATGTCGACCTACCTGCCACGTAAACATAACATCATCTGTTGTTACGGCTTTTCCATCTCCCCAAGTCGCTTGCGGTTGAATAGTATAGGTGACAGCAATACCTCGTTTGCCCTTGGGGGTTTTCTCTGGCACTGCCAGACCATTTTCAATGGTTGGGAGCTTGGTGCAGAGGAGGCAGATTAGATTCCATTTTTCATCGTATGTCGTAAAAGGTCGACGGGTCATGGCCAGGATATAAGTTTTGGCCATCATAGAATCTATGGTGGGATGAAAAGTAGAGGGGAACTGAGTAATACCAATTGTGAGAGTAATACCAATAGTGAGTTCGTCTTTAGCTGCTTTAGCTTCGCTGTTCAAAAGGACAGGACTGCTCAGAAGTATAAAAAATAAAGCTGCAACAAAAAGCAAGATATTGGAATATTTATTCATGATCTAAGGTCTGCCTAATTGATGTAGCTAATTCTATTTTATTATAGGGCTTGTTGAGCAAGTTAGAGGCAAGAGATGCAATCAATTGATTGTTTTGATTAAGCTGCTCTTCGCGTTTTTTAGTAAAACCACTGGTGAGTAAGATTTTTAAATTTGGATATTTTTTTGTAGCTTTAATAGCGAGTTGATAACCATCCATGCCACCAGGCATGACAATATCACTGAATAACAGATCAATTTCGGGCATTTGTTCAAGGATCTCCAAAGCTTCAATCGCTTGGTTTGCGATAAGAACATTATACCCCAATTCTTTCAGATGAAGGGTCGCCACTTCAGCCAAAGCATTTTCGTCATCGACGACTAAAATTGTCTCAGTACCATGAGGTAAATCTTCTATAGCTCCTTGGGGGGTATCTTGGAGTTCATCACTTCGGCGGGCTCGGGGGAGATAGATGCGGAAAGTGGTTCCTTCATCGAGTTCTGAGTAAATTTTGATATGACCGTTTGAGCGTTGAGTAAAGCCATAGACCATACTAAGGCCCAAGCCAGTGCCTTTTCCGGCTTCTTTGGTTGAGAAGAAAGGCTCAAAGATTCTTTCTTTTACCTCAGGAGACATCCCCATGCCTGTATCACTAACCGAGAACATCACAAAGTCACCTGCTTGGCCTGTTTGGTTTCGCTGGGCATAGTTTTCATCTAGGGTTTTATTTGCTGTTTCAATAACCAATGTGCCACCATCAGGCATAGCATCTCGGGCATTTAAAGCCAGGTTAAGAATAGCGTCCTCAAGATCGCCAGGATCAATTTTCACAAACCACAGGTCCTCAGCCAGATGGCTTTCGACCTTAATAGAAACAGTAAGAGATTTTGTTATGAGTTCTTCCATGTTGCGGATGAATTCATTTATTGAGGTGAGCTGTGTTCCATGTGCTTCAGGTCTTGAAAAACCAAGTAACTTTTCAGTTAGTTTTGCTGCACGTTTTGTTCCGCTCAAGGCCTTGCTTAAACGGTCTAAGGCACTTTGGTCATTGGGGATTTTTCGTTGCAAAAGTTCAAGATTCCCTTGAATGATCCCAAGGATATTATTGAAGTCATGGGCAATGCCCCCTGTCAATTGCCCAATGGCTTCTAACTTTTGTGACTGCCTCAACCTAGCTTCAGTTGCCTTTCTCTCAGTTAAGTCCCTAAATTCAGTTATCCGCAGAACTTTCCCTTTATATGGAATATTTGTGCCTTGAAGTTCAAGAGGGTAGGTGCTGCCATCTTTGCGCTTACCAGTAACTTCATAGGTCCCATCAAATCCTCTAGCAATATTTTGCCTCACAATAGCGTGGGACTCTTCAGCGATAAGTTCCAGGTTTTGGTGTGCCCTCAGTTCTTCAAGTGAAAACCCCGTTAGATTTTCAAGGGCTTCATTTGCGTCAACAAAATGTCCGCTTTCGTGGAGACCTATGGCGGTCGGAAAAAACTCTTGCAGAGAACGAAAACGTTCTTCGCTTTCAGTTAAGGCCCCAGCTGTAGCTTCGAGTTGTTTTTGAATTTCTTTGTGTTCAGTAATGTCGAGGTTAACTCCCCGATATCCCTTAAATTTTCCTCTTTTTGTAAATATTGGAACGCCACTAGTTGAAAAAAATACAAATTGGCCATTCTTGTGAATATTGATACTTTCCAACCGTGAAAATGGTTTGTTTTTTTCTATAAGTTCTAAGGCGACTTGCTTTACGCGTATAGCTTCTTTGGGGGGCATAAATTCAAAAGGCGTTTTCCCAATAATTTCTTTTAGTGTATATCCAAGCATACTGTTGTTTGAAGAGTCTAAAAATGTAAATCGGAAGTTTTCATCGACTTCCCATATTGATTCCATAGAGCATTCGACAATATCTCGAAAACGCCTCTCATTTAATTGAGAGGTTTTCTCGAGTTTTTTATGTTCAGTAATGTCGCGGAAAATTGCAACAAATTGCCCTTTGTTTGGGCAATAAGCTGTAACACTGAAAAATTTATTAAAAGGCTCCGCATAGCTTTCAAACTCTACATGATTGCCTTCTAAAGCAACCTGTCCAAAGATTTTAATCCAATGAGATTCTATATTTGGGGCGATTTCTTTTATTGTCTTGCCGATATATTCATCAGTCTTGATTGCAAGAATATTATTAAATGCTTTGTTTGTTTGTAAGAAGCGGTAGTCGCAAGGAGTACCTGTCTCGTCACAAATAATTTCGTGCAGAGCGAAGCCGCTAGGCATAGTCTTTAGAAGGGACAAATACTGTGCGTCGTTCATCGCCTATCCAAATTAGGTGTTCTTTTTTAAAGCGAGCAAACAGTCTAGCGGTAATTTGTAGTGCCGTCACTTAGAAATGCTAGAGTTTCCTTGTTGCTAACCCTCAAAAAATATCAAAAAAGGCGATGCCTATTAAGACATCGCCTTCAAATTGATTGTACTAGCTAAAAACTTTTAAGTTGTTTCACCAATAGGTATTTTCCCTTCAAGGTCGTCTTTCTTGGCCATATATTCATCTCGGTCAATCTCGCCTTGAACATATCGGGTTTCCAACAAGGTCATTGCTTCAGATTTTTCGTGACAATAACCTTTATATTTTCCTCTTTTAAAATAACGAATTAGCATGAATATTCCGGCTATCATTAAGAGGATAAAGAGGAAGTGCCCAAAGCCGTGCATCAAATGAGGACCCATTCCATATTCATAAAACATGATAACTTCCACCTATTTGATTGAACGAGGGCGACCGGTGTCGCGGTCAATTTCAAGTTGCTGGACTAATGAACCATCTTTGGTAACGATTTGAGCCAGAACAACGTCGTCGTCTTTTGCTTTTACTTCGCCGACTTTAAGGTTTTTATTGCCTTGCCAAGCAAGTCGACCTTCAAGAATGTTTTTTACGTCTTCAACGCTCAGGTCGAGATCATCGCGGAAAAAACCGCGCTTTCCGGGGCGCCCGCCGTACATCCCACCCATGTAATGGTCACCTTTCATCATGCTATATTTTTTGCTCCAGCGATCACAATCATTATCGTCTTTGTCAGCGAAAGCAGGAACGGCGACGGCAGTGCCGATGACAAGAGCAGATACGGCGAGGATGCTTTTTGTTGTGGTATTCATGTTGTTGTCTCCATCATTTAGTTTGTAAGGTATAAAAAATCTGTGTTTGTTTCGATGGAGGCATTCAAACAATTTGTTGTAACTGGTTAATGTCGGAAAACACCTTTTTTGTAACCAAATATTGCAAAATTAAAGTCAGTTACATTCTGTTACCAAATTCTTCCCAACCCTTTGTTATTTAGAGTTATAATCTACTCATGGAACGTACAGCACATATATTGGTCGTTGATGATGACCGCGAAATCAGAGACTTAGTCGGAGGTTTTCTGACCAAGCACGGATATCGTGCCAGCCTAGCGCGTGATGGTCAGGAGATGAAGAAGGTCCTCCTTGATCATTCCATTGATCTGGTCGTCCTTGATCTCATGATGCCGGGTGAAGACGGGCTCAGCCTTTGTCGTAACTTAAGGGCAAAATCAAATATCCCTGTCATTATGCTCACCGCTATGGGTGAAGAGACGGACCGGATTATTGGGTTGGAAATGGGGGCTGATGACTATCTACCAAAACCTTTCAACCCTCGTGAATTGTTAGCTCGAATTAAAGCGGTCCTCAGACGTGCCGGGGAAGGGGGACAAACTGCTGGCGATAGGAACGTTCTTAAATTCGAAGGTTGGAAGTTAAAGGTCAACGAGCGAGAACTTTTGTCTGCTGAAGATATGGTCGTTCCCCTTAGTGGGGGTGAGTATGAACTTCTCCTGGCGTTCTTAGAGCGTCCACAGCGTGTCCTCAGCCGCGATCAACTCCTTGATTTCGCCCGTGGCCGTGATGCGCAACCTTTCGACAGAGCGATTGATGTTCAGGTAAGTCGGCTGCGAAAAAAATTAGAGCCTGACCCAAAAGAACCCGTCTTGATTAAAACTGTCAGGGGTGGGGGTTATATATTTGCGGCGAAGGTGGAAAAGGTAGATGGGTAAATTTAAGCTCTTCCGGTCCCAAAGCCTTTTGACACGTACAATCATTTTGATTGTGGCGGCTGTTGTTATTTCAAATGTTATTGGTTGGGGGCTTTATCAAAAAGACCGGCACAAATCGGAATGGGATTCCTCTATTGAAAGGGTTTCTGAGAGACTCACCTCACCTGTAATAGCTATTGCTGAAAACCCAGACCTAGGTGAGGTAAATTTAAGTCGTTCTTTTGGATTCAGAGGACAATTTGTCTGGGTCAGTAAGGAAGCTTTTGAAGATGACCTGATCCCCTTTCCTCTTAGCAGTTCATTAAACGATGCGGTAGAGAAGGAATTAGACGGAAGTAAGGTTACAACCTTCTCTTTAATGTTTGTCGATGAAGATGATGTGGAAGAGGTAAAAGGCTTTGAGCAATTCGAAGATCGGATGAAGCATAGGCGCAAGGGGAAAAGATGGGGGCATGATGACAAAGAGTGGAAACGACATTGGAAAAAACCTGATGATTTTATTGTTCTTTCAGCTCAAGTAGAAACTGATCGCTGGGTCAATGTCGCCGTTCCATTCCATCCCTTTAGTTTTGGTTGGCGGCCACAAATCCCAGGTGGTTTTATCTTCTCACTGATCATTGTGATTTTTATTACGGTTTGGGCTATGCGCAAAGCAACTCGCCCACTGACGGTTTTTGCGAAGGCTGCGGAACGATTAGGGCGAGACGTTAATGCACCACCCCTAGAGGTAAAAGGTCCGAAGGAAGTACGTAAGGCAGCGTCGGCCTTTAATGAGATGCAAGACCGGTTGCGGGTTTTTATTAAAGACCGAACACAAATGCTTGCTGCGGTTTCCCATGACCTTCGTACCCCGATTACGCGCTTGCGTTTGCGGGCAGAGTTTATGGAAGATGAGGTTCAGCGAGAAAAAATGCTCAATGATCTGGAAGAGATGGAGGCCATGATTTCCGCTACACTCTCTTTTGCTAGAGATGATGCTGCAAGCGAGGTTACCAAAAAACTTGATCTTGCTGCTCTACTCAGCAGCTTGTGTGATGACATGATCGATGGTGGTAAGGCCGCTTCATACGAAGGCCCTCAAGCTTTTCCTTTCGATGGGCGCCCCGTGAGTTTGAAGCGGGCTTTTGCTAATCTATTTGAGAACGCGGTTAAATACGGAGAAGAGGTCAGCGTTACTCTCACAACAGCAGAGAAGAAAGTTTCAATCGTAATTGACGATAAAGGCCCAGGCATACCCGAAGATCAACTTGAGAAAGTTTTCGGTGCTTTTTACCGGGTGGAAGCCTCGCGAAATCGTGATACGGGTGGAACGGGTCTAGGTCTTGCGGTCGTACGTTCAATCATCCATGCTCATGGCGGTGAGATAAAACTCACTAACCGAGCTGAAGGCGGATTACGCGCAGTCGTTAACTTACCGGTTTGAAATCTACGAGGCTATTTATGCAGATCAATCGTCGCCGTTTGTTACTCTGGACCTTAAGGGCGAGTGCTGTAGGTTTTGCGAGTTTTTTACCAAGCCCTCTTAAAGCTATGGTAAGGCCTGGAATGCGCTCGACTAGAGGAACTGTGAGGATAAATGGTTTTGAGGCCCAACCGGATCAGATAGTTAGGCCTGGAGACACCGTCAGTACAGATACGCAGGGAGAGGCTATTTTTATTGTTGGTTCTGATGCCTATTTACTGCGCGAAGATAGCGAAGTCTCTTTTCCAATGCAGAACTCAACGGTAAAAGCTTTTTCTCTTATTTCAGGAAAAATCTTAGCTGTTTTTGGCAAAGGTAAAACGAGCATCAACACCCCATTTGCCACCATCGGCATTCGTGGAACTGGCATATATATTGAGGCTTATCCAGAGAGAGATTATATCTGTCTTTGTTATGGAAAAGCAGTATTGCGTTCGAAAATCAATCGTAGTGCTGGAAAAGTTCTTGATACTTTCCATCATGACGCCCCCCAAAATTTCTATAAGGATCCAAATCGTTCCGGAGGATTGGTGGAGTCAGCTAAGATGGTTAATCATCAGGATGAAGAGTTAATCATGCTGGAAGCACTTGTTGGCAGAATACCGCTGTTCGGACCCAATCCAATTAAGATGCCATCTTAAGAAACTAAAACCATTAATGAGAAGGGCTGTTTGTCGTAGATAGTTGATGTAACAAAGCATCTTCTTTCATGATGTGATTTGTCAGCCATGACCGAAGGAAGAGAAGGGTTTCACGACCAAGAGTCAGAGGGTTTCTTATTAACTCGCTTCGAGCTTTCGCGATGTTATCGCAAAACTTATTGTGTTGTGAAGTGTGTTCATTCAACCGGGTGTAGTTGTAGAGACTCATCATTCTTTCTTCTTCACGGAAATGTATGAGTGTGTATTGCTCAAGAGCCTGGAGCGTTTGAGCAACAGCCCTGCAGCCATGATTGTCGGTGACCGCAGTATAGAGATCATTTATAAGCTTAAAGAGGTATCGGTGATGTTCATCGACAACATCAATGCCAATGCTGAGGGCGTCATCCCAAGGTATCCATGGGTTTCCTGGCTCAGGGAGAGGAGGGAGCTCCAGCTTTTCATGTGGATCGATAATATCATCTCGATAGATTTCTTTAATCCGCAAAATACTCGGTAGAGCTTCTTTAAAAGCGTTGACGACCATTGGGTCAAAAGCTTTTCCGGCGTCATCTTCGATCAATTTTAAAGATTTTTCGACAGACCAAGCTTCTTTATATGGGCGTTTGGAGGTTAAAGCATCAAAGACATCTGCAACAGCGCAAATGCGTCCTAGTATAGGGATGTCTTCACCTTTGGTCCCATTTGGATAACCGGACCCATCCCATTTTTCGTGATGGCTCATAGCAATTACATGAGCGGTTTTCATTAAGTTGTCATTGCCGTTTAGGATACGGGCTCCGATCTGGCAATGATCTTTCATGATGGTGTATTCTTTTTCTGTAAGTCGCCCAGGTTTCAGCATAATGCTATCTGGGATGCCAATCTTACCTACGTCGTGCATAGGGGCGGCAACGAGTAAATGTTCCCTATCTTCGTCAGGAATCCCCATCTCTTTAGCAATTGAATTGGCATAGTATGCCATGCGCATAACGTGCATGCCTGTTTCTGAATCTCGATACTCAGAGGCAACACCCAATTTTTGCAAAGCTTCGGCTTTGGTTTCTTCCAGTTCAAGCTGTTTAACCTGAACAATTTCTTCCATCAATAAGCGAGAGATGATGCTGGAGAGAGCATAGGAGAGGTCTTGCAAAAAAACAATTTCAGCTTCTGTTGTTTCATGCCCATCTGGAACGAACAAAGGCATGACGCCGAGAATTTTATCGCCATCTAAAAGGGGGGTGATAACGTGATTTTTCCCTTGAGTGCCGAAACGGTCTTCCCCTTCGCAAGGCATGAAAGCAACTTTGCGGGTACAAACCACTTCTCCACATCCACATCGATCTCTATCGACCTGTTCACAGTAAGCTGTTCTGCCATCTGAATAGTTATGGCTGGCAACAAGGATTAATTTTTCATTAGACCCAATAAGAAGAATAGCTCCCCGGTTTTCAGTTTTGAGCCATGGGAGCGAATGAAGTTTATCAAGAACTGTTTCAAGGAGTTTTTGTAGGCTGAGGGGAGGGCGAACATCTCTTAAGAGTTCGGATATGATATCCCACCCTTTTGGTCGAGATAGTTTGTCAGGTACATTTTTTTCCATTTTCCCCCCAAAGAAAATAGCTTGAATTTAATTTTTTGAGTTACCTACCAATTTACTCCTACTCTCAAACCTCTATGGCTTCAACTGCTTGACCCGCTAAGATCAGTGGTTTGAGTTTTCTTGTTTGCGACCTTGCGTCACTTGATCATAAAAACAGTAGGTGTTCCTCCCTGTACTGGAAGGTGGGCAATGCTAATTGAGGTGTCGCTTTAATTGGCTGAAAGCGTTACGGCAATGGCCTGAGTATCAGATTTTTAACATGATATACTATCTAGCCTACCGGTTATTTATACTTAAATTTATTTAGTTTTAGTCTAGGGCTGGGCTTAGTCAGCTCCTTTACCGCCATGAGATTCTGACCATCCGATGGGATCAGCAAGAAATTCTTTTACTCCTGCGATAGCTTCAGGAGAGAAAGCTTTTTGTTCTTCGGCAACTTGTAAAACATCATGCCAATTAGCTAAGTAGTGCATCGTCACACCTTCGGCTTCTAAAGCCTTAAGGGCGCCAGGGAAAACACCGTAAAAGAAGATGACAAAACAATCGCTAACTTGGGCTCCGGCTGTTCTTAAAGCCCGCACAAAATTGAGTTTAGAGCCGCCATCTGTGGCGAGATCTTCAACCAACAAAACTCGGTCCCCTTCTTTCAGGTCCCCTTCAATTTGAGCGTTGCGACCAAAGCCTTTGGGTTTTTTGCGTACATATTGCATGGGAACGGACATAGCTTCAGCCATCCATGCTGCATAAGGAATACCAGCAGTTTCACCACCTGCGACGGAGTCAATTGTCGTAAACCCTTCTTCTCGTTCGGAATTCGCAACAGCGAGTTCAATGATTTTACGACGGGCATTCACAAAGGAGATAATCTTGCGGCAATCGATATAAACTGGGCTGGCCCAGCCTGCAGTAAGGGTATATGGCTCTTCAGGCCGGAAGTTAACGGCCTTAATTTCAAGAAGGATACGTGCGGTTATTAGTCCCGCTTCTTTTTGTTCTGGTGTACGAGAAACTGTTGGCATGGATATCCCCTCACAAGCAAAAGATCATAGTATCAAACGTTGCAAGATTTTTAGCAGGAACATGTGGCCCTGTCACAGGGGGTTTCATGGTAATTGCTGGGGAAAAGATCGGAACTTGGGGATAACTAATGTCCGCTAACCTTTAAGCTATATCCGTCGTCGGTTAACTCATTAAAAAAACTAGAGACTCCCTCATGTCGTATCGGGCCGCCTTCTGTATCTGGTTCAAGGTTTCTTTCTGCCACATAAGTTTGATAGTCTGCCTCATCAACCAGGACATGATACCAAGGGGTGTCCTTGGGTGGTTTGCTTTGGGCATGGCTTTTGTACCAGGTGTCTGACCCTTTAAACTGAGGGTCGGCATCAATAATCACACCCCGGTAGCCAAACAGCTTGTGGTGAACCAGTTGCCCGACATGAAATTTTGCATTTGTTGTCGCCATATCTTTCCTATTGGATGTTCTTTGTTTAAAAGCTTACACCTTAGTTAGGTTCGATATCTACCAATATCCATTGATAAAATAAAATCAGTACAGAAGTGAGTACAGACAGGCTAAAAACATAAACATTTAAATGATAATTTTTCATTTCCTTCTCGTGGATAAGTGATTAGGTGCTAGCCTGATTTGATAACTGGAATAAATTCATGACCGATACCCAAACAGTTCCCATTCTCGTTTCTCGCGATGGCGTTATTGCCACGGTAACCCTGAATAACCCCGCTAAACGCAATGCGCTTAACAAAGCCATGTGGGCGTCGTTAAGAGATGCCATGAACGAATTGTCTGCTGATGAATCGTTGAGATGTGTTGTGGTGCGAGGGGCAGGGGAAGAAGCTTTTGCAGCAGGGGCCGATATCTCTGAGTTTGAAACTGAGCGTGATACACCAGAAAAAACGCGCGCTTATG
>JAPHRK010000011.1 GCA_026196105.1 Rhodospirillales bacterium | reverse complement strand
TCTATACTCCAAAAAGGTTTCACCCCTTGGGCCCAACCTTTTTGGAGTATAGAATGACAACTACGATGCAGGACTAAAGTCCAGCTCTACCGACTAAAAATCGGGGGTTTTAACCTCAAAATTGGATAATAAAGCCCCGGAGACGATGCCTATTAAGCGTCGGCCATAGCATCTCGAGCTGGGGCAGTTTTTTTGGTGGAAAGGCTAAAGATCGCCCGTAATCCCCGCAGGCCAGCAGAAACTGAAGCAGCGCCCCACATCAAGGACTGGAAGTTAGCAGCCCAAACCCGTGGGTCGGAGTAATAGCTCCGATAGGCCGAGCGATAAATTTCCTTCATGCCTTCTTTACCGATCTTTGGGTTAATATAAATCGGCTCATCCAAATCAAGAGTACGAAAATCGGCCCAATTATCCACTTCACGCATGCCTCCATCTTCGACACAGGATTTAAACAAATGACTGCCGGGGAACGGTACGGGCAGATAGAAGAGCGATATTGGTGCTGCAAGGTTTTTCGCATAAGTAATAGTATTGCGCGCCATTTCTGGTGTTTCACCAGGCAAGCAAAGCATATAGTTACAAACCGGGGCCATCTTGTGGCGCTTGATCATGGCAACGCCTTCCGTTTGAACCTCAACTTTGACCTGCTTGCGAACTAAATCAAGAGATTCCTGGTTCCCAGACTCAATGCCCAAGAATATCTGGCGACAGCCGGCTGTGCGCATAGCCGCAAGGATTTCATCATCAATACGATCGGTTCGGGTATTACAACTCCACAGCAAGCCTAAATCAGCCTTGGTAATTTTCTCCATCAACTCCATGGCATATTTTTTATTAATGGTGAACGTTGAGTCTTGGAAATAGATCCCTTTCGCGCCTTTCTCATGTTTGAGGATTTTTAATTCCTCAATCACCCTGTCAGGGGAGAATAAACGGACTTTCTTACCAAGGATAACCGAAGCTTCACAATAGCTGCAGGGGTATGGGCATCCACGTTGGGTTACAACCGGATAGTTTGGTAGTTTGATATATTGAGTTGGGTGAGGAACATAACGTTCCAAATCAAGGTCTGAGAACATCCCAACAGGCAAGGTATCAAGATCAGCAATAAAGGGCCTGTTTGGGGTATCGATAAACTGATTTCCTTTTCTGAAGACTATGCCAGCGATATCATCATATTCTTCACTACCAGAAGCAATCCGACGCAACAGCTCATCAAATGTGAATTCACCTTCAAGCTTAACTACGAAATCTAACTCAGGGCACTGGGCCAAAGTCAACTCTGGCTGTGAAGAGGCATGGACCCCACCAAAAACAGTTTTACAATTTGGCAAAACGCTCTTGATCAACTTTGCCGTATGGATGGCGGAGTCAGCACTGGCAGTAAAGACAGGGATACCAACGACATCATAGTTCCCTTTCTTTAGATATGCAGTGACCTGCTCATCGGTGATTTCATCAAACTGTGTATCGACGAACTCAACGTCATAGCCCGTATATTTCAAGAACGAATAAATGCTGATTAGACCAAGTGGCGGCAGATAACCACGAACGGCTGAAGTTCGCCCCCAATAAACCTTGCTTGGGACAACGGGTTCAAGCAATAAAACTTTAAGAGCTTTTTCTTGCTCAGTGAGGGGGGGGCGGTCAGCTTCATCTTGTTTATAATCACGGGTTTTAACGTAATTTTTCTCAGGGGCTAAACGCACTGCAGCGTCAGGGTGGTGAAGAATGCCGCCGAGATTCTTAGTCGTCGTATTGATGGTCATATGATGCTGGCCTCAGGAATATTCTGCCGCAGAAAGCGTAAGTTAAACGAATGTTCCGAATTTGCCGGACATTCCCATGGGTGCTAAGGAAAGTCAAGAAAACTAGAACTAATCAAGTATTCCCTCAACATAGGGCTCATGGGAAGGGTTTCAAGACCTCGGCCCAGGCATTCTTCGCAATAACGTCCCGGAGTTCATCACCCAAACGGTCTGTCTCACTAAGAATTCGCCGCCACCAGCGCACACGGTCCCCATCTTCCATATTGATAAAGTCCTGGCGTTCAGGGATGCGTCCACCGGGAAGATTGGCAACAAATTCTTTGGAGGGAGTAAGGAGGATCATCCGGTTAAGTGTCTGTGGACTAACTTTGCGCCACTTGAGGGCTTTGTCCAACCAACCAGGGATTATACGATCAATATAATGTGGGTAAAACACTAGTCCATCACTTTTAGAGGCCAAAAGGGGCATGTCAAAATGATAATCACTTACCCCACCGTCTCGATAGACCCCAGGAGGAGCATCGGGAATATTACGGGCTCCTTCCGTGATAATCGGGATACTTCCTGAAGCCACCACGGCAGGTTTGAGATTATTCTCAGTTAAGGGGATACGTGTTATCGGAAGGTCATTAACCCAAGAAAAAGGCGTTTTGACACGAGGGTCACTGAACAAGGCCCGCCGGAAAAACAGATTAAGGGATTTGCGTGAAACGGCATTGGCCAATGCCGCCACTGCTGATGGCAGACCTAAACCAAGTTTTCCTTCACCTGAGGTAAAGGCAGTGCTTCGTACGGTCATAACGTGAAGACGAATGGTTGGGTTATTGAGAATTTCAGCAGCACCGTTTTCCCCCATAATGAAATCTATCATTTCCACGGCATCATCACGGATGCGACGCGGGGTGGGTTCTCCTGAAATACAATAACCAGAATAAATTTCTTCTAACCGAGCTAAGGCCGCAAGAGGATCTGCTTGAGCAGCAGCCATAAAACGCCACGCCCCAGAAGAGGAACCAATAAGGTCAACTGGGGTTTTGCGATCTTTGAACCATTCCCCAAAAATGACCTGATCGAACCTGTTAAGAATAAGCCACTTAGGGCCCCCTGCCGCCCCTGGCATAGCCTCAATTTGGTCAGGCCTTAAACCATCGTTATTAACAACAGTCGTAAGAGCCTCTGGCCCTGCTAGAAATGTTAAATTTGAGTAAGGTGAACTCATATCGTTTTATTATAGTTATTAAAGGCTAAAGCTACACTTAAACTCATCCAACACCTTAATTGAACTAAATAACTTTCCCTTATGGAAACATTGGCGCTTGGCGAAGTCCTTCGACCTCTTCAAACCCAAGCATGAGGTTCATGCATTGGACAGCTTGCCCCGCAGCACCTTTAACAAGGTTATCAATTACGGAGACAATAATTGCCCGTCCTTTGAGCCTATCAGCAAAAACCCCAATATGGCAATAATTCGAGCCCCGCACATGTCTCGTTGCTGGGGAGACACCTTCTGGGAGCACCTGAACAAAAGATTTATCTTGATAGAATTCAACCAGAGTTTCTCTTAGTGAATCAGCCGTTTTACCTTCTCCCATAGCCACGTATATGGTCGAAAGGATACCTCTGTTCATGGGCATAAGATGGGGAGTAAAATTCACCATCACAGCTTCCCCATGAGCCGCACCTAACCCTTGCTCAATCTCAGGACAATGACGGTGGCTGGCAATTCCGTAGGCATGGATACCTTCTCCAACCTCAGCATAAAGAGTGCCTTCTTTTGGAGCCCGACCAGCACCACTTACGCCTGATTTAGAATCAATGATGATCCCTTCTGGGGAAATCTGCCCGTTGCGTAGTAATGGGATAAGAGGAAGTTGAGCAGAGGTTGGATAACATCCAGGTCCTGCTGCAATCCTTGCCGCTTTGATTTCTTCACTATTAATTTCAGCTAAGCCGTAAACAACTTCTTTTTGAATTTCTGGCGCCCTATGGGGTTGGCCATAAATGTCAGCATAAAGCTCCGTGTCGCTAAACCGAAAATCAGCGGAAAGATCAACAAGCTTTAAGTCTTTTGGCAGCCCTGCGATGACGTCTTGTGTTGTACCATGGGGTAAACAGCAAAAGGCAAAGTCAACTTTAGTCCAATCCACTTCCCCAAGGGAAATCATATCTGGAAGGCCAAGACCTGCGAGATGGGGGTAGACTTCCCCAATGCTCATCCCTGCTTTGCGATCAGCTGTCAGAATGGAAATATTTACTTTTGAGTGGCTCAATAAGAGGCGAATAGTTTCAGCCCCCGTATATCCACTTGCTCCAATAATCGCTACATTTACGGTCTTCAACATAACAAACACTCACTTTAAAAACAAAAATGGCGCCCCGAGGGACGCCGAACTCAGTCGCAATAACCCACTCTACTCTAGCTTCGTCGTTTTGACATAATACGTCGGCGTCGGATAGCAAACATGAGTAAGGCCTTCTAACTTAGAAAGTGTAAAAATCACGTCTTACATAATCCTGTCACCCAAACTTTGCAACACCTTATTCAGCAAAGACTTTTCGAATGGCTTCGTCTAAATCGTCCATGCTAAGAGGCTTGTTAAGATATTCCCTAATGCCAATCTTCTTACTTTCTTCTGGAGTTAAGGTTTCACTATAACCCGTAATAATCAGAACTGGCATCCCCGGCTTAAGAGACATAACTTCCTTGGCTAACAAATCACCCGTTAAGAATGGCATCGTTTGATCTGAGATTAATAAATCAAATTTCTCTGGTGAGGCTTTAAACGCCTCCAAAGCTTTAAGGGGGTCGGTATACCCCTCAACTGCATATCCGAGGATGGAAAGCATTTCTTCTGCCATAGAAACATTATCAGCTTCATCATCGACAAAAAGTATATATTCTTCCCCACCTTCATAGCCTTTAACAGGACTGGCTTTAGCGACGTTTATATCCTCGACAGAGGGCATATAGAGGGAGAATTTACTTCCCTTATTAATTTTGCTTTCAACAGTAATATAGCCCCCGCGCCTCGTCACAATTCCATGGACCATAGAAAGTCCTAAGCCAGTCCCTTTACCGACTTCTTTTGTCGTGAAAAATGGCTCGAAAATTCTCTCCTGCTCATCTTCTTCCATGCCGACGCCTGTGTCAGTCACTATTAAACGGGAATAGGTGCCAGCCTTTCCTTCAGCAGGAAAACCGTCTGCTCCAGGCGTTGCCTGAAATTTATCAAGGTGAACTTCCAAAACCCCACCAGCATGTCCCATGGCTTGAGCTCCATTAGTACAGAGGTTCATCACCAATTGGTGGGCCTGAGTTTGATCCATCATAATCGAGGGTGCATTTTCATCCAGATGGGTATGAATATAGATATTTGCCGGGAATGAAGCACGGATCAGATTAAGGACTTCATCAATAAGGGGAGCAAGTTTGATCACTTGATCTTCACTTTCTCCCTGGCGACTAAAAGTAAGAATTTGTTTTACGAGGCCCGAGGCCCGAGAACTCGCTGTTGCAATCTTATTCACCTTCTCACGCAAGGGACTATCTTCAGGTAATTTTTTGAGAATGATTTCTGCATAGCCTAGAACTGGGGTGAGGATATTGTTAAAATCATGGGCTATACCTCCAGCTAAACGCCCGATGGTTTCCATTTTCTGCGACTGATGGAGCTGTTCCTCAAGGTACCGGCGTTCTTCCTCTTCTTTTTTCCTCTCGGTAATATCTTCAATAACTGCAACATAATATTGAGCTGCCTCACCACCTCCGGTAACAGGGTTCAGGGTGATATTAGCCCATAAAACCTCCCCATCTGCCCTGAGATATCTGTTCTCAAATGAAACGGCTTCAGTTTTACCATTTAAAACACCCATAACTTGCTGGCGGTTATTTTGCCAATCCTCTTCATGAGCCATATCCACAACATTTTTTTGGGTCAATTCATCTTTTGAATATCCAATGTATTCACAAAGCTTCTGATTAACCCTCAGCAACGATCCATCGGCTGAAAGATGAGCAATTCCAACTGCTGCCTGCTCAAAAGTAGCCCGAAAGCGTTCTTCCACTTCTCGTTGGGCAAGTTCAAAATGTTTTTTCTCAGTAATATCCCGGCCAGTTCCCCTATACCCACTAAAATTTCCTTCAGTATCAAAAACAGGTATTCCACTAAAGCTCCAATGAAGCACTTCACCATCTTCAGTGAGCAAATCATACTCAATATTGCGGAAAGCATCCCTTGCCTTAATGATTTTTCCATTCTCATACCAAGTTTCTACTGGCGTACTCATTAGCCCTGTTTCAAGTAATGTTTTCCCAATGAAACGGTCTCGACTAATTTTAGTGACCGCTTCAAGACGATCTGAAACATAGGTCATCTTCAGATCAATATCCATTTCCCAAACCCAGTCACTTGCTGCCTCAGCAACATCCTTAAAACGTTGCTCGCTTTCTTTAAGCGCTTGTTCAGCTTTTTGTTGCTCCCGAATATGATTTTTCATTTCCCCCATATATTTTTGGAGGGCACGCGTTACGAGACCTAATTCATCGTCCTCATGTAAAGGGTCTAACGGGATATGGTTTTTGTTGGGGTTTTCCGGATCTGCCTGAGCAATAGTTGCTGCAAGGGCTGCCAAAGGTTTGGTAAGGGTGAGATAGAAAAAAATTGTTAGAATAAAAACCAAAATAAGGTTTCGAGCAAAGCCTAATGCCAATGTCAAAATTGATCGGTCAAAGAAACTTTCAGCTGAGACCTGTCCATCAATTTTAATGTCCATACGCCCAATGAGTTTTTTTGGTTTTTCTGTATAGAGTGGCAGGGAGTAAATATGATCTTTGTCGAGCATAAAGTCACCTAATTGGCGACTATCAGGGTCCAAAATAGGGCGGTTTTTTGATGCCAGAATATGTTCAAAATCACTATAAAGGGTCGCGCTGTAAACCGGTCGATACTCAAGCAAGCTATCAATTACTTTATCGGCGAGAATTTCATCAAGGTTGTGCGCAGCAATTGCAGCAGGAGCTTTGAGAGCGCCCATAACCTGTGCGACAGTTCCTTCAACTTTCTTTTTCTCATTGAGAAAATCATAGCTGATCTGAACAATGCTAAAGAGGAATCCCAAGATAAAGGCAATAGCAACAGCTATCTTTGCCTGTTTAAATGAAAGCCTATCTTGGATTTTAATCATTTCAAATACCAGCACATCAATTTAACGCGCTATCTTAGCCTCTCAAACCATATGATTAAAACTATACTTTGTTATTATTTCCCTACCCAATTTTTATTCTTCCCAAGTTTTTCCCAAACAAAAACAAGGACCTCCTTTAAGGGAAGTCCTTGATTATAGATCAATTAAGACGAAATAACACGACTATGGTTAAGCTTTGACTATCCTACCTCGTATCCACTTTTAATCAAAGGCAACTCCCGAATTCTCTCACCTTTTGCAACAAAGATTGCATTAGTCACAGCAGGGGCAATAGGGGGGGTTGCTATTTCACCCACCCCACCAAGATGACGCCCGCTAGGTGCGAGATGAGTTTCCATCACCGGTGCATTACTCAGGCGTATCATTTGATAATCAGAGAAATTACTTTGGGTGACCTGACCATTTTCAATATTAATCTCCCCATAGAAAGCCGCCGTAAGTCCATAAATTAGCCCACTTTCAATCTGAGCAACAACTGTATCAGGATTAACGACAACTCCACAGTCAACAACGGACACCACCCGGTCGACAGAAAGCTGTTTATCATCTGAGAGGGTAATCTCAACAACTTGTCCGACAATTGACCCAAAGGACTCATGTAAAGCCATTCCTTTGGCACGCCCTGCCCCAAGGGGCTTATCCCATTCAGCTTCCTTCGCAAGCCGATCAAGAACATCTCTGGCATCTTTACGATCCGCCAGTAAAGCGCGACGGAATTGATAAGCGTCTTTCTTTGCCTTATGCGCCATCTCATCCATGAATGATTCTGAGAAGAAGGCATTATAACTATGGCCTACACTTCGCCAGAACCCAACTGGAACAGGCAAATCAACGGGCACATGTTCGATATGTTTATGCGGGAAGGCATAAGGCGTATCAGCAGACCCTTGAGCCGTTGTGTTATCAGACATATCCATCGCCATAGCGGGAGCAAAACGGGTCATAACGCTGAAAGTTGGTGCTTGAGAAACGATACGGTTGTGCCAAGCAGCAACATTGCCTTTTTCATCTAAGGTCCCTTTAAATCTGCTTAAGGCAGCAGGGCGATACATATCGTGTTGAAAATCTTCTTCACGAGTCCATATCATTTTAATGGGTGTTCCAGGAAGAGCGTTCGCAATAGTGACAGCCTGAATAACCATATCAACTTCGATCCTACGTCCGAAGCCACCCCCTAGGAAGGGGGAGTGAACAGTTACGTTTTCTGAGTCGATATCTGCGGCTTTGGCAGCAAACCACTTCACAAGGGTTGGGGCTTGATTAGCGACCCAAACCTCAACTTTGCCATCTTTAACCTTGGCCGTGCAATTAATGGGTTCCATACAAGCGTGAGCCAGATATGGGGCTTTGTAAGTTGCCTCAAGAACATCTGATTGCTTCGCAAGGAACTCTTCGGCTTCTCCTACATCCATATATGTATTGGCATCGCCTGTTTCTAATTCTTGAGCAAATTGTTTAAATATGCTGTCAGTGTTAAGCCCTCCATTGTCACCATCGTCAAACTCAATCGGCAATGAATCAATAGCTTTCTTTGCCCGCCACCAGCTATCTGCAACAACAGCGACACCCGCAGGATAAGGCACAACGGCTTTAACTCCTGGCATTCCAAGAACTGCTTTTTGATCGTACGATTTTACTGAACCACCAAAAACAGGGCAGGTTTTTATGGCTGCATAAAGCAAACCTTCCGGCTCAACATCAATACCGAAAACAGCTTGCCCATTCACCTTCTGAGCCGTATCCAAGCGCTTCATGCTTTTACCGATGACCTTAAACTCTGAAGCAGGTTTAAGCTTTGGATCGGAAGGAACATCTAACGATGCGGCAAGCCCAACTAACTCTCCATATCCAAGAGTTTGCTTAGATGGAACATGAATAATATGTCCTTTTTCAGCGCGACATTGTGAGACTGGGAAGCCCCATTTATTGGCCGCAGCGGTAATCAACATTTCTCGACCAGCTGCTCCTGCGAGGCGCATTGGCTCCCAAGCATCACGTATACTGGTACTTCCACCCGTTGCTTGAATACCTAAAATACCGGCAATCTTCGCCATAACCTTTGCCCCTAGAGTGTTCTCACCCCGATGGAAACCATCCGTAAAAGAAAGCCCCTCTTTGAGCATGTATGAATTGACATAGATCTCATCAACTGGGGCTTGCTCAGCGCGAATGCTTCCCCAATCGACTTCCAACTCTTCAGCTATTAACTGGGAAAGAGAGGTGAAAATGCCCTGCCCCATTTCTGCACGCGGAACAGCGACAGTGACAACACCTGTCGGATCAATTTTGATCCAGGCATTGAGGGCTACTTCTCCATTTTTTGCTGTTGCTGAGTAAGCAGCTATTGTGTCACGACCTGGAAGTAATGAACATCCGACAACTAAACCACCAGCGACTGCACTGCTACCAATAAGGAATTTACGACGAGAGAACCCCATAATTAAGCCCCCCCTTTTTCATTACCTGCGGCCGTATGGATGGCAGCTCTAACTCGAGAATATGTTCCACACCGACAAACATTGGTGACCTCTTCATTAATCTGCTCGTCCGTTGGTGAAGGATTTTCTTTCAGCAGTGCTGCTGCCGACATGATCATGCCAGATTGACAGTATCCACACTGAGGCACCTCATGCTTAACCCAGGCCTCTTGGAGGGGGTGTTTGCTCTCGGGATCCAGACCTTCAATCGTTGTAATATTTTTACCAGCTGCATCACTCACTGGAAAAGAACAGGAGCGCACGGCTTCACCATCCACATGAACTGTACAGGCGCCACACTCAGAAACACCACATCCGAATTTTGTTCCTGGAAGGCCAAGATTATCACGCAAGACCCAAAGAAGAGGTGTATCCTCTTCAACATCAACCTGGCGTTCTTTCCCATTAACTTTGAAACGCAACATAGATTACCTCCTCATACACAAACAACTGACCCATAGTCATTACTAAATGACCAGCGGTCATGTCAACTAATTTATTTTCCTAAACAAGCGCTTATCTTTGAAATTTTTGGTATAAATACCTGAAACAATTTAAATAAATTGACCTTTATCTAAGGCATAGATAAAATAAACAAAAGACTACAAGTCATTTATGGAGTTAAAATGGCAGGAAAGAGAGCTATAAAAGCGGAACAAAAAGAAGCCCGTAGAGAAGAAATCCTTCAGGCTGCTTTTGCTTTATATACAGAGTCTTCTTTTGAAGATGTCAGCATAGCTGCTGTGGCCCGTAAAGCGGGGGTCGCGAAAGGAACGATTTATCTTTATTTCCAAACAAAGGAAGAAATCTATCTCGCCATTGGCTCAGGTATTTTCGAACAGTCCTTTGATCGCATTGATCGCAACTTGCTTGCTGTTCCCGACGATAGCTCTGTTGAAGCAGTCGTTAGTGCTTTAGGAAATTCTCTTGAAAATGATCCCATTGTTCTTCGGTTGATCTCAATCATCCATGCAATTTTAGAAAAGAATGTCCCCTTTGACACGATCTTAGAGTTTAAACAAAAGATGCGCCGTCGCCTTGTTTATTCGGCAGGGTTAATTGAAGAAAAACTCACTTTTCTCTCCCCCGGCCAAGGCTTCAAATCACTTATGGTTATGCATGCCCTCTTGGTAGGGTTTCAGCAAATGGCTGATCCAAACCCTACCGTACTCAAGGTGCTCGAAACCCCAGGAATGGAACTCTTCAAAATTGATCTCGCCCAATATATGGGCGAGACCATGTATGCTCTGTTTAAAGGGATGGAAGCCGTAAACTCCCCACCTTAAGCTAAATTAAGCGCGAACGTTTTTGAGGAAATCTTTAACCTCAAAATCCAGTTCTTTTGCGGGCTCATCAATATCTGCAGCCGCCCACATTACCATAATAGCACCAGAGAATGATTTGGCGGAATCTTTCGTCATCGTCGATACCGCATCACGAACAATCTCAGCTTGTTCGTTCACTCTCTGAATATTTTCAGCAATTTGGTTCGTCGCAGTTCCTTGTTCCATAATCGCTGCCACAACGGTCGTTGATTCTTGACTAATGGTGCCAATGGTATCCATAATCCTTTGGATCGCTTGAACAGCATTACCAATTTCGTTTTGAATTGTGCCAATTTGCCCTTGAATTTCTTCAGTGGCCTTAGCTGTTTGGTTGGCAAGGTTTTTCACCTCAGAAGCAACAACAGCAAAGCCTTTACCAGCTTCTCCAGCACGTGCGGCCTCAATGGTCGCATTAAGGGCCAATAAGTTTGTTTGGTCAGCAATATCATTAATCAGGTTAACGACAGCACCGATTTCATGAGCAGCAGTTTCAAGACCCCGAACAGTATCATCAGCATGCTTTGCTTCTTCCACTGCTTGTTGAGAGACTTCAGCGGAATGCTCAACTTTTTGGGATATCTCATTCACTGAATTTGACAATTGAGCTGCAGCGGCAGCGACAGTTTGTGCATCCCGTGAAGTCGCTTCTGAGGTTTCAGCAACATCAAGAGTTTTACTCGCCCCACTGTCAATTTTGTTCCCCATTCCTTTAGAGTGGTCAACAATCTTTCCTGCATTTTCAAGAATAACATCAGCGACAACACTTACCTTCTCTTCAAGGTTATCTGCCAAATCAAGAACAATCTTTCGCTGCTCTTCACGTTGACGCATCTCTGATTGCTCTTGCTCAACCCGCATTCTTTCTGCTTCACTAAGGTTATCTTTAAAGACTTCCAAAGCACGGGCCATTTCACCAATTTCATCAGTTTGATCAGCCCCTGCGATGACCACTTCGCGATCACCTGCCGCAAGCTTGTTCATCACATCGGTAATACGTGAGATCGGGCCAATAATTCTTCCTCGAATCATAATGATCGACAAAAGAATAAGAACAGAAACGACACTAATGGATGTAACCAGTGAGGTTTGCATCATGGTTTGAATTGTTGCGAGTTGAGTATCCACACTAGCCGCCCGGCGCTCTTCTTCATCTGAAATTTCCTTGGTCAGAGTTTTAAGTCCGGCAACAGCGAGTTTATCGCTGATTTTGATAACCTTATCTATCTCTTGAGAGGTTTTTTTCTCTTTAATAAGGGAGGCAATCATTTTCAGCTTAGCGTGATAATTTGTGGCAACCTTTTTAATGTCAGCAACGGCTTTCTTTTCTTCATCTGTCAGGAGGCGTTTTTCATATTTATTAAGGATCTCAACAACTTTTTTATACTTAGCTTCAACCTTGGCTATTCTGGCTTCATCTTTACGAATAACTAAGTTTTTAAATTGGTGAATCATGCCACCATAGCCAAGGGCTCCTCTAAGGTCAGAAATAAGGGTTGCTTTAGTTTCAAGCTTACCAAGTTCACCTCTAGCAATAGCAACTTCTTGATCGAGAACTTGAAGGCCTTTAACCGCTGGGCCATCATCAACCACGACCATCTGGTCCAGTGACTCTGGTGTTTCGGAACCACCGCCCATAGCCTTAGCAAGCAGCAAATTTTCTTCATAGGAAATAATCATTGCCAAAATATCCTTGATGGATTTTTTTTCAGCTTCTGAAACCCCTAGACCTTCATACTGTATCAGTAGTGCTTTTGCCGAGCCAGCGCGCGATTGCACCTTTTTAAATCTGGGTTCACCCAACCTGAGGATGTAATTCTTAAATTGATGGATCATGCCACCATAACCGAGCTCAGCTTTAAGCAAGGAAATGAGTTTGGTTTTTTCTGATCGGCCAGATTGGAAAACCAACCACGCTTTTGAGACTTCATCTGCGCTATTACTAGCCTTTAAGGAAAGACCAACTAAACCAAGGCCTGAAAGGGCAAGAACAACAACGAATAACCAACCAATAAAGCTGATACGCATATTTCGGATAAAACTCATAAAAGCTTGCCTCGTATTCTCTGTTGAAACCACAACTTCCGTAAACCCAGGTTACGGGTGTGGCTCTAGGTTTTTCTTTAAATAAACTGAAAACCGTTGAATATTATCGCGTTACGGTTTTTTCATTTTTTCATTTAGGGTGTTATTTTTGTGAGACAGAATGAACTACCTCACGTTTCTTGATGCAACATTATACCCTACCGTAACTAAAAAAATCTCTCGAGTTAATAAAAAAACAAGAGAATTATACGTGAGTATACAATTTATAGGTTTTTGATATTGAGGGGGAGCTTGGTTGATGAATCTATTTGAGCATAAGCAAGCTGCTCGCGAAAAATGCCTTTTACGGTTGAAAGGTTGGCTTCAACAAGGTTTACCCCTTTCAAATTAGCAGCACCTAAATCGCAATGCATGAGGTGAGCCCCAAACATATTGGCGTTTTCCAAATTTGAACCTCGCATATTGGCAAATTTTAATTTTGCCCGGCTAAAGTTAGCCCCCTCAAGGTGGGCAACAGAAAAATCACATTCCGTTAAATTGGCTCCTGAAAAATTTGCTTTCTTCAAGTTAGTCTTACGAAAGGTACTACCCGAACAATCCATTTTGGAAAAGTTGCCACCGGGCATCTGAGCAAGAGTCAAATCAACAGCAGCTAAATCCAATTCAACAAAAATAGCATTCGCTAAACGACACGGTTTGCCTTCTTTACGCCCAGAATTAATCCAAAGTCGATGATCATCAACAGTCGCTTTAACATCAATTTTTATGGCGTGTTTTTTACTGGCAACGGCCTGCATAACTTCTTTGGCACTTGCTTTCGCTTTTTGTTGAGCCAGTATCTTGCTTTTACCAAAATATTTATCAAAATCAGTAAAGCGTTTGGGGAAAGTCAGGGAAGCTCGAGTGATTTTCAGGAGCTTCACGGGCTCAAATGGTTTACGTAATGCCCCTTCAATGCCAATTTCACAAGCCTCACGCACATACTTCACTTGCCCACTTGGTATCATAACGACAACAGGGTGGTTACTAAAACGCCCGCCTGGAAAATTTCTGATCTTCTTTAAGAATTCTATGCTTTCAGCCCCAAGCCCCAAGCCCAATAAAGTAAGGCCAGGGTTCATATCGCCCATTAAATCCAGGGCCATATCAGTTGAAGACATTCCCTCAAAATTGGTCAACCCTTTGTAGTTATATATTTCGCGGACACGGGCGATGGATTGAGCATCAGAATCCACCATTAAAACTTTATGAGTTGAAAAATCGAAGGCTACCATATCAGGCACGCCCTCCGTTCGAAATAGCTTGGCGCATCTCGGAGTCCCACATTCTAATATATTCATACATGATGTAGACTATTTAAGCTTGAGCCTTCCCATTATTGGAAACCCTCATTTTATAGCGCCAAGCTCTTAGTTTTTGTATCTACGCTTAAGATTATAGCATCAAATCAATCAATTTGTGGAAAAACGATACACAACGATACTTAAGCGATCATCCTCAAGAAGAAAATCTAACAAAAGTTCTCAAGTCAAACTATTACATGTCACTTATTACGAATTTAACCACTGCAATTAACGCTTAAGTTAATTATTGTCAGCCTCTTTAACAGTTAATATTGCACCTTCAACATCAACGACACATACATTACAACCGACTCCAAGATCTGGCCCTTTAACTTTCCATCGGGAATCACCAATTTGAACCATTCCAAAACCATTTATAATCGGCTCACAAAGAGGCACTATTTGCCCAATATATTGCCGACCGCGTTGGTTTAAATTAGGGCGATCCGTTTTTATTGGATTTTTGGCGACCCACATGCGGCCAGCGACAGTGGAACCAATACTGAAAAGCGCGAAACAGATAAACTGTTGTTGCCATGACATATCAGGAAAGAGGAATAAAACGCCCCCTGTAATGCCAGCGCCAATACCAATCCACAAAAAAATCACACCAGGAAGAAGGACTTCCATAACAATAAGGACAATTGCCAGAATTCCCCATTGCCAAAATGTAAGTGTTTCTAGAAATTCCATAACGAGATTTAATCTCCACCACTACTTGGAACGCTACCTCTAGCTCTCTTCTTATCATCTTTGGATAAAACATCCTTGCTGAGCTCAGCAATCCCAGCAAGGGAGCCAATAACGCCACTGGCTTCCATCGGCATTAGGATAACCTTATCACTACGAGAAGTCGCAATTTGACCGAACGCTTCAATATATTTTTGAGCAACAAAATAGTTAATCGCCTTAGAGTCCCCATTCGCAATTGCCGTCGAAACCATTGCTGTTGCCTTTGCTTCAGCTTCTGCTTCTCGTTCTCTGGCTTCAGCATCTCTGTAGGCGGCCTCACGGCGTCCTTCAGCTTCTAGAATTGCCGACTGTTTTAAACCTTCGGCTTTAAGAATCTCAGATTGGCGTTGACCTTCCGCTTCCAGAATACTCGCCCTTTTATCGCGTTCAGCCTTCATTTGCCGACCCATAGATTCAACAAGGTCACGAGGTGGCGAAATATCCTTAATCTCAATTCGGGTAACCTTAACACCCCAAGTATTGGTCGCATGATCAACAACAGTCAATAGGCGGTCATTGATCCGGTCCCGCTGGGATAACAGCTCATCCAAATCCATGGAGCCCATAACTGTACGAATATTTGTCATGGTCAAATTTAGGATCGCGACTTCTAAATTATTCACCTCATATGAAGCCTGTGCGGCGTCTAAAACTTGAAAGAAGATAACCCCATCAACGGTCACCATGGCGTTATCTTTTGTGATGATTTCTTGAGAGGGAACATCCATCACCCTCTCACGCATATTCGTTTCGTAAGCAACTCTATCAATAAAGGGGATAATAATGTGGAGCCCCGGCGCTAAGGTCTTTGTATATTTACCTAGCCGTTCAACAGGAAATTCCATACCCTGAGGGACAATCTTGGCTCCCATATAGACCAAAGTCAGGCCTAAGATAACAAAGACAATAAAAAATACTGTCGACCCTTCTATAAAAGATGAAACATCCACTGGCTTATCCCCTCCCTAAATTAACTTGTGAACTAATGCACATCATAGATGCTAAGGGTATAACAAGGTCTACAACGCCATCATTAGATAGTACTGAAAGTAAAAACGCGCAACTATCACAGATATTTAAAGGCCAAACCAACCGATTTCATTACTCAAAACCTTCAACCCCAACCATCACCATATCACTTACAGGAAGGCGAATAGCACGAGCTTCTTGGTACTCCGGGGAGTTATAGAAACCATCAGCGGCTTCTTTGCTCGGGAAACGGACTAAAACCAAACGCCGAGGTGTAAAATAATCACCTTCAAGAACATTAAACTCACCACCACGGACTAAATATTCTCCGCCAAATTTCTCCGAAATAGGCTTGGCTTTTTCCATATATTTTTTGTACTCGTCTGGGTCATCAATTTTAACATCAACAATCACATAATAAGCTGACATGTTCTTTTAGCTCCTAAATCTAAACAACTTTATGTTCTATGAGGCTATCAGCAGTCTCACAAATAGTTTGGTTAATATCTCTTGGATTCCAGTCTAATTCATTTCTTATTCTTGAGGAATCCATGACATTCTTTTTCCCTAAACCACTCACAACCATACGAACCGTTTTGTCAAAGTTAGCGATACCTTTGATCAACCAATCAGGCATTTGCCACGTTTTAATCTTTCTTCCCTTAGGTGCTAAGTGTGGTTTTAAGATTTTGGCGATCTCTGCCAACCAGAGATATTCATGGGAGCAGATATAACGTTTCCCCGCAGCATCAGGGGTAACCATTGCTTTGATATGGGCTTCCGCCACGTCACGAACATCAACAAAGGAAAACCCTAAACGAGGCCAACCTGGTAATTTACCTTCAACCACTCGTTTGATAATCTCAATGGATGCACTGCCATCAGGATCGATCAGCGGGCCAAGAACCATCGACGGATTTATGACCGACAATTCTAGTTGGTTTTCATTAGCAAAGTCCCAAGCGGCTTGCTCAGCAAGCGTTTTACTCTTTGCATAAGCTGAATAACCATCGATCGGTTTAGTAAGGTCACTCCAATCCTCTTCAGTATAAGGCCGGCTTTCATTTCGACCTGCATAAATTGCCGCAACGGATGAGGTCAACACCACCCGCTTAACACCAGCCTTATGAGCAGCCTTTAAGGCACGCAAAGCCCCGTCTCTAGCAGGGACAATAACGTCATTTTCATTCTTCGGTGCATGGGCAGGAACGGGGGAAGCCACATGGATGAGATACTCAGCCCCCAACATCGCATCTTCCCAGCCTTTATCTGAAAGCAAATCTGTTTCAACAAATGAAAGGGCGCCGACATCAACATGTTTAGCCAAAGCGGTTTGTATGCTGGTAGTCCGAGACATCGTCCGCATTGTTCCCCGCACGGGGTAACCTTGCTCTAACAATTGTTTGATGACGTGAAGCGCAATATAACCAGAGGCTCCTGACACAACAACAAGAGGCTTTTCAGCCATGAATAATTCTCCCACAATATGAAGATAACAACTTGGCGGATAAAAGAGTTTGGTTCAAGCAACTCATTATCAACTTTTATTGTGTAGACTATTCAGAAATTAACACCAAATAAGCTAATTAGAATTATTTTAATCTTTGCTATTGGTTCTCAATATATTTATGACATCTATATATTTGAGATTAAGGCTCTGAATAACGATGGATGACATTTAAATGGTAACCGAAACGACCCAACAAAGTACAACGGATTCATTAGATTCCGTAGTGATTCGCTTCGCCGGAGACTCCGGTGATGGAATCCAGTTAGTTGGAAATAAATTTGCAGAATCTACAGCTCTTTTTGGGGATGACCTTTCAACTTTCCCTGATTATCCAGCAGAAATACGTGCACCCATCGGTACTACATACGGTGTATCGGCATACCAGATAAACTTTGGCCCTTCCGAAATCCTTACCGCTGGGGATGAACCGGACGTTCTGGTTGCTCTTAACCCTGCAGCCTTGAAAGTTAACCAAGAACAACTCCGCGAAGGTGGTACCTTGCTGATTGATACAGGGGCCTTTACTGAGAAAAACATCAAGAAAGCTGGTTATGAAAATCACCCCCTAAGTGATAAAGCTTTGGATTCAGTCAATCTCATTGAGCTTGATATCACCAAACTCACCATGGATGCGGTGAGCGAGGTCGGTCTTTCTAAGAAAGAAGGATTGCGGTGCAAAAACGTTTGGACCCTTGGCCTTATCCTGTGGATGTTTGGTCGCAGCCGCAAATCTGTTGCCGACTGGATCGAAACCAAGTTTGCTAAAAAACCAGAAATTGTTGAAGCAAACCTCCGCGCGCTTAATGCCGGACACGCTTATGGTGAAACAACTGAACTTGGTGCAGGCTTAAAACAGTACACCCTGGACAAAAGCGAACCTGAAACAGGGCTTTATCGGACTATTACTGGAAGTGAAGCTGCCGCATGGGGTCTCTACGCTGGCGCTGAACTTTCCAACCTGGAACTGTTCCTTGGTTCCTACCCCATTACTCCTGCTTCAAATATTCTTCACCAACTCGCCACGATGACAGACTATGGCATTGTCAATTTCCAGGCTGAGGATGAAATCGCCGCTATTTGTTCAGCAATTGGAGCCGCCTATGCAGGAAACCTAGGTGTTACGACCAGCTCCGGCCCTGGTGTTGCGTTAAAAACCGAAGCTATTGGCTTGGCTGTAAGTGCAGAACTTCCATTGGTCATCGTTAATGTTCAGCGTGGGGGGCCTTCAACGGGCCTTCCCACTAAAGCCGAACAATCTGACTTGCACCAGGCTGTCTTTGGTCGCAACGGCGACACCCCTCTTCCTGTGGTTTCTGCCTCTACGCCGGCAGACTGCTTTGACGTCGCCATCGAAGCTTCTCGTCTTGCTACCAAATATATGACCCCGGTTATCATGCTTATGGATGGTACTTTGGGAAATTCCTCAGAGCCTTGGAAAATTCCTGATTTTGATAGTTACGAACCTTTCCCAGTTACCCATCGCAAAGAACCAGAGGGATATCACCCCTTCTTGCGAGACCCAGAAACCTTAGCACGTAATTGGGCAGTTCCTGGTACTCCAGGATTGGAGCACCGTATTGGTGGTTTAGAAAAAGACTATGACAGCGGCAACATCTCTTATGATGCTGCCAATCACCAGCGCATGACCGATGCCCGCCACGACAAAGTTAATGGCATTCGCAAAGATATTCCCAAGCAGGATGTTTGTTTGGGGGCTGAAAAAGGTAAATTGGCTGTCGTTGGTTGGGGCTCCACATATGGTGCCATCCACAAAGGGGTCGAGCAGTTGAGGCAAAAAGGGTTGGATGTCTCCCATATCCACCTACGCCACATCTGGCCCTTGCCAGAGAATTTAGAGGACCTACTAAAGGGATATGACAAGGTTATTGTCCCAGAACTTAATGCAGGCCAACTAACCACCTTGTTGCGAGCCCAATATTTGCTCCCAGTTGAAGGGGTCAACAAAGTCACCGGACAACCTTTTAAAGTAAGTGAAATTGTCGAGGCAGCGCATCAAGCGTTGGAGAATTAAGATGAATATGATCAGCCCCCCCGAAGAACTTAACGCCAAAGATTTTGCTTCAGATCAAGAAGTCCGCTGGTGCCCCGGTTGCGGCGATTACGCCATCTTAAAAACCATGCAGAAAACCTTACCTGAGATCGGAGCCCGACCTGAAAACACTGTGTTTGTTTCAGGCATTGGCTGTTCATCACGGTTTCCTTACTATATGTCAACATATGGTTTCCATACCATTCATGGTCGTGCCCCAGCCATAGCAAGCGGCGTTAAGCTCTCAAACCCAGAACTCGATGTCTGGATTATCACAGGCGACGGTGATGGGTTGAGCATTGGTGGCAACCACATGCTTCATGTATTGCGTAGGAATGTAAACGTCCAGGTCTTGCTGTTTAACAATGAAATCTATGGTTTGACCAAAGGGCAATATTCGCCAACCTCAAAGCCGGGCCTCCGTACACCATCGTCCCCCTTAGGTTCAATCGATAGCCCGATCTCTCCTTGTGCTTTTGCCTTGGGAGCAAATGCTCGCTTTGTTGCCCGTGCCATTGATATCGCCCACAAACCCCTCTCTTCAGTTTTAAAACGCGCTCATGCCCATAAAGGCGCGTCTTTTGTAGAGATTTTCCAAAATTGTGTGGTCTTCAATGATCAAACATTCAGCGATTTCACCGACAAGAAAACAGGTGCTGACAATCAAATTCATGTTGAACATGGGACTCCTTTGACATGGGGAAAAGACAACCAATACGGCCTCTTGATTAAGCCCGGAACTTTGGAATTACAAAAGGTCACCATCGGAGAAGATGGTGTTACAGAATCTGACATTCTTGTTCATGATGAAACCAACCGAACCATGGCAACCATGCTAGCTGCAATGGAAGGCCCTGATTTTCCTGTAGCCCTTGGTGTTCTCTTCTGTGACCCAGGAACACCTTATGAAGAAGCTGTCAGAGCAGTTCCTAAAGCTCCGGGCAAAAACGTCAAACAACTTTTGGCATCCGGTAAAACCTGGACGGTTGATTAGGGGATAAACTAAGCCTTAGAGCAAGTAAGTCTGGACTTGCTCTAAGCTTCCCGTCCTAGAGCCTTGCTCAGCAGGGTATGTAGTTTACCCACATCAGAGGTTTGGAAGGTAGCTGTAAGAGCCCCACTATGGTCCCCTCGGGCTGCTTTTGATAGCAGGTTATTATATTGTAAAATGAAGCGGTCAATATACTCCCGGAATTCACTGTCTTTCTCAAACTTTTGTTTAATAAGCGGAAGTTTATTTTTATCCCTAAAGCCAACCAACTTACGTACAAAGATACCTTTATCACCTTTGGTGTAACGCTTCCAATCATCCTCTGTGATGCTAATTTCCAAAATACGGGTAATATCAACAGCAATAGACTGCAAGCTCTCTTGAATGAGAGATGACGTACGCATGAAATCTTCTGCACCAACGTTATCATGATGCTCTTTCAAAGCCTTGGTCAAGCGAGCCGCATCCCGAGAAGCTGAGGTCAATTCAGAGGTATGAGCTTGAAGCGTTTTTGAAAGATCACTACCTTGTGCCGCAATCGCATTCGCCGTTTCTGAGAAATTATCTGTGCTCTTGTGCAAAGCTTTTTGGACATTTTCAATTCGAGCTACGGCTTGATCAGACAAGCCGTTTGCCTTATCGCTATTCTCTTCTAAAACATCACCAATAGCGTTGATACTTGCAAGAGCCCGGTTAAAGGTTGTCGTTAAATCTTGCATTTCTTGCTTCAGGGCAGAGGTGTTTATCTCAAGTTTTTGCGAAACTTCATCACCTTCTCGGCTGGTAGCTTGGGCCTGGCGACGCATAATTTCTTCAGCATGTGCCAGCCTTGAAACCGTTTGAGTGGTAATATTAGCCGCATCTTCAGCTCTTTGTCTCAAACTCTCGCCAACGTGGTTGAGTTTTTCCATTGCTGTGCTGGTAGAAACTCCAAGCTGAGAATTTCTCTGGTCTAGAGATTTGGCAACATGGTCAATCTTGGACGCTACTTTATCTGTATCCTCGGCAAGCCCTTTCATTCGCTCACGAACACCAAGGCCAGATTGATCTAAATGTTCGATGGTTTTTTGCGATGCATTTCTTAAATTCTCAAGGTTACGATTTAAGGCATCAGCAACCATGTTGACCTTACCGGAGGTGTACTCGGCTGCATTTGAAACTTCTTGCCCTTGGCGTTGCATTCCATCTGTGACGAGGGACATAAGAGCGGCTGCTTTGTCGACTGAAGAGGTTAACTCACGAGAACTCTCAGCCAAATTATCACTTACTTTAGCCAATTCCGCGGTTGCCTGTTCCGAAGTATCGGCAAGACCAGTTTTTTGATCTTTCAACGTTTCAAAGAAAGCATTCATATGCCCCTTTGCCGCAGCGGATGTTTGTTCTAGCTCAGCACAACGTTGGTCCAAGATCGTGCTAATACTAACAAGTTTTTCTTCTGTCAGATTGGTTGCCGTAACAACTTGTTCAACACGACGCCCTAGAGCATTCCCAACCTCATCCAATCGACCAAGAGCTTGTCCTGATATGGTTTCAGCATCTTGCGCCCGAAGAATAACCGTTTTCCCGACTTCTTCCAGTTTGCCTGTGGCTTGTTCGGTGGATTTTTCAAGCTCTTCAAGATGCCCACCCAACTCTTCAATAATACTACCAACTTTTGTTGAGAGCTTCTCGGAGGTGAAGGTCAAACCAGAAGCCCGATCTTCCATTGCATCCCCAAGGCCGCTTAATTCACGAATTCCTTTTTCAGTTGCTTGAGCCAGAGACTCTGAACGTTTTTCTAGTTCAATACCAACAGCGGAAACTCTATCAGAGGCGAGTTGAGAAGCTCCATCCAAATCACTTGAGTGACGACGCAAGGCATCAGCCACAAGCCCCATCAAGGTTGCAGCACGATCAGAGACAGTGGTCATATCTCGTGAATGACGATGCAGTGCAGCTCCCGCCCGATCAACCTGAGCAACAGCATGATCACTTGCCCCAGAGACCCCTTCAGACTGTTCAGTCAATTTATGGAGGATGTCATCCATCCGGGCCATGGTGACTTCAGAAACAGTTGTAAGTTGGCCTGAACGATCTTTGAGTTTTCCTGCAACTCCTTCAAGGCGGTCAGCCACACCTTCAGAAACCGCAGCAAGTTTAGATGCTTGAGTTGAAAGGCTGCGGCCAACTTCTTCAACACGTGATGTTGCGGTATCACCAGCTTTTATAAGGTTGCTCGACTGTTCTTTCAGTACAGCAGCCATATTTTGAACATGGTCGCCAGCTTTTGTCGAAACATCTCCAAGGCGTTCTGTTTGAACTTGAACCGAGTCACTATAATTTCGCAATTTAACAGAAGCTGTTTCAGACGTTTCAGTAATATCTAATAAATTACGCTGAACATCTTCGCTATAACCTTTTGCCTTGGCAGAAACATTAGAAACGACCTCTAACTCACTTTCCAAAGCTTTTGAAACTGCAGAAATTCCATCTGCACCCGTGTTAGAGGCTTGCGTGAGCGCCCTTGTGTTATCGTGAAGAATTTCAGAAGCATTGCGAATATCTTCTGTCGCTTTAGATGAGGCTGAGGTCAGTGATTGAGAATTATGATCAAGAATATCACCGACAGTCCGCATTCGGGTAGAAGCCAAATCTGAAAGTTTCGCCAGTTCGTCTGTACGTTGGCGTAAGGTCTCACCAGCAACATCGACACTGCCCACGGCTCTTTCAGACGTGTTTTCCAAAACCTTGGTGTTATCTTTTAAGACTTCACCTACTTTAGTGACTTTGTCCAAGACTTCACCAGATACCGAATTCAGGTTATCAGCAACGCCGGAGAGTGACTTGCCAACCTTTCCGGTTTTATCAGCAGCTGCATCTGCAGCACTAAACATCTCAGTTTTATTTTTATCAAACTGTTCACCAGTGTTCCTAACCCGAAGCAGAACTTCTTCTGAGGTCGAAAGCAACTCATTGGCCTGTTCTTTAAGAGCCTGGTTCATGAATTTAACCCGCTCTGCCACGTTATCTGAGGTAGTATTCAGAGTATGGTTTTGGTGACCCAGGTTAGCTTCAATTTCTGAGGTCTGTTTGCTCACTTGCTTGGCGATACTAGCAAGGTCTTCAGCTTGACGGCGCAAGGTCTCGCTCATAATGTCCGCTTGGATTGATGCACGTTCTGTTCGTTTCGAGAGGTCCTCTGAATGACTACGCATCAGGTCGGCCCCCGCTTTAACCTTGTCTAGGGCCTCATCAGAAACATTAATCAAACTTTGAGTACGGTTACTAAGAAGAGAATCAACCTTTTCAGCTTCGATGGTGGATTCTTTAGCAACATTTTGCAGTTGTGATGTCCGCTCACGGAAAAGCTCGGAGGTTTCCTTTGCCTTTACTGATGCGTCATCAGCAACCTGCATCAACTCTTGCCCACGGGTTTGCAAAATCTCAGCAATGCTCTCCGTTCTAGCAGAAGCCTGTTGAGAGACGTTGATCAGATCATGGGATTGGTGATGGAGAATATTTCCGGCTTCTCTGGCTTTGGAAATTGCCCGATCTGAAACGAAAACCAAATCTTCAGCCTGACGGCGCAAAGCTTCTCCGACTTCTTTACCTTTAAGATCTGCTTGTTCAGCAACGTTCGAAAGGGCTTTGGCTCGTTTTTCAATCATTCCATCCACTTGAACAGCCCGCTCAGCAGCACGTTCTGAAGCTTCGGTAAGAGCACGAGCTTGAATGCGCAGGGAGTCTGTAACTTCACGCACTCGGTCACCTGCAGCATCAGTTGGATAAATTAATCGATCTAAATAAAACCGTAAGGCTGCGGCCTCGGTTTGAAGTTGCCGCCCTCGTTCTAGGTTAGCAATGACCAACCATAGCAAAGCCAAAGGAGTCACAATACCAGCGGCAAGGCCACCGACTTCGTGTAACATTAATTCTTCTAAGTTTGTCCAACCTAGAGAACGCTCCACATAGGAGTAAGCCGCCAAAACCCACCCGGCACTGAGGGAAATACCAAGGAGGGTTAGGAGCTTATAGCGCACATAGAAAGGAGGGGTATATTGGTCGCGCCCAATGAGCGAACCATCCGCAGTAGACGGAATTGTCTCACTTTCAGACGGTTTGGTGTTCTTGCTCTCCGAACCATTTGCCATAGGTATTTTACTTACCTCGGCCAATTCGACTGGATGCTTAGCTCCATCACCCTTAGCTGAATCTGTTTTAACCATTTTTAACTGCCCCTCGCACAGCGACTCTATGGAAAAATCCTTACAGGTCGCAATATACCACGGTTTGCACTGAAACCATAACACCACGCATTAAGGAGGCTATGGCCCTAATACATGGTCATTTTATCTTTAAAATCGATTCTTTTCAGCAAAGAGGGAGTTCTCCTCTTTACCCAACTGATCTATAATGATTACAAGGGGTTTAAATTTCCTTACGATGGGAATGATTTTAATGGGGTTAAAGATTGAGGAATACCGTGACGTTTACTGGTAAAATCATCACTATTACAGGAACAGTTTTAGTGGCAAGCTTGATTGCTAACAGCCCATCACAAGCTGCTGGACCAGATCCATTTGATCCCAATGCTCTTTCGCCGACTGCTCCACCCGTTTTAGGCCACGCCCCAACAGCACCTGTTGCTGCACCAGCCCCCATGGTTACTCCAGATATCCCTCAATTAACGCCGCAAGTGGCACCTCCAGTTATTGAAACACCTAAGATTGCTCTACCGCCTAAACCAGTTCCTGCACCTGCAAAGCTCACAAAACCAACTGTAGAGCCCGCCAATAAACCAGGCGTTTTCAGCAACCTCAAAGATGGGTTAACTGATTTCTTCTCAAATAAATCTAAACCTGAAGAAAGCACCCCCGTTAAAATCGAGACAAAAGTTAAACCCGTTGTAGAGCCAAAAATTGAACCAAGCATTGAGGCAGCCCCCGTAAAAACAGAAGAAAAACCTGCTGAGGTGAAAGCCGAACAGCCTAAACCTGTTGAAACAAAAATTGTTGCACCTGAGCTAAAGCCTGATCTTCCTAAAAATTTAGCGACAATCTCAGCGCCAACAAAAGAAGAACCTGACTTCCTCTCACAGCTTGGCAACAAGCTTTCTAACCTCTTCACATCTGAAAAACCAAAGCCAGCGAAAGTTGAGCTCAAAATTCCTGAACCCAAAAAGGTCGAAGTTAAAGTTGAGACCGTCAAAGAAGTTCTGAAACAAGCAGAACCGCCTATTGCCCCAGAGAATCCTGAACCTATCAAGGTTAAATCCAAATCTGTTGAACTCAAGCCTGAGTTATCTCCTGAGCCTTCAAAAAAGACAGAGCCTAAAGCGGTTGCCAGCAAGGTGGGAGAGGATAAACCCAGCTTTCTTTCAAAACTTCAAGGTATCTTAAAAGAAGAGCCACCTAAACCTAACTCTGTTGTAGCTACACCTGAAAAACCTGCTGAAGTAGTGCCAGAAAAGATTGTTACCAAACCTGCACCAGTTGAACTTAAAACCGTACGCCCTAAAACGCCGACTGAAAAAACTGAACCGTTACGTGCTAAACCACAGTTGAGCGTCCCTTCGGAGCCTCTCAAAATAGCGCCAACAGAACGCCTGACAACTCTTGAACAATTAAAGGCTGAAAAAGAGGTGGTTGAAGAACTACCCGCTCCTCAAGAACAACCAGGACTGTTATCAAAGCTCTCTGAAGGCATCAAAGATATACTAAACGAAGAGCCTGATGCCCCAGCACAAAAGAAGTTAGACAGTGAGTCAACAAAGCCATTGGTTACAGAGAAAGCTTCTCCGTTCCATCCAGAAGCACCATCCCCTACTATTCCTCAGCCTAGGTTTACTGAAAAACCGGTAGCTCCCTCGATTACAGAACCAACCGTTGAAGAATTAAATCCATCACCCAAAGCTGCCTCCAACCCCGCTGAAGAGCCAAGTCGTATTGTCAGCGTAGAACGTGAAACACCAACAGAGCCAACCCCTGGCTTTTTTGACCGTATGAAGAATAGAATTACTAACTTGTTCTCTCCCCCTAGCATGGAAACACTGATCGCTACTGATGAGGCTGAGAAAGAAACAGGCAATAAATCTGATGGAGAGCCTCCTGCAGCACCTGTTCTAACGAAAGCTGATTTTTCCCAACTGGCAAGCCTGCCACCGGCCACAGAATCTGTTATCGAAGCATCACCAGCATTTATGGCTGCTAAAATTGGCTTAGGGACAAACTTGTTATTGGGTGAGACAATTCAAAATATCTTAGGTAAACAAAAACCCGTCTGCGTTGCCAAGGCCAAGAAGACAAAACACTATTGTATGGTCAAAGCAAATTGGGATGGTTATCTGAGGCCTCATTTCAATATCAGCAATGTTGTTTATCGGGGAGCAAAAGGGCTAATTCAATTTGACGGAGAGGTTGCTACACGGCTTTACACCCTCTTCCCAAGAGGCTCTTACATTACACTCCTTGCCCATTACACTAAACTTTACGGCTCCCCCAGCCTCAGTTCTGAGCGCAAAGTCAGAACCTTACTTAAGGGCAACAACATAAGTAAAATTGCCCAATGGCGCCGCCAAAATCCCGACACGAAAGAAATTAGTGTCTTTGAGCTTAGAGAAATTGACGATATTCGCAGCAATTTTCCTGATTTAGAATATGGTGTTTTACGAGTCTATATTGAAGGAACAACAGAGATCTTCTCTGTTGTTTCCACCCTTGATTTCTTCGATATGGATTAGCCCTTACGTGGCAAACTAGGAACGAGAAACAAACGACCATAACTGAAGAAGTAGATGCCAAAGCCCAAAGCCCAAGCTAGAGAAGACAACCCCATCATAGCAGGTTCAACGGCTGAATAAGGTGCGTAAAGGCGGATGCAAGCAGCGAAGAAAATCAAGGCATAAGCCATCAAAACCAGATTGCTTGGGTTTAATGGTCGGCCCGTATGCTTCAGGGCGACACGAGTCATTAAACCAATTTTCATTAACCCGAGCGCCCCTATTGTATAAGCATGAACATGGGACATGTCGGGGATGTTAAGGCCATAATCCCCTAAGGCCCGAAGGAGAAACGCCCCTAACATCCAGGCGTACCCAACATGGAGGATAAAGACCATCGGTGTATCGGCGACCTTAAGCCCCTTCCACCTAGAAAACCTAAAACTGTGAATAACAAGAGCAACGAGTGCTGCCCAGATAGCAAATTCACTTCCCTTGTACAGTAATCCAGTCAATCCATAGACAAATGCCGTACCAACAGCGGCCCACTCCAACCAGGGAAGAATGGTCATACGCCCTTGCCATTTTTTAGCTTTCAAAGCTGTCTCCGTGAAAGACGGAACCAGTATTCCGGCGACAATACTGTACAGCAAAATAAGGCCGTAGACTTTAGCCATCAATGCTTGGTCGGCTTGGTGTGATGCCCCTTGAGCCAAAGCCCAATAGAAAGCCACATTACAGCCAAAAAACCATAACAATATTGGGATGAGCGCCCAGTAAAGTTTACTCTTAGCTTGTCTTAAACCCGGCACAAAAAACAAAGCCATAAAAAGAAAAAGAGACGAGTCGACAATGGCAACTAAAGGCAAAGGCAACTGAGCAGAAAACCAAAAAACGACCCGCCCTGCTAACCAAAGAAAACTGAGGAAGGCAAGCTTTGCGCCATGAATTTCAGGAGTGGCGGCCCACCCAGGTAGAGCTGTGAGGAGAAAGCCACTAATTACGGCGGCGGCAAAGCCAAAGAGCATCTCGTGACCGTGCCATTGAGAAAGGCTTATTTCAGAAGAAGAAAAGCCCGCCAAGCCAGAATACTCAGCGAGCCAAATCAACACCAATAAAGGTGCGTAAAGGGTCCCAAGGAAGTAAAAGGGACGAAACCCACTGACAAACACAGCAGCTTTAAACAGCTCCTTTACTCCCTCTTGTTAATCGGTCAGTTACCCCATCAAACTCGGTAGATACAAAGAGATAGCAGGGATAAAAACAACCAAAGCTAACCGAATGATATCCGCAATCCAAAAAGGTGTTACCCCTTTAAAGATAGTTTTAGTGGTTACATCCGGCAAGACGGCTTTTAGAACAAACACGTTCAACCCTATCGGCGGCGTAATCAAGCTAATTTCTGTGACGACAACAACCAAAATACCAAACCAGATGAGGTCAAACCCAAGGGCTGCCATCATGGGGTAGAAGATCGGAACTGTCAGCAAGATCATGGAAAGGCTTTCAAGCACACAACCAAGGATCAAATAGATCAGAACCACAAGAGCAACAATCGCCAGTGGGGAGATATCAAAACTTGTTGCCCAATCAGCTAAAGCATCTGGCAAACCGGCAATATTGATAAAGTTTGAGAACATGGTTGCACCGATCAGCACGGTGAAAATCATCGCTGTTGTCTTAACAGAAGCTGTCAGCACCTCAATCAAATGTGTCTTTGTAAGCCGACCTTTAAAAAAGGCAAAGAAGAAGCCACCAGCTGCACCGATACCAGCCGCTTCAGTAGGGGTGAAGAAACCACCATAAATACCGCCCATGACAAGGACAAACAGGGTTAGAACCCCCCATACACCTTTAAGGGCTTGAATACGACCTGTCCAAGGAGTTCTTTCACCTCTTGGACCAAGTGCAGGGTTAATGCGTGTAGCGACACTTACTGCCCCAAGATAGCAAAGTACCCCCAGCAAACCTGGTAAAATACCAGCCATAAAGAGTTTGCCGATATCAGATTCAGTAATGATACCATAAAGAACAAGGATCACACTTGGCGGAATGAGAATTCCCAATGTACCGCCCGCGGCAATTGAACCAGAAGCTAAGCTGTCAGCATAACCATACTTACGCATGGAGGGCATCGCAACTTTCGCCATGGTCGCAGCAGTTGCCAATGAGCTACCACAAATCGCACTAAAGCCACCGCAAGCAACAACAGTTGCCATAGCCAAACCACCACGACGGTGACCCAAAAATGCATTTGATGCTGCATAGAGTTGTTTAGACAACCCTGCCTCAGTAACAAAGTTACCCATGAGAATAAACAAAGGAATAACAGAAAGGCTGTATTCCATGCCTGTCTCAAGCGCGACTTGTGAGGTCATTGAAAACGAAGCGTTAAAATTAACCATGTAGCCAAAGCCAACAAAGCCAACTACAGCCATTGCGATCGCGATAGGAATTCGTATAAAAACTAATCCTAGTAGGACCACAAATCCAATAAGTGATGCTTCCACCGTAAATATTTCCGGTTAGGGGTTACTAAATAATTCAAAAATTATGAATTGTGCTTTTTAAAGGCCAATATAGAAAGACCGATGAAAATGAGGCATGTCATTCCTGACATAACTGACATAAAGAAAACCAGCGGCGCTAAGGGAATTTGTAAGTAAGCGGTATTATCGCCATACTCCAAAGTTTCGTGGGCACGCCCCCAAAGTTTATAGCTTACAACCGCCAAAACAACTGCACCTAGCACGTTAATAAAGAATTGCTGAAGCGCTTTCCAATTCTGTGGAACAAGGTTGTCCAAAAGATCGACGGCTACATGACCATTGTCTGCAGTCACCAGCGGAAGCCCTAAAAAAATAACGGCCCCCATCATAATTTCAGTAATCTCAAGTCCACCGGGAAGTGGATAATCAAATTGCCGCCCGACGACATCAATGAACGTCAAAGCCATCAAGATGAAAATGAGTACAGCTGCAAGGAAGCCGAGGATAGACTCCAGCTTATGCCAGAGCCTTTCCCCAAGTCCACCTTGATTGCTTTTTTGTTCAAGAGAAGTCATAGAACTATTTATAGTTCTTAACTTCGCTGCGGAACATCATCATAGCACCAGCACCATCTACACCTTTTTCAGTAGCAGCTTTAACCCAAGCGGCTTCGATGTGATTGGTTGCACCAGCGATTTGTTTCATCAGGTTATCGCCAGCAGGTTTAACGCTGTTACCGTTAGCTTTCATTTCAGCTAAACCAGATGCATCAGCTGCATCCCATGCAGCGCCAGAAGCTTTAGCAAAAGCTTCACCTGAAACAGCTTCAATTGCTTTTTGATCAGCAGGAGAGATTTTGTCCCATTTAGCTTGGTTCATAACCAGGAAGAAGCTGGTATTGTACAATCCACCAGGAATGATGGTTGTGTGTGGAACAAGCTTGGTGATTTTGAAAGCTGGAATGGAATCTTTAGGAAGCAGGGTTCCGTCAGCAACACCATTTGAAAGATATTCGTAGTTTTTGGTAGCAGAAGCCAACAGTGGGGTCATACCCAAGGATTTGGTGACTTCAGCAACAACACCACCACCGATGCGGAATTTCATACCTTTGAAATCAGCTACGTCGTTGATGTCTTTTTTAGAGTTGTGAATTTGTCCTGGACCATGGGTCATCAGACCAAGCAACTTAACACCTTTATGCTCGTTTACTTTTTCCAGATGTTTTTTGTAAACACGCCAATAAGCAACAGAAGTAGCTTCAGCACTATCACCTAAGAAAGGAAATTCAGCAGCTTTGGTCATGGAGAAACGACCAGGGGTATAGCCGTGTACTGAATAGGTAACGTCAGCCAGACCATCTTTAGCAATGTCGAAGTGGACCTTTGGGTGACCAAGGCCTTTTTTCAACATTCTAATTTTCACACGACCTTCGGTTGCTTCAGCAACTTTGTCGATCCAAGGCTGCATCATCTTTGCAGGAATAACGTGTTTCGCTGGCAACCAAGATGACATGGTTAGTTTCATGTCAGCAGCAGCTGCTGAACCGGCCATCATGGCAACGCCAATAGCGGCGCCTGTTACAACGGTTACAAATTTCTTCATTTTAGTCCTCCCAAGTGGCACAAGCACTTTGCCTGTGCGCCGTTAAAGCCTCAATTTAATATAACCAAGCCTCTATTCCCCTGTGTGGAATATTTTGAGACCCAGAAAGTCGATTTAAACGACTTGTTACTCACCCTTATATTCCAATAGTTTCACAAGGCAAAGAATAACCTTTTCCTTATAAGCCCTTTAATTGGAGGGGCGTTTAACATTGATTGTTAGCATAGCGAACATTCAATGTTTTGCAAACCGGTTTTTAAGTACCGAATTACATATTTATTTTTGTATCGATAAAAAAAGCTTTATAACTTATTAACCTCACTCTCTATTTTAATAATTAAAGAGGCAAGAATAAGGCTAAATTTAAGCAATAACTCCTCTACTTAACAAATCTTTGCGCTGCTCATCAGAGTATCCAGCCTGTGAAAGCACCTCATTTGTGTGTTGAGAATACTTCGCGGGAAAGGACAATTCTGTTTTTCCGCCCACAATATCAACTGCGGGAGGCTGCATACGAATAGTTTTTCCCTCAGGTGTTGCGGTTTTTGTTAATTTATCTCTTAAGGCACCAAGGTTTGACACCTGTGGAATGTCGTGAATCGGTGCATGAGGGATAGTCGCAGCCGCAAAATCAGCCGCAATTTCCTTAGTTTCATACTGAATTGTTACCGCCGCTACATCTTTATGGATGGATTCTCTCTCTTTATGGCGACCATCATTCGTTCCCCGAACCTCGTTAGCAATTGAGGCAAATTTTGGAATTTCAGACAACCGTTTCCACTGAACATCATTGCCAATTGCCATATATATAAAGCCATCAGCCGTTGGATAAGCATTTGTTGGGATAAATTTACGGTGTTCGTTACCACAACGAGTGATTTCTGATGGGTCACAATCAAAATCCAACAATGGCAGGGTTGTAATCAACCAAGAAGCAGCCGCTTGCAGCATCGAAACATCAATTCGAGTGCCTTTCCCCGTTTCGGCGCGCTCTGCCAAAGCCAAACAGACCCCTGCAAAGACTTCATCACCAGCTTTAAGATCAATCATCGGAACACCTGACAACATAGGTGGACCGTCAGCAGTCCCCGTTAACTCCATATAACCCGCCATGGCTTGTATAGCAGGATCATATCCCGGGACATTTGGATATTCTGGTCCCATGGCAGAAACCCCCGCCCAGATGATGTCTTCTTTCACACCTTTTAGAGTACCGTAATCGATTCCAAAAGCCTCATACCGAGAGGGCAAAGTATTACAGCAAAAGACATCCACCTCTAATTCCTGGATGATTTTATGCAGCACGGCTTGCCCTTCCGGGTCTTTCAAGTTGAGCGCAATGGCCTCTTTCCCCACATTTGGGGCAATGAAATAGGTTCGGCGATCATCATCGACCACGTTGGCACCAATATAACGGTTGGGGTCTCCGGGGAGACCTTTACCAAAAGGCGTGGCTTCAATGCGGATCACCCGCCAGCCCAATTGAGCAAACCGAAGGGTCGCCGACGGCATGCTCAGGGCTTGTTCCATTGAAAGAACTGTACGCTTTTTCATCTTGTTGATTACTCCGCAGCCATGGAAGGTGCTTCCACAGCCCCTTTAAGAGCCCGATAGACTTTCTCAGGTGTGTAAGGAGCTTCATAAATCCGAACGCCCGTCGCATTGTAGATAGCGTTCCCTACTGCGGCAGCCATACAGATTGAAGGCGCTTCACCCACACCTTTAGCTCCTTGTGGCCCTTCACCGTCTTGAGTTTCAATGAAACTCAGGTCAATTTCAGGAATCTCAGGCGCAGTGACCATTTTATAGTCCCGGAAGTTAGGCGTTATCACCCGACCTTCTTTGACCAACAAGTCTTCGGTCAGTGCATAACCTTGCCCCATAATAATGCCGCCTTCAATTTGCCCTTCAAGGCTCATTTCATTAAGTACACGACCAACATCATGAGCCGCAGTTACTTTATCCAGGGTCACAATCCCGGTTTCAGTATCTACTTCAACTTCAACAACATGAGTTGCCCAAGCATAAGCTGCTGACACATCACCTTTGAAGCCTTTGTCTTGGTGGACTGAAGGCGGTTCATAATAAAAAGAAGTGGTCACCAACTCAGCTTTGTCTTTGAAGTGCATGCCGCGAAGGAGTTTGCCAAGCTGCATAATAACTTCACCATCATCAGCTCGAACAATACAACCGCCCCGCATATCCAACTGATCGGCTGGAATGTTGGAGACTTGGGAAGCTGACTCAAGCACTTTAGCTTTTGCCAATTTTGCTGCACCAATGGCCGCATTACCGCCAATAAAGGTGGTCCGAGAAGCGTGGACGCCTACATCCCAGGGAGTAATGTCCGTGTCATTGTTTACCACGGTCACCGCAGAAAGAGGGACACCGAGTTCTTCACAAACCAATTGAGACAGAACGGTTTCAGATCCCTGCCCAATTTCAGAAGCACCAGTCAAAATGGTTACATGGCCGAAGTCATCCATTTTGAGGATGGTACCGCAACCGTCTGAGGGATAGATTTTCGCTCCGCCGCCCACATGGAGCATCGAGGCCATGCCGATACCTTTTTTGACCGGGTTGCCGTTCCCACGATTGGCATTATTTTCAGCAAACTTACGGCTGAAATCACTCTTTTCACCCGCTGTGCTCAAGCACTCTTTAAAACCACAAGTTTTAAAGTGCATGCCTTGGCCTGTCACTTCACCTGCTTCTTGAGCATTCTTGAGGCGGAACTCAAGAGGATCCATACCAACAGCTTCAGCCATCTTATCCATATGCTGTTCAATGGCAAAAGTAGCTTGCAGGTTACCATAACCCCGGAAAGAACCAGCGGTTGGATTATTGGTGTAAACAGCTTTCGTGGCATATTGGCAATCGGTAACCCGATAGAATGACGAAGCGGTTTGCATCATCACGAAAGGAATAGTTGCCCCCCATGAAGTGTACGCCCCATTATCAAGAAGGGAATCAAAGACCCGTGAGGTAATGGTTCCATCTTTCTTCACGCCACTGCGCAGATTGATATAAGCTGGCTGACGGGTTGGCGATGCCATGAATTCTTCTTCACGGGTGAAGACAATTTTCACTGGACAGCGTGACTTTTTCGCCAGAATTACTGCGATAGGCTCAAAGGGATAGATATCCAATTTAGAGCCAAACCCACCGCCAATCGGAGGCTGAATAATCCGAATACGACTAGGATCCATTTCCAAGACTTCAGAAAATTCTCTTTTATGCAGGAAAGGAACTTGAGTATTGGAATGAAGGGTCAAGTTGCCTGTGATATTATCAAAATCAGCTATAACACCACTGACGCCCATACAAGCATGGGTCACGTAGTGGAGCTTAAAGGTATCTTCGATAACAAAATCAGCCTCGGTTTCAGCTTTCGCAGCATCGCCATGTTCATATTCAAATTCCATGCAGACGTTGCTGTCTTTGCTTTCCTGAATATGGGGCGCACCTTCTTTTTCTGACTCACGTGGGTCAAATAAAGTTGGTAAGTCTTCATATTCAACCTTAATCAGCTTAAGGGCTTCTAGAGCAATCTCTTCTGTGATAGCAGCAACAGCGGCAATCTCATCACGTTCAGCCCGAACTTTATCGCCCTTTAAAGGAGGATTATCGTTATTCAGACCCAGCATTTTTGCTGGCATATCTTTCGCCGTAATAACGGCTTTTACGCCCGGCAATGCTTCCGCCGCACTAGTATCCATACTGAGAATTTTGGCATGGATACGGTCAGTACGAAGAATTTTACCAATGAGCTGACCCGGTAGATTCATGTCATGGACATAACGTGTCCGTCCGGCAGCTTTTTCTGGGGCATCCATTTTAGGGACGCGCTTACCAATCAGGGATTCTTTTTCAATTGTCGGCATATCAAGCTCTCCTACTGGTTGGTTCCGCTAACGGCAGCTACTGCATCAATAATTTTCACATAGCCTGTGCAGCGACAGATATTACCTTCTAAGCCACGTTTGATTTCATCGCGGTTAGCGTTGGGTTTCTTGTCGAGCAATGCTTTGGCTGCGATCATCATTCCTGGTGAACAGAAGCCACATTGAACAGCGCCCTTTTCAACAAAGGCATCTCTTAGCTGGTCATTGACCTCATCTTGGGCAAGGCCTTCGACAGTAACAATTTCACGGCCATCACAATCAACAGCAAACATCAGGCAGGCATTAACAGACTCACCGTCCATCAAAATGGAGCAAGCACCGCACTCGCCTTCACCACAACCATATTTGGTTCCGGTAAGGTTAAGCTCTTCCCGCAGCATGATCAGAGCATTCTCGGCAACAGGAACGGACACCTGGACAGGACTACCGTTAAGGGTGAAATTAATTTCACGAGTAAGCATCTTTTTATTTGCTGACATGGCGGAGCACCTTTTTCATTGAACTTTCAATCATTTCTTTGCGGTACCAAGCAGTGGCCCGCACATCGTCGATGGGATTAACCTCATCTTTCGCCGTAGCAGCAATGGCATCAATTGTTGCTTCATCGAGCTTTTTGCCTTCAGTCGCTGCTTCCGTTGCCGTTGCTTTGAGCGGCACAGGAGCAACCGCCCCAAAAGCCACCCGTACATCTGTAAGCGCACCGTCTTTAAGCACACCGCCAAGACCGACGGAGACCGTGGAAATATCAAGCGCCGGACGGCTACCAAACTTATCAAAGGTCGAGACAAAACCAGCAGCGGGTTTTGGGATAATCACCGCTACCAATAGCTCACTGTCTTCTTTTTTGGTTTTACCTGGTCCAGTAAAATAATCTTTAATTGGGATAGTTCGAGTAACGATTGATCCATTCGGCTTTGATGCCAACTCGACTTCTGCGTTGAGTACTACCAGAGGCACCAAGGTATCGCCAGCGGGAGACGCATTGGAGATATTGCCACCGATGGTACCAGCATTGCGAATTTGCACAGATGCAAAAGCATCAGCAGCTTCCGTCAAAATCGTACCATGCTCGGCAATTAAATCACTTTCAAGCAAGTCGGTTATTGTCGTTAATGCCCCAACACGAAGGTGATCACCTTCGTCAGAAATGCCCCGTAACCCCTCAACCCGGCGGATATTCATCAAGGTAGATTTATATTCAACCCGTCCAGCATCCACTTGCACCATCAAATCGGTTCCGCCAGCCAGGATGGTCACATCCCCTTTGGCAAGAATGTCGGCCGCTTCGGAAACCGAATTTGGCGTTTCATAATTTTGTATTTCACTCATATTTTTCAAGCTCCTAAAACCGGATCGGTTCTTGGTAATGTCCGAAGACATCGGTGAGGGCATTGGTAATTTCACCAACTGAAGCGTAGGCTTTTACCGCCTCAACAATCGCTGGCATTGTATTTTCATCATTTTTAGCAGCCGCTTTAACCTTCGCCAGGGCCGTATCAACGGCACCTTGGTCGCGCTCGGATTTCACCTTGTTCATGCTTTTAATCTGAAACTTGGCGTCTTCCTCGTTATAAGGATGGAACTCAACTTCCTTCTCTTCTTCTTCCATCTCGTAACAGTTAACACCGACCTTCTTAAAGCGACCTTCTTGGATGTCTTTCTGCATGGTGTAAGCTTGAGAAGAAACAGCCGATTGGATTTCACCTGTGGAGACCAGTTTGATGATACCGCCTTGGTCATCCACGTCTTTCATAATCTCAACAATCTTGTCCCGGATTTGGTTGGTCATGGTCTCCATATAATAAGAGCCAGCCATAGGATCGACCGTATCAGCTAAACCCATTTCTTCGACCAACAACTGCATGGTCCGCAAAGAAACCCGAGCTGAATATTCGGTGGGGATGGTGTAAGCTTCATCGTAAGAACAAAGAGCCATGGTTTGGGTGCCAGACAGAGCCGAAATCAAGGCATAATAAGCGCCACGAACGATATTTACTTCAGGCTGTTCAAAAGTCAAACCGCCGCCGCCGCCGCCAGCAATCATCCGCAGCCACATGGATTTTGGATCAGTAGCGCCGTATTCTTCTTTAATGATCTTGGCCCACAGACCACGAGCGGCCCGGAATTTAGCAACCTGCTCCCAAAGGGAGCCAAAGAGGTTGAGGTTATAGGATAGACGCCCGGCAAACTCATCAATATCGAGACCACGCTTGAGGGTTTCGTCGGCATAAGCTTTAGCAATACAGAAAGCATAAGCGATCTCTTGAGCCGGGTTAGCACCAGACTCACGAATGTGATAACCGCAAACACTGACCGGGCTGTATTTTGGTGCATTCTTAGCGCAATACTCAATGGTATCAACAACAAGCTTCACGGAGGCTTCGACCGGGAAAATCCAGGTACCACGACCAATGAATTCTTTGAGGATATCGTTTTGCGCTGTGCCACGAAGTTTGGAAACATCATAGCCCCGCTTTTCCGCCATGGCTAAATACATCGCGATGGCAATAGCAGCAGAACCGTTGATGGTCATAGAAACAGTTATTTTTTCTAGATCAATCCCGTCAAAGGCGATTTCAAAATCCTTTAAGGTATCAATAGACATACCTACCCGACCAATTTCACCATCGGCCATTGGGTCATCCGAATCCAACCCAATTTGGGTGGGTAGATCAAAGGCCACATTAAGGCCGGTTTGACCATTAGAGATCAAATATTTAAACCGCTCATTGGTATCGGCCGGATTACCAAAGCCAGCGTACTGGCGCATTGTAAAGGGGCGTTTGCGATACATGTCTTTGTGGATGCCACGGGTAAATGGGTATTGCCCCGGCTCACCGATCATCTCAGTGCCCCCACTTGCCTCTACATCTTCGGGGCCGTAGCTGGTTTTAATTTCAATGCCAGATTCATTAACTACCCGACCATCATCTAAACGGTAACTCATTTGACGTTCTCCCGGATATACTCAATGAAGGTTTCCATTTTGCTGCCTTGAGCAAAGATGGCATCAACACCGATTTTCAAAACTTCTTCATGGTCTTGTGGTGGGATATTGCCACCGACAAGCCATAGCTTATCGTCAATACCGTTTTCATCGATAAGGACCTTCAAGCGCTTGCAAAACGAAAGATGCGAGCCTGCCATGCTGGATAGGCCAATCACATCCACATCTTCCTGAGCCGCAGTATTAGCAACCGCTTCAGGGGATTGACGAAGCCCTGTATAGATGACCTCCATACCCGCATCCATCAGGGCACGAACAACTACTTTAGCCCCTTGATCGTGACCATCTAGACCTGGTTTGGCGATCAATACTCTGATCTTTTTGTCACTCATGAAGAAAGCTCCTTCGCGATTATCAATTTAAGAATTTCACTGGTTCCACCACCGATCAGGGTGAAACGAACATCACGTAAATAACGTTGGAACGGGTATTCCATTGCAAAGCCGTAAGAGGCTGAAACCCGTGCGGCTTGATCCGCAACCTTAGCAGCCGTTTCAGAAGCAAAAAGCTTCGCCATAGCTGCTTGTTTATGGTGCGGCTTGTCGTTGTCTTTGAGCCAAGCTGCATAGCGCACAAGATGACCTGCGGCTTCAAGCTCTGTTGCCATATCTGCAAGTTTTAGCTGGATCGCCTGAAAGCGATTAATCGCTTTGCCAAATTGTTTACGCTCACCAGCATATTGAATGGCAGAGTCTAATGCCGCCCGACCAAGACCAACAGCTAAAGCTCCCGTTACAATCCTGATCTCAGCTAAGAGCTTGCGAAGGTGCTGTTCGCCATCACCTACTTCTTTACTCAGCATGTGGGTGTCAGGGACAAAACAGTCATCCAAAGCCAGTTCAGAAGTCGGCAAAGCCCAAACGCCCATTTTCTCAATGGAACGGCCAACAACCAAGCCTTTGAAATCTTTCTCTACCAGGAAGATGGTGAGCTTCTTCTCTTCGCCAGCACGAGCAAAGACGGTGAAAAAATCAGCATTAGGCGCAGCGGTAATCCAAATCTTTTGACCATTGAGAACCCAGCCGCCGTCAACTTTGGTTGCCGTAGTTGCGAGGCTTCCCAAATCAGACCCGGCATTTGGCTCAGTCATGCAGATGCCACCGATCTTTTTGCCTTCAAGAGCGGGTTGGAACAAACGGGTGCGAATGTCCTCATTACCGAGCATCTCCAGAAACTTGGTTCCCATGAGCGATTGCATGGTCACTGCACCTGCCAAAGACATTGAGCCACGAGAGATTTCCTCAATAGCTAAGGTATAGGTCAAGAGATCAAGACCTGATCCTCCAGACTCTTCACTGTAGCGAAAGCCGTAAAAACCTAGTTCTCCAAGTTCTTCGACCAACTCTTTGGGGTAGGCATGGGCTTCATCCAACGCTTCTGCTTGTGGCGCTATGCGCTCATCACAGAACCGGGCGAAGGTATCCTGAATGGCCCTCTGCTCTTCAGAAAGCTCAAAGTCCATAACTGTCCCTCGCCATTGCTTCTGAAATAATGCCGTTGCGCACTTCGCGTTTCAATAATTCCCGATCCCGTTTTTTAGGATCGCCATTTCCGCCCCCGCCACCAGCGATTTGGTGATAGACGGTTCCTTTAGGAACACCCTCAATCAGATCTTTATTATTAGGAACAACATGCGTGCCATCTGGGTAGGTCATCTCAATAATATTGAGGATACTACCCTCACCACCATTGAGACCAAAAGCAGCTTCAAAATCACCATCACCGAAGGTAACCAACTGGGTATCTTCAGAGCCGATAACAAATTCAGTCTCAACACCCAAGCCACCGCGCCACTGTCCGGCACCGGCAGAATCTTCAAGGAATTCATGTTTTGTTAGCAGATGGGGCGTGGTTTGTTCGAACATTTCATAATCTTGATCAAGTAACCCACCAGAAGCGTCAATCATTCCAATATGGTCATAACCATCGGTTCCGATCATCGCGCCGGAGCCACCCTTAAGACCCATGAAGCCAATATCCACGTAATCATCACCCTTCTCTTCATCGTGGCCAGTGGTCAACGAGCAGAGAAGGTTGTTCCAGCCAGCTGTTACCCGGTCAGGAATAACTGGGGCTAGGGCGCGGATGATAGCATCCGCATTTGGTGGGCAAAGGTGGTTACCAAAGGTGGTTGCTTTCGGATAGCTAGCATTAAGCACCGTACCTTCTGGAATAATAATTTCCATTGGCTTGATCATGCCCTCGTTGTGAGGGATGTCCGGGTTAACCATTTGCAGCAACGTCAAAATTGTCGCGGAAGCGCTTGAGGTGAAAGTACCGTTCACAAAGCCATCGGTTTGAGCATCTGTTTTGCTGTAATCAAACTTGATACTCTTATCCATAACGGTGATCTCAACCCGGATGGTAAACTCCGTGCCTTGGTTATGGCCATCGAAGTAAATCATGCCTTCGCCGTTATAAACACCGTTAGGAATTTGGCTGAGTTCCGCTTCCATCATTTTGCGAGATGCTTCAAACAAAGCGGCTTTGTGAGCGTTGTAGCTCTCAAGACCATACTTCTTAATCACATCCTGCAAGCGACGTTCGCCCACAGTACAAGCCCCCATTTGAGCCCGCATATCGTGAGAAACAATGTCGAGGCGGATATTGGCGAAGATCAAATCCCAAACGTCTTTTTTGAGCTTGCCGCCTTCGTAAACTTTAACCGGAGGAATACGCAAGGCTTCCTGCCAGACTTCCGTTGCATTTGGGTTATAGCCACCGCGAACGTTACCGCCGATATCAGCTTGGTGTCCTTTAACCGCAGCCCAACCAACAAGTGTCTCTTCGTGGAAGATCGGCTTGAATACAGCAACGTCGTTGTTTTGATTACCGAGGCTAAACACATCGTTGTGGAAGATCACGTCTCCAGGGCTAAAATCGCCCTCGTAATATTCAATGATGTACTTACAAACAGGAGCCAATGAGAAAGCCAGGATCGGCAAGTTCTCGGTCTGCTCCAGCATATTACCTTCTGCGTCATACAGTCCGGTAACAAAGTCTTTCGCTTCACACAAGATGGGTGAACGCGTGGTCATCTGCACCGACATAGACATTTCGTCGGTGATGGACTTAAAGGTACGCGCATAAACAGACAGTAGGATTGGATCAACTTTACTCATTATCCTTCTCCCTTCAGAGTAGCAGCAACAAGGTCTTCACGGCCTTTTTTATAAAGGGCGTACGAACCCAGCTTATCGACAACACAGTTAAATGAACCGCTGACAAAAATCGCAGTAGTTTCAGACTCGATCATCGCCGGGCCTTCAATGTGGTTGCCGTATTTCAAATCATGACCATCGAAAATTGAGACGGTTTTAAATTCATTATCCTCAGGCACATAAACTGGGCGTTCACCTTTACGGGCGTGGCTCGCATCATTGCCGTTGTATTCTTCCGCCGCAAAGTTAGGTTTGTCAGCTTGACCCACCGCCTGAACACGAACGTTAATGATTTCAACAGGAGCCGTTTCATCTCCTTTGAGAGAGTAACCGTAAAGACGGTTATGCTCAGCATGGAACGCTTCAGCGATTGCCTGCTCATCTTTGGCATCAAAGGCATCCGCCGGAACGACGAAAGAGACCTCATGAAATTGTTTGAGGTAGCGACAATCAAACTTGATGAAGTATTCCCGCTGGTCTTCTGCAATACGTTCTTCGGTCAGGAGTTTCGCGCCCTCGCCTTTCATATCACCAATGATTTTACCTAACGTCGACCAATCTGCGCCAACAAGTGGGGAGACATATGTACGAACAAAATCATGTTTAAGATCGCTCATCAACATGCCGACAGCACAAAGGATCGAGCTTGCCCGTGGAACAATCTGGAAAGGCGCTTCTAACTCTTCGCAAATCGTGCAAGAGTGAATTGGTCCAGCACCACCAGCCACGATCATGGGGAATTCCCGTGGATCAAAACCACGTTTGATGGTCACTTCCCGAACACCTTGCGCCATGTTGTTACAAGCAACCCGGTACATACCAGCAGCAGCTTCTTCGATGGTCAAACCAAGTGGCTTAGCAACATGCTCTTCAACAGCTTTGCGTGAGGCGTCAACGTCCAAAGACATTTTACCGCCTGCAAAGAAGCCGGGGTTTAAGTAACCAAGAATAACATTGGCATCAGTGGTGGCAGGTTTGGCACCACCTTTCTGATAACAAGCAGGTCCGGGATCAGCACCCGCACTTTCTGGCCCCATACGGAGCAAGCCGCCTTCATCAATCCAGCCGACAGAACCACCGCCAGCACCAATGGTATGGATACCAAGCATAGGCAGAGCGATACGGTGACGATCAATTTCACCTTCATTCACCATGATCGGGCCATCAACCACAAGAGCGGCTTCGAAACTGGTACCGCCCATATCAGTAACAATACACTTATCTTCGCCGTGAGCCTGTGCATACACCAAACCAGCGCCAGGACCAGCAGCCGGACCTGAGAGCAAGGTTAGGGCAGCTTTTTCACGCGCAACATCTGGTGACATAACGCCACCATTTGATTGCATGATAAGCAACAAACCACCAAAGCCAGCCTCTTTGAGGCGATCTTGGAGTTGGTTGAGGTAGTGATCAAGAATAGGGCCAATGTAGGTGTTTAGCGCAGTGGAGCTCACCCGCTCGTAAAAACGAATAGAGGGGAGCAAATCAGAAGAAACCGTGAGATAAGCCTCAGGCATTTCCTTGCGGACCAAGTCGGCAGCGGCTTGTTCTTGCTCAGGGTTAGCAAAGGAATTCATGAAGCAGATAGCGACTGCTTTAACGTCTTCTTTTTTGAACAATTTAACTGCAGCACGGACATCATCAAGGTTAAGAGGATCAACCTCTTTACCATTACGATCTAAGCGACCTTCAACACCTATACGGAGGTAACGCTCAACGAGAGGCTCAACATTGGTGTAACGGTTGTTATATTGCTCTTCCCGAATACCTCGACGCATCTCCAAGGCATCCCGGACACCCTTGGTCGTGATAAGGCCTGATTTGGCCCCCCTTCTTGTCAGGGTCGCGTTGGTGGTCACAGTGGTGCCATGAACAATGGTATCCACTTGAGATACAAAATCGTTTAGCGCCATATCTGGATCAACACTCGCAGCGATATCCTTCAGGCCATTCATTACGGCGATGGAGGGATCACTGGGGGTGGAGAGGGTTTTAAAAATCTTAGGGTCTTCTCCTTCTTTCACAAAAAGGAAGTCGGTGAATGTCCCCCCGACGTCGATGCCTATTTTCATTGTCATTTAATTTAAGCTCCCGTCACGAACCATTGTTCTAATTTCATCTTTTACGATTTTGCCCATAGCATTCCTCGGAAGTTGCTCAACAAAGAACACGTCCTTGGGATGCTGAAATTTGGCGATCTTGCCCTTGAACAGGGCTTTAACTTCGCTCTCAGTTATTTTTTCAGACTTGCGAACGGCGACGACTACAGGCACTTCACCCCATTTCTCGTCATCACGCCCAACAACAGAGGCCTCAATGAGGTCTCCGCTTTCCGCCAGTATATTTTCCAAAGCGGCAGGATAGATATTTTCACCGCCAGAAATAATCATGTCTTTCTTTCGGTCATCAACGAAGAGAAAACCCTCTTCGTCCTGATGCCCAATATCGCCTGTATGGAACCAGCCATCTTTTAAGGCTTCTGCTGTTGCTTCAGGATTATTCCAATAGGCTATCAAAACATTTGGGCCTTTAATTAGAATTTCACCTGACTCACCAACGGGGAGATCATTACCTTCATTGTCAACAATCCTCATGTCACAATGAACCGCACATTTCCCTGTTGAACCGATACGATTATCGGCATCATCAGCCACCAAAAACACAGCGATGGGGGATGTTTCAGTCGACCCATAAACCTGCAACAACGGGAGTCCTTTGGCATGTACGGCTTCAGTCAAAGCCTCTGGCACCAATGTTGAGCCCGTCGAGATGCTTCTTAAAGATTTAAATTTAGATTTTTTCCACCGAGGGTCGGCCATCATGCCGCCCAATTGGGCGGGGACTAACGTGGTCAAAGTTACCTTTTCGGTTTCGATATCGGCATAGGTACCGTTCACATCAAACTTATCTTGTAGCACCACAGTTGCCCCGGCATGAAGGGCAGGCAAGGTTTGGATATTCATGCCGCCGACATGGAACATAGGTAATGTGGTCAACACAATGTCTTGGCTGGTCATATCATGCATGTGGGCACTATTTACGGCAGCGTAGAAGAGTGCATTTTGTGTCAACACCGCCCCTTTAGGTCGGCCCGTGGTGCCAGAGGTATAAACCAGCAAAGCAGGATCATCGTAACTCACTCGAGGGTCACGCTGGCGACCACCAGAAGACAGGTTCATCAACGTTTCATATGAATGCCAGCCATCTCGTGCGATACCAAACTTAACAATATGGCTCTCAGGAATATCCTGACTGATCCCATCCAGGGTATCTGCAAACTCTTCTTCAACAAAAATGGCTGCAGGCTCAGAATCGCTCAACACATAAGCATGTTCAGGGCCAGCTAAACGCCAATTCATCGGCAAGAAGATCGCCCCGACACGAGCACAGGCAAAAACCAAAGCGACAAGCTCGGGGCTATTGTACCCGAGATAGGCGACACGGGCCCCTTTTTGAATACCAAGGGCACCGCGAAGCACAGAGGTTAAGTGCCCCACCTTTTCGGATAACGCTTTATAAGAAACGCTTTCCCCTTTAAAGCGGATCGCTGCTTTATCAGGAGAAAAGACAGCCCGCCGATCTATCCAATCGGAAATATCCATTGCCGGAACCTATTCACCGACCTGAATAACAACGGCCATAGCTGTATCGCCAGCAGCACAACCTTCAAACAAACCGTAACCACCTCCACGCATCGCCAACTCTTCAATGAGTTCAATAATTGAACGGGTGCCTGTTGGTGCTTGTGGATGGCCCCAAATCAACGAACAACCAAAGTTATTCATGTTCATTGGGTCCCAACCCATTTCTTTAGCAAAAACGATATCGTTTACTGCAAATGGATTGTGCGAGGTAATGGCATCCATCTTATCAATAGACATACCAGCTTGAGCCAAGGCCCGTGTTGCAGCGGGGATAGTCGCCTCAGGCATATGAGCCCTTTCTGCACGCGCCAAACCAAAACCGTGAATGCGAATACGGATACTTGAATCTTTACTCAATTCCTTAGCGCGCTCTGGAGTCGTCACAACCAAGCCAGCATTACCGTCTGCGGGGTGAGTTTGACCACCAAAGGTCACTGTCCCATCAGGCATAACAGGCTTAAGCTTTGCCAAACCTTCAGCCGTAGAGATGGTGATTCCTTCATCACCCTCAAGGGTGTTGCGCACCTTGCGGAAACGGGGATCAGGAACTTCAAAAGGAAGTGTCATATACCGCTTATGGAAAGCATGATCATCAGCACAAGCAGCTTGATACTGCTCTGTACGACGTAAAACAACTTCATGCTGAGCTTCAGTTGAAACCTGATGTTTCTTGGCAACGTTCTCAGCGGTTTGCAGCATAGAGTGACCACCTAATGGATCACAAGAGAAGTTATCCATCACCCAATTTTCACTATCGCCTGTTCCACCGGGACCAGATGGGTTTGGATATAGAATGTGAGGGCCATTAGAGGTACGATCAGCATTCACCACCAGGGCTTTCTCTGCCATACCGACTTCAATTTCCTGCACAGCAGAAAGCAAGGTACGAACACCAGTCGCACATGCTTGATAGATCATCGGCCCACCAGCTTTATCCGCACCAACAAGACCTGCTAACCAAGGAGCCCCATAAAAAGAACCTTTTTGCGGAACGCTCGAACCAAGCACAGCATAATCAAAATCATCGACAGGGATGTTTCTTTTCTCCAACTCTTTCTTCGCAGTATCCGCCCCAAACTTCACCGCATGAAGATTAGCTAGCGACCCTTGCCAGCGAGAAAATGGAGAAGACCAATAAGCACCATAAGGAATTTCAGCTTTGTACAACACGTTTCCATACTCCTGTCTAAAACTTAACCCGCGCCACCCCACCCGACTGACGACTATGTATATTTCTTGAAGCTTAAAGTAACCCAAATCAACCACACCTGTAAACAAGTTTTTTACACACCTGTAAAATTAACGCTTGCCAAGCGCAAAGCCTTTACATACAGTAAAAAATAGATACGGGCAGGACCTCACCCTGAGAGTCCTTTTACGGTTTGTAAAATACGGTATGTAAAACAATGAGTCGTCGCAGAGAAATTTTAAGACGGGCAGCAGAAGTCTTTGATCGTCAAGGGGTTGCCAACACCTCCATTGAGGACATTGCGAAAGCTGTCGGGATCAAACGTGAAGGCGTTTATTACTATTTCAAAAGCCGCGGCGACATTTTACTCGAAGTTATCCTCCCTTCCAGTACCACCTTGCTTATGAATATGAAGGGAGTTATGCGCGGCAATATGAGTTCGATGGAAAAACTCCATGGAGCTATTCAAACGCATCTCAATGCCTTCAACCCTACCTACCTAGAAATGAGCGTCGCTTTACGGGAAGAACATTTTTTCCGCAACGATGCCAAGCTAAGTGAGCTCCGCCGGGTGTGGGATGAGTATAGCCAACTTTGGATTGAGCTTGTTGAAGAAGGCCAGGAAAAAGGCGAGTTTAAGAAAAACATCAATGCTAAGATGTCTGCCTTTGCCTACATCGGCATGTGCAACTGGTTAGCCCGTTGGTATGACCCGGCAAAAGACGTACCTATTCCTGAACTTATTGAAACTTATTTTACCCTGGCTTCCAGCGGTATCGGCATCAACGAATAATACCCTTAGCACATTAGAGCCTTGCTAAAACTGCACTCCTCTTTAGCGTCAATTTAGTGTAAACTGTGTACGTGAGTTATGCACTCCAATCGAAAAGAAATTGCAATAAGAGGAAGATATGGACGATCAAGTAAAATCAACAAAAAAAACGGCCCCTCAATCCACCAAAAAAGAACCTGCTAAAAAACACACTCCAATTAAGGCCGCCACCTCCCCGACAAAAGAAACCCAACTCCACCATAAGACCGCAAGGGAAACCTTCCTCGAAAATTTTAAAAGCGGAAACTACCCCTACAAACGCAAGATGTCCCGTCAAACTTACGAAAAGCAAAAAACGGAACTCCAAGTTGAACTTCTAAAAGTTCAAGCTTATGTGCGTGAAGCAGGTGAACGAACCCTTCTGCTCTTTGAAGGTCGCGACGCAGCTGGTAAGGGTGGGACTATCAAGCGCTTTATGGAACACCTCAACCCCCGTGAAGCTCACGTCGTTGCGCTTGAAAAACCGACCAATCAGGAATCCGGTCAGTGGTATTTTCAGCGTTATATAAAACATCTGCCAACAAAGGGTGAAATGATCCTCTTTGATAGATCTTGGTACAACCGAGCTGGTGTTGAGCGGGTGATGAATTTTTGCACGCCGACTGAATATATGGAATTTATGCGCCAAGTTCCTGACGTTGAGCGTATGCTGGTTAACGATGGCATTAAGATGTTCAAATATTGGTTCTCAGTTAGCCGCGAAGAGCAACGCCGGCGCTTTGAATCAAGACGCATTAACCGGCTTAAACAATGGAAACTCAGCCCGATTGATATGCAATCTTTAGATAAGTGGGATGATTATACAGAAGCTAAAAAGGCTATGTTCTTCTATACAGATACAGCACATGCTCCTTGGACAGTGGTTAAATCAGACGACAAAAAACGTGCTCGCATCAACTGTATGCGCCACTTCCTCCACCATATTCCTTATCCAAACAAAGACACCAAAATTGCCTGCCCTCCCGATCCCTTGATCGTTGGTGCAGCTTCAGATATTTACGAAAAATCTGAAGAAGGAACCGCAAGTTACCTCACACCACATATGTAAAATGACAATCGTTACCGCACTGGTACCAACAGTGCGGTAATTTTTTTATCCCCTATAAACCATCTCCAAATTTCATAAGTTTGTCAGAAACTTCCCTTTTCTGACTATCTAAAATAGAGCCTATTCAATTATCAGATAGCTCTATTGAAATTGGTATCCGAGTGGTTCTTTTCCAAATGGTGGCACACGATTAACAAGCCCTTCCAACATGATGAGTTCAGCATCCGTATGATCTTCAATAGGGGCTTTCTCAATCAGGTTTCCATCACGTTGACCATAGATATAACGCGGGGCATCATGGTGAGATGTTTTAAGGCGTTCTTGAACTGCAGGGTTTTGTTTTGATCGCAAGTCAGCTTCCCCATAGCACAGACAGGCATAGACACGGCCTTGGTCAATCCGCACATAAAGTCCTGTACCACGGATTCCGATTGTGGCAACAGGCGTATCAAGAACAAGCTTCTTAGGGCCAAAGACCGAGAGAATACCACCCGAGATCACTTTAAGTACTTTCTCCGCCGTGCTTTCGTCAGGGAACTGCACTTGGGTATTTTCCCGTAGTAAAAAAGCATCTTCATCAAGAACGATAACACTTTTTGCACCAGGCCCTGTTTCCACCCGGTCTCCAGGTTTTACTTCGTCTCCGACAACAGCAAGAACGCCATTGATATAGATGATGCCATCCTGACGGACTATCCCCTTCTTGCCTTGGGCTTGAGCTGTCCACGGGAAGAGAAAAGTAGCTGCAGTTACCATAATTTTTCCCATAAAACTACGTCGGTTCATCATCAACATCCCTTCAAGATAAAAAAAGCCCGTCATCCTACCATACATAGTAACAACGGGCTTTAATTTCACAACTTAGAGCAACTTAGGTTCAATTAACCGAAGTTTGCAAAAGAACGGAGGCAATAGCGTCGGCTAAATAGTCAATGTTTTTGCTGTTGATACCAGCGACATTTACGCGGCTAGAATCAACAATATAGATGCCATATTCATCACGCAGACGGTGTACTTGTTCTTTGGAAATTCCAAGGAAAGAGAACATACCGTTTTGCTTGGCGATGAAGCTAAAGTCATGGCCCCGGTCATTCATCTTATCGCGGAACAAGGTGCGTAGGTCGTTGATACGACCACACATGCCTTTGAGCTCAGCTTCCCAGTTAGCACGAAGGTCAGCATCCTCAAGAATAATTCGCACCAAGGCACCACCGTGCGCTGGTGGCATGGAGTAATTGCTGCGGATAACGCTGTAAGCTTGACTGGCGCTAATGTTGGTCTGCTCGGCATTTCTACCAATGATCATCAACTCACCAGTCCGCTCCCGATACAGACCGAAGTTCTTAGAGCATGAAGCGGCAATAACGACCTCTGGCAGACGTTCAGCCATAAGGCGAGCCCCATAAGCATCAGGTTCCAAGCCTTTACCAAAACCTTGGTAGGCCAAGTCGATCATAGGGGTAAAACCGTTTTTCTCAGCCAAGTCGGTGACCGCATCCCATTGATCATTGTTGAGATCAGCACCGGTTGGGTTGTGGCAAGCACCGTGGATCAAAACCACATCACCAGCGGGAACTTTTTGAAGGTCACTCATCATGGCATCAAAATCGACAGCACTGTTAGCTTGGTCAAAGTAAGCATATTCTTTGATGGCGAGGCCAACGGTTCCAATCAGCGGAATGTGATTAGCCCAGGTTGGGGTACTCACCCAAACAGTGGTATTTTCATTAGCCCTTTTGAGGAAACCAGCCGCCATGCTCAAAGCACCACAACCACCTGGGGTCTGTGCGCCCTTAACACGTCCATCTTTTAAAGCCGCATGGCCTTTACCTAAGATGAGCTCGTGCATGGCATCGTTGTAAGCAGCTTCACCAGGAATACCAACATATGTCTTTGTATCTTCTTGTTCCCAACGGACCTTTTCCGCCTTTTTAACGGCGTCCATGATAGTTGTTTTACCGTCTTCGTCTTTATAAACACCAACACCTAAGTCAATTTTATTAGGGTTGGGGTCGGCATTGTATGCCACCATAAGACCAAGAATGGGATCGTCCGGAAGGGGTTTCAGATTTTCAAACATGAGACGCCTGCTATAATTTGAATTGGAAAAGAATCGAATGCGCTAATAGGTAATCCTAAAAACCGAAAAACGAAAGAAAAATGGGGTGACGAAAGACCCGTCACCCCATTTTTTATTGGTATTGCTACTTATTCAGCAGCAACATCTGGCAATGAAGCCAAAGAAGCGTCCAAACAACCTTGATCATAATCACGATCTTCAAGGTTACCTGCGAAGAAGTCTGTATAGGCCGCCATGTCAAAGTGCCCGTGTCCAGACAGGTTGAACAAGATGGTTTCAGACTTACCTTCAGCTTTGCAACGAAGAGCTTCATCAATTGCGCCTTTAACAGCGTGGCTTGATTCAGGAGCAGGAACAATACCTTCAGCCCGAGCAAACTCGACAGCAGCGGCAAAGCACTCAGTTTGGTGATAAGCTTTCGCTTCCATCATGCCTTGGTCATAAACGTGGCTAAGCAAAGGTGCCATACCGTGATAACGCAAGCCACCAGCATGGATGCCAGGAGGCACGAAAGAGTTACCTAAGGTGTGCATTTTAACCAGTGGGGTCAGGTGAGCGGTGTCACCAAAATCGTAAGCATATTTACCACGGGTCAATGAAGGACAGTTGGCAGGTTCAACAGCAACAAAACGGGTGTTGCCACCTTCACGTAATTTTTTACCCAAGAATGGGAAAGTAATACCGGCTAAGTTTGAACCACCACCAGCACAACCAACAATCACATCTGGATAATCGTCAGCCATTTCCATTTGTTTCATAGCTTCCAAGCCAACAATGGATTGGTGCAATAGAACGTGGGAAAGAACACTCCCTAAAGCGTATTTGGTGTCATCATTCTGAGCTGCCATTTCAACGGCTTCAGAAATGGCGATACCCAAGCTACCTGTTGAGTTAGGGTCTTGTTCAAGAATTGCTCGACCCGAAGCTGTTTCTGTACTTGGGCTTGCAACACAACGTCCGCCATAGGTTTCCATCAAAGCACGACGGTATGGTTTTTGGTTATAAGAAACCTTCACCATGTAAACGTCGACTTCTAAACCAAAGAAAGCACCAGCAAGAGAGATCGATGAGCCCCATTGGCCAGCACCAGTTTCGGTGGTCAGCTTTTTGGTTCCTTCTTCTTTATTGTAAAAAGCTTGAGCAATAGCCGTGTTTGGCTTGTGGCTACCAGCTGGGCTTACGCCCTCATATTTATAGTAAATTTTTGCTGGTGTATCTAAAGCCTTTTCCAAACGGCGTGCCCGGAACATTGTTGATGGGCGCCACTGGAATAAAATATCCCGAACTGGATCAGGGATTTCAATTTCGCGTTCCTGAGTTACTTCCTGCATAATCAAAGCCATCGGGAACAATGGCGCTAGGTCTTCCGGTCCAATAGGCTGACCTGTACCAGGATGAAGTGGTGGCAACATTGGTACAGGTAAATCAGCCTGAATATTGTACCAGGTTTTAGGCATTTGGTCTTCTGTAAGATTGTACTTAATTTGATCGCTCATGTATTTGCCTCCCATAGCATTTACTAAATAATTCTGTGGTTAATTGGTACTACGAGTCAGCCCCAATGCCAACCACAATTCATGTTTATTTACATAACCTTAGCAACAAGTTGGGTTACTCCGCTGCTAAAGCCTCCTGTTTATTCGAGCGAAACTGGCTTAGCAGTTCCACCTGTTTTTTCTCAGCTGCATTTATTGTCGCAGCCTTAATATGCCCGTACCCTCTAATTTCCATAGGGATTTGGGCAATTTCAATAGCAAGGTTCAGATTATCCTTCGTGAGCCCTGCTAGCAATTCTTCAATATTTTTTTCATACTCGGCAATAAGCCTTCGCGCCATTTTCCGCTCTTCAAAACGGCTGAATGGGTCAAAGAAACCACCACGAAGTCCTTTGAGTTTCGTGATGATTTTCAAGATGTTCCCCATCCAAGGCCCATATGCTCTTTTTTTCAGGTTCCCCGTTTTCGGATCACGATTAAAACTTAAATCCGGGGCCATATGGAAGTTTACTTTGAAGTCTCCAGAGAAGTTCTCCTTCAACTCTTCCATAAACCCGCTGTCCATATGAAGTTGCGCTACTTCATATTCATCTTTATGAGCCATCAAGCGATATAATGAACGAGCAACCGCCTCATCTAAAGCTTCACCTCCGCCAAATGCTTTCACCTTGTTGACAAAAGCTTTGAAACGTTCTGCATAAGCTTGATCTTGGTAACGTACTAAGTCGTTGCTCAAACGCTCAAACAACTGTTCAAAGCTTTCTTCAGGCACTCGATCAACATCCAAGCGACCAACAATTTCTTTTAAGCCTTCGGGGTCATGGGCCGCATAACGTCCCCAGGTAAAGCACTGTTTATTGGCTTCTACACTCACTTTATTAAGCTCAATCGCCCGAAGGATTGATTCTAAACCTAAAGGAATAGCCCCAAGTTGATAGGCATATCCAAGCAGGAATACATTAGCCGTAATAGCATTCCCTGTCAGGCTTTCGGCAATTTTGGTAGCATTTAGGAAAGTTGCATTGTTCGTACCAACTGATTTTTCAATCACATTTCTCAACGGCTTATCATCCACAGAGAAATCGGGTTGAAGAACCGTTACAGCTGTCGGCAAGAGCATGGAATTAACCACGGCTTTTGTATGTCCCTCGCGGAGGGTAGAAATGGCTTCGTTATTGGAAACAACAACCATATCCCCTGCCAAGAGCAAATCAGCCCCGCCAATAGGCAGACGGGCAGACCGGATAGCTTCAGGAGTTTTAGCAAGACGTAAATGAGTTAAAACCCCACCACCTTTTTGAGCCAACCCGGTGAAGTCGAGAACTGAAGCTCCCTTTCCTTCAATAAGAGCCGCCATACCAAGAAGCTGGCCAATTGTCACCACACCAGTGCCACCAATGCCCCCAATAAGGATGCCATAAGGCTTGTCCAATGAAGGTACCTTTGGAGCAGGAATGTTCTTAGGTGGCTCAATAGAAGTCCCGCTTTTAGATTTTACTTCTGCGCCTTCAAGGGTGACAAAAGCCGGGCAAAAACCATTCACGCAGCTAAAATCTTTATTGCATGAAGATTGGTCAATATGCCGCTTGCGCCCCCATTGGGTTTCAACTGGCATGACCGGAATGCAATTAGATTGAATAGAGCAATCTCCACAACCTTCACAAACCCGCTTGTTAATATAGACCCGTTTGATGGGGTCAGGATGATCACCCCGACGACGACGACGACGTTTCTCTGCGGCACATGTTTGGATATAAATGATGATGGAGACCCCTTTGTGGGTCCGCATTTGCTTTTGAAGCTGATCCAGCTCTTTACGATGGTGGAAAGTCGCAATCGGCGGGAAGCTCCCTCGATCTGGCGTTCCTTCCACATCATCATAAACAACAGCAATACGACCAACACCTTCATGGAAAATCTGGTGTGCAATATTGGCAGCACTCGGGCCACCTTCAAAAGGTTGTCCACCTGTCATAGCAACGGCGTCATTATAGAGAATTTTATAGGTGATGTTAGAGTTCGCTGCTACTGCTTGGCGTATCGCCAAGCTACCTGAGTGAACATAGGTTCCATCTCCTAAGTTTTGGAAAATATGGCCTTCCTCAACATATGGCTCTTGCCCTAACCAGTTAATCCCTTCACCGCCCATTTGGATGAGACTAGATGTCTGCGGATTAGTAAAAGCCGCCATTAAATGACACCCCGTTCCTGCTAAGGCCCGGCTTCCTTCTGGTACTTTTGTTGAGGTACTATGGGGACAACCGGAACAAAAATAAGGGGGGCGAATTGCTAAAGGCTGGGTAGCTAACGCCTTACGCTTTTCATCTAAAAAGGTGATATGGTTTTTCGCCATGTCTGTTGAGGCCAGCGACGGCAAAGCATTTGCTAAAACCCCAACGATCTGGCCTGGATTTAACTCACCATTAGAGGGAAGAAGCTTTTCACCCTTACTGTCTTGTTTACCTAAAATATTGGGGCGTTCTGCATCAGGAAGAGCATACAAGATTGCTTTAAGTTGCTCTTCAATAATTGGGCGTTTTTCTTCAATGACCAGCACGGTATCTAAACCACGAGCGAACTCCATGATACCTTGCTCTTCTAAAGGCCAAGGCATTCCAACTTTATAAAGTTTCAACCCTAATCCAGCGGCTTCTGTTTCACCAATTCCCATGTCATCAAGGGCTTGGGCAAGATCGGTATAGGCCTTTCCTGTTGAAACAATCCCAATTTTAGCTTTTGGATTTTCCCAGATGGCGCGATCAATACCATTGGCTCGAGCAAATGCTTTTACAGCCCGGATTTTATGATTGATCATTCGTTCTTCTTGCATCAACTGAGGATCAGGCCACCGAGCATGGAGACCCGTTGCTGGAGTATCAAATTCAGGTGTGATTATATGGAGGTTATGAATGGAAGCATCAACGGTCGCCGACGTTTCCACCACTTCTGAAACCGCCTTAAATCCAACATAGCAACCTGAGAACCTGGACATCGCCAGACCCAGAATTCCGTAATCTAGATATTCTTGAACACTAGCAGGATGAAGGACAGGCATCATCCAGGAAGACATAAGATATTCACATTGATGCGCTGTTGCCGATGAAACAGCTCCGTGGTCATCACCTACCACGACGAGAACACCGCCATTTTTAGAGGAGCCAAGCAGGTTTGCATGCTTCATAGCATCTGAAGCTCGGTCAAGGCCTGGTCCTTTGCCATACCAAATAGCAAAAACACCATCAACCTTAGCTGAAGGATAGTTATTAACTTGTTGAGTGCCAATAACGGCCGTTGCTGCGAGTTCTTCATTTACAGCTGGCTGAAACTTAACTCCGTGTTTTAAAAGGTGATCCTTTGCCAACCAAAGGGCTTGGTCATAGCCTGCAAGAGGAGAACCCCGATAGCCAGAAACAAACCCGGCTGTATTCAATCCGGCTTCTTTATCTCTTTGAGCTTGAATAAGGGGGAGACGAGTTAGTGCTTGAACGCCCGTCATGTAAAGGCGTCCGTCGCCGATGGTGTATTTGTCGTCTAATGTAGTAGCTAAATTCACTTCCAATATTCCGTGCCTTAGGGTCTTGGCCCTTGCCGAAGACATACCTGTGGCGTTTCGCTAACCAGTTTTTCTAAAACACATATAATTAACCGGTATTAAAATAATTCTACAGTTGGAAAAGTCGAATTACCGACTTTTAGCCTCCCAAAACCGCATTTAGCGATCTATTTATCGTTCCTAGGATGATAAACTGTTTTATCCTAGAAAATCTTTGCTTTTTTGCCTTAAATTAACAATTATAAGCTATATATATTTCGTATTTATATAATTATTGGAAAATATTACCTTATCATGACTGATGCATATGATCGCAAGATTTTAAGGGAGTTGCAAAACAACGGTAGAATGCCAATGGCAGAACTATCCGAGAAAGTTGGTTTGACAACATCCCCTTGTTGGCGACGGGTGCGCCAAATGGAAGAAAGTGGGGTGATTGAAGGTTATAGCGCTGTCGTAAACCCAGCGAGTGTCGGCATTGGACTCAACGTATTTGTCTATGTCGCTCTCGATCTCCACGAGGCAGAAGAATTTGAAGCGGAAATTATGCGTCGCGATGAAGTTGTCGATTGTTACGCTATGACGGGCGAGCAAGACTATCTACTTCATGTCATGGTCAAAGATGTTAATCACTTTGACCAATTCCTGCGCAACGACCTTATCCATTTCCCAGGCGTTGACCGAGTGAATTCAAGCTTCGCCATTAAAGCTATCAAAAAATGGAATGGTATCCCTGTTAGTTTTGTTGACTAGAGGAGCTTTTGATTACTTAATCTCAAACAACCGATCAAAGCAGGCAAGAAACAAAGCCTCTTTGACGTCACCAGTTGGATTGCATAGGCAAATACTTTTACTGGCCTTTTCAACCTCGGCTCTGAGGGTAATTAACATGCCTAAACCAACTGAATCCATATAAAGCAACTCATCGAGTTCTACCTGGACAGATGCTCCGTCTTTTATAAGCACTGACTTTATTACATCATCAAATCCCCTACGGTCTTGTGCCGTAAACTGACCACTGAGCTTAAGGATAATGTTCCCATTTTCTGAATCAATCGAATGTTGCATTTTATCTTCCCATATTCTTCTCAAATCGCCCCAAAACGATCAGTAATCATTTTATCAAGAGCTTCAAATGTATCATCGTCTAAATCTAACCTGATATGGGTAGATCCTTCAGTGAGTGCAACCACTCTTCCTTTTACAGACCCCATCCTTGGTATTTCAACCTCAAACTCATTACCATTATTAGCTCCCAACTCACGATCAAGGATAGCTGCTCCACTACGGGCAATATCATTCATCAAGCAATCTTTACTTTTTCCATCAATAGTGACTGTCACCAAAGTATCAATAGTATAACGTTTACTCATCCGAGGATCACTGGCATCACGCATGATTTCTTCAAGGCGCTCACGCATCCCCTGGACTCTAACACCAACTTCTTCAGCTCCCTGCAACTGATGGGTCGCTTTTTCATTAGTTGATTTTGACGTAGCCGCTACATCCCCAATATTGCCCGAAACCGTTTTAGCAATCCCTTCAGTTGAGAAAACCCTGATTATAATGTCTGTGTTTTATCACCCAAAGCTTCGAGAAATGTCTCAATAAGGAAGAGGACGGTTATAGTAATTGCCCTGGATAAGATCACTCAGGGAAGAATATTCGGCACCGAGATTTTCAATCGACAACAGCACATCAGGTCACGAATATCAGGCAAGGTTTTCAAGGTATCACTGTCATCATTTACCAATGGTAATTCATCGTCCACCGAAATCATAAGATTAATAATCTTCTGATCTCTTATTTTACCCGCTTTTTAAGTAAATATAATTAAACATAAAACCTAATACTCAGTGTTTAGGCGGCCAATTGTTTTTCCAGCTCTTCAAGCCATTGCGCTATTCTTTTTTCATTTACGCTAAAGTCTGAACGGCCATAAACAGAACGGCTATAGATAGCCAAGGTGCTTTCACTTTCACTTATAGGAATTATTTGAACAGTCACTCGGTCAGGCCAACCAATAAGGGGGGTCCGAACAACAAAATCAGTTGATTGATCAATTCGCACCATATCACTGATACTCTTTTGTGCTTTAATCACCTGATCGAATGCTTCTGATAATTTTATCGCGGGAACTTGAAAAACAGGGCTTATTTTATGAGCCTTAGCAGAAGGGCAATAATCTTGTGGGCAAATTAAAAACTGGTTGGGCTTTTTGGTCAAAACCAACGACGCAAAATCAACTTTTTGGTATTTCCCTGCAGACAGCAAAGAGTTCCAAATTGGGGTTACTCTAATAACGCCAATAACAATCGCTAAAAATACTAATTTAATAACCATCAGCTTAAGTACCTTTTTCATCGTCCCCCCTTAACAAAAAACGGCCCAAGATTGATTCCTAGGCCGTTTCAGAAATAGATTTATTCGTTGTTCTAGAGCTTAGTATTAAGGCTCGCAACTTTCTTACGCAAAATATTCACAACATCGGTAATTTCTGAAGTTGCTTTTTCTGTTTGACCTGAAAGGGTCTTAACTTCAGAAGCAACAACCGCGAACCCTTTACCAGCATCGCCAGCACGAGCGGCCTCAATGGTCGCATTCAAAGCAAGCAGATTGGTTTGCTTAGCAATATTATCAATTTCTAGTGCCACATTACCCACACGTTCAATTTCAGCGGCCAGTTCATCAATATCAGCCTTGAATTCCGCAACATCAATTGTTTGTGTCGTATGATTTTCTTCTTGATATTCGTTCATTGTCCCCTCCGGCACACTATTGTTGAGGTGTGAGCCTCATAAATTGCTTATCACTAAAACTGCTTATACCTCTCAAAGCAAGCTTTGGCGAGAGGGGGGTCAGGATTTTTTTTGCAAAATTCTTAAAAAAGATAAATTAGGCCATTTAAAGAAACAATTATTTGCTAAAGCTGATCTTGTTTTTTTAAGTAAATTAGCCAACTTTTAGGAGAACAAAGGCAAGAATCAACTCTTATGGCCTTAAACAACGGAACATTTTAGATGAAAACGCGCAACACTGAAAATGGATATGGTTTGGTCGCCATAGGTATGCATTGGGTCTTTGCCCTTACTTTTTTGGGGTTGTTTGGACTCGGATTCTATATGATGGATTTAGGATACTATGATCCCTGGTATACAAAAGGGCCCATCGTCCATGAATCGATAGGACTTTTATTAGCTGGCCTTTTTCTTTTTAGGTCTTATTGGAGATTGAGCGGAGTTAATCCTGAACCTGAAAAGGGGCTTCATTCTTTAGAAGTTTGGGGAGCAAAAATAGCTCACGTTGCTCTCTATTTACTTCCTGTCATTATCTTTATCAGCGGGTACTTGATTTCCTCTGCCGATGGGAAAGCTATTCCAGTCTTTGATTGGTTCTCAGTTCCGGCTATATTAGAGCCACAAAAGAAGATGGCAGATACAGCCGGGCTAGTTCATAAGTATGTTGCCTATGCTACGGTTGCCATAATCGCGCTTCATGCTGGAGGAGCCTTGAAACACCATTTCCTCGACAAAGGAGAAACTCTGCGTCGAATGATTTTTCCTGAAAAATAGAACTGTAAAAATTACGAAGGAATTCACACATGATAAAATCACTAATTAAATCAACTTCTTTGGCCTTAGCGCTTCTCTTCGCTATAACGACACAGCAGGCTCAGGCAGATACCTATAAAATGGATACTCAGGGTGCCCACGCCTTTATCCAATTTAAGATTTCCCACCTGGGGTTCAGTTATCTACTTGGCACCTTCAATAACTTTAGCGGTTCTTTTGATGTTGATGAAAACAACCCCGCCGCTGCAAAAGTGAGTGTTGAAATTGATACCAGCAGCGTTGATAGCAATCATGCCAAACGCGATAAGCATCTTCGCAGTGCAGACTTTTTAGAAGTCGATAAGTTCCCTAAGGCGACATTTGTCAGCACCGCAGTTAAAGTAACAGGAGATGGAACTGCTGATGTCACAGGTGACTTTACCCTTAGAGGTATCACTAAGCCGCTTACTTTGAAAGTCAAACACATCAGCGGAGGTAAGGATCCTTGGGGTGGTTTGCGTCGCGGCTTCGAAGGTACAACTAAATTCGCCCTTGCGGACTTTGGCATCACCAAAAACCTTGGTCCAGCATCAAAAGAAGTTGAAATCTATATTACAATCGAAGGCATTAAACAGTAACGCCTTCCCTACTTAATATTTGGAAACAAGGCTCTGTAGAAAATATCTACAGGGCCTTTTTTCTAATGTCATCTTTGCCTAAACATAGTTAGCTATAAAGTGGCTTTATCTTCCAAATCAGTAGTAGGCGCAGGCCTTAGCTCTTTCTTTAATGCCGATCTTTTCTCGAGTAACCAATCAGCCTCATCACACACCCTCAAGAAAATTCAGCAGGCTTTTGTTAAATATTGCTGATTGCTGGATGTTCGTCAGATGAGCAGCATCTTCAATAACCTTCAGGATTGAACCTGGAATATTTTCATGAATAATTTCTGATAAAATCGGTGGGGTCGCTTGATCTAACGCACCCGGCATAACTAGAACTGGAAGATCGATAGAAGGGAGGCGCTCTGTAATATGAAAAGCCAAGAGTGCACGACAACTTGCGATATAGCCATCAACAGGTGTCGCTTCAATCATCTCTCTAACTTGCCGAACAACATCCTTATTGTCAGCGATAAAGGGTGCCGAAAGCCAGCGCTCAATGGTATTTTGAGCTTGAGCGGCCATTCCGCCACTTTGAACAGAGCCCATCCGCTCTTCCCAAACTACCGGGTCTGCAAAACTTAATGAACTGGTTGATGAGCAAATTACCAAACTATTTAAACGCTCAGGAAAGTTAAGAGCAATCACTTGCCCAATCATACCGCCGATAGAAAGGCCAACAAAATTCACCTTATCTAGTTCCAAGGCATCCATTAGAGCAATAGCATCTTCGGCCAAACCTTCCAGTGTGTAGGCCTCTTTCGTGACCTCAGTTTGTCCATGTCCACGCATATCGTATCGAACAACACGATATTTTTCTGTCAAAGCCGGGAGCTGCAACTGCCACATATCCATGGTCGTCGCCAATGAATTACTAAGCATAACAACAGGTGCATTTTCAGGCCCAAGAATGTCAACATTGAACCTAATACCCCTTGCTTTGACCATCATTTCCAGAATCCTTTTAAACAATTCAGCTTTAAAAAATGTGCCAGTTGCACAACAAAACTTCAATGATTCTGGCCTAAAATCCTCAAAATGAGTAAAAAAAAGGCATTTCTTGATGCCTTAATACGAATTTCACTGGACAGATTTCTCAGGTTGTGCACGAATAACTGTGTCGGTCTACAAAGACAGGCGTAGGGAGGGGACGTGCCGCAAGGGGAAACCGTTTCTGATCACCTGTATTGCAGATAGACTATTACTAACACGGGGTTACCCCGACTTACGATCACGGTTTTTACGAGGTGCAGAAATGGCTACGGGTACGGTTAAATGGTTCAATACAACGAAGGGTTACGGATTTATTGAGCCTGATGAAGGTGGGGCGGACGCCTTTGTTCATATTACCGCCGTCCAAGCAGCAGGCCTAAAAGGTCTGAAAGAAGGACAGAAAGTTTCCTACGAGTTGATTGAAGGCCGCGGCGGCAAGCAAAGCGCAGACAATCTCTCTGTATCAGACTAACTTTCCAACGGTATTGTTAAGCCGTTAATTAATATTGAAAGCCTTCATAGCTTAAACGCTGGAAGGCTTTTTTCGCCCCTACCTTCCAAATTTAGAAAAAATTAAAGCTCAAAAACACAATATGTAGTGTTTTGTTAACCATTCCAGATTCTAATACTCTCTAGTCGTTAAAATATAATACTGAGGGTTGCCATGGACGTAACAACGACAATGAACATTTACGATGAAGCTTTTGATGAAGCGACCGAGAAAGGCATTTCAATCGACGATGCCCATCGGGAAGCAATTGTCGCAGCGGCTATGATGCTTGCTGCTATGGATGGAGTTGAAGACAACGCCGCCAGAACTCAAGTTGAAGAAATTGTCCAGGCGCATGCTGCTTAATTTGTCTTTCTTACCTGTATTAAAGTTTCATCGTTAACATGATCGACTAAGATTTTACGTACACGTTCCTGCCACTGACTTTGAAATTTCTGAGCAGTTTCGCTATCTCCTTGCCCTGAAATCAGCTGGCCGAGCAGCCCGCGAGTTTGTTCTTCCATTGGAACAGTATAAGCCGCAAAGGTAACTTCGACTCGAGCGCCTGTATCAACCCGTTCAAAAGCAATATCACAATCCATTTCCATATCGAAAGACAGCAAGTCCCGGCGGTCAAAATTAGGACCAATCCCTTTAAAGCCGCTCTCTGCAGTTGCTCCTGTCAGCAAAGTAATCACTGAAGCCATTACCCCAGTAACGCCCTCATCTAAACTATCTGGAAATGAAGCTCGGATTGCGCCTCGTTCTGGCACTTCGTCTCCATAAAGAGCTTTGATGGCCTTCACCGTCATCAAATAAGCACCCGCAACAGTTGGGCAAGAGTGCCCAGCAAGCTTAACCGCATCTACATATTTATATTCCACCAGCCCTTCATCAAAGCTGCCTAAAAAGGCGCTTAAAGGATCGCGCAAAGTAACGGTAGGGGCTTGATCGAAAAAGTCAGGGTATTTCATCTAGGGCATCTCTTTTTAAGTCAAATCGGTCATCCCCTTTTACAGGGAGGGTTTTCTGATCCCCATGACGTAAATCAATAGGCCCAAAATAGCACTACCAGAAAGGACATAAGCTACGGGAGCCGCTGTCCCATCATGGAGTACCCCAACAGCTAAAGCGCCAAGCGCTCCCAAACCCATTTCAGTTGCGCCAAGAAGAGCTGCCGCCGACCCTCGGCCTGCCTTAGCAACCGTCAAAGCGCGCATAGGGGCGGTAGAAAAAACCAAACCCAAGCCAAAGGCAAAGAAACTCATAGCACCGCTCAGGGTATAAGGTGTTTCAAATCCTGTCCAAACTAATACAAGGAAGCCAGCGCCTCCCACAAGTTCGCAAGTAATACCCAATCTAAGAACTTTCTCAATTCCAAAGCGGGTCATAACGCGATTAGCAAATAAACTGCCACAGAAATAAGCGGCAACAATAGCGGCCTGATAATACCCAAACTGTTCTGTTGGTACCCCGTGACGCTTAATTAAAAGAAAGGGGCCTTCCGTTATGTAAGCAAACAGACCACACATGACCATTCCAGCTAAAACGGTGTACCCCATATAAGTTCGGTTAGCCATCAAGGCCGCAAAATCAGCAAGTACTCGCCGTGGCTTAAGGGCTGCTCGGTCTGGTACGCCCGTTTCTGGCAAATACCGCCACAAGCCCACCGTACAAAGGCACGCTAAGCCAACCAAAAGCCAAAAGTTTGCCTGCCATCCCCATGTCACATGAATATATCCACCAATAATTGGCCCAATCGCCGGGGCCATTGAAATCGACATACCATAAGCAGCCATCACCTTAGCCCCAGCCACTTCGTCCCAAAGGTCCCGGATCACAACCATCACGACAACAGCTTCAGCTGAAATTGTCAGCCCTTGCATAATCCGAAAGAAAATAAGGCTGGAAATAGATTCACTCAAAGCACAGCCCACACTGGCTAAGATAAAGAGAATCATCCCCCACAAAATAACACCTCGCCGCCCAAACCCATCAGCTAAAGGCCCATGAATAAGTTGAGCAAAAGCAAAAGCTGCTAGGTTTAAGCTCATACTCAACTGAACCATTGAAGCCGTTGTGCCAAAATACTCCGGGAGGTGAGGAAGGCTTGGGGTGTAGAGATCGGTTGAGAAAACACTCGCCGCACTCGCAGCAACCAACACAATCGGAATAATCAAAGGAACTGAAGAAGACACCTGTTTCATAGCTCCTTGATATAGCATTTCATAAAAATGAAAACGCCTAAGCATTCCTCTTTTTAGAGTAATCAGGGAAACCCTAATTACTTTTTGGGGCTGAAGTAGCTACGGGCTGAATTTGGCTAAACATCTGTGACTTAACAGTCACATAAAACTCCTATAATAGGAAAATTTTCTGTATTTTTATTGATTACGTTCCCTTTTTGTGCTCATTTGCAGATATAAGAAAGCAAATTCGGCGACCAAATTTTTCCAAATGGCGCTGCGTATTACTAATTTAACTGAATATGGGACCAATGTGATGACTCTTTATGACAGTTTTCTTTCCGGTTTAGAGCCAATAAAAAAAAAGAACCATAATTTTTCAGGAGATTATAACCTTAATTTCCCTGTTGGAGATAAAAGAACAAACAGTGAATATGATGTAGAGAAGATTGAGCGCTCTCTTGGGGAAAATGGTTATCTTGATCCAATCAGGGCTAGCAAGCCCACAGGCAAATATGACAGTGGCTTAAAATCCGCTATTATGAATTATCAGGAACAAGCGGGGCTGAAAAAGGACGGGGTGCTTAATCCCAGTGGTCCCACAATTACAGCCCTTGCGGATAAAAAATCTGCCAATATTGTTCCCAGCCGTCGTGTCGATGCGCCTACCTTTGGAGCAACTAATCGACTTGCGCGTGGTATGACGGAATCCCGCAATCATGACAATATAAGCCGCTTTGTTGCTGATGCTGCACTCAACTATGGAGTAGCAGGTAAGGCTGAAGTTTCCCATCTTATGCGGCAACTGGAGGATGATGCTCCGGAAACGGCAGTAAAATTCCATAAAGCCCTGGCAAAGCGCATTCCAGACAACCTCCATCGGGCCCTATATGCCCGCGCCATGAGTGATGATGAAGGGGATTCAACACCCGATGTACCGGACGGACCTGATACCCCTGATGAACCAGATCAACCAAAAGAACCCGAACAACCAGACCCAAACAAACCCGGCCCAGATGACCCCGGAGGGGAAGATGAATATCCTGATCCAGGTCCAGTTGAAGATGACCGCGACAAGCCTAAGCCTTGTGAAGAGCTATATTGGAAACTGCATGATGCTTGGCAAGCACATGATAAGGCACATAACGAGTCAATCAAAATTGGTGGGGAAATTGAGAAACTGAAAGAAGAACAAGAGTCGTTGGAAAATAAACTTGAAGAAATCAAGGCACGACCAAGCAGCGATTTCTCTTCCAACGGTGAGACTGAAGATAAAGAAGAAAATAGGCAGAGAGATAGAATTCGGGGAATTCCAAAGAACCCGTTGCTTAAAAAAATGCGCATTTTCCGTGAATTTTATGAATTCACGGAAGAAAGAGGGCAAAAAAACATTGATGGGATGGTGCAAAAAAAACAAAAGATTAGAGAAGTCGAGGCGGAAATAAAAGCAAAAAAAGCAGAAATAAAAGAGAAAGAAATTGAATATGATGCAAAGCTTAAAGAGCAGGAAGTGCTCAGGGAAAAGGCCCTTGAAGCTGATGTAGCATATCGTGACTGTAAAAATGGCGGTGGTGAAGATAGTGAGGGCGAGGAAGACAAGTAGCCTATTTACGCGGGAATTCGTTCCTGTTCTCCCAATACTTTAGCCGGAAGTAGTCGGTAGCTTTAAGGCTTGCAAGGAGCGGAGTAAGTGCCTTTCGGGCTTCGCCCTCCGCTCCATTTGCAATCGCCTTTTTATACCAGAAGGCAGCTTTAGCATAATCAAGTTCAAAAATTTCACCATAAAGGTAGCGTTGGGCAATATCCAATTGTGCGGGAAGATATCCGGATGTCGCTAGTTTCACCAAATTGTACATGCCAGTGGATACTCTAGGACGATTATTTAATTCAAATCTTCTTTGAATGTCTTCATAAATCGCTTGGGGGTGCTCCTTTTCGAGAGCTACTGCCGATAATTCTTTCTCTAAAAAAATTGTCTCCTTGTTTTTCTCTTGCTTTCGATAAAACAGCACTTGATCAAAAATCCAATCTGCGGATGCCGTTTCCCAGCTACCGATCCAATCTATCGCTTCTTGCATGAGCTTGCTGTGAGGTCCATTTAAGTCTTTGGTACAGCCCAATATAAATTTCTCAAGTTTGATAAATATATGATCTTCTATCCCTGGAGCATCCTTAGCGTACTCCCTGAGGTGGTATGCTTTAAGAGCTACATATCGATAGGTGTCTTGGAATATCCTATCCAAGGGTACAGGCCACACATCAACCATCAATCTTTCAAATTTACATTCATTTTTACTGATAACCTCTTCTGGGTCAAAAAAATCCCCTGGGCGATTGGGCATTTCATCGCCAGTAGCATGTCTATAGAGTTTGCTTGCCAACTTGTCATAAAGCTCACCATTTTCCTCATTGAGCGCTTGGTGTATTTGTGTTTTCAGAGTCTGTAGCTCTTGGTCCGACAGCTTGTCTTTATCGCTCCATAAATAGAGCGCTATACCAAAACCCAAAACTATAAAAACAATTCCAAACCACTTCATAGAACTCCCCTTTTAAGAGCAATATACCATCGTATTTCAATATTGTGCAATTACGGTAATTCGCATGAGCAATAGAGAGTATATGATAATTTTGTAATTTCTTTGGTCATGAAAAAATTTTCATACACTTGCTCTGGCTCTCCCCTTTCTTCATGCAAAAAAACCGTGTATTAGGTGGCCCCATGAAAGTTATTACAAAAACTAAGGAACTAACGGCCTTTTGCGAGGCGCTTGATTCCGCAGAATATATCACCGTCGACACCGAGTTTATGCGGGAGAAGACCTACTGGCCCCATCTTTGTCTCATCCAAGTAGCCGGTGAAAATTCAGAAGCTGCCATCGACCCACTGGCTGACGGAATTAACCTATCGCCGCTCTATAAGCTCTTTAAAAACACTAATATTGTCAAAGTTTTCCACGCTGCTCGTCAAGACCTGGAAATCTTTCACAAATCCATGGGGGAGCTACCTGCTCCCATGTTTGATACCCAAGTCGCCGCGATGGTCTGTGGTTTTGGTGAATCGGTTGGCTATGAAACATTGGTCAATAAAATAACTGGCCAGCAGTTAGATAAATCATCACGCTTTACGGACTGGTCGCATCGCCCATTGACCAACAAACAAATCACTTATGCAATTTCTGATGTCACCCATTTGCGGGACATATATAAAAAGCTCTCAGCAGAATTAGAAAAAAGTAAGCGTTCTAGTTGGGTTGAAGAAGAGATGGCAATCCTCACGGATCCTGCCATATACGAGCAAGAGCCAAGAAACGCATGGAAGCGCATTAAAAAAGGCAAAAGCCTTAAGCCTAAAGTCGCCGCAATCTTACGTGAAGTTGCCGCTTGGCGTGAAAGTGAAGCTCAACGTAAAAACATCCCTCGCAACCGTATGCTACGTGAAGAAGCCCTTTTAGAAATTGCTCATCATGCCCCATCGAGTGTCAAAGATTTGGCAAGAACTCGTGGTCTTGGTAAAGGTCTAGCAGAAGGAAAAGGCGGAGAAGCCCTGCTCAAGGCTGTTGAAAAGGCCTTAGCCATGCCCGCAGAAGAATATCCACAAATGCCTGCCAGACGCGACCTGCCACGCAACATTGCACCTGTTATTGAATTACTCAAAGTTTTGCTGAGAATTAAATGCCAAGAAAATGATGTCGCCCCTAAATTGGTTGCCTCATCCCAAGATATCGAAGAAATTGCGGCCTATGGTGAAGAAGCTGATGTCCCGGCTTTACACGGCTGGCGCAACGCTCTCTTTGGCATTGAAGCTAATAAACTTCGCAACGGCAAAGTCGGCCTTAAACTTCAAGGCAAGAAGGTCAAAATCATTGAGCTAGAAGGATCGTCCTAAATTGAATGGGGGGACAATCAACCCCCGTTAGCTTCTTCTTGCTGAAGGGTTTCAAACAAGGCTTCAACCCGCCGCTGAACCGGATCACTCGCATAAATGACCCCATCAGGGGGGAGGAGTAGATCTAGTTTTCCTTGCTGAAGAACGAGCTCTGTTTTTGTGAGAATTTTAGGGATACCGCCACAAAGCGTATTGGCTAACCGTAGGGCAGCCCCGATTACTCTGGCCCGATCGACAGATTTCTTATCCAAAACCGCACCGAGGCCACTCCCAGCAAAGAACTTCGGCTCTCCATCGTAACGATAGCTCACAGAATAGGCCAACATGATCCGTTCTCTATGACTAAGCCCGGCAAAGGGGAGACGAATAATACGACGGAAGGCATGTTCAGACCGATAGTCCTGATGCTCAAACCAGGAAATATCACTCAACAAACAAGTGGCTAACCGGATACGTTTTTCAGCCTCAGTTTCATCCGTAAAAAGCGGTGACATCCAGTCGTACAGCTCTTGCCCATGCTCAGCAAAACGCCCTCTTGTCTGTACCAACCTTTTGGAAGATGCCAGCAAAGGATCATCGTGACGATACTTCTCCGGTAAGGTTGTCAGGAATTTACCTTCTCGCATAGAATATGCGGTAAAAACCAACTTCTCCGGCCTAGCTAAATCAATCATTTTCTTTAGCACAAGCCCTGCCAAAGGCAATGCCATCGAGCGACGTTTTGGAATACTGGTAAATTCGAGAAGCTGGTCTGGCTCCATCCTGATAATCTCTTCTAAAAGAGGTTCTGCATCACGGCGCTTAATGGAATAATTATCGATAACATTAAGAGGGTATTGAGACATTTGGATAAAAGCTTTGCCAATCGCCCGCCAAGCGCCCCCCACAATATAAAGGGTACGATTGCCACTTTCTGTTAGCCACCCGAGAGGGTCTAGATGCTCATCAATAAAATCGGTGGCTTTATTTTGGTTTCCACCAGAAGCTTCCTGGACCCTCAAATGGCCCAATGGGAGAGTTGCCCACTTCCCAAAAGCTTCCCCATGGATATAAATGATATCAAGGCTGCCACCGCCCATATCGGCAACAATGCCATCAGCATTATGAACCCCGCAAGCGACACCATGGGCCGCAAGTTCAGCTTCTTCAGCTCCACTTAATACACTAACGGGAATACCAAAGAGGTCTTTCACCTCTTCAGCAAAACCCATCCCATCTTCAGCGTCACGAACAGCAGCCGTTGCCAGAATAGAAACTTGACCAACTTCTAGAATATCAACAAGTTTTTTAAAGCGGGTGAGAGCTTTGCGCGCCAACTCAATCCCCTCTTGATTGAGCTTTCCTGTTACCGCAATTCCACGTCCTAAGCCGCAAGTTGCCTTTTCATTAAACAAAGGAAAAGGCACCCTTGCGAAACCGTCATAGATAACCATACGAACGGTGTTAGAACCGATATCGATAACCGCGATCCCCCCTTCAGGAGTAGCAGTCAAAGGGGAGTCACTCATGTAGTCTTATCCTTTATTTAGTCGTATCCAAGCGCAGAAGAGGTGCACCACTTTCTTCCAAAGCGCGTCCACGTCCTGAAAGACTTGGGTTAGTCATGAAATAGGTATGGGCACAGAAACCATCTTCTGACGCTTTAACCCGTGTTGAACTTTCATCCGCATTCAAAATCCAAGTCTGTGTTTGGTCTTTGAGGTTGGCAATCATAATCTGGTTCAAAACTTGTTTATGCACTGTAGAGTTTTCAATTGGTATTAGGGTTTCCACCCGACCATTAAGGTTCCTCCCCATCCAATCAGCAGAAGAGATATATACCTTGGCTTTTGCAGAGGGAAGTTTATGGCCGTTGCCGAAGCAAACAATGCGAGAGTGCTCTAAGAACCGCCCGACAATACTTCGAACCCGGATATTCTCAGATAACCCTTTGACTCCAGGTCGCAGGCAACAAATACCCCGTAGAATCAAATCAATTTGGACACCTGCTTGTGAAGCACGGTAGAGAGCATCAATGACTTCAGGTTCCACCAAAGAATTCATTTTGGCCCAAACACCCGCCGGTTTTCCTGCTTTGGCATGCTCAACTTCCTTGTCAATCGCCTCTAAAAGAGTCCTTTTCAGGAAAAGCGGGGCTATGGAAATTTTTTCCAGCTTCTCAGGTTTGGCATAACCCGTCATATAGTTGAATACCTTCGCCGCATCCCGGCAAAGAGCAGGGTCACAGGTAAAGAAAGAAAGGTCTGTATAAATCTTCGCCGTAATCGGATGATAGTTGCCCGTTCCAAAGTGAACATAAGACCGCAGTTCAGTCCCTTCACGGCGCACTACCATATTAATCTTGGCATGGGTTTTTTTATCAACAAACCCATAGACAACCTGAACTCCTGCACGTTCCAAATCTCTGGCCCAACGAATATTGGCTTCTTCATCAAAGCGGGCTTTCAACTCAACCATTGCCGTCACCGATTTACCGGCTTCAGCAGCCTCAATCAGGGCTGCGATGATGGGGGAATTTGAACTTGTTCGATAGAGGGTTTGTTTAATTGCCACCACATCAGGGTCTAATGAAGCTTGGCGAATAAACTGAACCACCACATCGAAGCTCTCATAGGGGTGATGAACAATAATATCTTTTTGACGAATAGCCGCGAAACAGTCACCACCAAAATCTCTTACACGTTCAGGAAATCTATCATTATATTGTTTGAACTGAAGGTCTGAACGGTCATCAACAATCAGTTGCTTGATATCGACAAGACCAAGCAACCCATCGACAACAAACATATCATCAGCTTCCACCCCAAGTTCAGCTGTAATAGCCTTGCGAAGCCCTTTAGGCATACCGTCGGTCACGGTCATGCGAATAACCGAACCACGTTTACGTTGTTTCAAAGCCGATTCAAAAGTCACAACCAAGTCAGCGGCTTCTTCATCGATTTCCATCTCACTATCGCGAATAACTTTAAACTGACCCCCAATTTTGGCTTTCATGCCTGGGAATAATCGGTCCAAATAAAGACCAATAACTGTTTCCAGAGGAATAAAGCGGATGCTTTGTCCATCTTCCGGCAAACGAATAAAGCGCTCTAATAGATGTGGGATAGGAATCAGAGCTTCACGTGTGCCACCTTCTTCCATTCCTTCAAGCATAACAGCAAGGGCAAACCCAAGGTTAGGGATAAAGGGAAAAGGGTGAGCCGGATCAATAGCTAGTGGCGTTAAAACAGGAAAAATACGACTATCAAAATGGTCATCCAGCCAAGCAAGATCTTTCTTATCAAGCTCTTTAGGGTCAACCACATAGACACCTGCAGTTCTTAACTCCCCAGTTAAAGTGTGCCAGCATTTTTGTTGGTCATTGATAAGTTTAATTGCCGATTTGTGGATAGAATCGAGTTGTTGGGTTGGAGACAATCCATCTTGACTTGCAGTCGTCACACCAGCATGAATTTGGCCTGCAATACCTGCAACCCTGACCATGAAAAATTCATCCAGATTGGCGGCTGAAATAGAAAGGAAACGTACGCGCTCCAGCAGGGGGTGCCTCTTGTTATAAGCCTCTTCAAGTACTCGAGTATTAAAAGAAAGCCAAGATAGCTCACGGTTAATAAACCGTTTTGGAGAGTTGATTGTAACACTGGTAGGCTTAACTGCAGTAGTTCTTGCTGGTTTGGTCATGGAAGTTGCTGTCCCGGTCGTCATTTTCGTTTCCCCACCTAAAGTCAGTTAAAGAAATTCTTCTTCTGGGGCCTATAAAGGCCTGATTATTTTGATGTCAAAGAACTATAAATTCTACTCTGAAAAATCAACAGTGTCATGGTCTAGAACACTCCTACTGGAAAAAACTTTTCAAATCGGTCATTGTTATCCAATAATTCTAAAAACCGGGAGAATAAGGTGACAAAAACCATTTATTTGTTACGTCACGCTAAGTCAGATTGGGGAAACCCTGCATTAGGAGATCATGACCGAGTCTTAAATGGTCGCGGAGTCGAAGCTGCCAATTTGATGGGTGAAATGATCGAAAAAGAAAAATTTATTCCTGATGTTATTCTGTGCTCATCTGCGGCAAGAACAAGAGAAACTCTTGACCTCGTTCAGGCCAAACTCTCTAAGCAACCGCCTGTATTTTTTGATGAAGCTCTTTACCTTGCCAGCCCAGCACTTATGTTAAATTTTTTCCATAACCTTTCTGACGAGTTTAACAGCGCAATGATGATTGCACATAATCCAGGGACAGAAGAACTCGCAACAGCTTTAACTGCTTTTGGTTCTCCTGTTGCTCGTATGAGCTTAGCTAACAAATACCCTACCGCGGCTCTTTCCATCATCTTTGCTGAAATTAATAACTGGGCTGATTTGAAAACTGACTGCAATCGTCTGGCCGCTTTTATCCGACCAAAATATATCGAGCAAGATTTGCTTACAGGGATGTTTAGTTAGAAAATTTAACGATATTGCGCGTGAATTCTATCAAAGGTACCATTGGCTTTAATTACTGACATAGCGTCTTTAAACTCTTTGACGATTTTTTTAATACCTGGGTATTTTCTACTGAAACAAAAATAGAAATCTTTAGTAACTATGGGATAAAAGGTGAATAGGCCCGTTAATTCTAATTTTTTAATTTCATAATCTGTCACTTCCTTATTGGCATATAGATAGTCGAACCGCGAAGCCTTGAGCATCAAAATAGCACTTTCTGTATTAGGGGCTTCAATTGGTATAATATCTTTTTTTATCAAAGCTTCAGTACTCTCATAAGCCGTCACTGAACCTACTTGTTGATCTCTCACATCTTCAAACGATAAGGGGGGAGGACCATCGTAATTTTTTCTAATATAAAACCCATTCGTGAACTTGCTAATGGGATCAGAGAAAATGATAAATTCCTCGCGCTTTTTGAGATAAGCACAAGTAAGAATACCTACGGTTTTACCTAATTGAGCCTCATGCAAAGCCCTTTTCCACGGTAAAAAATATATTCGAGGAGAAAAGCCAAGACGTTTAAAAATTTCCATTGCAACTTCGTAGTCAAAGCCTTGTTGCCCCTTAACTGGCTTTTCCATTTCGTAAGGAGGGTAATTTTCTGCTACGATATAAAGTTCGCCTTGATCATGTGCGTCGACTAAAACAGAAGAAGTAAGCGTCATTATCAATGCAATGAGGCAAGCCAAACTAAATTGAAAAAACTTCTTTACCATGCCCCTTAACTAAACTGCACAATAAAGACTATATAGGGTTTCAATAACCCGCTTAGCTTCTTCTCCCTCAAGAGAATAATAAATAGTTTGAGCAGATCGCCTTGTTTGCACGAGATCATCTTTGCGCAAACGAGCAAGGTGTTGGGAAAGAGCTGATTGGCTCAGACCAATAATCTCCTCTAACTCTCCTACAGATCTTTCACCATGAAGGAGTTGGCACAAAACCATCAATCTATGCTCATTACTCATGGCTTTTAGAAGATTGCTCGCCCGTTGAGCATTTTTTTGCATATCTGCTAAGTTAGGTAATTCTAGTGTAGTTTCCATAAGCTCTCTCTCACGATATTCCCAACAAGGGAACATCTCCCCCGAAACGCTAAAACGTCAATTCGACAATTTGCATATAAGGGAATAATAAAGTAACAAATGGAGACAACTCAAGCTTTCTGTTCAATCTTCATTAATACAGAGAAAATTGTTTTACTTATGGCTGATAAATCTCTCGACACCAAAGGCATGAAATGCCCTCTCCCTGTGCTCAGAACAAGCAAAGTTCTTAAAGATATGGCATCCGGCGAAACTCTAGAAATTCTTGCGACTGACCCAATGGCACAACGAGATATTAAAATTCTTTGTGAAGAGAAAGGGCATCGCTTTTTAAGCTGTACCGAAACAGATGATATAACGACAGTCCTAATCCAGAAGGGATGAAACACCCCTTCTGAGTATTAATTAGTCCAGGAAAATTTGAAACCTAATAGCGCCTACTGCGCGACAATTGGTGTCAACCCATGTCTAGCCCCTGAACTTGCCAGTCGACCGTCAGCCTTAACAGCCTTAACAAAAGCATTCACCACGGCCAGCCATTGAGCATCTCCTTTAGGGACAGCATAAGCATAAGGCGTTGGCGAGAGGGGTGTTGGCGGCTCAAGCAAATGTGCCCAGTTGGTTAAAGATACCATTCGACGACCATAAGGGAAATCAGTCATGAAAACATCAGCCCGACCACTTTGGACTTCTTGTTCCCTTGCTTTAAAGCTATTAACCACAGAAAGCTCAGCTTTTTTGAGGTAATCCTTCATCACAGGTTCCATATAAGTGCCTTTTTGAACGACAACGACATTACCTTCTTGATCAATATCGTCCCATTTTTTAATGGCGAGATTGGCTTTCATTGAAACCGCATAAATTCCACTTACAAGGTGATTATCTGAAAAATCCATATGCTCTTTGCGATCTTTGCGAACAGCCACACCATGCATGGCAATATCACAAGCACCATTAGTCATATTTTCAATCAGCTTAGCAAAAGAACTCTTCACGTAGGCCAGCTTAACCCCTAAAGATTTTGCAAACTCCTTAGACATATCAATATCAATCCCCTCTAGTTTTGAGGTCCGGGGGTTTTCATATGAAATGGCAAAATAGCCTGGCCAAATACAGACTTTAACCTCTCCACTTGCTTTGACTGCCTCTAATCGTGACGCAGCCTGAGCACCAAAAACCGTACACGTAAACAAAAGCATAAAAAATGCTACTAAACGCATATACATGGCCCTACCCTTTCGTGCGGAGAACTCAATACTTTATTTCCACATATTATCTAAAAAACGAAGTAAAGAAACACTCTTATTTACAACTATTATTGCACTTTTCTAAATTTATAATAATATGAAAGAAAGTAATTACTGTCTCTACAACCTTTGCGGATAATAAAACGAGATATAGGGACTATGGGTACGTTGGGGATATATATAAAACCTAAGAAAAGTCGCATACTTTTTTGGGGTCTCGTGATTGCTTTGGGATCAGCTTCTCTGGCCGGAACCATGTTGTGGTCTAGCTTTATGCAAACAGTATCAAGCCGCTCACAAGCAACAACGTTCTATTCTCGTATGCTTGAAAGTAGCATTACAAGAACAATTGAATCTGTTGAAATTAGCCTACATTCTCTAACCGATGACATCCAATCATTAGACTCTGGAGATGCAAATCTCCCGAAAATCCAAGCCCGGATAAATGAAATTATTCGCTTTGCCCCACATGTCCGGCAAATAGTTCTTATAAAAGATCAAGAAATCAAAATCGATACAAACCGCAATGGTAAAGAACGGTTAGATTTAAGGAGGTTTACTTTCGATCAAAGTAAGACAAAGACTTTTGTGTCAAAGATTAAAATTGGACAACAAATATCAAGTCGCTATCTCCCTTATATTGGGGAGAAAGTAATCTATGATTCGAGGCGCTCTCTTATTCCTTTAGCACTCAAAATTTCTAGTGAAAACACCCCCCATAGCTACTGGCTCATTGTCGCTCTCAATTCAGCTTATATCCAAAATCTCTTTGCAGAACTAAATATTGAAAGAGGAGATCAATTTGGTTTGTTGAAATTTGATGGAACCCCTCTGATTAAGCATGGCCTCAAGACACACCAAACAAGAACAGAAGAATTAAAAGAACTCATAAATGATGGAAAAGATGAAGTTTTACTTGAGACGAAGGGATCTCTTTTTCCAGCATCACATATTTCCATCAAACTTTCGGGGAAATACCCATTTGCAATTTTAGTTTCCGTTGACCACCGTCAGACTTTTAAAATATGGTTTATCAAAAATCAGTTCCTGATCATTGGACTGCTTATAGCGACCTTAGCAATTGTCTTATCAGCACTCACATTAATACGCGATTATTTAAAAACTTCCTCACTCCAAGAACAGGTCCGCTTACTCTCATCTGCAGTACACCAGTTTCCAAGTTCGGTTATCATTACTGATAGCAATGCACAGATTCAGTATGTGAACCCTGCCTTCACAGAAATTTTTGGTATTTCCCCTCAAGATGCCTTAGGGAAAAACCCTTCCATTCTCAATAGTGGCCTTACAGGAGCGGCAGTTTACCTCGAAATGTGGGATAACTTAAATAAAGGAGAATCATGGCAAGGAGAGTTTAAGAACAAGACGGCCAAAGGTAAAATTGTACCTGTAGCGGCCACCATCTCCCCAATTCTAAATTATTTGGGAAAACCCACTCACCTAATTGGTATTTTGACAGATACTACCGAAAACAACCAAGCCGAAGAAGCTGTGAGAAAACTATCACAAGCTGTCGAGCAAAGCCCCGTCACAGTAGTAATAACCGACGAAAAAGGTGACATTGAATATGTTAACCCCAAGTTTGAGGCAACAACAGGCTATAGTTTTGAAGAAGTGAAAGGCAAGAACCCTCGAATTTTAAGTTCAGGAGAAAAAACAGCAGAAGAATACAAAGACCTTTGGGAGACAATTACTTCAGGCAAAGAATGGCATGGAGAGTTCCATAACAAGCACAAAAACGGCTCTCTTTATTGGGAAACAGCCTCTATTTCACCTATTAAAACTCCCGATGGCTCAATTACCAATTACCTCGCCGTCAAAGAAGATATTACTGCCACCAAAAAAGCTGCTGATACTCTACGTGAAAATGAGGCCCTGCTACGGGGGTTGTTCGATGCCCTACCCGATCTTGTTTGGATGAAAAATTTTGATGGCTCTTACATGGCTTGTAATCCACGTCTTGAAAAACTTTTTGGGGCTAAACGTTCAGAAATTATCGGCAAGACTGATTATGATTTTGTTAGTCAAAAACAAGCTGATATTTTCCGCGAAAGTGACAAAGCGGCAATCGCCAGAAAAGGCACTGTAATAAGCGAAAAAGAGCTTACCTATGCATTAGATAATCATAAAGAACTAATCGAAACAGCGAAAACACCTGTGCACGATTCTCAAGGAAAATTGATTGGTGTTCTTGGGGTTGGTCGAGATATTACAAAGCGCAAAATGTTAGAAGATCAGGTTCGGCGTTCACAGAAGATGGAAGCTGTAGGTTATTTAACGGGGGGTATTGCTCATGATTTTAACAATATCCTCGGCATCATCATGGGTAATCTTGAATTGCTTCAACGGATGGTAAGCAAAGATGAAAAGGCATTAAAGCGAGTTGAAAAGGCACTTGGTGGTGCAGAGCGTGGCGCGAATATCACCAAAAAACTTCTTGGCTTTTCACGCAAACTCCCACAAGAAAGCCATCTGATTTCTCCAAATGATTTCATCGAAAACCTGGAAGAGTTAATTGCCAAATCACTAACGGCATCTATAAAAATCGAAACTTATTTATCAAAAAATTTATGGTCCGTTTCAATCGATCCCAGTGATTTTGAAGACGCAATTCTAAACCTCTCTCTCAATGCTCGTGATGCTATGCCAAAAGGTGGGACACTTACCTTTGAAACCGCCAACAAAGTCCTTGATGACGACTTCACCCAAAGTAATCCCGGAAGTAAACCTGGAGATCATGTCATGATTTCGGTTACCGATACGGGAGAGGGTATGACAGAGCACGTTCAGGAAAATGCTATTGAACCGTTTTTCACAACAAAAGAACAAGGCAAAGGGACGGGACTTGGTCTCAGTATGGTCTTTGGGTTTGTCAATCGCTCTAATGGACATTTAAAAATTTATTCAGAGCTTGGCAAAGGTACTTCAATCCAAATTTTTCTTCCCCGCGTTGAACAAAAAACAGATCAACCGCTCAAGACCAGTCAAGACGCCTCTGCGCCAAGAGGAACGGAGACTGTTCTCGTGGTTGATGATGAAGAGGCTCTACTCGATATCGCCATCTCAAACCTTGAAATTCTTGGTTACAAAACCTTGTCAGCCACCAATGGGAAACAAGCTCTTCAAATTTTAGAAAACAATCCTGATATTGATTTGTTGTTCAGCGATATCATCATGCCAGGGGAATATGATGGTTACAGATTAGCTCTCACTGCTCACCAAACATATCCTAGCTTAAAAATACTTCTCGCCAGTGGCTTCACTCACAAACACGATGAATACCTAAGTGGAGAGAACGCGTATATGGCTCGCGTAGCATCTAACCTTTTGAGTAAACCTTATAATCTTGACGATATGGCAACCCATGTCAGACAAACATTGGACCATGAAGAATAACTAGCTAAACCGCATAGGCGACAAAGCATTCACTGTCACGCCAGCATCGCTAAATTCGCCAGGAAATTCCATACCTAAAGCCAGCAACGCTGTCGCTCTTGCCATGCCCCACGATGTCATAATCCCATATCCACCCTGCCCAGCAACCCAGATAAAACTGTCCTCAGCAGGGGCACTGCCAACGACAGGCACTTTATCAGGGGCAAAAGTCCTTAGCCCGGCCCATTTGGTCAAAATTTGACTAATCTCGAAAACCGTTGCCTTTTGCAACAGATCTACCGCGATAGCGATATCTAGTTCTTCGGGTTGAACATCACAAGGAGGTACAGGTGTTTCATCTGCCGGTGAACCAATTATCACTCCCGCATCTGGCTTAAAATAATAGTCTTCATTGACATTAACCACCATGGGAGCTTCTGAGAGATCAAGGCTCTCAGGTCCCTTAAAGGTGAAGGCAGTTCGGCGCTTTGGAACAAATCCTAGAGGAGAAAGCTCTGCCATTTCTGCAACAACATCAACCCAAGCACCTGCCCCATTAATTACGACACCACCTTGGAATTCTCCCGCTCTTGTTTCCACACTCCAAATATTACCACGACGCTCTAACGAGGATACTTCGGCTTTATTAAGCACTTCCCCGCCTTTTGCTTTAAAGCCACGAAGGAACCCTTGATGAAGAGCGTTCACATCCATATCCATAGCGCGAGACTCAAACATTGCTGAATGCACGGCTTCTTTTTTGAGGGCAGGATTAAGCTTAAGAGCTTCATCACCTGAAATATGCTTAAGCCCCTCTACATCATCTTTGAAGGTGTTGTAGAGGTCTTCAACTTCTTGAGCTTGTGTACTGTCCCCAGCAAGCATAACACCTCGGGGTGTCAAAATTGGATGTTCACTAAACCCCATCGGTGGCTGGTCAAAAAAAGGACGACTGAGGCGAGTAAGCCCTGAGATTACCGGATGGCCATAAGTTTCTGAATAAAGCGCGGCTGAACGGCCCGTACTGTGGAAGCCAGGTATATCTTCTCGTTCAAGTAAAAGAACTTTTAAGCCCCTTGGACTGGTCTCAAGCAATGCATAGGCGGCAGAAGCCCCGGCAATACCAGCACCAACAACAATAAAATCATAGATCACTAGGTTTTACCCCGACTTTTTCTTTAACCAATCCTGAAACCAAGGTCAGTAAAGGAGGAAGGATTGCCAATGTTAAGATGGCTGAAAGCAGTAACCCACCAACAACAACAGAACCTAATCCTCGATAGAGTTCAGACCCCGCTCCTGGGAACAGTACCAAAGGCAGCATGCCGAAAATACTGGTCAGAGTAGACATAAAGATTGGGCGGATACGGTTTGAGGTCGCTGCTAAAATTGCTTCAACCACTGGCATCCCTTCTTCTCGCTGATGGTAGAGAGTTTGGTGAACCAATAAGATGGCATTATTCACCACAATTCCGACTAAGATGACAAATCCAAGGAGGGTCAGCATATCCAACGGATGATACGTAAAGGTATTAAGGAATGCTAATCCACCGACACCGCCAGCTGTTGCTAGAGGAACAGAAAGTAAGATAATCAGTGGGTAGATGAAGCTTTCAAATAGCACCGCCATTACCAAATAAACAATGGCAATCGCTATCAACAAGTCCACCACCATAGCGTCCCATGTTTCGGTTAACTTATCTGCTGTTCCTGACATTTCGAGTTGGATACCTGCAGGCACCCCTTCCTCGCGCAACGCATCGATTACGTTCTCTTGCAGCATTTCCATTGCGGCTTCTAAAGGAAGATCCTGCCTTGGGCGAACTTCCAACGTAACAGTGCGCTGTCGCTCATGATGGCGAATTTCTGTTGGGCCAGATGTCACGACAACAGAGGCTACTGAACTTACAGGAATGATATCTCCACTCTTAGTCACAACGGGGAGGTTTTCAATCCCTTGAGTTGCATTAATCTTGCCTTGAGTGCCTTTGATCATAAGATCAACCCGCTTGCCGCCAATAGTCACTTCAGCAACCCGCAGCCCATCATTGAAGGCATCAATGGTCGCGCCGAGTTCTCGTACTGTCACACCATTATCAGATAAGCGTATCGGGTCAGGTATTACCCGCACTTCCGGGGCTCCTAGCTCCAACCCAGGTTTGGGGCGGAATTGATTTCCTTCCCCCATAGGAAGTGTTTGCATGATCTTACCCGTGCCCCTCAAAGCAACTTCGAGAACTTTTTCCAAATCCGGGCCAGAGACATTCAAATCAATTGATCGCCCACTGCCGA
>JAPHRK010000018.1 GCA_026196105.1 Rhodospirillales bacterium | reverse complement strand
TTAGGTTCTCTTATGTTTCTACTTACTGAAAACATGGTGATCGTTTGTCAGATAAAAAACTATCCACAGCTATCCACAAAAGGAAGATTTAGACATTTAAAGGGGGGTGTGGAATAAGAACAATTGTCATTTTTTTGAGGACAGCATCTCAAAGACAAAAACAAAGAATATTTTATTTTGGTTACCTATTTTGAGAAAAGCGTCACTGATTAAGACACTTCGATCAACTGGAGAAATATATGACCTCACAGAAAGACTATTTGCTGGATTTGGACCACATTACAAAAGCTTTTCCAGGTGTGGTCGCTAATGACAGTGTGTCTTTCAGAATTGGTCATGGAGAAATCCATGCTTTGCTTGGTGAAAATGGGGCAGGCAAATCAACTCTGGTCAAAATGATCTATGGAGTTATGAAACCTGACCAAGGGGTCATGCACCTTCATGGTGAAAGTTATGCCCCTTCCCGTCCTGCTGAAGCAAGAGCCCATGGAGTCGGCATGGTCTTTCAGCATTTCTCTCTTTTTGATGCTTTAACTGTTTGTGAAAACATCGCTCTAGGTATTTCACCTGAACTTGCAAAAGGTGACTTAAGAAGCCGCATCATTGAAGTATCTGAATTTTACGGTCTAAAATTAGACCCCGACCATAGTGTGGGAGACCTTTCTGTCGGGATTAAACAGCGAGTTGAGATTGTCCGCTGTCTCCTCCAAAACCCAAAGCTCATTATTATGGATGAACCCACCTCTGTTCTAACCCCCGGTGAAGTGGAAACTCTTTTCAAGGTATTGCGCCAGTTGACGGAAGAAGGTTGCTCTATCCTCTACATCTCCCATAAACTCGACGAGATCAAAGCCCTGTGCCATCACGCAACTGTCTTACGTGGTGGAAAAGTTGTCGGAACCTGCATCCCTCAGGAAGAAACCGCAAAAAGCCTCGCTGAAATGATGATCGGCAACACGCTGATCTCAACAAAAAGAGAAAAAAACAAGTATGGCCCTGTCCGTCTTGAAATTAATGATTTGTCTGTCCCAGGACGGGGGGAACACGGAACACCTTTAAAAAATATTTCTCTTAGTTTACGGGCAGGTGAAATCATAGGAATTGCCGGGGTCGCTGGCAATGGACAGCGGAATCTAATGTCGACATTGATTGGGGAAACTCCCACCGACAAACGCGAAAATATCATTCTTGAAAATATTGCTATTGGTCATAAAAGCCCTGACAAACGTCGCGCTATTGGCATGTGTTGTGTGCCTGAAGAACGGTTAGGTCATGCGGCTGTTTCAGACATGACCCTCATTGAAAACATATTCCTCTCAGCTCGAGTGCGTAGGAATCTCATTCATAGGGGATTTCTAATGACTTCAAGCGCCGCAAAAATGGCAAATGAGGTGGTCGAAACCTTTAAGGTTAAAACCGTTGGTACAGACAAAATTGCCCGGAGTTTATCTGGGGGGAACCTGCAAAAGTTCATCATGGGGCGTGAAATCATGCAGGCTCCAGATGTGTTCGTTGCCTCCCAACCTACTTGGGGCGTTGATGCTGGGGCGGCTTCTGAAATTCACGAAGCTATTTTAGATCTGGCAAGAAACGGCACCGCAGTTCTGATTATTTCACAGGATTTAGATGAGCTATTTACCATAGCGGATCGAATTGCGGTGATCTCTGAAGGCAGACTTTCAAAAGCAACCGATATTGAAGCCATAACCATTGAACAGATCGGCCTCGAAATGGGTGGTAAAGTAGAAGCGGAACGTGCTTATGCTTAAGATTGAGCAACGTACAGAACCTTCAAAGGTCATGCTTTATGCTACTCCTTTGCTGGCACTTATTCTTACGATTTTATCTGGTTTTTTCTTATTTACCCTTATGGGGAAAGACCCACTTCAAGCGACTAAAATGTTCTTCTTTGAACCCCTCACCTCCTTCTACAACATTTCTGAATTAATGGTGAAAGCTGCCCCCCTCATCTTGATTGGCTTAGGGCTTTCGGCTGGATTTAAGGCTGGAGTGTGGAATATTGGCGCTGAAGGCCAATTTACCATAGGAGCAATCGCCGGAAGCGCTGTTGCTCTTTATTTTTATGAAATGGAAGGGTTTTATATTCTGCCCCTCATGTGCTTGGCTGGCATGCTAGGTGGTATGGCTTGGGCAGCAATCCCCGCACTCTTAAGAACCCGCTTTAATACCAACGAAATATTGGTTAGCCTGATGCTGGTCTATGTATCGACTTTGTTGTTAAACGTCCTCGTACATGGCCCAATGAAAGACCCCGAGGGCATGAATTTCCCTCAAAGTAGGCTCTTTAGCGATTCAGCCCTGCTTCCCTTGCTGATGGAAGATGGGCGTGCCCATATTGGTTTTGTTGTCGCCCTTATATTTGTTGGCATTGCCTGGGTTATCCAGGAACGCCATATCATTGGTTTTCAAATCAAAGTATCAGGGCAAGCAGATGGTGCCGCAAAGTATGCAGGGTTCTCCTCTAAAAAACTGGTTTGGATGACCTTTTTGTTTTCTGGAGGATTAGCAGGCTTAGCAGGTATATTTGAAGCTGCTGGCCCTGTCGGACAATTGGTCCCTGCTTTGCCCGTGGGCTATGGATTCACAGCCATTATTGTCGCCTTTCTGGGGCGGCTTAATCCTGTGGGTATATTGCTCGGAGGCTTATTGATGGCCCTCACCTATATTGGCGGCGAAAATGCCCAAATATCCTTGAACCTCCCCAGCGCAACTACGAGTGTCTTCCAGGGGCTTCTCCTGTTCTTCTTATTGGCGACAGATATCTTGATTAATTACCAAATCAAATGGCTTTCGGTGGCAAAACCATCCGTGAAAAGTAATTAGGGGGGCGGCAGTATGGAGTTATTTACAAGCATATTTGTCGGGATAATAATTGCCGCAACCCCTCTTGTTTTTGCAGCAATTGGTGAAGTTGTTGTCGAAAGGTCTGGTGTTTTGAACTTAGGCGTCGAAGGTATGATAATCATAGGGGCTCTTGCCGGGTTTGCCTTTACGGTTGAGACAGGCAGCTTTTCCCTTGGGGTTATTGCTTCAATGGTTGCAGGAGCAGCAATGGCTTTTCTTTTTGCCGTACTCACCCAATCTCTGATGACAAATCAGGTCGCCACAGGCCTAGCCCTTACCATGTTCGGATTGGGATTAAGTGCTCTGTTGGGCCAAGGGTATTCAGGAAAATCCGTCCCCACCTTTCCTAAGGTCGACATCCCCTACCTCTCTGACTTGCCTTTTATAGGCGATCTATTTTTTAAGTTTGATATTCTTGTCTATCTCTCGATTGCTCTTGTAATCGGTGTTTTATGGTTCTTTGAGAAAACCCGGACGGGCTTAACTGTCAGAGCTATTGGAGATAATCACCATGCAGCTCATTCTATTGGCTATTCGGTAAAAAAATATCGCTACTTAACAATTATGTTTGGTGGAGCCTGTGCAGGGATAGGTGGGGCTTATTTATCTCTTGTACTAACCCCTTTATGGGTTGAAAATATGTCTTCAGGGCGAGGGTGGATAGCTTTAGCTTTGGTTGTTTTTGGAGCATGGCAGCCGGTGCGTGCGATGCTTGGAGCCTACCTGTTTGGTGGCATTACAATTTTGCAACTTCACAGCCAAGGCTTTGGAATTACTATTGATCCACAACTGCTATCCATGTTGCCTTATTTAGCAACAATTGTTGTTCTTGTTTTGATTTCTCGTGAAACCGTTAAATCTAAAATGAGATCACCGGCGTGCTTGGGAACGCCTTTTTACGCCTCCCAATAAGAGTAAATTTGTTCGAATTGTTTTTTGGAGTTTTACAATGAAACGTTGGAGACTATTAGCTTGGGGCATTGTGGCTCTTTGTGCAGGATTTTCGCTGAATATATCAGCTCAGGCCGCTGATAAATTTAAAGTCGGCTTTGTTTATGTTGGACCTGTGGGTGATCATGGCTGGTCTTATCAACATCACGAAGGCCTCAAAGCCGTTCAAAAAGCATTTGGCGATAAGGTTGAAACCACTTATGCAGAGAGTGTTTCTGAGGGGCCCGATGCTGAACGGGTAATAACCCAAATGGCTCAAAAAGGCGCTGACCTTATTTTTGCGACTTCTTTTGGATATATGAATCCTGTTATTAAGGTTGCTAAGCGTTTTCCCAAAGTGAAATTTGAACACGCTACGGGGTTCAAAAGAGCTAAAAACGTTTCAACCTATAACGTTCGATTTTATGAGGGAAGGTATGCAGCAGGGATCGTTGCTGGGCGTATGACAAAAACCAACACACTTGGCTACATAGCCTCTTTCCCAATTCCTGAAGTTGTCATGGGTATTAACGCCACTTATCTCGGAGCTAAATCCGTTAACCCAAATATCAAATTAAAAATCGTTTGGGTGAGTAGCTGGTTTGATCCTGGCAAAGAGACAGCCGCAGCCAAAGCACTGCGCGACCAGGGAGTTGACGTCATGTTCCAGCACACTGATTCAGCAGCCCCTATGAAGCTAGCTCAGCAAGAAGGCATCTACGCGATAGGTCAAGCATCTGATATGCACAGCTTTGGCCCAGATGCTCAACTGACATCTTTAATTGATTCCTGGAACCCATATTATATTAAGCGAGTAAAAGAAGCCATGGAGGGTACTTGGAAGTCTGAAGACGTCTGGGGTGGCATTAACTCAGGGATGTTGAGCTTTCCCGAAATGAACAAGGTTGTTCCGGCTGAAGTTGCTGCTGAATTTAAAACCACCGTTGATGCTATTTCAGCTGGTAAATTCCACCCCTTTACAGGTCCTCTTAAAAAGCAAGATGGTACCCCCTTCCTCGCAGATGGAGAGGTCATCACAGATGGTGTTTTAGCCAGTATGAATTTTTACATCGAAGGAGTCGAAGGCTCTTTACCTAAATAAAACAACACACAATAATGGCCTGTTCACATTAAGTTGATCTCCTAGAAGAAGAACAGGCCATTAAATTCTTCCCCCACAAGTTATTTGAAGGTACCTTGAATACTTAAGAAAAATAATATCTTTTTTCGAAATGAAAAACCAAGGCCTTAATATGAGATCTAATGGTGAGATACTGACAAAACTGTACAGATCAGTTTTACTCACCTTTTTTCTTGTTACTACTTATTCTACTCCTTCAATTGGGCAAGATAACAATGATTGCCCTAAGTCCATTGCTGTTGTTTCTAAAAACACCCTAACCGCTGCAGCCGCAGATATCCTCAGACAAACCTACGCAGAGCTAGGTTGCTCAATTACCCTTTCAAAATCCCCTGGCAGAAGGGGAATTCAGCAGTTCAATCACAAGTTGGTAGATGGAGAAGTTTTCCGCATAAAAAAAGCTGAAACTTTATACGAACGTGAATTTATCCGTTCTGAAGCACCCTTGTTTTCTGTTTCAAATTCTCTCTGGGCGCACCCATTCCCTGATATAATTAGGGGTACTAATACGGGTTACACTCTCGGAATTATTTGGCAAGAACAGTACCATATTTCTTCGATTAAAAAAGCTTATCACAACACCAAGAAGCTATTCCAGGCTTACGACGAAGATTTATTAAAAGATTTTCTAGCGACTGATTACAATGTTAAAACAAAGATAAATTCCGGCTTTTTCCGCACACCACCTTACATAAAAAAGAATATTTCAACCGTTCCCGTCTTCCATTATTTAGGCAAAGAGTTTGCTCCTTTCATGAAGCGGTTTTCAGCCTACCTGAAAACAAAAAAACCCTTTGCTATTATTGACTTAAACCCAAAATAACGTCAATTTTTTGTAGTTTTATCCCTTTAAATAATTAAATTTTCCCGTAAAATATAATGTTTTTGATGGCTTACAAAGACGAAAAAGCCACGTAAAAGAGACGACCATGAAGTCAATCAAATTTATCTGTAACTTCTAGATGTCCGACCCAACTCTCGCATGACGGTATTTGAGAAGGATTACCCCTTCTCCCCCACATGCAAACAAGCAATCCCGAAAGAGAGGTTACAATACCTCACACTTTTAAACCCTGCCGTTTCCATTAAATCCACCAGTTCCTTTTGATCAGGGAATTTGCGGATAGACTCGACGAGGTAAGTATAGGCAATCGGTTGTTTGGCGATCCAGGCACCAAGGCGGGGGATGATATGGAAAGAGTGAAAGTCGTAGAAGGGTTTGATCAAAGGCATAGGCTTGGAAAATTCCAGGCAAAGCATACGCCCTCCCGGTTTTAAAACCCTATGAATTTCTGAGAGGCAGGCATCGAGCTGCGTGACATTGCGCAAACCAAAGGCAATAGTGAGGGTATCAACGGAATTATCGGGGAAAGGCAGAGCTTCACCACTTCCGGCGACCCATGTCAAAGGGCCATGACCTCGCATGACCCCTGCGGTCATCATAGCGCTGCTGGGATCACAAACGATGACAGAGCGGTCGTAGTCGCCCATCAGGGCCGCCACGTCACCTGTACCGCCTGCAAGATCAACAATCACCTGCTCAGGCTTAGGGTCAGCCCTACGCGCCATTAAGCGCTTCCACAGGCGATGGATGCCAAAACTCATGACATCGTTCATCAAATCATAACGACCTGCAACGGCTTGAAAGACTTGGCGTACACGCTTTTGTCTTTCTTGAGGCTCTACGTCTTCAAACCCAAATGTTTTATCTAACTCTTCACCCATCTTAAGGGAGATCACCTCGGCGGAAAATCAGGTACCCCAGAGATGCCGCAATTGTACCAAGCACGGCTGGATAGACGATGGCAAAGGAAACAAAGCCCTCAGTACCAAAATTATCCAAGATAACAAAGGCGGCAGGCCCCATGATCATAAGGGCTGGATCAAACAAAACCAAAGCCGCTGTGCGGAAGACCTGCATGGGGTTAACAAGAGAAATGCCAATAACAATTTCAGGAGGCCAAGAGGCCTTCACCATCAAACCAAGCAGGATCAAATCCATGAACATCAACAATAGAAGCCAGACCAGAAAGGCTGCTCCTTGCGCAATATCGATAGAGCGGGCCATGCTGGAGATCATCATGCCAATGCCCAAGAAGCACCATGCCAGTGAAATGAGCAGTGCCACATAAAGTCCCAAAGAGGCCCAAGGAACTTCAATCCCTTTAACCATTCCCCAGACAGCCGCTAGAACCATTGCCCCTAACACAGGGAGAAAAACCACAGCAAAGCGCCCAAAGGTTTTACCCCAGAACCAAGCTGACAAAGGGACTGGTAAGGACAGAAGGTATTCGAAAACCCCAGCTTCTCGATCACCCGCTACTGACCGCACAGTCGTTAGGAGAATGAAGACAGGCAGCAGGGCCATGCAAATTTGGATATAGATCAAGAGCAACCGCGACAGACCTGTAAAGCCCATAACTCTTGAATCACTAACACCGGAAAGGAACAGCACTACAATCAAGCCACCAAAGATAATGGCATAAAGGCTAAACCACTTAGACCGAAGGGACTCGCTCATATCCAAACGCGCGGTGAGAAGGAGGTTTTTCATTTGTGATCCCCCATTTTATCATGAGACGAGTCATGATTATGGTCCGGGTTATGCTTGTGGTTGGGGTCTTTCATATGGCGCTCGTGGTCGGCCTGAGTATGGCCTTCCATTCCATGAGTACCCTCTGAGTTTTCACCATTCAAAGGAATAGCACAGAGCAAGTTATTGCCTTTTCCCAAGATCGTGTCTTTCATGGTTTCAAAAGTAACAGCTTTATCGCTTTGCTCTGCCAACGCCCCATAACCATAATTCATTGGGGTCATCTGCCCATCAATGTAGAAGGCTTTCTTGGCATCAAGCCAGGTAATGGACTTTTCACTGTTCATGTCAGCAACCCAGATTTCAGTGCTAGCCTGATTTTTCCAATCTTTCTTATTAATCCAATGAAGCGCATCACCAATATCATCAAACTTGTAAGCCTTCATGTCAGGTCCCCCGCGTACTTGAGCCATAAAGCGCGGGTCACTAATCAGCATACGGCACATTTCACATGAATCTCGATCCAGGTGAACATCCACTGCCCCGGTTTTCTCTTCGCTAAAACAGCCGGCGAGCAATAAAGAAATTACTGTAACAAGAAGTATCCTCATTGAGCTGCCTCCTGGCTCTTTTCATTAGGCTCCAGGGCAAAACTTTTAACCACAGCAGCGTAGCGAGAAATCACACCTAAAAAGCGAAGGCGATCAGGTCCAGCAACTTGGCCTTCCCAAGTTAGCTCACCTAAACCAGGTTTAAACTTCCATTCCTTCAAAGCATTAGCAAAGGAGGCTTCATCTCTGTTCATAGTCACACGGCAGATCAAAATACTATCCATGTCAACTTGGTCGGCAACATAGTCATCAAGAACGATTTTACCTCGGTCTAACTCCACCACGCGATTAACCAATGAAGCAACCTCATCCAAGCGATGGCTTGAAAGGATCATAGTCGTGTTCTTTTGGCGCTCTGCTAAGAGATTAAAAAAGATATGCCGTGCTTCAGGATCAAGGTTTGCGGCAGGCTCATCCATCATCAGCACATCACATTCTCGACCCAGAGCAATACCAATCAGCAGCTTTTGTTTCTGCCCACCAGAGAGCTTAACAAAAGATTGGCTGCGAATTTGAGCAATATCTAACCCCAGCTTAGTGGCTACATCTTCCATAGCAGCGGGATTAGACCCGCAAATACCTGCAGAAAAACGGATTAACTCACCGACAGGCATCTTCAAGGGAGGTGGTAACTGAGGGACAAAGCCAATACGCTTAAGAACGTCCCGACGATCTATACGTGGATTCTTGCCTAAGACCTCAACACTACCTTCATAATTATATTCACCTAACAGGCAACGGATCAGGGTGGTTTTTCCAGCCCCGTTTGAGCCAACTAAGGCGATACGGTTCTGCTCTTTGATATGCAGACTGACCTGGTCCAGAACCGGGCGTTTTTTAAAGGTTTTGGAGACATTTTCAAATTTGATCATAATAGACTTTTAAGCCCTTTAACTTCAAAAGCAAGAGAACCAGTGGGGCAAACATCAACACACATACCACAACGGGTACAATCGGCCCCAATGGACACCTCCATATCGTCGGCATAGCCCATCTTGGTGGTTTCCAAAACATGGGGAACCAAGCAGACTCTACGACAAGCGCCATCGTGGTGGCATTCGACCGCATCATACTTAATTTGAACGGGTGAAATCGATCCAACAAAAGCATAAGTCACCCCGATAGGGCAAATATAGCGACACCAGAAACGGCGTGAGAAAAAGATTTCCACCACCAATAAGCCAGCAACCCAGATCAGCGCCAGAGTCGGGCCATAGATGATAGCACGGCTGAGAATACCAACCGGAGAAATAGCTTCGAAAACAGTATAGCCTGTCACGAGGGCTAAGAGGCTGAAGATAACGTAGAGTACTGTCCTCGTACCGCGATGAAGTTCACGATTTTTAATATACTTACGGGCGCGCAGCCACAGGTGGGCCATTTCAGCCCATTCTGAAACAAGGTGGTATGGGCAAGCCCAGGAACAGAAGGAACGCCCCCCTACCAACCACCAGAGGACAAAGACTGTTACGAACCCAATCACCAGATTGATGAGGAACGCTTTATGGGCCAACATTACCTGTATAGCAGAATTGAGGTCCGCAAAATGGAAACCGATAACCCGGGAAGCCGTCAAAGCCCCCTCTACAAGCTGGACATCGAAATAAAAGGAAATGACAAAGATTATATTCACCAGGAAGATAGAAATCCAACGGCGAATAAGCCATTTATTTTTCGGCTTCATATGCTCTTCGTCGAGCATAGCCTGGTTGCGTTCAGCGATGGCTTCTGGAGATCGTTTGTCCTTGTGGAGCTGACGAACCTCTTCACTTTGACGTTTTGTATCCATTGCCAAAGGTTTGGCCCCCAGCATCACCGATAGGGAGTTCACAAAACCACTCATGTGTCACTCCATGTCTTACGTTCATCAATTGTGAACACGCTGGGTTCAACCGGGCAAACCATGTCACACAATCCACAGCCGACACACTCTTTATCGACAACTGGCAGCCAACCATCGCGACTAGCATTCTCATAGAGAGGCTCCAGATCAAGGGCACCTGGAATTGGACAATACTTAACGCAAAGATCACAAACCGTGCGATCAAACTCATGTTCGCCGAGCTTAACGGGTACCCAACGGTCAATTTCTGTTATGCGCATCAAGCCATTATAGTCAGGCCCTCTAATTGTACCTTTGAAGGGTTTAGCTTCTTTGGCGAGGCATGCATTCGGACGCACAACACGAGCAAGGCCCATACGGACCTGCTCTTTTTTATCTATCTTGTGAGTTAGAGCCTCTGTTGGACAGGCCAAAATACATTGCAAAGCATCACAAGAGAAATCACAGGCCTGAGCGCGTGAGTCGATATAGGGAGCACCAATACCAAAGCCTTCATCCAGATCACCAAGGAAAATAGCTTCTACCGGGCAAACCTGAACACATTGGCCACACTTGATACAGGCCGCTAGAAAATCTTTTTCATCAATGGCCCCAGGAGGACGAAGCCTCGGGTTCCAATTCTTTTCAACCGGGAAAAACCCAAGCAAAGAAGCGCCTACGACACCGCCACCAATAGCCACCGAACGCATGAATTCACGTCGAGCTTTTCGTTGGTTTTTCGAAAGCTTTTTCGGCTTTTTCTTTTTCTCTGGAGCTTTGTCCGTTTTTTTGGAGTCAGACATCCTACTTACTCTTTTTTCTGCAAGCGTTTGTTTAACCCGAAGGGGTCAATTCGGTCATCGGTTCCCATACCTTCAACTGCCTTAGCTTCAGAGGCTTTTGGTGCTTTAAAGGTGGTGTCCATTTTAGGCTTGGCATCACGCAGCATCAAAATGGGTTCGGTAAAGGGTGCCAAGCGTTCCATAAAGTCTAGTGCAGTTAGGATTGGTGAGCCTTTAAAATATGCCGCATGGGGGACATCCATCCATATCCGATCAGCGAAAACCTGTATATCGTAGGGGAAATCCCCTGTGTTATCTTTGTTACGATCAAACCCTTCGTAATCGTCCCAGTAATTGCCATCCCACTCGTTGCGCTTAGCCGTTGCGCCAGCAGCTACAGAAACCTGATGAATATTATTTTCAAAGCGATTATCAGCAAGCAAGTTGCCTTGCCAATCGTTGAGGAACTTCACTCCGATACCGGTAAAAGCCAGGGTGTTACGGTAAAAACGGTTAGTGGTATCAGGTTGGTAAGGGGAAACATCCAGGTAAATACCAATGGCGGCATAGAGGATTTTATTATCACTCACCTCCACATTGCTGGACTCTTTCATGCCAATGCCCATACCCGTTGGGCCTAAGGCCTGGACAATACGATTTTTCTTAATAACAACATCGTCTGAATACATGAGGAAAATGCCGACATTGTTATTAAAGATGTCGTTTTCCTCAACCAGATTGTACTTGGAATACATAAAGTGCAGACCATAACGACCATTACTAATCTTGTTTCTCATGATTTCGTTATTGGTAGAATACCAAATGACCATATCACGAGCGCCATCAATGACATTGTCTGTGATCTTGTTTTCCATACTGTACCAAAGACGAATACCATCACCACGAACCCCTAAAGAAAATGGGTGCGAGCCAATTTTATTCCGGCGGACGATATTATTATTGGACTGCTGGAGTTCAACTCCAAAGAGAACGTTTTCCATGACGTTATCTTTGACCACATTGTAGTTACCCCTAATTTGAACACCGGAGTCGAGATCATTATGCTGATCTCCTGAGTTTCGTAAAATTAGGTTCTTGATTGTTGCGCCATCAGTATCAAGGGTGATGATAGTCCCTTCACCACCAGCATCAATAGTGACCTTGCCCAAACCATCTAGGACCAAGGCTTTATCAATAATGATGGGGCCTTTATAAATGCCGGGTGGAGGGGTGACCACATCTCCTTTATTGGCATCATCAATCATTTGCTGCAAAGGGAGAACCTCCGCAGCAAACGATGGCATGATGAAGCCAATTATAAGGGCTAGAAGGATGGTGCTTAAACGAACCATGCCTCACCTAAAACAGTGAATTACTCACCGTTTTCCTTCATTTGTTTACGTCTTAGGAGCATTGCAAGAGCTAAGGCAAAGAAAGTAGCTACAAAAAATCCAAATCCGTAATGGGGGTAAGAATAGGTGGCGAACTGGGCAACTTTACCCTGGCCCAAAACCGTTGGCATGAAAGGCTTCACCGTAAAGGCCGCCATTTCGTGCAAGCTATGACCAAACCACCATAGCCATGCGGCGTATTCTACAACGAAGAATATAGGCAGAGCAGCAGGGACAAGAGCCAGGAGCCACATGGTTGGGCGAAACTTCCACAAACCTATGGCAACGACAATTACAGCAGCTATAATTGCCCAATAGACAACGTTAGCTGCCGTCATCATCACAGCAACAGCTTTGTTATTATTAACTACATCCCGAAAATAACGACCTAAACCTTCCGAATAGCTTTCTTTGATCGCCATCATACCAGACCAATCGGCCCAATCTTCATCGTAGAGAGACATCGTCGTGGTAAGGTCATAAATGTAGTTGGGAGACAAATAGGCCATTCCCCCTTTGGTCATCATTGCTAAGGACATCCACCCGATAATGGCAGCGCCTCCCCCAGCAAAAACGACAGCCCTCTTTCCTTGTCCTGGCACCATAAAGGTCAGCAACATCAATACAAGAAGGGAGAACATGAAGGGCGCATAAGCTCGCTCAACAGGGCCACCAGAAGAAATTGGATACATACCCACATAGTGGTTAATGGCATCCATCTCGTGCTTACAGTTTAGCGCTTCCTCTTCATGATGCCTTTCTTTGACTACAACTTTTTTACAGCCATTGGAAACAGAATCAACATGGAAGTGTATGCGAATACCTTGTGGGAAGGCATCATCAGGATATTGCGGAGCGGTCAGAGATACCCACCAAATGGGGGAGAAGTAGGCAGCGACGATGAAGACGAGTCCTACGAGTGTTAGCAACCTGGAAAGGAGGCCCAAATTACCGTTTGCTTCAGTTGTCATTGTTTTTTTCCGTAGCAATAATCAATTCCATGAACAGGCGTAAATTTGATGTTCAATGGACTTGGGGCTGCGCTTCCCCCCCGGGGCGCAGCCCTTTTTCAATCGTGTCTTAGTCGAAATCTGGGTTTAACCAGCCTTCGGGTCCAACATCTTTCGCAGGAGGTTTCTGACGAGAAACGAAGTTCATTACTTGCTTCATATCGTCATCTGAGAAGCCTTTGATTTGCTCAACCATGTCTGGGTTAGCATTACGACGTTTACCATCCCTGATCCACTCGAATTGGCGCACAAGGTAATTATAGTGCTGTCCTTGAATACGAGGGTAATATTTATCAGGTATACCTTCACCATTTGCACCATGGCAACGGACGCAGTTATCTGCATATAGTTTTTTACCATGTTCAAATTCAGGTGTGCCTTCTGCCCATTCACCAAGACCTGGCTTAGGGTTCATGGGCAATTTAGCGATATAGGCAGCAACGTCAGCAATAGATTGCGGGCCACCAATTTCACTTGGAAGTGCGAAAGGGTACATGGTTGGGTTATCGCGGTTCAGAGCCCGGATATCAGCCAATTGTTTGATCGTTACTTTTGCGTGTTGACCAGCAAGCATGGGGAAGGTGCCATCTGGTAGCCCCCAACCCTCAGGGAGATGGCAAGCAGAACAAACTTCATAAACTTCAACACCGTTTTCGAGGTTTGGAGTGAGTTTAAGCGCATCGCCCTGTTCCCCACCGCCTTCATTCCATTTTTTAGCATCTGCGGCCATTGCGCCAGCAGAGAAACCAAAGGTTAAGGCCACGGCTGCGACCAAAGTTTTCATTTTTACGTTCATTTACATGCTCCAATAAATATCTGGGCTTTATATATAATCTTTAGGTGGCTTAGCGTTTGACTTGAGACAAGTACTCGGCCACTACTTTGATGTCGTCATCAGAGAACTTTTTAATAACCGGGACCATAGTTTTGCTACGCCCATTTTTACGTACCTTATTTTTAATATCCATCATCTGGTTCACAAGGTAAGGAATTTTCTGACCTGCAACATAAGGATTGCCTTTTAAAGGTTTCTTTCCTTCTTTGCCATGACAACTTTTACAACTCTTTTTATAAAGCTTTGCGCCTTTTGCAACACGGGCTGGATCTAAAGGCTCTGCAGGTTCTTTTATTTTAGCGGGCTTAAGGCTAGATAACCAAGCAGCAACATCCTTGATTTGTTGCTTGGTCATACGAGGCTCCCCATCTGGAGTCAGCAAAGCTCCTTTCATACCAGCGGTACGAGGTTGGCCATCAGCAGGGTCAATGCTTGAAACACGTTTGCCATTCATGATGTGTTTGATTTGATTTTCAATATACTTTTTATCTTGCCCAGCAACATTTGGATAATCTTTAATAGCTTTTGCGCCATTCCTACCATGACAGGCTAAACAACCGAAACCACCGCGGGCTCCGTAGACTCTTTTACCGGGGTGCTTTTTCTTCTTCGCCTTTTTAGGCGCTGTCTCATTGGCTGCGAGTTGGATGGCGCCGTCTGTATCATTAAGACCAGCAGCAAAAGCCGATCTGGTTTCGAATTGTGTCATTGCAAGCGTTGTCCCAATTACCAACGCTGCTCCAGCAATCCATTTGTTCATAAGGAACCTCCAAAAATTATATTATCTTCAAAAAAGATGTCTAAAAATTGACAAAAAGAGGGGGGCAAAAGGCGCCCCCCTCCAATATTGTAGCGCACATCAACAGTTATTTTTTAACCGTCTTAGAACCGTGCTCTTCCAGGTAAGTTTTAGCGCGCAGACCAATGTCAGCAGCTTTAACTTGGTATTGGAAGTGTTGTTGAGCCCAAAGAGTAGCGTTTTGCCAATCTTTCTTCTCAGCAGCAGCTTTGTGTTTCTTCTCTGCATCGGCAGCGAAGTTCAGCTGATCAGTAGCATCTTCAACCAAGGCTACAACAGGTTTGAAATCTGTGTAGTTTTGGCTGGTGATGAAACCAACAACGCTGTTGATGACGTCTTGAGTACCTTTAATGGTAGCAAGTTCACCTTTGTAGTCAGCTTCGGTGTATTTGGTACCAACAGAAGGACCAGATGCATCGCTCTTCGTGCCTTTAGGTTTAACAAGTAAGTAACCTTGCATTTCCAAGTGCAGCGCTGAGCAGAACTCAGAGCAGAAGTATGGGAATACACCAGCATTTTTAGCCACAATCTTTGCGGTAGCTGTTTTACCAGGTTCAACTGACAAGTTAGCATTGTGCATGTCGACAGCGAAACCGTGGGTTTGATCTTGAGCACGCTCAAGGTTAGTCATGTGGAAGTAAACTGTATCGCCTTGTTCAACTTCAACAATTTCAGGTGTGATGTGTGAACGAATGAGGGTACCGTATACATGTACATTGGTGCCATCACGAACAACTTTTTCACGACCCGGACGAGAACGATACTCGTGCTTCACGTCTTCACGGCTGTTCCAACCAACTTTGTAACGAATGATCGGTTTCAGAGTTTCGGCAGCAATAGCAACAGCATAGTGTGGCTCACCCAGTGGGATAGGCATATCATATAGAAGTTGCATTTTGTCGCCGCTGATGTCGATCAACTGGTGGTTCTGCGGGTGCAGAGGGCCAACAGGGTTGAAACGATCAATAGCCAATTTGTTCATGGATACAAGGTACTTACCTTTAGGCTTAACAGAATCGCCTTCCATGGTCATTAAGTGGCCAATGTTATAGTGAATGTTAAGTTTATCGAGAACTTTACCTTCACAGTAGTTCCATTTGGTGACTTGACTGTCTACGTAGATAGAGGTGTAAACGATACAAGGTTTGGAATCATACTGGGTGTGAAGAGGACCAAGACCAACAGAAAGCTGCAAGTGCAGAGATTTTTTCATGTCGAGAATTGGAATACCATAAGGATCTTTACCTGCGAAGTCCTTAGCTTTGATCAGACCCATGATTTTTTCGAATGAGTAAACGGATGCATGTGTATCCAATTTACCAGCAACAATCATGAATTTACCGTCTGGGCTAACATCCATACCGTGTGGAGATTTTGGCTCTGGTACTAGGTACAAGATGCCTTCTTTCACAGCGGTATCAATGCTTAGAACGTCGTGGCCGTTGATTTTGTTAGCTTTACCAGCTTTAACCAATTCAGCGGCTTTCTTCCAATTAACCATGTGGAAGAAATCGGTATCTTTTTGAGAACAACCAGCCTCAAATGGAGGACGACCATTCTCAATACCACCTACATAACGCTCAGTGCAGAATGAGTTGGTGAATGACCAGCCATCAGAAGGGCCTTTACCGAAATCGGAAAGATCTTGTGAGTATGGAGGCATTTCAACGGTGAATGATTCTTCTGGAATGATACGACCTTTTTTGCGATCAAACTTCCAGTAGGTTACACCACCACGATATTTTTCGTTAAATTGAGAAAGTGGTACATATTCGTTGGTCAGAGGAGCAGGGTATTGAGCTGCTTCGATGACATAATCGGTGTTAGGCGTTACAAACGCACCGCCATGGTTTGATTTGAAGACCGGATTAACAACAATTTGTTTAGTCTCAAAATCGTGCAAATCGATAACGGCAATCCGTGGATTAGCTTTATCGTTGGTAAACAAGTAACGTCCGTCGTACTCACCATTGGTTTCAGAAATTGCTGGATGGTGAACATCACCCCAGGTAATTTCTTGGTCATTCATGTTCCCCATAGCGAGAACTTTCTTTGATTCTTCATCAAAGCCATAACCTTGCCATGGTTCAGGTGTGAAAACAGAAATATACTTAAGAATACGCATAGAAGGGATGCCGTAGACAATAATTTGTCCAGACTGTCCACCAGAAGCGAATGCAATGAATTCATCACGTCCACCTGTTGGTGTGTAAGTCTTGGCAGCAGAGAGGATATCCTTTTCAGTCAATCCTCGCTTTTTCATGACGTCTTGAAGAGTGTCTTGAGCATTGGCACTAACGCCGGCAGCCAAGCTTACCCCTAAGACAGTCGCCGCAGCGACCATGTTTTTAAATGACAGCTTCATGTTCCTACCTATCTTCATTATATTTGTGTGAAGTATAAACCCCTAAAGATATACGGGAGAAAACTTATATGTTTTAACTGAAAGGTCAATTGACTTCAGTCAAAAAAGGGTCTTTTGGCACAAAAAATTGTGTCATATGGCGCAGTCTCAATATAATTTGATGAAAGTCATTTAGAGTAGAAACTCTACATGTTCCATTCGCGCACCTGTTTTTAATCGTAATTACTAACAAGAATTTAGGGTTTCCATGTCACTCGGTCATTTCAAATCTAGCTTATTCTTCCTCCTAACCATCTGTTTTATAACAATTTCATCACTTTCTTATGCTAATGAGGAAGAATTTGAATACGACGAATATGAAGCAGAAGATATCAATCGAGTCTGCGCTGCTTGTCATGGGGAGTTCGGTCAAGGCGGCGGCGGTGGAGTTTATCCTAGGCTAGCTGGATTACCGCGGAAATACCTCGTTGACCAAATGAAGGAGTTCTTTGAACGCAAACGAGTCAATATTCCTATGCTTCCTTTTGCCAATGAGCGAGAGTTATCAGCAGAAGACATCTTTAACATCACAACCTTTCATTCTCAGCAAAAACTAGGAACACGCATTCCAGTATTCCCAGAAGGTACAAGGGCTATTATCATCCTGAACAAGAGCAAAAAAGTTGTTCAAATTCCTCCTTATCCTGGGGATATTAAAAAAGGAGAAATCTCTTATCGCTCCGATTGTGCTCTTTGCCATGGCAAGAAAGGCCAAGGTAAAAAGAATACGCCTCAACTTGTTGGACAATTCTCAGATTACCTCTTCACACAGGTTGAGCATTTTAAAACAGGCGCACGTCAGCATGAAGACGCTGAAGAAACATTTGCAGAGTTAGAAGCTGACGATATCAAAAATATCTTGGCGTATTTAGCAACCTTGGACGACTAGGTATTAGACTCTAGCTTTTTGATTCCAAAGCAGTTCGGATCGCGTTGAGTGTTTTCTCAATATTCAAAGGCTTTGTTAAGTAATCTAGAAAGCCTGCCTCTAGCCCCCGTTCGATATCACGTTCCATGGCGTTGGCACTTAAGGCCAGGATAGGAGTATCTTTGATCTCTTCCATTTCCTGCAACCTTTCCAAGGCTTCAAAGCCATTCATACCCGGGAGATTGATATCGAGCAAGATAAGGTCTGGTCTATGGGCCTCAGCTAGCTCCAAACCGAGTTCAGCCGTGTGAGCTGAGATCATTTTCACGTCAGAAAATTGCACCATAAGCTCGCGCATCAAATCCAGATTAGCTGGATTATCTTCAACATACAGAACCATTTTCTTCTCACCGAATGTTTGCTCTGTAGCGAGAGGATAGCTTTTCTCTCTTGTCTCACTGCGAACCTGTGTAAAAGTTTCTTCCTCTGAAAGAACAGGGAGATCGATCCAGAAGGTACTTCCTTTGCCTACCGTACTTTCAAGGCTAATACCTCCCCCCATTAGTTCAACCAAACGTTTGGTGATTGTAAGGCCAACCCCAGTACCTTCAATCTCGCTATTTTCAGCCTCTAACCTATTGAAAGGTAAGAACAATGCTTCGATTCGATCTTCTGGTATTCCATATCCTGTATCAGTAATTAAGAAACGGAAGAACTCCCTATGCCGATGACAAGCCAGGGTAACTTGGCCACCTTTGCGATTATACTTAATCGCGTTAGACATGAGGTTTACCAGGATTTGTTTAAGCCGGGTGAAATCAGCCAAAACCAAGGCATCCTCACTGTCACCACTATCATCACCAATGATATGAACTTCGTGTTTCTCAGCAAGAGGAGAGAGCAACTCAATGCATTCCTGGATAACAATAGAAGGTTCAATTGGCTCAATAGATAAGCTGATACTTCCCGACTCGATTTTGGCTAGATCAAGAACTTCGTTAATCAACTCTAAAAGATGATCTCCAGCTTTGAGAATATGATCAACATACTCCGTTTGGCGTTCGCTTAAGGGCTCATCTGGGGAGTATTCCAAGAGCTGGGCAAAACCCAAGACGCCATTTAAGGGGGTGCGCAATTCATGACTCATTGAAGAAAGGAATTCTGATTTGGCTTGGTTAGCCAGATCGGCTTCTTCCTTAGCAACACTAAGATCTTTCTCCCGTTGAATACGTTGAGTAATATCTCTTGCAGCGCCGCGATAGCCCAAAAACTCGCCAGCTTCATCAAAGAAGGGTTTACCACTCACTTGGTAATGGTGCATCCCTTCTCCTTTGAGCTCCACAGAATATTCTAATTTCTGGAAGGGCAAGCGGTTTTCTAAATCTTCTTTATGTAAGCGCCATTTCTCAGAATTTTCGCCAAGTTCATCTTGTGAAAGGAGCTCAAAACGAGATTTGCCGATGACATCCCCAGGAGTGAGGCCGATAGAATCATACCCCTTCCTTGAAACGTAAGTAAAGCAAAGGTCTGGACCCATTTCCCAAAACCAATCGGAGGTCGATTCGGCAATATCACGGAACCGCTCTTGGCTTTGGCGCAGAGTTGCTTCAACAAACTTTCTCTCTGCAATTTCCCTTCGTAAATCCTGCGTTCGTTCTTCAACCCGTTGTTCTAACTCTTCATGAGCTAGGCGTAACTTGCCTTCGATTTTCTGTCTTTCCTCGTTCTCCTGCCGTAGCTCTTCCTCTACCCTCGCCCTGTTCCCAAGTTCACTATTAATAGCTTCCAACATACGGTTCCCCGCATTGGTCAGGACCCGAAATTCATCTTTTTCATGGTTTTTAAGAACAGGAAGGACTGTTTGCGCAGGCATCTTCGGGTCAAACTTCGCAAAAGCTTCGCTAATTTCCACAAGTGGTTTTGCTAAAAAACGAATAAAAACAATAGTTAAGATAAGAGCTAAGATTAAGTTTCTAAATATGCCTGAACCAAAAGCAATGAGTGAACGGTCGAAGAAAGCAACCGCTGTTTCTCTCGGATCAACACGAACATTCAAAGTACCAACACTAAAATTTGGCTTTTCGTTGTGATAAAGTTTTACGGAGTATTCTGATTTTTCCCCAAAAAGTTTATCCGCCAACCAGCGGAAATTATGATCTCCTAGTTCGCGTTTTCTATCAGCAAGGAGCGTTCCTAACTCATCAACAATTTTAATCTCAAGGATTGGCTCGAATTCGAACAAGCCATTAGCCACCTCGTTAGCCAACTGGATATCAATGTTGTAGGCAGATTCAGCCGCCGCATTTTTTGTGGTGTTAATGACTTGTAGAATTGTGCTGGTTAGGAGAGATTTTTCTTTCGAATAATCGTAGTAAATTTGAAAACAGGTAAGAGCAATACCAATCGTGAGCGCCACAGTAATCACATGGCGTGCTTGCCTGATGGCAACTTTATCCCACCAACGTACTTTCAAATGATTCCTCTCTCCAAGACTTCAACCTGGAGCCCTATTAAATTTCGTCACCCCTCTTTAGCGCAGAGGGTTAATTATTCTATTATGGATATATCCAATAAACAAAACTAATTGACCAATTATTTAATATAGGTGAGTTTTTTCTCAGTTGTTAGAGATTCTCTTCTGGCCAACTACCCTTAAGCCGTAGCCCTCAAGACCAACAATATTACGTTTAGTATTGGTTAGAAGTGTCATGTTTTTAACCCCTAAATCTCGGATAATCTGAGCACCAATACCATAATCCCGCAAAGCTCCTTGTGGTCCTGCGGTCTTGCCTTCCATTGTGGTTAATGTATCTGATAGTGTTGTCGCTCTGGGTTCTCTGATAAGAACTAACACCCCTCCGGTTTCACTAATCATACGCATTGCCGTTTGGAGCTCATTTTCTTTGCCACCCCCATCAGCAGCTAAAATATCATTGAGCATATTGACGCCATGCATCCGGACATAAACAGGTTCATCTCCGGCAACGTCTCCTTTAACTAAGGCGATATGTTCAGCATATACCAGTTCATTGGTATAGATATACATCTTGAACTCGCCACCATAAACACTGTTGATCGTTGATTCAACTGAACGAGTGACAACCTTATCATGGGTCAAGCGATAGGCAATTAAATCAGCAATACACCCAATCTTCAAACCATGAAATTGGGCAAATTTAACCAATTCAGGCAACCGAGACATAGTGCCGTCTTCATTCATGATTTCACAGATAACTGCTGAAGGGTTAAGGCCTGCCATACGAGAAATATCAACGGAAGCTTCCGTGTGGCCTGTGCGAACCAACACTCCACCATCCTGTGCAACTAGCGGGAACACATGCCCTGGAGTCGCTAAATCTTTTTTATCTTTCGTAGGGTCAATCGCAACAGCAATGGTACGTGCCCGGTCTGGGGCAGAGATACCGGTGTCCACGCCTTCTTTAGCTTCAATAGAAACCGTAAATGCTGTTCCATGGCGGGATTCGTTATGTTGAGGCATCAATGGAATACCAAGAGCTTCAATCCGTTCTCGCGTCATTGAGAGACAGATCAATCCTCGTCCATGAGTCGCCATAAAGTTAACTGCGTCGGGGGTTGCCATCTGAGCAGGAATGATAAGATCACCCTCATTTTCTCGATCTTCATCATCAACAAGGATATACATTTTACCATTGCGAGCATCTTCGATGATTTCTTCGATGGGGGAGAGGTAATCTAAATCCTCGGCGGCACGTTTGACCTCGTCTGCTGATACTCTTTTGATATTTCTGTCTTTGGGCAACTGGCTAATCCCTTATTTCGTTTTAAATATTCCCCCGAATATTCCATGAGAGGCTTAGCTGGAATCACCCTATTGATGCAATGAAATTTTAGTTTTTATATTGATTCATACCGCATGTTTACACTTTGATTGAGGTTCAATGACCACCCCTGCCCTCAGTTGAACCATTCGGGTAGCAATTCTTCGACGGAAATGGGGGTCGTGAGAGACGATGATCATTGATTGGGGAAGATCGAGCAAAATACCGATTAATTTCTCCGTCGTTTCTTCATCAAGGTTCGTGGTTGGCTCATCTAATAACAGGACTTGCGGTTCCATCGCCAATACTGTCGCCAGAGCAACCAGGCGTTTTTCCCCACCCGATAATTTATGAGTAATTCGATCTTTAAATTCTGAAAGCCCCAAAGAAAGCAATGTCTTGTCAACAATAGACAAAACTTCGTCTTTGCTTTTCCCCAAATTTAAAGGCCCAAAAGCGACATCTTCTAAAACTGTTGGGCAAAATAATTGATCGTCAGGGTCTTGGAAAACAAACCCGGCAGCTTTGCGCACCTCTAGGAAATCCTTTTCCTCTTTCCGAATTTTACCAAAAGCTGAAATGTCTCCACTTGTTGGTTGAAGCAAACCAACCATCAACTGTAATAAGGTACTTTTCCCTGTACCATTATGCCCGGTCAAACAAAGCCGTTCATCGGGATAAAGTTGCAAAGAGACTCCCGATAAAATCGGGGGCCGTTGGGGATAAGAAAAATGAATGTTTTCAAGGTCAAACATAGGAGACATACCCGACCTCCAAAGCAATTATAGCCCCAAGAGCAAATAAAGCTGCAGATCCATAAACCATATCGTTTAAATCAATCTTCTCTTCATCAAAAAGAAAGAACTGCCCCCTAAACCCACGGCATTTCATCGCTCCATAGATACGTTCAGAACGTTCTAGGCTCCTCACCAACATCATACCGAGGAGATAGCCAAAGCTTTTATATGTATGCAGGTTCGTACCCGGCCGAAAGCCTCTGATTTTCATTGCTGTACGCATTCTTGAATATTCCTCATGAAGAACATTCAAGTAGCGCAGAGTAAATAGAAGTAAATGGATAAGTTTTGCCGGTACTTTAAGGCGATGAAGTGCGTGCCCCATGGTAACAGGCTCTATGGTTCCAACTTGGGAGAGCAACAACATAACCGCAATATTTGCCTTCATCGCAATAGCAATCGCTTTGAATAACCCCTCCTCAGAGGCAACCCATTCCCCAATACTAAACAAAGGTGTTCCAGGAGTAGAAAACGGCAGAATGATCAAAACCAGAAAGATAAAAGCATCCATAGCTAGAACTTTCTTCAATGCCGCTCCCATTCCTCCTTGAGCAAAAGTTATGGTAAATACAACAAACGCTCCAGCAAGAGCGGATCCTAATGCAAGGAAACTACTTAATGAAACAACAACGATAGCCAGAAGAGATGCCGTGATAATACGAACTCTTGGGTCAATGTCCTTAAAGACCCCAGCTACTCCTACAGCTTTTACAACAGAACTCATTTAGATTGGCCCTGAAGTTTATGGCGAGCAGCAAAATAAAAACCGATTCCAGCAATCCCCAGAATATAACCAAGCCCTCCAAGAATTTTCTGCAAATCATTTTGCTCTTTGTAGGCAGCAAGTTCTTTTGTAAGAGGCTTTATTTGGGAAGCTACCGAACGGTTGATAATTTTTTCAAGTTCAGCCCCGCCTATTACTGCTTGAATAGTATTAACTTCACCTTGTTGTCGCTGGGCAGAAATTGCCACGTCTCTTTCTAAAACTACTTCTGCAATATGCCCGGCACCAAGGTTAGCTTGAAACGTGAATGGGCCATCCCCCTTGAGGGGTAATTTAAAAAAACCATCTTCATCAGAAATAATTTCGCTGAGCTTTTGGTTATTTTTATCAAAAATTTCAATTTTTGCTCCAACAGCCATATCTCCATTAGAAAAACCCACTTCCCCCTCAACAGATTCTCCTTCGTCATAAACGGAAAAGACGACCTTATGGGCAAGGGTTGGAGTCGCCCATAAGGAAAAACATACAAAAAAGGCAATAGATTTACGCATCTACTTTCTGCACTGCTGTAACTGTCAGAGCTCCAAAAAGTTCTGGTTTAACTTTGTTCATCAGGTACACAGCAGATGCACAGAGCAAGCCTTCGATAACCATAACTGGAATATGGGCAACAAAAACCAACTTAGCCGCAGCGATGAACTCTTCCCCGCTTAAAGCCAGAGAAAGGGCAACAAACAGGGTTGTAAAAGCAATCGCTAACGACCCAGCAACACCTCCCCAAATCGCCGCGATCTTTGCGTTTTGGCTACGAACCCCACGACGACAAAGAATTCCAATGATCACCGCAGGAAGGGCAATATTAAGAGCATTGATGCCTAGAACTGTTAATCCTCCGAATCCAAAGAAAACCGCTTGTAAAAGGAGGGCAACGAGCAAAGTAGGAAAGGCAGCCCACCCAAGCACAAGTCCTGCAAGGCCGTTCATGATCAAGTGAACGCTCGAAAAACCAATCGGTACATGAACCAAGGAAGCAACAAAGAATACTGCACTCAAAACACCTGCCTGGGGTATTTTATCCATGTCTAGAGATTTGAGTCCGTATGCTGTTCCTGCAGCAGCGAGGGCGCTACCAACAATAACAACTTCTCCACTTAAGGCACCATCAACAATATGCATCTGTTTCGCCTTCCCTATTTCATGTCATAGGCGCGGACCCAAAGGACCGCATCTTGAGAGAGTTCTTTACCATTATGACTGTCTACTGGCCCTACACCCAAAGCCGCAAAGCCCCAAAAACCTGCTCGTGGCACTCCAAAGGTGAACACTCCGCGAGCATCGGTGATTGCGACAACGGCTCCACCTGGCATTGGCTCAACCGTAGGTTTGTTCGGTTTATTATTTTTCAAATCAGGAACAGCCGCCATATATTCAATTTCAATTTCAGCTCCGACAACAGGCTTTCCATTGCTTAGCACCACTCCTGAAAAGGTTGAACCAGCGAGCACATTAGTTGGTTTGTTGAGGGGAACAATCTCAGTGGGCAAGCCAACAGCTTCATTCCACTCAGTTGGAATCCCACCTTTATTGACAAATGATTTTGTAATTTGCTGGATATAGATATCTTCGCTTTTCTCATAATAAGGAGAAGGTGTTAGCGTAAAGATATAATCTCCATTTCGCTTAATTTTTACGTCTGCTGCATAAGCAGAAGCCTGGTTACTTGACCCGGTCCAAGTGATTGGTTTTAAACTGGATTTAAGATCAACTTTTTTGCCTTTGTAATAATAGACAAACTCTTCAGGAGTTCCCATTTCCATGGTGTGTCCATTCTCAAATGGATGGGTGAAAACCAATCGGAACGGTAAATTTGTAGGGCGTTCGATGTTAACTTCTGGTGTGTAGACCAGTTGGAAGTGGGCTAGCGCTGGGCTGGAAACAATAAGGCCAAGTAGTAGAGCAGAAACAATCTTTAGGTTTTTCATTATACAAACTCTCAATCCGTTAATACATAAACGGCTCATCGAAAGAGAGTACGGGCGTTAGGAAAATATAAAGAGAGCGTTTTAAAGACCTCCCCCATGATTTACGTCGACACCCGCTGTCTATTCGACAAGCACAGTCCACGTCACCACAACGGATGTCCGCACCACTGGTTCGCCCCGCCCAACGGTAGAGTGACGCTGACGAGGGCAGGTCTCCTGGCTTGCGGGTCTTAGCGTTTTAGCACTCGGCCTTCCCGATTTCTCAGTGGCCTAAATTGAGCACACGCTCGCCGCTTACAGTTGCGGGGGCAGCCACGGCTCGGAATTCCCTATTGGGTCAATTCCACCGTGTTCCCTATTATCCCCAGGCTCTTCGCCTTTAGTGGGGAACCTTCGACGAGGATGAAAATGCCGCAAGAGGAACATCCTGTCAATAGGAGGAAGACCTACTTTGTTGTTGGAAAACTGGTTAGGCCATCATAGACTTTCGCTTAAATTAGCTTAATCCAAACATAGGCACCCTATGACTGACCTTTCATATTCGGACGAACTTATATGCAAAATCCTTACGGAGACCCAAACCATAGCCATGGTTGGGGCGTCCCCTAAGTGGGAAAGGCCCAGCAACTTCGTTTTGAAATATATGCTTGGCAAAGACTACAAAGTCATTCCGGTTAATCCGGGTCAGGTGGGGAAAGAGATTCTCAAACAGACGGTTTATGGAGATTTGGATTCCATCCCTGGTAAATTTGATATGGTCGATATCTTTCGCAGTTCAGCTGCTGCCGGACCTATTGTCGACAAAGCCATCGAGTTAAAAGACGAAAAAGGTATCAAAATTATCTGGATGCAGCTCGGTGTTCAAAATGACGAAGCTGCTGCCAAGGCCAAGGCCGCCGGGTTAACAGTGATTATGGATCGCTGCCCTAAGATTGAATATGGGCGATTGTTCAATGAGCTCGGCTGGTGCGGCGTTAACACAGGCGTCATTTCCTCCAAGCGTCCTGCGACGAGGAGATAGGTATGAGCAAAGAGAAGACTTACGGTATTGAGACGCAAGCCATTCATGCAGGCGCTCACCCTGACCCCGTCACCGGAGCACGCAATACCCCCATTTACCAAACCACATCCTATGTATTTGAAAATGCGGATCACGCTGCTGATCTGTTTAACCTCCAAACCTTCGGCTTTATCTATTCAAGAATCACCAACCCCACCGTCGCAACTCTAGAAGAACGACTCGCCACTCTAGAAGGCGGGCGAGCCGCTTGTTGTGCGGGCTCAGGACATGCCGCTCAATTCCTGGCTTTCTTCACACTGCTGGAACCCGGCGATCACTTCGTTGCCTCACGTAATCTCTATGGAGGTTCTCTCACTCAGTTTGGTATCAGCTTTAAGCGTTTGGGGTGGAACTGCACCTTCGTTGACCCCACCGATCCCAACAATTTCAAAGAAGCTATCACACCAAAAACAAAGGCCTTGTTCATTGAGCCCCTAGCCAACCCAGGCGGTATTGTTCTTGACCTGGAAGCCATTTCTGCTGTCGCCAAGGATGCGAGTATCCCCGTTATTGCCGACAACACTATGGCAACCCCTTATCTGTGCAAACCTTTTGAATGGGGCATTGATCTGGTCACCCATTCCACTACTAAATTCCTCGCTGGGCATGGAACTTCTATGGGCGGTGCCGTGATCGAATCTGGGAAATTTGATTGGAACCAGAACGATAAATTCCCCTCTATGACAACTCCCGACGATGCCTATCACGGCCTAACCTTCTATGAGACCTTTGGTGATTTCGGCTTCACCATGAAGGCTCGTGCCGTGGCTCTACGTGATTTCGGCCCGGCCTTGTCGCCCACTAATGCTTTCAACACCATTACTGGCATCGAGACCCTCCCCATCCGTATGGACCGTCATGTCGAAAACGCCCAAAAGGTTGCAGAGTTCTTGATCAATCATAAAGCGGTTTCCTGGGTTTCTTACGCAGGTCTCCCCGATAGTCCCTTCCATGATCTTGCTAAGAAATACATGCCCAAAGGTCCCGGCTCCGTCTTCACCTTCGGGGTCAAAGGCGGTTACGAAGCGGGCGTCAAGGTGGTGGAAGGGGTCAACCTATTCTCCCACCTCGCCAACATTGGCGACACCCGAAGCCTCATCATTCACCCAGCCTCAACCACCCACCGTCAACTGAGCGAAGAACAACAAATAGCTTCGGGCGCTGGGCCAGATGTTTTGAGACTGTCGGTCGGCCTTGAAACGGCAGATGATTTGATCCGAGATTTAGACGAAGCGCTAAATTTATAAAGGGGGAAAAGCCGTGGAATTATTGCAAGGAATTGTGGGGTTAATTAGCTTCTGTGCCATTGCCTGGCTGATTAGTGAAAACAAAAGGGCCGTATCCTGGAAAGTGCCTGTGGTCGGCATTGCCCTTCAGATTGTTATTGCCGTTTTGTTACTCAAATTCCCTCCTTTCCAAGAGGCTTTTGTTTGGCTTAATTCCCTTGTCCTCGCCGTTCAGGAAGCGACCGAAAAAGGAACCTCCTTGGTTTTCGGTTTTATTGGCGGCGGCCCCCTGCCTTTTAAAGAGCCTTTCCCGGGTGCTGCCTGGATTTTCGCTTTTAGAGGCTTGCCTCTAATCTTGGTCATGAGTGCTGTCTCTGCCCTCCTGTTTTACTGGAAAATTCTCCCCGCTATCGTCCATGGATTTTCCTGGGTGCTCCGTCGCTCTCTCGGCATTGGCGGTGCTGTCGGTGTGAGCGCAGCAGCAAATGTATTCGTAGGCATGGTCGAAGCCCCGCTGTTCATTCGCCCCTACCTCACTAAACTTAATCGCAGCGAACTCTTCATGGTCATGACCTGCGGTCTCGCGACCGTTGCCGGAACTGTCATGGTGCTTTATGCTGCGATCCTAGGGCAAGTTATTAATAACGTTCTCGGTCACATCCTTACGGCCTCCCTCATCAGCGCCCCTGCTGCCTTGCTTATCGCGCGTCTCATGGTCCCTGATAGCGGTGAAGCTACTGAAGCCGATGAGATGACTCCCCCGGTTGAAGCTGACAGCGCCATGGAAGCTTTGGTCAACAGCACTGAAACCGGGATTAAACTTATCCTCAACATCGTAGCTATTTTGATAGTGGTCGTCGCCTTGGTTCATTTAGGCAATATGATCCTAAGTATCTTTGATGAAAACCTGACCATTCAAGGAATATCCGGATATATCTTCTCACCACTGGCTTGGCTGATGGGCCTTAGCTGGTCGGAAGCCCAAATCGGGGGACAATTGTTAGGTACCCGCCTTGTTCTTACTGAATTTGTAGCTTACCTCGACATGGCAAAAATCTCTGCGGACCAACTTTCAGAACGCGCCCGTGTTATCATGCTCTATGGACTCTGTGGTTTCGCCAGCCTCCCTAGCCTCGGCATCATGATTGGGGGTATGGGAGCAATGGTACCAGAGCGAAGAAAAGAGATTGTCGAGTTAGGCTTTAAGGCCGTCCTCGGAGCAACTTTGGCAACTTGCATGACCGGAACAGTCGTTGGGTTGTTGAGCTAGAAGGAATACAAATATGAAACTCTATGACAATGGGTTTAGCCCCTTTGCCCGTAAGGTCCGCATGGCCCTGGATTGGAAAGGGTTGGAATATGATGTGGTTGATGGTCTCAACAAAAAGAACCATGGAGAGCTACTAGGCGCCAACCAACGTATTGAGGTCCCGGTTCTTGAAGATGGAGAGCTTCGCGTTGTTAACTCTGCCGACATTCTTGCCTACCTGGATCACCGATATCCAGAAGACCCATTGATGCCTAGCGACCCTGCCCTTCGGGTCAAAGCACGAGCTTGGGAGAGATGTTCTGATACGGTGATCGACGCAATTTTAGTCGATATCTCTTATTGGTCCTGGGCCAATCGAAAGGACAAGCAACCTGAAGGTCTTTTGAAAGCCGCTCAAGCTGATATGGAACGCTTGTACGATGCCCTAGAGCGGGACCTCGCAGATAAAGATTATTTATATGGCACAATCACAACCGCTGAACTTGCCCTCTTCCCCCATTTAACTGCGGCCCACTCCCTCGGCATCCCTTTTTCCCGCGACCGCCATGGGGCAATAGGGAAATGGATAAAACGCCTTCGGACCCACCCCGTTTTTCAAGCCGACCTTGAACGCACCAAAGCCTTCCTGACAAATATCGACACCGCCAACCTAGAAACTGACCGCATCTTCTGGCGCGGCGACCGAATTGAGTGGGTCTTAGCTCGGGGGTACCATGATTGGTTTATGAAGGAGATTAAGGAAGATCGAGTAATTTGGCCCGGCCTGGGGATTCCTGAATAATTACATGGCCTTAAACCACGGGCGCACCGTAACCGTAACTGTAGGGGACGGGGCCGGAAAAGGCGATGACGTCGCCGTCTTCTAGCTCATAGCCCTCACGTACTTCTGCACCGACAAGGCCGGGGGTGACGTCTTTGCCATTAACGAGAGCAACGAAGATTTTTTCTTTGGGAACGCCGAGTTCGCGCGCGACATCGCCAATACTGCCACCAGCAGGGAGGCTCACAACGGGCCAGCCGCTTTTCTCCCGGTTATAGTGACCCACACTATTAAACAGGCGAACTTCAACCTTGATATTAACGCCTTCAGAATTGTGGCCCAGCATGTTGTTTGGCATAGTTTTGAACTCTTCAATTTAGATAATCTTTTGGGAACATAACCACGCTTTTATTAACAACCATTGATCTTCATCAAGATTAGACCAAGGTACAGTTTAGCATATTAAAGGGATAAGTTGGTCTAACATGGCCTTGGTTTCTGGCTTTTCTAAATATCCTGTAGCCCTGGCACAAAGCTTGTCTATGTTTTCAGGCAGAGCGTTATCAGTTGCCGTTTCATCAGAAGCTAATTGTGTCTGGAAACGGAAATAACGAGCCCCTTCTTCAGGCGCTGAAACCAACAACTCTCGCAATTGGTGATCAACAGCGGCCCGGGGGCCATCAATTAACACATCCACCAAGGGGCGTGCCCATTGTATACTCCCCCAATTAGCTGCTTTTTTGTGGTCAATTGGGTCATAGCAGTAGCCTGTCCCCAAGGAAACAACCACTACATCGTTGGCTTGGGGGAAACGTCTCCGCGCTTCGGTAACCGCACATATGGCCGGGTTGTTGGCAATAACACCACCATCAATATAACCATGCTCTTCCCCGCCCCCTAAATCCTTAAAAACAGCCGGGGCGAAATAGATAGGAGCCGAAGCGGTGGCAAGAGCCACGTCACGCATTAAAAAATCCTCGTGGGGTTCAATGCGTGCCCGGCGGCGTTTAAAAAATTGCGATTGCCCTGTGTCGAGGCAAAAACTTGTGATCAAAACTTCCCTTAACGCATCACTTAACTTGGTTTCCCGCATATAATCGGTCAGGAGTTTGTGCATACCTTCTGATGAATATTTACGTGTCCCCATGGACATGAGTTCGGTAAAGATATTTACCCCAAACACCTCATCACCTCGTTCGGCCCATAGGTCGATTAAATCTTGAGAACTGTGTAAAGGACGGCCATCTGGTCCGGGAACGGTCATGACTAGAGCAAGAATTCCACCAGCAGAAGTACCGGCAATCAAATCAAACCGATCTGCCAGACGAATTTCAGTTGTTCCAGCTTCTTGTTGAAGGCGTTTTTCAATTTCCCGAAGAAAAATTGCAGGGATAACACCACGTATTCCACCGCCATCAATGGAAAGAATACGGACTTTTCCAGGAGTTATCAGGCGCTCATCGCTTTTGCCCTCCCCTTCGCCATAACCAGCTTGGGCTAACCGACGTTTAATCCATCCTCCCCATCCTGAGAGAGCATTATCCAGCCCTAAATTCATTTTTTTTCCTTCAAGAAGGATTATTAATCTCGTTCCTTAAGCGATTGCTGGTGGAACCAATAACAACCACGTATACCTTGAAAAAGTAAAACTCCGGTTATTATTACTGCAGGTATATATAGGGTCGGTACCATCCCATTCAAAGCCATCGGTAGGCCAATAAAAACAAAAAGGCTTACACTAAAAGAAAATGAACGACGCCTCATCATAAAGATCAGGCCGCCTAAGATGATGAGATAAACATTGGCGATAACTACTGAAGAAGTACAACTCTCCCCCCAGACAGGGTTGCATAGCGGTGTAATGTTGACAGCAGCATAAATAGCGAAGGCGATCCATATCAAACCTGATACGGCCACCCCCATCATCAAAGCTGACAGAGCAGAATCTTCATCTTTAATCGTTGGCCAAAACCACTTCAATTTATTGCCCCCGTGAAATTAAAATCAGGTCGCAGATTTCACGTACTGCGCCCATGCCACCTTTATTTTCACAGATATATGCCGATTTTTCTTTTACAGAGTCAATAGCATCAGCAGGACAAAGGGGCAGACCGACAACTTCAAGGATACCGAGATCATTCACATCATCACCAATATGAGCAACATGATCCATAGACCAACCCTTTTCGGCACATATTTCTCCAATAGAGATTACTTTGTCCTCAACTTTGAGGTGGAGGTGTTCAATGCCTAACCGTTCGGCTCGATGGGTAATTGACGGGGTGAAACTGGCTGTAACAATGGCGAATTCCATTCCAGCTTTCTGAGAAAGCTTAATCCCCATGCCATCACGGACATTAAAACGACGGTATTCAGTTCCGTCTTCCATATAATAAAGACCGCCATCGGTCAGGGTACCATCAACATCAAGAGAGAAAAGCTTAATAGATTTGAGCTTTTCGATAAGTGCGTCCTTAGATAATTTAGGCAACCCCACGGCTTTCCCTTTCTGCATGCCAATGCATAGTCTTAAGAAGGGTCGCTATGGTAATCGACCTTAATGTAGCAATAGCAATTTCATCTATCTCATTAAGGATCCGTCCCAAAGCTGCGCCGACTTCGGTATGCTCACCGTCATCTCCGTCACCTTGTTGAGCTTCACCTACATCTTCAAAGAGAAGAACAAGATCATAAAGAGTGGTGCGTTTTGAATTACCGCAGAATCGATAGCCCCCACCAGCACCACGAACGGATTCGACCAATCCAGCTCGCCCTAAATCTCTTAAGACTTTTGCCAGATGGTTGGCTGAAATATTGTACTTATCCGCAATATCTGTTGCCGAAAGCTGCGTTTCTGGATTATTTGCCAATTCAAGTACGGCAAATAATGCACAACGAGTCGCTTTTTGAAGTTTCATAATACCCCTTGCCCAATCATGCCATTAATCCAACGGCATTTCGAGTTCAATAAACGGACCACCCATCATGCCCTGACTTCTAAAGAAGGCCATGTTGAGATTGTCATCCCTGGCCAACATTGTTCTTACTTTATCGGCTCCTGCTTTGTTCAAGCACTCACACATCACATTAAACATATGACTACCGACCTTTTTTAAACGCGCATTGGGATTTACGCCCATGGCAAAAATCCACCCACAAGGAGGAGAGCCAAATTCCCATGCCCGCATTTCGCCAATGATGAAGGCAATTACTTCACCAGAATCTTCAGCGACTAGAAAGAATCGATCAGAACGACTACCAAAGCGAACAAAGGTATCTTTCCAATATTCTGGCTTGGTTATGCCCGTATTTAACTGATCAATGTCAACGACAGCACTCATATCACCTGCTGAAGCACGCCTAATTACTAGTTCGTCTAATTCGAATAAATACTCTTCCCCATTCGTTTTATTAGACATTTTTTTCTCCCACCAGAATAATTTCCGAATCTTCTTGACAGTTTGTAAGGCCGAAGCCAATATGTAAATAGGTATTTTGGTACCGATTTGCAGCTAACCTGATTTTGCAGCATTGAATTCCGCGAAACAGGTTCCCACTTTTGACTATATAGAGAGGCTTAACGGCATTGCCCGGATAAGAGGTTTTTGGCTCATGATTGATTTTAGAACGAATCCAAACAAGTATCGTCACTGGTCAGTAGACTACGATGGATCTACCGCAACATTGACGATGGATATTGCCGAAGATGGTGGTCTGGTCCCAGGTTACGAGTTGAAACTCAACTCTTATGATCTCGGCGTTGATATTGAACTTTATGATGCCATCCAACGGCTTCGTTTTGAGCACCCAGAAGTTAAATCAGTGATTGTCACTTCTGCAAAAGAAAAAGTATTCTGCTCTGGGGCGAATATCAGCATGTTAGGTCAATCTACCCATCATCACAAAGTGAACTTCTGTAAGTTCACTAATGAAACTCGGAACTCTATTGAAGACGCCTCCGAAAATTCTGGTCAAAAGTATTTCTCTGCTGTTAACGGCACTGCAGCTGGCGGTGGTTACGAGTTGGCTCTAGCCACTGACCATATTATTTTGGTCGATGATGGCACCAGCGCCGTTTCTCTTCCAGAAGTTCCCCTTCTGGCAGTGCTTCCTGGCACGGGTGGCCTCACACGCGTTGTCGACAAACGTTATGTGCGTCGTGATCACGCTGATTTCTTCTGCACCATCAATGAAGGCATCAAAGGCAAACGGGCTGTTTCTTGGAAACTGGTTGATGAGATCGTCCCTCTTTCCAAGCTTATGGATGTCGCTAAAGAACGTGCCGATGAATGGGCTGCTAAATCTGACCGCCCAAGTGATGCCAAAGGCGTTGAGTTTACCGAAGTAAGCCGCACCATCAAAGGTGATGAAGTTTCCTACGACACGGTTTCCATCAAAATAGACCGCACCAACCGCACTGCTGAAATCACAGCCCACGCACCAACGGAAAATGTTCCTTCTGATATTGCAACCATTGAAGCTCAAGGCGTTAAATACTGGCCTTTAGCATTTGCTCGCGACATGGACGACGCCATCTTGCACTTGCGTGCCAATGAAATCGAGATCGGCACTTGGGTATTTAAAACCAGTGGCGATGCTGACAAAGTAGAGTCTGCTGATCAATCGTTACTTGATAACGCCAGCCACTGGCTTGTTCGTGAAACCACATTGTTCATCAAACGTGTCTTCAAACGTATTGATGTAACCTCACGCAGCCTAATCACGGTTGTTGATCCTGGTAGTTGCTTTACAGGAACCTTCCTTGAATTTCTCCTGGTTGCAGATCGTAGTTTCATGTTGGATGGCACCTATGAAGGTGACAACCGTCCTGCTCCAACTGTGCGCCCAACAGGTATGAATTTTGGTCCATTGGAAATGTGCAACGGCCTTACTCGTCTGCAAACTCGTTTCCTCGACACGCCAGAAAAAGTCGAAGAAATCGCTGATGAAAAAGGCAATGACATTGACGCAGCTGGAGCCGATGAATTTGGCCTTGTGACTTTCATTCCCGATGATCTGGACTGGGACGATGAAGTACGGATCGCTATTGAAGAGCGCGCCAGCTTCTCTCCAGATGCCTGCACGGGCATGGAAGCAAGCCTTCGTTGGGCGGGGCCTGAAACCATGGAAACCAAAATATTTGGTCGTCTTTCTGCTTGGCAAAACTGGATTTTCCAACGGCCTAATGCTGTTGGTGCTGATGGGGCCCTCAAGCTCTTCGGTACAGGTAAGCAAGCAACATACGACCTCAAGCGAGTTTAAACAAAACATCCACTCCCCCTGTAGGGGGAGCCGGAGGGGGTACAGATGGTAGAATTCGAATTTTCCATTTCAAGCCTGGGGAATACCCCTCCAAACCTCCCCTAGAAAGGGAGGAATGAACAGATAAATTACTATTTAAGGATTTAGTATTATGAGCATCGATTATAGTCAAAAAATTCCCAATAACGTTAACCTTAACGACGACCGTCGTTTACAACGTGCCCTTGAAAATTGGCAACCAAACTACCTGAAATGGTGGGATGATCTTGGTCCAAACGGATCTACAGATTACGACGTATACCTTCGTACCGCTGTCAGCGTTGACCCTAAAGGCTGGGCTCACTTTGAGCATGTCAAAATGCCTGACTACCGTTGGGGTATCTTCCTGACACCAGTTGAAGGTGAACGCCAAATTAACTTCGGTCAGCACAAAGGTGAAGCCGCCTGGCAAGAGGTTCCAGGTGAATACCGTGGTGAACTTCGCCGCCTCATCGTGACCCAAGGTGACACTGAGCCAGCTTCTGTTGAACAACAGCGCGCTCTTGGTAAAACCTGCCCATCACTTTATGACCTTCGCAACCTGTTCCAAGTGAACGTTGAAGAAGGCCGTCACCTTTGGGCGATGGTTTACCTGCTTCATGCTCACTTTGGTCGTGATGGTCGTGAAGAAGCTGATGAGATGCTTGAGCGTCACTCAGGTGACCCAGACAAACCACGGATCTTGCAAGCCTTTAACGAAGAGACCCCTGATTGGCTCTCCTTCTTTATGTTCACATTCTTCACCGATCGTGATGGTAAATACCAGTTGGCTTCCTTGGCTGAATCCGGTTTTGATCCGCTAGCTCGTAGCTGTCGTTTCATGTTGACCGAAGAGGCTCACCACATGTTTGTTGGTGAAAGCGGCGTTGGTCGAGTCATCAAGCGTGCTTGCGAAATCATGCGCGACAACAAAACCGATGACGTTCGTGCTTACGGCGGTATTGAACTTGAACTGCTGCAAAAATACTTAAACTTCCACTTCAGTGTTTCTGTTGATCTCTTCGGTCAAGAGCTCTCTACCAACGCAGCCAACTTCTACAACATGGGCCTTAAAGGTCGTTATCAAGAAACCAAAATCGATGACAACCACAGCCTCCATGATGACTCCTATATCGTCTCTGAAATCAAAGGCGACGTCATTGGCACCACTGAAGCTCCAGCCCTGACCGCCATCAACGAGCGTCTGCGTGATGATTACATCGCTGACTGTCAGTTGGGCGTGAACCGTTGGAACAAAATCATCCAGAAACTGGGCATTGATTTTGAATTGACCATCCCACACCGGGCCTTCCACCGTGGTATTGGTTCATTCTCTTCCATCAATGCGACACCTGATGGCAAGATCATCAGCCAAGCTGAATGGGAAGCTCGTCAAGACGAATGGCTGCCTTCTAATGAAGACCGTGAATATGTTCTGTCCCTGATGGCTCCTGTTACCGAACCAGGTAAAATGGCGAACTGGATTGCGGCTCCTGACCGGGGTATCAACAACCAAGCGCCTGAATTCGAATACGTTCGCTTTAACTAGAAAACCAATTCGAGTTCACTATATTAAGGGAGGGGCGAGATTAAGGGAGGGGCGAGGCTGAGAAGCTTTGCCCCTTTTCTATCGCAGCAACGAATAACAATTTGTGATTAAATATTCTCATGCTTTACTCAAGGTCCACGACCGCGGGACCGCCGATTATTTGGCATGAGCCTGCGTGACGTTTGAACGTAGATTGGTTTCAACCAATATTAATAAAAGAGGCACGTTATGGAGCTCCAAAGACAACACCTGATCGACCCCGCTATTTGCATTCGCTGTAATACCTGCGAGGAAGCTTGTCCTATAGATGCAATTACCCATAACGACCTCAACTACGTGGTCGACTTTGATAAATGCGAAAGCTGTATGCACTGCATTTCTCCCTGCCCTACAGGTGCTATTGATAGCTGGAGGGCGGTTGCCAAACCCTGGTCGGTGGAAGAACAACTAACCTGGGATGATCTGCCCGACGATCAGGAAGGCGACGCTGTTGAGGAAGAGGATGTGGACCGCGAGATTGTCGCCATGTTCGATGTGGCCGAAGGTAAGGACCGGGCAAAAATCATCCCGCCCAAAACTGCTCCAAAACCAAAACTGCATCTCTATAGCCGCAACAAACCAGCTAAAGCAGTCGTCGCAGGTAACTACCGCATTACCGATAAGGATTCAGACACAGATATCCGCCACATTGTCCTTGATTTTGGAGCAACCTCATTCCCTGTCCTTGAGGGGCAAAGCATTGGTATTCTACCTCCCGGCGAAGATGAAAAAGGTAAACCACACCACATCCGGCTTTATTCCATTGCTAGTCCTCGCGATGGAGAACGCCCCAACCGCAACAATCTGGCCCTGACCATCAAGCGTGTGGTCGATGGCGATATCAAAGGTGTGGGCTCAAACTATATGTGTGATCTCAAGAAGGGTGACGAAGTGCTTGTCACAGGCCCCTTTGGACAAACTTTCCTGATGCCCGACCATCCGGAAGCCAACATTATAATGGTTGCTACTGGTACGGGCGCGGCTCCCATGCGTGCCATGACCATGCGCCGCCAACGAGTCCATCCCGACGCCCCCGGCAAACTCATGCTATTCCTTGGTGCTAGAACACCAGGCGATCAACCTTATTTCGGGCCGTTAAAAAAACTGCCGAAAGAGTTCATAGACGTTAACCTGTCGTTTTCGCGGATGGCGGATCAGCCGAAAGAATATGTGCAGGACCGTATGCACAAAGAGGGTGAAAAGCTGGCTGAGTTACTCAAAAGCAACAATACCTACGTTTATATTTGCGGACTAAAAGGCATGGAAAAAGGTGTGGAAGAATCTTTCGCCGGAGTCTGCGCTGCCCGTGGCCTCGATTGGCCGTCGCTTGAAGCAGAGATGAAAGAAAGTGGACGTTATCATGTGGAAACTTATTAGGAAGTTATAACAATGTTAGAAGATAACGTTCGCTACTTTGAGGACTATGTTGTGGGAGCGGTACACGACTTGGGAACCGTCTCAGTAAGTGAAAGTGAAATCATTGATTTCGCACGTCAATTTGACAACCAACTCTTTCATGTCGACCCTACAAAAGCGCAAGAAAGCATGTACGGCGGCATCATTGCGAGCGGATGGCATACAGGCAGCATGATGATGAGTCTACTTGCCACCAAGTACCTATCTGAAAAATCAAGCCTCGGTTCTCCAGGCGTTAAAGAATTGAGATGGCTAGCCCCCGTGCGCCCCAATGATGTCTTGACCGTGCGTGTAACTATTACTGATGCCCGCACATCATCCTCAAAACCAGATCGTGGAATTGTTATTTCACTGATTGAAGTAATAAACCAAAGCAATGTCGTGGTGATGGATATGACAGCAACAAACTTTATCGCTAGGAAAAAAGCAAAATAATATAGCTATTGGAGGAGTACAAAAGTTCCGTGAAATTGAAAGAGAATTTAAAAATTGGTTTTTAAACTCGAAACCTACGAGCCTCTTAATACACTTAAACCTATCACCAATAATATTTGGGTGGTTGATGGGCCAATTATTTCATTTAAGGCTGTTCCATTTACCACTCGAATGACTATTATTCGGTTGGCCTCAGGTGAGCTTTTTATTCATTCTCCGACTCGCCTAACCTCAAGCCTGAAAGCTGAAATCATTGCTTTAGGGAAGGTACGGTATTTGATTTCACCAAATAAAATTCACTACTGGTGGATAGGGGAATGGGGAAACCATTTCCCAGAGGCGCTGAAGTTTGCCTCTCCTGGTGTTCAGCCTCTGGCAAAAAAACAAGGTTGGGAATTCAATCAAGATTTAGGCGAGCAGCCTGATAAGGCTTGGGAAGATGAAATAGATCAAATCATTGTTCGGGGAGGAAGATATCTTGATGAAGTCGTCTTTTTCCACCAGGCATCGCAAACACTTATTCTAACCGATCTGATCGAAAATTTTGAACCTCATAAAATTCACTCTTGGTTCATGCGTTTTCTCACCCGGATTGGCAAGAACTCAGCCCCAGATGGTTGCACCCCACGTGACCTCCAACTTACATATTGGGGACGGCATAAAGAAATTTTGCCCGCTGTAGAACAAATGATCGCCTGGCATCCTGAACGGATCATTCTATCCCATGGAAAGTGGTTTGAGCGTGACGGAGTAAGTGAATTATACCGTGCCTTTAGATGGGTCAAAGGATTGCCCCCAAAACCTGAATGAATCACAACGAATGCAAAAGCGAGTAAGAAATCACAAGAAACCGATTAGATAGAACTACGAAACAATCTTTTCGATTTTAACCGATTGTTTCCGCCTCCTTCTCCTCCTACCTTTTCCTCAACAGAAAAATTTTAAGGAGTAACGGTCATGACGACTCGTGAAGTGCAACAACTTATTAGTGGGCTAGAGACCAGCGATGGGGCTGGTGTGGTGCTGAAAAGGAGCCTTGGCACGGCCCAGCTGGATTATCTTGATCCCTTTTTACTACTTGATGAATTCGGTTCAGAAGATGGCGTTGATTATATTGGCGGCTTTCCAGATCACCCTCACCGCGGATTTGAAACGGTCACATATATGCTTGATGGCATTATGCGCCATGAAGACAATGCAGGAAATGGTGGGTCGTTGCTTCCTGGTGGAGTTCAATGGATGACCGCCGGACGTGGTATTGTTCACTCCGAAATGCCAGAACAAAAAGAAGGCCTGATGAGAGGGTTTCAGCTTTGGGTTAATCTTCCGGCCTCAAAAAAGATGGGGGAGCCTCGGTATCAGAATTTTTCCCCTGATGAAATTCCTGAAGTGGTTAGTGAGAATGGTACTAAAATACGTGTTATTGCCGGAAACTATGCTGGCACATCAGGAGCGGTTGAAGGTATTGCGACGGCCCCGACTTATTTCGATGTAAACCTTCCGGCTGGTACTGAATTCACCCACATAATTGAAAAAGAACAATCTGCTTTTCTTTATGTTTTTGAAGGTGATATTGCCGTGGGTGAGGCCTCCCCTAAGAAGGTGACAACAAGCACTCTGGCGGTTCTTACTGAGGGTGAAAATATCCGTGTGGTTGGCGGCAAAAAGGGCGGGCGTTTTATACTTGTCGCCGGGACTCCGATTAACGAACCAGTCGCTCGACACGGGCCATTCGTCATGAACACCCGAGAAGAGATTTCTCAGGCATTCAAAGACTACCGGGCAGGACAATTTTAAGCGCAACCTCTAGTAAGCACCACCCCAAAGGTGGCGTCCTGTATGCCGCCTTTTCCATAGGATGGAGCCGTATATTCCAAAAAGTTATACCACTAGTCAAAGCCATAAAGTTGTTCGGAACCCCAACAATACCGCGGATTTCTGCGATTTTTCATGCTTGACAGGGGGTAAAATAATCCCCTATACCAATAAACACATATTTCGGTACCGGTTTACGTTTAACCATCCGAGAGTATACGGGAGAAGTTTCATAGACCCTTGAGATTTTCAATTCTGAAGGAGTCGTCAAGAAAACAAGCTCGTGATAAGCTGCCTAAATAAAAATAAAAAGATTTATTAGGTTGGTTCTGAATTCTGGGAGAGAATAGCATGCGGGATCATTCCGTATCAGTCGATACTTCACAAAGCCCAACGGGTTTGACTTTTGCCCCCAACTTCAATGTTGCGGTGTCTTTTATTGATCGCCATTTGGATGAAGGGCGCGCAGATAAAACCGTGATCCGTAACACCACGGGTGAAGAAGTGACCTTCGGCACCTTGGCAACCATGGTGAATAAAGCTGGCAATGCTCTGGTTAACTTGGGACTGAACAAAGGTGATCGCGTCCTGATGATGATCAAGGATGCCCCAGAATTTTATTATGTTTTCTTTGGTGCCATTAAAGCCGGCTTCGTCCCGGTCGCACTCAATACCCTGTTGCGCGCCAAAGATTATACCTTCATGATTGATGATTCAGCCTGTGGCGCTGTGATTTACTCCTCAGAATTTGCAGAAGAAGTAGAACCCGCCCTCGCGAATGTTAAAACCAAACCAGCACATGCTTATTGCACTGATAGTGGCGATACGACTTTCAATTCATTGATTGAAGCGGGCTCTGATCAGTTACCCCCTGCTGACGCAACCGCAAAAGATGATTGCTTTTGGCTTTACTCTTCAGGCTCAACTGGCACCCCTAAAGGTACCGTTCACAGCCACCAAGACATGGTTGTTACCAGCCAACATTACGGCGTTGATACCCTTGGCGTGACTGAAGATGATGTTTGCTTCTCTGCCGCTAAGTTGTTCTTTGCTTATGGCTTGGGCAATGGCATGACCTTCCCGCTTTGGGTTGGCGCTACGGCAGTCTTGTTCCCTGGTCGTCCGATGCCAGACAATACTTTTGATACCATTGAGAAATTCAAACCAACTCTTTATTTCGGCGTACCGACCCTTTATGCGGCACAACTTCAAGCTCTAGAGAGCAGGACAGTTGATTTCTCTTCTGTCCGTTGGTGTGTTTCTGCTGGTGAAGCTCTTCCTGCTGATGTGTTTAATCGTTGGAAAATAAAAACCGGCTTAACTATTCTGGACGGTATTGGCTCAACAGAAGCCCTGCATATTTTCATCTCCAACCGTGACGGCAAAGTTAAAGCAGGCACAAGTGGATTGATGGTTCCAGGCTACGAAGCCAAGATCATTGATGAAAATGACAAGGAAGTTCCCGTTGGAGAATCTGGTCGTCTGTTTATCAAAGGTGGTTCAACCGCTAAATATTACTGGAACAACCCCGAGAAAACCGCCACAACTATGGTTGATGGTTGGCTCAGCACGGGAGATACCTATATTTTGGATGAAGAAGGTTACTTCGTTTATTGTGGTCGTGATGACGACATGCTCAAAGTGGGTGGCATTTGGTGCTCACCCTTTGAGATCGAAGCCAAACTCATCGAACACCCTAAAGTGTTAGAGGCCGCCATCGTTGGACGTGCCGATGATCAAGACTTGATCAAACCAGAAGCTTTTATCGTTCTCAATGAAGGTGAAGAACCTTCCGACGAACTTAAGAACGAGCTCCTCACCCACTGCAAAGATGGGTTGGCTCGTTATAAGTACCCAAGGTGGTTTAATTTTGAACAAGAATTACCCAAAACCGCAACAGGTAAAATCCAACGTTTCAAATTAAGAAGCTAATGGATTGAAGTTTATGTGGCGAGAAGCAAAAAATTGACCTAAGCTTTTTTCCATAAAGATAAAAACCAGTTGAATACAATAAGCTGGGGATATCAAAACGAAGAAAAAATTAACTTTATTGATTAAAATCAGGGAGCATCATATGACTAAAAAAGTATCAGATAACTCTCGCCGCCAGTTTCTTGGTGGTGTAGCAGCAACGGCTGGTGTGGCCGCGGCCTCCAGCTTTGTCCCAACCAAATTTGCTATCGCTGGCAAAGCCCCAGTTAAAGTAGGTATCCTCCTGCCTTACTCCGGCACATACGCCATGCTCGGCAACTCTATCACCAACGCAATGAAAATGCGTTTAGAGCAAGCCGGCGGCATGCTCGGTGGTCGTCCGATTAAATATATCGGCGTTGACTCTGAAATGTCTGTACCTAAAGCAGCACCAAACACCAAGAAGCTGATCGATAAAGAAAAAGTCGACTTCCTGGTTGGCCCTGTTCACTCAGGCATCGCAGCAGCCATGGCGAAAATTGTCGGCAAACGTAAAACCCCGATCATGATCGTTCCTAATGCTGGCTCTAACGCTGTGACTGGTCCTCTTTGTGCTCCAAATATTTTCCGTTGCTCATTCAGCAACTGGCAGCCTGCTTTCCCAGGTGGTAAATTGATGGCTGACGAAGGTCACAAAACAGCAATTACCATTTCCTGGAAATATGGTGCTGGCATCCAAATGATGGCTGCGGGTACAGAGAGCTTTGAAGCTAATGGCGGTAAAGTCATTAAAGACATTCAGGTTCCTTTCCCTAAAGTGGAATTCCAAGCTTTCCTTTCTGACATCGCGGCTCTTAAACCCGATGCCGTCTTCGCCTTCTTCTCAGGCGGCGGTGCTGTTAAATTCGTCAAAGATTACGCAGCAGCAGGTTTGAAAGAAAATATTCCACTGTACGGACCAGGCTTCTTGACCGAAGGCGTATCTGCGGCTCAAGGTGCAGCGGCTGAAGGTATCAAGACCACCCTGCATTACTCTGCAGACCTTGATAACGCAGCAAACCAAAAATTCCGTACTGACTACACCAAAGCTTATGGCAAAGGCCCGAACGTATTCTCCGTTCAAGGCTTTGATACCGCAAGCCTCATGCTCCAAGCTGCTGCCGCGGTTCAAGGCGACATGGGCGCAACAGGTGATGTGATCACAGCGATGGAAAATGCCGTCTTCCTTGATAGCCCACGTGGTCAATGGAAAATGTCTAAAGCTCATAACCCGATCCAGAACATCTATCTGCGTCAGGTTCAGGGTGGAAAACAGAAACTTCTCGGCATTGCTGCTGAAGCTCTGGAAGACCCTGCAAAAGGTTGTAAGCTCGCTTAAAAATACCCACGTTTATGACCCCGGTACTTTTGCGGGTGCCGGGGTCTTTTTTACCTAAATTCCAACGCATATGGCGTTTTATACATGGATTTTTCTACTTTTCTTATTCAAGTCCTCAACGGTTTCCAGTACGGTTTCTTACTGTTTCTGGTTGCTAGCGGTTTGACCCTCGTCTTTGGCATTATGGGTATTATTAACCTTGCCCACGGCGCGTTTTATATGCTGGGAGCATATCTGACCTATTGGCTGATAGGCTATACGGGCAACCTGTTCCTTGCCATCTTAGGGGGCATCTTGATTATGGCTGTCCTTGGCTATCTGATTGAACGGTTGGCAATCTCGTATCTCTATGATCGAGACCACCTCCATCAGGTCTTGCTGACCTATGGACTGATTTTAATTATTGATGATTTGCAAAAAATTCTTTGGGGTACCGATTTCTACAGTGTACCTGTTCCGGAAATCCTTGCCGGTGGCATCCAGATGACTGAGAACCAAGAATATCCCATCTACCGCCTGTTTATCTCTGTTGTCTGTATGATCTTAGCTGCAGGGCTTTATGTCCTAATCAACAAGACAAAACTAGGCATGATGATCCGGGCAGGGGCTTCTAATCGCGAGATGAGCCAAGCTTTGGGTATTGATATCAGTAAAATCTTTGCCATCGTTTTTAGCCTTGGGGTTACCCTGGCCGCCTTCTCCGGCATGATCGGCTCTCCTATTAGCTCGGTTTTCCCGGGCATGGGCAGCGAAATTCTTATTGTTTCCTTTGTCGTTGTTGTTGTCGGCGGGATTGGTTCTGTTAAAGGGGCCTTTGTTGGCGCCATGATCATCGGGCTTGCTGATACATTCGGTACAGTCCTCCTCCCTGAATTCGCCTCGGTCGTTGTTTATGCGGTCATGGCCATCGTCCTTCTCTGGCGGCCCCAAGGGCTGTTTGGGCAGACATAAGGAACCATGGACATGACACAAGAAAAAATTATGCGCTTCATTTTGATTGGTTTCGTTGCAATTCTAGCTGCAGGCCCCTTATATCTAGAAACCTACTACACAGAACTCTTCATCCACATGATGGTCCTCGGTATCTTTGCCATGAGTTTGGATCTCCTGATTGGCTACACAGGTTTGGTAAGTTTTGGACATGCTGCCTTCTTTGGCCTAGCTGGTTATCTGCTCGCTATCGTCACGCCAGAAACTGAACCCACAGCTATATGGATATCTCTGCCTGTCGTTTTGGCTGGTTGTGCTATTGCTGCTGCAGTGATTGGCTGGTTCTCTGTCAGAACTTCCGGCATTTATTTCATTATGATCACATTGGCATTTGCCCAAATGTTCTTCTATTACTTCAATGAAAATAATGATCTTGGCGGCTCTGACGGCATGTTTATCAGTAACAAACCTCTCGTTGGCTGGGGGGATTTCCAATTCCTTGATCTGGAAAACACCACCTCTCTTTATTACTTGGTTTTCGCAGGATTGCTTGCCAGTTACTTCCTATTACGCACCATCTTGAATGCACCTTTCGGGCAAGTGATTAAAGGTATCAAAGCCAACGAACATCGCACCAAAGCTTTGGGTTACAATACTCAAAACTATAAACTGGTTGTCTTTATCATTGCCGGAACGATGGCAGGTTTTGCCGGGTTCTTAGAAGCCGCCTCCTCGGGCATTGTCAGCCCTGGAAATCTCCATTGGCATCATAGTGGTATCGTCATCATGTTGGTTATTCTTGGCGGCATGGGCACCCTTTACGGTGCCGTCTTTGGTGCTTTTATCCTCACACTCTTGCAAGATAAGTATACAGGCATGGTCGAGCTTATGCCGGATTTCATGTCTGGCATGGCTGATCATTGGCACCTATTTCAAGGTATCTTCATTATCCTTGTGGTTCTTTTGGTACCAAATGGTGCAGTTAGCTTGCTTGCAAAAATTTCTCAGGCGCTCGGTAAGAAAGAGGATGCAAAATGAGTGACATAATCCTCAAAACTGTTGGGCTCTACAAACAATTTGGTGCTTTAAGCGCTGTTGACCATGCCACAATTGATTTCAAGCAAAGCGAAGTGCATGTCATCATTGGCCCAAATGGAGCTGGTAAAACCACACTGATCAATCTTTTATCTGGTGACCTTCTGCCAACTGGCGGGACTATCCATTATAAAGACCAAGAGATCACAGACCTCCCCCCTGATCAAATTTCTCTTTTAGGGATTGGGCGGAGCTATCAGAAAACCAACATTTTCCCTGAGTTCACATGTAAGGAAAATTGCTGGTTGGCAGGACAATCACGCCAAGGCTCCTCAATGAAGTTTTTCAAAGCGGCTTCTCGCTTGAAAGAAGTTCATGTAAGGGCAGAAAAAGGCTTGGAAATGGCTGGGTTAACTTCGCAAGCAAACACAGTCGCCTCAGCCATGAGCTATGGTGAGCAAAGGCAACTTGAAATAGCCATGATGCTGGCAACAGAACCTGACCTCTTGCTACTTGATGAACCTCTAGCAGGTATGGGCACAGAAGAAGCTACTGAGGTCACCAAGTTGATCAAAAAGCTCTCAGAAGACCATACAATCATTCTCATCGAACACGATATGGATGCGGTTTTTGCTGTGGCTGATACCTTGACCGTGATGGTTAACGGAGCAGTCTTAGAAACAGGAACGCCTGAACAAATACGTGCTTCAAAAGCCGTTCAAGAAGCCTATCTCGGCGATGAAGACGGGGACCACTAAGATGTCAGATAACACCAACACACCCCTCGTCGAAGCCAATGGGCTCAATACATTTTATGGTGCCAGCCACATCCTGCATGGAGTGGACCTAACCATCGGCAAAGGGGAAACCGTTAGCCTAATTGGTCGTAACGGCATGGGGAAAACCACGACGATCCGGTCTATCCTCGGCTTAACCCCCCCTAAAAGCGGCACGGTTAAAATTAATGGCAAAGACATGACAGGGGCAGAGCCTCATAATGTCTCTAAAATGGGCATTGCCCTTGTCCCTGAAGGCCGAGGCATTTTCCCTAATCTGACCGTGCGGGAAAACCTGCAAATGTCAGCTCGCCCTCACAATGGTAAAGAGGATTGGACCTTCGAAAGGGTCCTCGGCATCTTTCCTCGGATTAGTGAACGCCTAGACAATATGGGCGACCAGCTTTCCGGTGGTGAACAACAAATGCTCTCCATTGGTCGTGCTTTGATGACCAATCCTGAACTCTTGATCCTTGATGAAGCAACTGAAGGGCTTGCCCCTTTGATCCGCAAGGAAATCTGGGGCGTGGTCAAGATGATTAAAGAAACAGGGATTGCCACATTGATTGTCGATAAAGACATCAAGTCTTTACTGTCTATCTCAGATAAATGCGTCATCGTCTCAAAAGGTAAAGTGGTCTACGCTAATACAGCAGAACACTTGGACGCCAACCCGGATATCCACATTCAGCATATGGGCGTTTAGGTACTTAATTCCTCATCTAAAAACAGGTTATAATCCTTTTAATAAAAGGCTAGAGTAATTTTAAGAAATGCTCTAGCCTTTTGTCGTGGGCATCTTATTTATGCTAAGCGCCTATCCTTCGAAAGGATTTCTATGATCATTACCGTTGTAAATTTCTCCCTCCCCGAAGGTATGAGCAATGAGGAAGCCGCAAAGTTGTTTGAAGCCTCCGTCCCACGCTACCAAGATCTCCCCGGTTTACGCCGCAAGCATTATCTCTTGGGGCAAGATAACAAAACGGGGGTTGGTGGGGGTGTTTACCTCTGGGATAGCCGAGAGGCTGCTGAAGCCGTTTATAATGAAGAATGGCGTAAGGGCATAGAAGCCCGCTTTGGAGCCACACCAACGGTCGACTACTACGATACCCCTGTGACGGTGGAAAATTAGAATCATGGTCAATCTCGTCGAATATAATGAACTAAAAAATCTGCTCACCGAAGTTGCAGAGCTAGAAGAAAAACTAAGCCCCAACGAGCTTGAGATGTACCACAGCCTCAAGAACAAGTATTTTGAAGCCCAAGCCGTTGACCCCTTTGATATGACTGCCCTTGACGTCATGACCCGTAATGTCAAAATCCGTGAAGGCTATGGCATTGATGCCCGAAAAGATACCGGCCGGGTCATTACCCTGCCCCGCAGTGATGAGGTTGAATAAAAAATGACAGCTTATGATTTTAAGGTTCGCAAAGACAATATTGGCACCTGTGAAATTGCGCCAGCAACTGAACTAGACGATTTAACCCCTCAAGCAGGAGAGATCATCGTCAAAATTGATCGCTTCGCCTTAACAGCAAATAACGTCACCTATGCCGCTATCGGAGACATGTTCTCCTACTGGGATTATTTCCCCGCGGCTGATGGCTGGGGCCGGGTTCCTGTTTGGGGCTTTGCCGATGTCGTCACATCTAATTGCGATGGCATATCCGAAGGGGAGCGCCTTTATGGTTATTTCCCCATGTCCAGTTATTTGGTGATGACACCTATCAAAATAACCGACCATGGTTTCCAGGACGGAACTGAACATCGTCTGAAGTTACACGCCGTTTATAACGGATATTCACGATGTGCTGCTGATCCAGTTTATTCAAAAGCCAACGAAGATTATGAAATGTTGTTGCGGCCCTTATTCATGACCTCGTTCCTGATTGATGATTATTTCGCCGATAACGACTTTTTTGGCGGAAATTCCGTTATCCTCTCCAGCGCCTCTAGCAAGACAGCCCTAGGAACAGCCTTCCTACTCAAACGCAACCGTTCTGATAGTTGCAAGGTGATTGGCCTCACCTCTCCCGGGAACAAAGGTTTTGTCACGGGATTAGGCGTTTATGACGAAGTGGTCGTCTATGATGATATTTCCGAAATGGATAACACCTCACCCGCTGTCTACATCGACTTTGCCGGAAGCAAAGAAGTCCGCAGTGCGATCCATGAACGCTTTGGTGATCAACTTAAATTTAGCTCAATGATCGGAGCTTCTCACTGGGACCAACAAGGCATGAGCAAAGCTATGCCCGGCCCTAAGCCCATTCTCTTCTTTGCGCCTGACCAAATCAAAAAACGCAATAAAGATTGGGGCCCTCAAGGGGTTATGCAAAGGTTCGGAGCTTCTTGGAAAGCCTTCCTAGAGCCCTTAAACGATTGGATTTCTGTTAGCCACACTCAAGGCGGCGACGCGATCAAAAGCGCTTATTTGGAAACCTTGGCGGGGAAAGTAAAACCAAGCCAAGGATTGGTGCTGTCCCCTTGATTATCTCTCCCGTCATGCCCGGCTTGATCAGGCATGACGGAACAGAGATTACGCCATAAAAGCTTTGCGGATAATGTTCAGGCCCATCAGCAGGAACACGACTAAAACAACCTTTTGAAACCGCTGAGCATCCACTCTACGCCGGATAAGCTCGCCTAAGCTAAAGCCGATCAAGGTAGGGATAAACATGGCAAGGGAGGTCAATGCCAAGGTCCCGGTCATTAAGCCATTTTGCCAATAACCCAGGCACAAAGGCAAACTTCCCATAGTTACAATAAACCCGGTAATCCGGACAAAATCATCTTTGTTGATGCGCCGAGAAACCAAGTAAATAACCAAAGGCGGTGCCCAAATAGCCGTAAGCCCTCCCATCATGCCAGATAGCGTACCAAAGAATAGTTGCCCCAAACGATCAAACCGAGGCGGCAAGGTGGGCGGATGAAGAAACAGACTAGTCAGAGAGAAGGTGATCACAACTCCGCCGAGGCAGATCATCAAAATATGGTGGGGAATTGACGTAGTTATCCCTGAGAACACCCAAACAAAGACAATCAACATAAAAGCAAAGGGCCACATCATCTTGGCAATTCGAAGAGCCTCCCCCGACCTGTAGACCTGCCAAACATTTGACAAAAGCATGGGAAAGATCACCAAAACCACAGCCGTATGGGGATCAAAAAACTGTGTGAGCAAAGAAACCGACGCCGTCGGCAACCCAATCCCCACCGTCCCCTTAATGGCCCCCGCAATAAGGAAGACGACCGCAATAGTTATGATCAGTTCATCTGCCATTTAACGATAGAGCTTTCAAAATATCTTGCTAAATCAAATCATTATATCAACTTTTATTGCTGAATACCAATCGTGATCAATATTATTGGCTTAACCCCAAATAACATCGCCTAGGCATAAGCATATACCGCTGATGAAATTTCACGTAAGATAGAGGGACAAAAATTAATCATTCTATGTACTTAAAATAGTAATATATTTACCTATAAATTAAGAACTTGTGTCAACATTATTGAGAAGAAATCACAGATGAGACTATGGGTCACCCCTTTATTGTTTATTACTTTAGTTGGTTGTGCTTCTGGCAAAATTGAAATTGATCCTAAAACGGGTCTCGCTCTAACTTCCTATAAATCTTATGAAACATATGCCTTAGCTAAATCTAATGAGTATTGTAGATCAGGCCGCTGCAGTAAAACGCCAGTTCTTATGTTGGCGATCAGAAACAAATTAACTAACGGTAATCTTAAAAAAGTTACTTTGTCTGATATTGCAAATTTGAAAGGATTTATTTTTGCGGGAACTACCGTTTATGATGGCCGGTTATCCCCACTAGGGGCGAAATACTTATCTTACCGCGATATTCAAGGTGACCTAGTGTGTCAGGGTTATTATGACTGGTCAGGTTTTGGGAGTACCAGCGACGTCGAACTCAGGTGCTTTGAAGAAGGAGCCGAGGTTAAAGGAAAAATTCGCACGATAGGGAGACAACCCAAAGGTCCTTTTAAAGGGAGAGGAATGGGAACAGGTGCTTTGCCATATGAAGGAGGATTAATAGCAGTGATTTATGGAATTGATCCAACAGATTTAAAAGAAAAAAACTTTAAAGAATTATGGGTCCAACATGGTGGTTCTGCTGATGAAATACCCTTCAATATGCCTAAGCGAATTAAAAAAGTACCTCTCCTTAATGGTGGCAAAGCAATTTAAAAAAACCATTTGTTACAAACAAATATACAGCATAGAAATCATGAAACGATTTACTTCATTTTTGGGTACATTTGCAGGCATAGTATCAATATCAGCATGCGTGACAATCAGCCCCCACCCCAATCGTTTATTGATGAGGCAAAAGAAATTGCTAACTACTTTTGTAAATTAGTCAGACTCAATAAAAGCCCTCTTGATACTAGCCCAAGGATAATAAAAGAGACTCTTAAAAAAGATTCCATAGTCATTTATAGCGTTGAATAATCAGTTTTAAGGTGGCGTAAAGCTGACGTTTCAGTATTAGGAGAAGAGGAAATATTCATTATCACCCATCTGGAAAAATTTACTGCGAATTTGAAAGTTAGGAATCAATTGTGTTCTACAAAAAAAGTTCAAATGTCCAATGTTCATTTAAGAAAATAGGGAGTAACAACGCAGTTGAACCAAAAATTGATTGGCCAATAATGCCAACTGGTCCAATGGGAAAGCCAGGGATGAACAGTTCCCAAAAAACATAGAAGCCTAAGTCCGATAATCCGCATTGATATCGATGTACCGATGGGTCAGGTCACAGGTCCATACGGTAGCTTTGCTCTTCCCTACTCCCACATCAACTTCAATAGAAATATCTCTGCCCTTCATGTGAGCGGCCACAGGGGTTTCGTCGTAACCTTCTACGGCTTCGCCGAATTCTGAAACAGCGACGCCGCCTATTTTGATGGCGATTTTGTCGCGGTTGGCTTTTTCGCCAGCTTTACCGACAGCCATGACAATTCGGCCCCAGTTGGCATCTTCGCCAGCAACGGCGGTTTTGACCAAAGGTGAGTTCCCGATTGAAAGAGCAATGGTGCGAGCGGCCTTTTCAGTTGCGGCACCCGTGACATTGATCGTGATGAATTTCTCTGCGCCCTCGCCGTCTTTCGCTAATTGCTGAGCGAGATCGGTCATCAGGGTTTTGAGAGCTTTTTTGAAACCTTTAAGCCTTGGGTCTTTGGCTTTGGAAACTTTGTGATTCCCTGCCAGGCCTGTAGCGAAAAGCAGGGCTGTATCACTGGTCGAGGTATCGCTGTCCACGGTGACGCAGTTAAAGGTTTTATCATTGGCTTTGGCGAGGAGTTTTTGCAACACAGAAGCCGGCAGGTTGGCATCGGTGAACAAGAAAGCCAGCATGGTCCCCATATTAGGGGCAATCATGCCTGAGCCTTTTACGAAGCCACATATGTTGACTTCGGCATCGCCAATTTTGGTTTTAACGGAAGCCCCTTTGGGAAAAGTATCCGTGGTCATGATGGCTTCTGCAGCAGATTGCCAGCTATTGCCATCGAGTTCTTTTTTCAGAGCGGGTAAAGCATCAGTAATCACGCCATCAGGCAACTTCTCACCAATCACGCCCGTAGAAGCCAAGTAGACCTCAGACTCAGCGCACTTAAAGACCTTAGAGGCCGCTTTAGCGGTCCGCTCAACTGAGTTAACCCCTTCGCGCCCTGTAAAAGCATTGGCATTGCCTGAATTTACGACCAGAACCCGTGCTTTGCCTTCGGGCAAAACCTCCCGGCACCAATCGACGGGGGCTGAGGGGCACAGTGACTTGGTGAAGACACCTGCCACTGTGGTTCCTTGAGCTAACTCAGCGACCATGACATCCGTCCGCCCTTGGTACTTCACCCCTGCTTCACCCGTGGCAAAGCGAACTCCAGCCACAGTTGGCAAAGAAGGGAAAAATTTAGGGGCGAGCGGCGATAATTTCATAGTCATAGGGCTTGCCTATCGAGCTACTTTTTTTCAGGTGCAGCAGGAGCGGTAGGGGCTGCAATGACTTTTCCTTCAAGGTCGAAACGTTCGATTGAAGCATTTGTGCGCAACTTGCCGAGAATATCAGCGCCAATTTCACGGGCAACTTCGTTCTCAAGTTGTGGCTTAGCTTCTTCAAAAGTCGGCGCTTTGATAGGACGACGTTCTTCGACTTTAATCACGTGCCAACCGAATTGGGTCCTGATAGCAGTTTTGCTGCTTTCACCAGGTTTCATTTCAAAAGCAGCTTTTGAAAACTCCGGAACCATGGCACCCGCTTTAAAAAAGCCAAGATCACCACCGTTTGCACCGCTTGGGCCTTTGGATTTCTCTTTCGCCAACTCAGCGAAATCTTTACCGCCAGCAATAGCTTTAATCACTTCATTAGCCTGCTCTTCGGTTTCTAAAAGAATGTGACGGGCGTGAACTTCGTCTTCTTGTGGCGTGCTGGCTTTAAGGGTTTCATAAGCTGCTTTCAGCTTATCATCACTCACTTGAGATGTGATGTGTTTTGCCAAGTAAGCCCGTTGAAGCAACTGTTCTTCAATCCGTGCCAATTGCTCTTTAACGTCAGCATTGTTAGCCAAGCCTTCTTTGCGGCCAGCAGCAGCAGTCAGTTTGCGGTCAATGATGCTATTCAACAACTGAGGGTAAACAACTTTAAGAGGGAGGTTTTGATATTCCCTTGGCAGCAGGAAACGGGCATCTTCTACTTCGTTACGGTAGATTTTTTCATTATTCACAACTGCAGCAACTTGTTTGCTTGGATCTTTGTCCTCTGCAAACACAGGTGCGGAAACTGTCATCAAAAGTGCGCCGCCCAATGCAGTCGCTAAAATCCGAGCTTTCATCTAAACCATCCCATTGTAAAAAAGCGGCAAGTTTTAAGTACCTCCGCAAAATTTATCGCAAAAAATTAATACACGCATAAACCATATTGATACGTCCTGAGCAAGAGGGCTTACGGCTAAATAAGGGCCAAAAAAGGGCAGCTTTGGACCAAGTTTGTTAAATTACCCACATGTAGATGCAACAAACTGACATTATATGTCCATATGGAAGCGCCAATCGTTGACACAAGCCCCCTATAACCTTATCTCTTGCCGGCTCATAGATTCCATTTCTAAGAGCGTTTTTTAATAGATATTTAAGAGGGGGTGCGATGTTCGGCACCATCGCCCGGAAGCTTTTTGGTTCCGCCAATGATCGTTTTGTTAAAGGTCTGCAAAGAACCATTGATGAAATTAACGCAATTGAGCCTCAATTAGAGGCTTTAAGCGACGACGAGTTGCGCGCCCGCACTGACTGGTTGCGCGGCCGTCGTGAAGAAGGAGCCACCCTGGACGAGCTTCTTCCGGATGCTTTTGCAACAGTTCGAGAAGCTGCCAAACGCACATTGGGGCAACGTCATTTCGATGTTCAGCTGATGGGTGGTATTGTCCTCCATCGCGGCATGATCTCAGAAATGAAAACTGGTGAAGGTAAGACCCTTGTTTCTACCCTGCCCGTTTACCTCAATGCCATTAGCGGTGGCGGTGTCCACGTGGTTACCGTCAATGATTATCTCGCCCAGCGCGATGCTGCCTGGATGGGACAGATATTTGAATTCCTTGGCTTGACCGTTGGCTGTATTGTTCATGGC
>JAPHRK010000024.1 GCA_026196105.1 Rhodospirillales bacterium | reverse complement strand
TTCCCTTGGGTTTATCAGGGAGATACTTTGGGACACAAAATTTGGGGGCTGCTGCATCTACAGCGGCCTGAAACGTTTCTAAAAGAATTTTTTCTGAACTATTCATTTTAATGGTTTTTGTTTCAAAGTCCTCGGCTCCTAGCGTGAAAGGTCCGCTCTTTATCTTTAGACACGGGATCATACCCTGTGAATTACGCTATAAGTATTTTAATTTTGCTACTTAGTTAATTTATACTCATACTTGCCAACATGTATTGTTAAAATTTTATCTCTTGGCTACATCTCTTCATGATTTGAATAGCGTGTGACGAACTAAAAAATTTATTGTAGGAAAGATTGATATCTCCATATGAGAGAAACAGGGTATGAAAAATATTAAAATCGAAGCAACCGAGCATTCCCCAGAAGTAGATTTCAATTTTAAAACAAATGTTTTTTCATTGAGTGGTGAGTCACATTTCAAAGAGGTTCCTGATTTCTTTGGACCTCCAATTAATCAGCTAAAAGAACATTTATCTTCTCATAATGGCGTCAATATTACTTTTAATTTTGAGCTTATATATTTCAACGACAGTAGTGCAAAAATCTTGATGGAGCTTTTTGAAATGCTGGATGAGGCTGCTAAAAAAGGTAGCAGAGTGGTCATCAACTGGGTTTATGACGAAGACGACGGCAATACGAAAGAAATCGGTGAAGAGTTGGGGGAAGACTTAGAACATGCAACTTTCCACCTCAGAAGCATTTAAGGGTAAGCAAGAAGATAAACCAGCCACTATAGATGCGTTAAAATAGGCCTATGGCCTACAGCTCCCCTCATTCTATGGGGAGAACTTCCATTAACTTTCCTGTCAGATCATCATCAAGTTCAAATCTTAATGCTCTGGTGTGTTCTGTTATTCTCGCAACTTTTGCTGGCAATAGAGTTGCAAGATTTGGGATTTCAAGTTCCACATTCAAACCTTCTGTAGCTTCAACAATTGCACTAATTTCAGCACCTGAAACGGAAATATCATTAACCATACAGTCAATCCACCGCCCTCCCACTTTAAGACGAGCTTCATAAGGAACTTGTTTACGCGGAAAGTCACGACGGTTTCCTGCAACGGATTCACGAACAATACGAGTCAGTTGGTCTTGTAAGTTTTGTACTTCTGAAGCTACTTCGCCAGCAGCCGCTTGAACGACACCAGACATATCACCTGCATCACCAGCTTCGCTAGTTACGCCAACCATTTGCGATGAAACGGCTTCTGTCCCGGTTGCAGCTTCTTTAACATTTCGGGCAATTTCCTGGGTTGCAGCCCCTTGCTCATCAACGGCTGTTGCAATGCTATTAGAAATCTCACTTATGCTTCCAATGATATTGCTAATATCACCAATGGCAGAAACTGCCTGGCCTGTTGCTGATTGCATATCATTAATTTGCTTGCCAATGTCCTCTGTTGCTTTAGCGGTTTGATTGGCGAGGTTTTTCACCTCAGAAGCAACAACGGCAAAACCTTTGCCTGCATCCCCTGCTCTAGCCGCTTCAATAGTAGCGTTAAGTGCTAAAAGATTGGTTTGCTCTGCAATATCATTGATAAGTGAAACGACCTCACTAATGCGCTCAGCCGCTTCAGCTAACCCTTGCACCGCCTGGTTAGCATGGGCTGATTCCTCAACTGCATTTTGTGCAATAGAACTAGATTGCTGGACTTGGTTCCCAATCACCTCGCTTGAAGTTGAAAGCTCTTGAGAGGCTGTTGCGACAATTTCAACATTCTCAGAGGCTGCGCGAGAAACAGATGTGACTTCCCTCGAAGCCGTATTGACCCTTGTAATAGCCTCGCTCATTTTAGAGGCTAATTCATTCATTTGTTGGGACCGGTCAACGATAGTGGTTACGGTGCTTTGGACAGCTTTATCTAGTTCATCTGAAAGGGCTAGCATTTCATTTCTGAGACGTTTTTGAGCGGCTTCCCTTTCCCGTTCTTGGTTAGCTTTCAATTCTTCTGCTTCTGTGGCCGTCTCTTTGAAGACTTGAAGAGATTGTGCCATAGCTCCAAACTCGTCACTCCTATCCGTACCTGGAACCTCTACGCTTAAATCTCCACGGGCTAAACGAGCCATAACGCTGTTAAGTTTTTGAACAACCTTAGTAGCCGACATATTCACAACAAACATTATCACCATGATGTTGATGAGTTCTGATATTCCTTCAAGGATAATAGCGCTCGTTAAATCTCGAGCTTCATCACCAAGTAGCTCTGCAACAATCAGGCGGCTCACACCCACAACAACCATGGAAACCCAAACTGTTGCAGCGATCTTTCGACTTAATGAACGGGATAACCAATTCCCTGTTGGTTGTGACAACGCATCACTCGTAGCAGCCATAACTTTCTCCCTAAAGATTTTTATCTAGGACAGACACAAAATATTTATTTTTCTACAACGATCGCTTCCTGAATACTTTCCATAAAGTCTTCTGGAATAACAATAGACTGACGTGCATCAAGGTCCATGCAGAGATGAAGGACGGTTGCCTCCATAGCTTGTTTCCCTGATGCAAGATCGTAAAGTTTGTGTCTAACCTTAAGCTTTTTACCTTCTACAGAAATAATTGCTGATTCCATACGGATCACACGACCTTCATGAACTTCTGCCAGATAATTAATATTCATATTCACAACGATTAAACCTACTCGGTGTTTTTCAGCTGCACTTTTTCCCAAGCCTAACTCAGTAGCTAATGAAATGAAGGAATCGCTAATCGCGGCAACATAGAACTGAACGTTCATATGTCCATATAAACCACACATTTCAGCAGAAACTGCCCGGCGATATGTCTCTCTATATCCAGTCATTAATAATTCTCATGGAAAGTAAGGATTTCAGGCCAAATTGTATCTAAGGTCTTTATCCGGTCATTAAGGGTATTCCAATCACTAGCTTTTGCAGCTCGCTCACAAACAATACAGAAATCTGCCATCTTAATTACTCCTAATGACCGAGAAGATGATTTCATCTTATGCATTAATGCAGCAATTTGAGTGAGGTTCTTGTCGGCAAATGCCTGCCTGATTTGTTCAATATCAGTTTCTCCTGAACGAACATAAACGTCTAAAAGTTTTTTAAATCGGTCTGGCCGATCTCGACCAAAAAGGCTCTTCATAACAGAAGTAGGGTCAATAACATCTGTCGACAATAATGCAGGTTGTGTCTCTTTTTGTTCTGTTTCTTCAGGCATTATCTGGCGCAACCTAACGAGTTTTCAACGAGCTTAACTTCGGGCAAGATATTTACAGAGAAATTAGGAACTAACAATACCTTTAACATCTCCAATTCCAAACAAAACAGGGCGGCTGGAATAATATCCAGCCGCCCTGTTTTTTATTTAGCCGTAATTATTTACGCTGCAGCTTTATGCTTACGGATCACTTCCATAATCTCAGAGGCAGCAATCGGAATATTGGTTCCAGGGCCATAAATAGCCGCAACGCCAGCCTCATAAAGGAAATCGTAATCCTGGTTAGGAATAACCCCACCACAGACTACGAGGATATCCTCACCACCTTGGTCCTTAAGCTCCTTAATCAATTCAGGAACCAACGTTTTGTGACCAGCAGCTTGAGATGACACACCAATCAAGTGAACATCGTTTTCAATGGCTTGCCGGGCAGCTTCCTCTGGAGTTTGGAACAGAGGCCCAACATCAACATCAAAACCGATGTCGGCAAATGCGGTGGCAATAACTTTTGCGCCACGGTCGTGACCGTCTTGACCCATTTTCACCACGAGCATCCGAGGGCGGCGGCCTTCTAACGTGGCGAAGTCATCAACCTCTGCACAAATTTTCTTGAAGCCTTCATCCCCTTCGTAGACAGCGCCATAAACCCCCGAGATTGAACGGCTCTCAGCACGGTAACGGGTAAATTCAGTTTCTAAGGCCGTTGAAATCTCACCCAATGAAGCCCGAACGCGGGTCGCTTGGACAGAAAGTTCAAGCAAGTTGCCGCTACCTTCTTTTGCCGCCCGGGTAAGGGCTTCCAGAGCTGCTTGGCAAGCGGCTTCATCACGAGATTCTTTCATCTGCTTGAGACGGGTAATCTGGCTTTCACGGACCACATTGTTGTCCACTTCCAGAATGTCGATATCGTCCTCTTTCTCAAGCTTATATTTGTTAACGCCTGTAACCACTTCTTCGCCCCGGTCAATCCGAGCTTGCTTACGAGCAGCAGCTTCTTCAATCCGCATTTTAGGCATACCTGTTTCAACCGCCTTGGTCATGCCGCCCATTTCTTCAACTTCGTTGATGATTTTGCGAGCTTCTTCGACCAAGGAGTTGGTGAGGCTCTCTACGTAGTAGCTACCACCCAAAGGATCAATGACATTAGGAATACCGGTTTCTTCTGCCAGGATGATCTGTGTATTACGAGCAATCCGGGCAGAGAAAGGTGTCGGCAGAGCAATCGCTTCATCCAATGAGTTGGTATGTAACGATTGGGTGCCACCCATGACAGCAGCCATAGCTTCAACCGTGGTGCGGATCACATTGTTGTAAGGATCTTTTTCAGTCAGAGACACGCCAGAAGTTTGGCAGTGAGTGCGAAGCATCAGAGAGCGTTGATCTTTAGGATCAAACTGGCTCATCATCTCGGCCCAAAGGATACGTGCAGCTCTGAGCTTAGAAACTTCCATGAAGAAGTTCATGCCGATGGCAAAGAAGAAGCTCAAACGAGGCGCAAACTTATCAATATCCAAACCATTTGCCAGTGCTGCCCGGGCATATTCCAAACCATCCGCCAGAGTGAAGGCAAGTTCTTGAACTTGGGTCGCTCCTGCTTCCTGCATGTGATAGCCGGAAATTGAAATGGAGTTAAACCGCGGCATGTTTTTCGACGTGTAGGCAATAATATCCGCAATGATGCGCATGCTTGGGGTCGGAGGATAGATGTAGGTATTGCGAACCATGAACTCTTTCAGAATATCATTCTGAATGGTTCCTGCCAGTTGCTCTGGCTTAACCCCTTGCTCTTCAGCTGCTACGATATACCCAGCAAGAACAGGAAGCACAGCACCGTTCATGGTCATGGAAACCGACATTTGATCCAGTGGGATACCATCGAAAAGGATTTTCATATCCTCAACGCTATCGATTGCAACACCAGCTTTACCGACATCACCAACCACACGAGGATGATCGGAATCATACCCACGGTGTGTAGCAAGGTCGAAAGCAACGGATAGGCCTTTCTGACCAGCCGCTAAGTTATTACGATAAAATTTATTAGATTCTTCTGCCGTTGAAAAACCAGCGTATTGGCGGATGGTCCAAGGACGGTTGGCATACATCGTGGAGCGAGGACCACGGACAAAAGGAAAGAACCCAGGGAAGCTATCAAGGTGATCAATGTTCTCCAAATCTTCAGCCGTATAAAGAGGTTTAACAGCAATGCCCTCTGGAGTGTTCCAAGTTAAATCATCCAGGGATTTGCCCCGAAGCTCTTTTTCAGCTGCTGCTTTCCACTGTTCCGAAGTTGCTCTTGGATTATCCGCCATGCTCGTTCCTCCGCAAGATGCCCATATTCAAAATTAGGCCCAATATAAAATTCGCCGCAGTATACGCACGAGCCCCATGACTGTCCATCTGCTGAATGTAAAGTTTTGTGCAGTGCAAACCGCACAAATCAAAGGGTTTGCTCAAATTATCCACACCAGCTATAGACGCGATCCTGGAGACCACGCTCTAAATGTAGAGTTTTCGGCAGAATGCAAAGGGGTTGAGCCCATTGCAGCCAAGTACTATGCTAGGGCAGCAAGTTTAAAAGAACATGATTAATTACGGAAAAAAGACATGAGCGCAGACTGGTCAGAAGAACGTATTGCCATCCTTACAAAGCTTTGGGCTGAAGGACTTTCAGCCGCTGAAATTGGCAAGCGCCTCGAAATCACTAAAAATTCAGTGGTGGGTAAAGTCCATCGACTAGGGTTGCCAAAACGGCAATCTCCTATCAAGCGCACCGCCGGTGCAACACCTGCACCTAAAAAGCGGAAAAAAGTAGAAAAGCCAAAAATTATTACCATGGCCGCCCTGACCAACAGCATGTGCGCTTGGCCATCAGGTGAACCTGGAACCCCAGAATTTCAATTTTGCGGAAAACCCGTTGTGCCCAGCAAACCGTACTGCCTGGACCATTGCACACGCGCCTATGTGAAAAGCACTAAAGGCGAGCGCGGCATAAAAATGAATAGTCAGAAAAAACAACAACCCGGCTCAATCTCAACGGATGACCCTAAACCCAAAGATGATAAAACAGCCGCTTAAGTCAACATCTTCTGGGTTTATATCCTATTTAAAACCGCGTTTTGCCTCTTGGCTAACGCGGTTTTTTTATGTCATCACGAACCCTTATTTTGAGAAAGTACTAGGAATGAAACTCGCTTAATGCCATTCTTCTAATATACATTTCATGTTATCAATGATTTGCAGATAGTTTTGGAGCTTACCTGATGAGAAGAAATTTCATTTCTGTCCTGATTACTTTGTTTGTCCTTTTTCCCCTCGCAGCATCAGCCAAAGACGTGAAAATCATCGATGATGGCATTACCTTGAATGCACGCCTTGAAATTGCGGAAGGAAAATCCTTAGAAGATGGGGTTGTCCTCATGCTCCACGGCACTCTCGCACACCATGGCATGGATACCATCAAAGGTTTGCAAGATGTATTATTAGAACGAGGGATAAACACCCTAGCAATCAGCCTAGGCTACAAGATCGATGACCGCTACGGTATGTATGATTGCAAACAAACCCACCGCCATCTTTATACGGATGCTATTGATGAATTAACCGCTTGGGTTAAATGGCTCGAAGCTCAGAACGTTGGTCCTATTACCTTATTTGGGCACTCTCGAGGAGGCGCACAAGCGGCAAGGTATCTGACTGAAACGCCCTCTGCAAAAATTATCCGCGCGGTTCTCCTAGCTCCAGCTACCTGGAGCCAAGAGCGCACAGCCAACGGCTTCAAAAAGAACCACAAAAAAGAATTAACTAAGGTTCTTGAGCAAGCTGAAGCTCTGGTTGCCAAAGGCAAAGGGGCTCAGGTGATAGAAAAAGTTGGCTTCCTCTACTGCCCTGAAGGCAACGCCACAGCAGAAACTTTCGTGTCCTATTACCGCCCGGACACCCGCTTTGACACCCCAACGTTGCTAACAAAAATCAAAGTCCCAACCTTGGTCATAGCAGGAAGTCAAGATACAGTAGTGAAAGATATCGGAGAAAAAATCTCAGCTTTGGCTGATGATGAAAAGCTTACTTTCACCATGATTGAAGATGCCGATCATTTCTTCCTTGACCTCTTTGCCGAAGATGTCGCCGATCAAATCATTGGGGAATAAATTAACGTCAGGCTTTATTCTTTTTTGCGTCAGGATAAACCAAGGTCCCATTTACCTCTAGATGACGCGCTTCATGGAGAACACGTTCCATAGCAGGTTCAATAAGGTTTTTAGGCAATTCATCAGGGAAACGATAGCTTAAATCTTCTCGCAACATTTTTGCTGAGTTGTCACTCATATTTTTAAAGAAAATATTGGTCAGAACTTTATCCTTTTCACAAAGCTTAAAGAGGACCAGCAGGTGTTCTGAAGCAACGGCTGTTAAGAGCCCTTGAATGCCAATATTATTTGCTGTGCGGATTTTAATTAAAAATTCTTTGTAAGCTGCTGTCCTGTTTTTTGGCTTGCTCATTGCCGGAGTCATAACGCGAGAGAGCTGCAACATGAGGGCTTTCACTTCCTCAGCATCCAAGGCAATTTTGGTCTCCCCCATTTCTACAGAATAAACGTTTGGAGCAACTTGTTTGACTTTAATATCCATCGCTGGTGAAAACTTTTCTGACCTTCAAACTATAAGCTGAACTTAAAATCGCATATGCCTGAGGGCGCTGGCAAGAATTTGTTACTCAATACACTATGATATCCCTAAACCCACGTTATGTTATGTTTTTTCACGTTACATGATATTTCTTAAATGTATTCTTATTTCACAGCCTATTTAGTGGATTTATGTTCTCAACCCCTATAGCTTTGTTTTCTAGAAGCTTTAAAAGATGGGTTAAAAACAAATCGATGAGACACCTTACTTTTCCAAGTATCGTTGTTTCCGCCCTGTTTTTCTGTTGGGGGATTTCAGCTGCAATGGCCCAATCCGACGCTCAGGCGCCGGTTGATAAGGGTGTCTATCAGGAGCTATTTGAACTGATAACAACCAACAATACTGAAAATGCTTTAGTAGTTAAAGTTCTCCTCTTAGTGCTGATCATTCTTCTGCCTCTTTTGCTCTATATTTACAAAATGAACAGATCCAATAGCCAGCTTAAAAAATCTCATGCAGAACAAAGAAGAATGCTTAATACCTTTGCCCATGAGTATCGAACCCCTGTTGCCATTATCAATGCCGGAATCGATTTCCTTGAGAAACAAGATATGGGCAATGGGAGTAACAACCATTTAGAATTTTCAATGATGCGGCGAGCCGTTCATAGGCTTGTTTCCCTTGTCGATAACTCACTTAGGAACGAGCGTATTTCTGCTTATGTAGAAAAACATACCTACGAGGATTATTGCGACTTGGTTGAGGTTCTTATATCAACAAGAGACGCTTACACCCTGATTAATCCGGATCGGATTGAACTTAACCTTGGGCTGGTTCGAGCTTTAAACGTTAAAATCCCAAACTATGAGCTAACTACCTGTGTCGAAAATTTAGTTGAAAATTCTTTGAAATTTTCAGGTGAGAAGCCAATATTGGTGACCCTTAAAAAAGAGGGGGATTTTGCACATGTCACCATTTCCGATCAGGGCATTGGCATCCCTGAAGGTGAGCTCACAAAAATTTTTGATAAATATCACCGTGGCCCAAATGCTGAAACGACCGTTGGCATTGGCCTAGGGCTTTACCTGACCAAAACGATTATCGATCAAAGCGGCGGTCAAATTTCGGTAGAAAGCCGCGAAAACGAGTATACTCATTTCCACTGCAAACTTCCTTTAGTTGGTAAATATGACTGAACAAACCCATAACCCAAATATCCTGTTAGTCGAAGACGATGCAGATTTGAGGCATTTACTTCAAAGGAACCTATCACTTGAAGGGTTCAGCGTGACGGGCGTTGGAAGCGCGATTGAATGTTATCAAGCCCTTGCAGAAAGCAACTTTGATATCGCAATTGTAGATATCGGTTTGCCCGACCAAAGTGGATTAGCCGTCACAGAATACCTGCGAGAAAAAACCAACCTTTCGATCATTATCATGACTGCAAAGGGGTCTGCCGACGACAGAGTAACCGGATATGAGAAAGGGGCTGACCTTTACTTAGTCAAACCCATCGACATTCGTGAGTTAACCTTCGCCATTAAAAACCTTTTCTCACGGATGGAAGAAAAGCAAAGCACTTCAAAGAAACAACTTTCCGAGTCATGGGTTTTTGACCAGGTTAACTGGACCCTTAAAGCCCCCCATGGAACAGCACACCAGCTGAGTTCTAAAGAACTTCTCTTTATAAATATGCTTCTCAAAAAACCAGGAGAACAGGTCCATAGATCAGATATCTTAGACCATCTTGGCTATTCATCTGATGAGTATGGAAACAGCGCTCTCGAGGCTTTAGTTCTACGTATTCGTAAGAAACTCACTGAGAACAGTCACCACCAAGACCCTATTAAGACCTTGCGCGGAATTGGCTATCTTTTCTCGCATCCAGTGGTAACAGTTTCTGCTTAGAATTAATTTCTATAAAACCCTATAAATAAAGAACTATATACCAATAATAGCTCAATTCTATTGTTCTTTAGAACTAATTTTTGCATTGAAATAGTTATCTTATCTCTATCAAAAATCTCCTCCACATCGCAGGAGAGAAACTAGATAGAGAAGGATAGCTACCATGAAAGACAACTATTACATGGACAACGCTGCAACCACCTGGCCCAAGCCAGAGGTTGTTTATACCTTTATCGACAAGTTCTCTCGAAGCTCAGCTGTTAACCCTGGACGTGCAGGTCACCAAATGGCCGTAGATGCAGAAGCTATGGTTGTTCAAACCCGAAAAATGTTAGCAAATTTCTTTGGTTTCACCCAAGACACTGACCGCGTTGTTTTCACCTTAAACGCAACAGATTCTCTCAACATGGCAATTATGGGAATTGTTGATCCTGGCGACCATGTCATTATCACACAATTGGAGCACAATTCAGTTCTGCGCCCGATTAACCATTTAGAACGTGATTCTGATGTGAGCGTTTCGAGAATTGCACCAGATAAGTACGGCTACATTGATCCAGAAGATATTCGTGCCGCCCTCACACCTAAAACGAAACTGGTCATTGTTAACCATGCATCAAATGTACTTGGTTCCGTTCAGGATATTGCAGCAATCGGAAAAATCGTCCGAGAGAGTAATGCTGTCTTTATGGTAGACACCTGCCAAACCGCCGGGGTCTTACCCATTGATATGGAAAAAGATACCGTCGATGTTCTCATTTTCACGGGTCATAAAGGCTTATTTGCCCCTATGGGCATTGGCGGCCTGATTGTGAGTGATAACATTCAAATTCGAGCCAGTCGGTACGGCGGTACTGGGGTTGATTCAACTTCACCTTTCCAACCTGATGACTACCCCTATCACTTGGAACCAGGAACGGCTTCTCTTCCAGGTATTGCGGGTTTACACGCGGCTCAAAAGTGGTTTGCTGAAAAAGGCCAACGGCTATCAAGTTCTGATAAAACTCTTTCTCATCAGGAAGCTTGCAGGATTGCCGTGGAACATATTCATAGCGTCGAAACCAATCATCTCTCGCGCCTTTCACTCGCTTTTCGTAATATGGAGGGGGTGACGGTATATGGGCCAAACGGAAATGGCCAACGGGTGGCGACTCTTAGCCTTAATATTGACGGATTACCCGCCGACCAAGTTGGTGCAATGCTAGATGCTGATGCGGGGATTTGTTGTCGGACTGGCCTTCATTGCGCGCCCCTCGCCCATCACCATATCGGAACCAAAGAAAACAAAGGCGCGGTCCGCTTCTCTCCAGGTTACTTCACCGATGACGAAGATATTGAAGAGACCATCTCTGCTGTTGAAGAACTGGTCTCTTTATACCAAACCCCTTAATGGTGAGAGAGAATTTGGCTTAAGAACATCTGCGTCCGCTCATTTTGCGGGTTGGTGAAGAACGGTTCTGGCTCGTTTTGTTCGACAATCTGTCCTTCATCCATAAAGATAACCCGATCAGCAACCTCTTTAGCGAAACCCATTTCGTGGGTCACGCAGAGCATGGTCATCCCTTCTTTCGCCAATTCAACCATCACATCCAAAACCTCTTTGACCATTTCAGGATCAAGCGCAGAAGTTGGTTCATCAAACAGCATAATTTTCGGCTGCATACACAGAGAACGTGCAATTGCCACACGCTGCTGTTGACCACCTGAAAGTTGTCCGGGGAATTTCAATGCTTGTTCTGCAATTCTCACTCGTTCCAGATAGGCCATAGCCATTTCCTCAGCCTCTTTCTTGGGCATTTTGCGCACCCAAATAGGGGCGAGAGTTAGATTTTCTAAGATTGTTTTGTGAGGGAATAAGTTGAAGTGTTGAAACACCATGCAGACTTCACGACGGATGGCTTCGATGTTTTTTACATCGTCCCCCAGCAAAATATCATTCACATAAACTTCACCTGTTTGGTAAGCTTCCAAGCGGTTTAAGCAACGGATCAAAGTAGATTTACCAGAGCCGGAAGGACCACAAATAACAATCCGTTCGCCTTTTTCCACATTCAGGTTGATATCACGCAGCACATGGAAACTTCCAAACCACTTATTCATATCCCGAATTTTGATCACATCTTCGGTCTTTTCATGATGACCAACTTGGCGTTCTGTATGGGGTTCTAAGTTTGTCATTTTCTTTAAACCTTTTTAGTGGCCCTCGCCTTTGCGTAACTCGACTTCGAGATAAGCGCTATAGCGGGCCATAGAATAACAGAAGAAGAAGAAAATAGCGGCTGCAAAGACATAGCCTTCAGCATAGAAAATACGCCATTCAGGATCTTTAATAACCGATTTCACAGTTCCTAGAAGGTCCATCAACCCGATGATAACCACCAGCGACGTATCCTTAAACATGGAGATAAAACTGTTCACGGTTGGCGGAATAACCAGACGCAAAGCTTGCGGCAAAATAATCATGCGCATGGATTGCCAATAGGTCAGCCCCAAACTATTTGCAGCTTCAAACTGCCCATTAGGAATAGCTTGTAACCCGCCTCTGAACACCTCTGCTAGATAGGCTGCCGTAAAGAGGGTAATCCCCACTTGAGCGCGCAACAACTTGTCAATATTAACGCCATCAGGCAGGAATAATGGCAAGAGGAAAGAGGACATAAAAAGGACAGAGATCAAAGGGACACCGCGAATAAGCTCGATGAAGAAAATACAGAAGCTTTTAATCGCAGGTAAGTTTGACATCCGCCCCAAGGCCAGCAAGATGCCAATTGGGAAGGCAAACAAAGTACCATAAACGGCTATAATCAATGTAAGCGGCAAACCACCCCACAGGGTATTCTCAACATAGGAAAGCCCAAATATCCCCCCCCACATGATGATCCCAAGCAAGACACTTGAAACTACCCAAAGCAGGAGAAGGCGCATTGGTTTCCAAAAAACGGGGATGGTACTTCCGACACAGGCACCAAGTAAGATCAACATGCCGACAAAGGGGCGCCAATGTTCATCATAGGTATAAGTACCAAAAAGGATGAAACGCCATTTAGCATTAATTAGTCCCCAACAGGCGCCACTCCCGGCTTTACAGGCATCACTATCAGCCACCCAAGTTGCACTGAACAAGGCCCAATCTAAAACTAAGGGAATGAACTGCAAAAGCACATAGGCGATTATGATGGTTAAGGCGGTGTTGAGAGGCGAATCAAATAGATTGTTACGCATCCAGCCAACAACCGAACGATCACTTATGGGGGGAGCTTTTGGTTCGATAAATTTATGGGTCATCTTACCTCTCCACCAATGCCATTTTAGCGTTAAACCAGTTCATAAAGAGCGACGTTAAAATGCTCAGGGTCAGGTAGACCGTCATGAAGATCAAAATAGCCTCAATCGCCTGTCCTGTTTGGTTCATTGTAGTATTCGCCACTGACACAATATCAGGATAGCCAATAGCCACAGCTAAAGAGCTGTTCTTCGTAAGGTTTAGAAACTGATTGGTCAAAGGAGGGATGGCAACCCGCATAGATTGAGGCAAAACCACATGACGTAGAATATAACTGCGCTTTAAGCCCAAGCTTTCAGCGGCTTCCCACTGCCCTTTTGGTACTGCCAAAATCCCGCTACGCACAATTTCAGCAACATATGTCGACGTATAGACTGTCAATCCAACAAAGAGGGCTACAAACTCAGGAGACATATTCCAGCCCCCTCTGAGGCCAAAACCTTTCAATGCAGGCGTATCAATTGCTGTCGGCATGCCCCCAATGACATAGGCAAACAGAGCACAGCCGAAGACAACACCAAAGCCAGCAATGATCGTCGGGAATGGTTGTCCCGTTTCTGCTTGGCGCTTATCAGCCCATTTTTTTAAGAAATACGCACCGATACAGCCGACAACAGCAGCAATAAGCATCCACATATAAGCCGGATGGGGCTCAGGAATAGGCACATAAATCCCTCGATTTGTTAAAAATACATCGCTAAAGGGATTGAGGGCTTTCTTGGGGTGAGGAAATACATTGATGATCAGCGCATACCAAAACATCAATTGGAGTAAGATGGGTATGTTCCGGAATATATCCACATAAACAGTCGCAACGGAACGAACGAGAAGGTTATGGGATAATCGGGCAATGCCAAAAATCACGCCTATGATTGAGGTAAAGATAATGCCATAAGCAGAAACTTTAACCGTATTCAAGAACCCTACATACAAAGCGTGGGCATAGGTATCAGATGGCTCATAGTCCACCATCGTTTCACTAATACCGAAGGCCGCTTCCAAATTTAAAAAGCTAAAACCTGTTGCAACATTTTGTTTCTCAAGGTTTGAGATCGTATTTGAGGCCAAATACCAAACAGCCATACCCGCTAAGAGGACAAAAAGCACCTGGTAGAGAATAGCCCGAACACCTTCATCATTCAGATGCTCCATTAAAGTTTTTTTTGGCTTTCTAGCTTTCTGTTGATTTGTTGAAACGCCCATATTTATTCTTTCTAAGGACCTAAAAAAAAGAGCCCCCCCTTAGACTAAGGAGGAACTCTAATTTCATACAGCTATTAGCGTGCAGGATTCGCGTACATCAGACCACCGCGGGTCCAAAGGTCGTTTACACCACGGTCCAAGCCAAGTTTGGCTTTGATATGCATCTCGTAAGATTCGCCATAATTGCCAACTTGTTTGATGATATTATAGGCCCATTTCTCGTCAAGACCGAGGGCTTCGCCTAAACCAGCGGTCACACCGAGCAAACGTTTAATGCCAGGGTCGTTAGACTTAAGCATGGCATCAACATTTTTAGAGGTAATCCCTTTTTCTTCAGCTTCTACCATAGCCGTCATAGACCAACGGGCAATATCCATCCACTTGTCATCGCCATGGCGAACAACAGGACCTAGAGGCTCTTTAGAGATAATTTCAGGTAAAATAATATGGTCATCTGGGTTAGGAACACTTGTCATACGTTGTGAAGCCAAACCGGAGGCGTCCGTTGTGTACACGTCACAACGTCCAGCTAGGTAAGCAGCAACCACTTCATTCATGTTTTCAATAACAACTGGTTTAAAGGCCATTTTATTAGCTCGGAAGTAATCAGCAAGGTTCAACTCAGTTGTTGTTCCTGGCTCAACGCAAACTGTCGCCCCATCAAGCTCTTTTGCACTTTTAACGCCAAGAGCTTTTTTAATCATAAAGCCCTGGCCGTCATAGAAATTCACCCCGACAAAGTTCAAGCCGAGCTTAGTATCACGGCTCAAAGTCCAAGTGGTGTTACGTGACAAGATGTCAATTTCACCAGATTGAAGCGCCGTAAAGCGTTGTTGGGCTGTTAGTGGTGTGTATTTAACTTTGCTGGCATCACCAAAGACGGCGGCGGCAACAGCCCGACATACGTCAACATCAATACCTTCCCACACACCTTTATCATTAACTGAAGAAAATCCAGTAAGGTTACCCCCGTTTACACCACACTGAACAAAACCTTTTTTCTTCACATCATCAACGGTATCTGCACTCACAGCACCAACCATTGCTGTAGCAGTTAGCGCACTTGCAACTGCAAGCGTTTTAAGAACTTTCATAATTGTATCTCCCTGTAGACTCGCGAATTAGCCCCTCATTTTGAGGTGCCAATTATTGTATCCATACAAAACTTAAGTTAGGGAGCTTAACGGCAGTTTACAATTAATCAAATGGTATTTGGAGAATATCTTAAAAAAATCCCACCCTAATTCTTTATATTAAGCTATTCTTATATCAGGATAATTTCGAATTTATCCTATCCGCAATACCTTCACACAAAGATGACCTTCAACTATATTTAGGAGTTCTGCACTCTTAAGCAGTTATCGTGTACCAGTCCTAATTATTATTACTCGCAGATACACCTATTTTGGCTCCAAACTTTTCCATGGCACAGAACACATTGGCGCACCCCCGGTCAGATCACTCAATATATTTAGTCAGAACCTGCCTCGCTTGGCTTCCACTACAAGCATATAAAGGAGAATCAACAGGACTTTGAATCCAAGCGCCCAACGACTTACAGCCTTGACAGCATGGAGGGAGTTTTAACTCAACCTCACAAATAGACTCAAGAAACTAAAAAATTCCTCCCGATGGTAGACGTCCATTTTAAAGGGTTCAAAATCAAATCACCGAATCGGTATTGTTCAATTTAAGAGCAGAAGTAACAATTAATTATATAAATTTTGCCGCATTTGTGGCATTATAATATATTTTCAGTTCAGGGAGATATTGATGGTTTCTTTCTACTGAAGAAAAGCCTCTCCAAAGATCAGAGGTCGAGCTATAAACCTAGAGTTCGTGATTTCTTAATCCCAATATTACTTTTACAAACATACCTCGCGATTTTTTATTATTAATGGCTATATTATTGAGGACCTCATCTCATTTTTTTCAAAAAACCTCTTCACTGATATCCCTTGATTAAACCATCACCTCCCCTCTCCCCCCTTGACCCTATAAGCGGATAAGGACATAAAGCTTCAACAAATTAATTTAACTGGTATTTTTTGATGAAAGTCACCATTTTATGTAGTGGTAAAGAAACACGTATTCATAGAATTTTTAATAAAGTTAAGCCACAAAACCGTCATCGTCCTAGCTGCACAAACCTTGGTCCAAGACAATTATGACGAGACAAAACCACATTTGATACGAATCTTGGCAGCACAACCAACTTGCTTCCAACCCTGAATGTTAAAGAGATTAAGGCTCTTATTTTAATGGATGATCACGCAGATAGCCCGACGGATGGTACCGAACAAGAGATCACTCTAGATAGGAACCCAAAAGACTACAAACTCGTGACAGTCCCGGTAGGCGTTTGGCCTGCATTCGCTTGTCATGCCCCCCTTCCATGTTAACAAATCGCGCTTTTTTACTGACTGGCACATGACACATAGATCTTTAAAAATATGTGTTCTCGCTGCAGCAAGCAGTAGCCATACTTTTCTTCAGTGTGGGGTAATGCGAGATTTTGGTCACGAGGTTACTCTACTGTCACCTGACAAAGGGAAATGCCCTGAAGGAGTGAAGCATATTTCCTGTGCTGTTGAAACTTCACACGGTATTATAGGAAAACTGCGCTGGCTTAAATCTATTTATGATGGGTTTAAGCTAGTTGATGCAGATATTTACCACGCTCATTATGCAGCTGAATTAACAGCTTGGATGGCTTGGGTTTTAAGAAAGAAACCTTTGATCGTTAGTTGTTTGGGCGGCGATGTATTGTTTGAAGAACAAGGAACTCTCGGACCAGTTGGACGTTGGATTACCAAACAGGTGTTGAAAAGTTGCAACCATGTTACCGTTGTATCAAATTATCTCGGGGATGCTGTTGCTGGGTTTGGGGTACCACACGAGAAAATCCAACGGGTTATCTGGGGAGTTAATCATGAAATTTTTTTCCCCCTAGAAACCGGAAAAAATGTTAGCAAACTATGGGACATCCCTCAAGATTATCAGGTGATTCTAAGCCCGCGCATGCTCAAGTCTTTCTACAATCAGATAATGATGCTTGATGCCCTAAGCGAAGTTATAAAACAACGGCCAAATACTATTCTGGTGCTGGCGACCTATAACCAAGACGAAAGTTACCGAGCAGAAGTTGAAGCTCACATCAAAAAATTAAGTTTGGACAAACATGTCCGTTTTGCCCCACCAATGAACCAACGAGAAATGATGCTAGCCTACAATAGGGCTGATTTGATCCTTAGCCTCCCCCCCTCAGACGGAATCCCGGTTTCAGTTATGGAGGCCATGGCCTGTGGAACGCCTGTTATTATGACCGACCTTGAACGTTTTAAGGAGTTTTTCACCCATAAAGAAACCGGGTGGTTTACCAAACTTGATACAAAAAGTGTGACGGAAAGTATCCAGGCTCTCCTTGATGACCCAAAGCTCTATAAAGCCCTTAAAATGAATGGGGCAGCTTTGATTAAAGAAAAAGCTGATTTACATTCTCAGTCGCGTTTAATAGAAGAGAGTTCTTATCGTTTACTTGACCGGAACTCATGAACTCACCTGATCCAAAAATATTAGTAACAGGCGCCAGCGGTTTTATTGGGCGCCATGTGGTTCAGGAGTTAACAGCTATAAACAAAAACGTTTTGCGTCTGGATTTCCATAAGGAAACCTCTTCTGATTCATTTTATAGAGCTGTAGATCTCCTTAACACTTCCTCTCTCCCTTCTCTCCCAACATCAATTGAAACAATTTACCATTTTGCTGGGCAAATTTGGGGAGATGAAGAAAATGAAGCAATAATATTAAAGAACGTCATATCCTTGGCTCAGAAATGTAGTGCCAAGCGGATCGTTTATGCCTCAACTTGTGCTGTTTATGGGCAAAATGCCATGGATAGAGCCGTAGATGAAGATGTACAAGCAAGCCCGATGTCTCCATATGCTAACGGAAAGTTGTTAGGGGAAGAAAGACTCAAAAAACTAACCGAGTCTTCCGATATCAACGCTACAATCTTACGCTACTTTAATCCTTATGGTCCTGGACAATTTACTAAGATGGCGGTGCCAAGCATGGTAGCAAAAGCTTTAGCTGGGGACATTATTGAGATTTTTGGAGATGGTGAGCAAGTCCGAGATTTCATATATGTTGAGGATATGGCCAAAGCAACAATTGCTGCCACGCAGGTCGGTGGGGAGTTTGAAGTCTTTAATATCGGTTCAGGGCGGGAATTAAGCGTCAACCAGTTGGCTAATCAAATCATCGAAACAACGAAATCCACATCAACCATTGAACGGTCACCCATTCCCCAAGCACGGCAGAACCTTGAAGTTCACTACCGGGTCGCGGATATCGGTAAAATAACATCTTTAAGTGACTGGCAATCTGAAACAAGTTTGTCAGATGGTCTCAAACGTTTATTATCAAACTCTTAGAGAAATTAGGAGTTTTCGTTAATGTGTGGAATAGCAGGTCTTATTCTTCCTGAAGATAAGAGGATCGACCCTGACCTGTTGTCGCTTTTTTCTAAAAAGCTAGAGCACCGTGGCCCCGATGATTTTGGATTTTTGGGATGGCGCCTTAGCGATGGAAACCCTTTGATTTCTCGTCATGCCCCTGAAGCTGCATCCAACGCCCATATTGCCTTTGTCCACCGACGCCTCACTATCATTGATGAAAGCGAAGGCGGTTGGCAGCCGATGTCTTCACCTTGTGGAAGGTATGCAATTACTTTTAATGGGGAAATTTATAATTACCTGGAACTCAAAGCTGAGCTTAAAACTGAAGGTCTCACCTTCCGATCAGAAAGCGATACAGAAGTTTTATTGCAAGCTTTAGCTCATTGGGGCATCGAAAACACTCTCCCACGGTTAACAGGTATGTTCGCCTTTGCCTTTCTAGATTGCCAAACGAAGACGATCACTCTGGGCCGAGACCCCTTTGGCATAAAACCGCTGAACTATACTCCCTTTCAAGGTGGATTGGCTTTTGCTTCTGAACTTCCTGCCCTATTGGCTTTGCCTGGACTATCAAAGACTGTAAAACCACAAGCCCTCTACAACTACCTCCGTTTCGGCATGACCGACTTGGGCGCGGGCACCCTCTTCTCTACGATCAAACATTTAGAGCCCGCACACTTTGCTGTTTTAAATATTGGCAGTAACGATTTTTCCATAAAGCCTCAGCGCTATTGGGCACCAAGTATTGAGAGAAAAATTGATATCTCTTTTAGTGAAGCGGCAGAAAAGCTACAGAGCTTATTTGAAGAATCTGTAGCTCTCCATCTCCGTGCAGATGTGCCTGTTGGCGCGGCTCTTTCAGGGGGGATAGACTCCTCTGCTGTTGTTCTCGCAATGAGAAAACTTCAGGGCTCCTCCCTCAATCTCCATACCTTCAGTTTTATTGCACCAGGCGAAGTGATGGATGAGGAAAGTTGGGCAGATATGGCAGGACAGACTGCCAATGCCAACATGCATAAAATCAACCTCAGTGGGCAAGAACTGGTCCAAGACCTTGATCAATTAATATCGACACAGGGAGAACCTTTCGGCACCACCAGCATCTATGCTCAAAATAGGGTTTTTGCTTTAGCGCGCCAACATAATGTCCCTGTGACATTAGATGGACAAGGAGCCGATGAAATATTAGCTGGATATGTTCCCTATCTTGCTGCAAGGCTGGCAACCATGCTCAAAAAAGGTGAATTGCTCCGCGCCAATAAATTTTTGTCAAATGCCATAAGGACTTCAGGCTCCAAAGGCAGCATTATCCTCAGAGCTATGCGATTTATGCTGCCTACGATGCTGCAAGGGCCTGCTCGTCGATTAATTGGGGAAGAATTGGTTCCTGGCTGGATGAACTCCAATTGGTTTGAGGAAAGAGGGGTAACCTTTCAAGCTCAACAAAAACCTGTTGCCGGGGATGTTTTGCACTATGAATTAAAGGAAAGTTTGGTGGGAAGAGTACTTCCATCTTTATTGAGGTATCAAGACCGCAATTCAATGGCCCATTCTATAGAAAGCAGGGTGCCATTTTTAACAACAAAACTTGTTGATTTCGTATACAGTCTGCCAGAAGAATATTTGATTTCAGATCAGGGAGAAACTAAAGCCGTTTTCCGAGCGGCTCTTCGGGGTTTAGTCCCTGATGCAATTTTAGATCGCCATGATAAAGTAGGGTTTGCAACACCAGAAGAACGCTGGATGGGCGAAGCTGGAGATTGGTTGGATGATGTTTTACAAAGTGAACGGGGAAAAGGCTTGCCTGTCTTTGAAAGAAACGGCTTCCAGTCAGAGTTGGAAGCTGTTAGGCAAGGCAATAAGCCTTTAAAAGGCGATGTGTGGCGTTGGGTTAATTTAATTCGCTGGGCTGACCAGTTTGATGCAGAGTTCGCTTAAATGAAACTGATTTATCTAAGCCCGGAACCTGAACGCCAAGGTCACGCCTCATACACACACGTCCATGAAATCATAAATAATCTTAAAAAGCTCGGGTGGACAATTAGTCTCTTTTGCCCAAAATATGATGAAGGCCAACTACCTGGCGTAGCCTCTCGGTTAAAGGAAATTGGTAAAACGTTGTGGCAGGTTATAAAAGGCGGTAAACCAGATATTTACTATATGCGCTGGCATTTCGTAGCTTTTCCTCTAGCTCTATGGGCAAAGATACGAGGCGTACCAACGGTGATTGAAATCAACGGCCCCGTCGATGATTTGTTTATTGCTTGGCCTATCACTCGTAAGTTTAAAGTTCTATTTCGCTGGCTCATGGAAAGCCAACTGCGTTGGGCAGGTGCCTTAGTCGCCGTGACCTATGGCCTTGCCGATATGTCTAAAGAAGTTGTTGGATCAAATAAAATCATTGCGGTAATCCCTAATGGAGCAAACACAGAACACTTTTCTCCTGACGCAGCCCATCAACAAAATGACCATACACAAAACCTACCAGACAAATATTTTATCTTTTTTGGCACTATGGCTGCTTGGCAAGGTATTCGAACAGTCTTAACTGCTATTGAGGAAGACGAATGGCCTAATGATATCCCCATACTTTTGGCCGGAGATGGCATTGAGAGACCTTACGTAACTGACACTGCGAAACGCTTGCCTGAAAAAGTAAAGTACCTAGGTCGTATTCCCTATGACCACTTACCAAGCCTAGTTGCTCGTGCTCAAGCTTCTTTTGTTTGCACTGAGAATTTGGAGGGGCGCGGGAGTACTGGATTGGCTCCGTTGAAGCTATTTGAGAGTATGGCTTGTGGAATTCCGGTGATCGCTTCAGACATGCCTTTTCAGTCCGATGTTGTGCGAACTGGGCAATGTGGATACATTGTGCCTGCTGGGGATTCAAAAGAATTAGCAAAAACCGTTGCTAAATTAGTTTCAAATAATAAAGATCGTCTTTTGTTTGGAAAAAATGCACGGGAAATTGCTCTAAATGAGCATTCTTGGTATGCACGGGCTAAAGATACACACGATGTCCTCACATCGATTTTAAGCACGAAGGAATAGGGCAAAGAATGAAACGTTATGCTTTGGTTGGGGCCGCAGGTTACGTTGCACCACGACATATGAAAGCCATTAAAGAAACAGGTGGTGACTTAGTTGCAGCATTAGACACAAGTGATTCTGTTGGCGTAATCGACAGTCATTTTCCCGATGCGCGTTTTTTTACTGAATTTGAACGTTTTGACCGCCATATTGATAAAATGTATCGTGCCGGAAATGGCGTGAATTATGTCAGTATTTGCTCCCCCAACTACCTTCATGATGCCCACTGTCGCTTTGCACTTCGTTCAGGTGCTGATGCGATCTGTGAAAAACCACTGGTTCTGAACCCTTGGAATCTGGATGGTTTGCAAGAGATGGAACAACATACGGGGCGCAAGGTCTATTCCATTCTTCAGTTGCGTCTCCATCCGGCAATTATTGCTTTAAAAGAAAAAATTGCTCAGAGCCCAGCAGACCATATTTTCGATGTCGACCTGACCTATATCACCTCTCGGGGTGGATGGTATCATGTGTCATGGAAAGGCGATGAATCCCGCTCTGGAGGTATTGCCACCAATATTGGGGTACATTTCTACGACATGCTTTCTTTCGTCTTTGGTGACTTACAATCCAGTGTCGTCCATCAACGTACAAGCAGGCACTCAGCTGGTTATCTAGAATTTAAACGTGCCCGCGTGCGCTGGTTCTTGTCCGTTGACCGCACAAATCTCCCTGCCCATACACCTGAAGGCCAAACCACCTATCGCTCTATTACTGTAGATGGAGATGAGGTTGAATTTTCTGGCGGATTTACTGACCTCCATACACTGAGTTACCAGGACGTTCTTGGTGGCGGTGGATTTGGTCTTGAGGTCGTCAGGCCTGCAATCGAATTGGTTGCAAATATCCGCACCGTTGACCTTAAGCCTCAAAGTGGTGAACAGCATCCTTTTGCAAAATCGAATGGGTAAGACAAATGGTGAAATCTCCAACTTTTGATGGCGTTACCATACATGAGAGTGCTTACGTTGATGAGCCTTGTGAAATTGGTTCTGGAACTAAAATTTGGCATTTTTCCCATATTCTCGGTCAGACAAAAATTGGTAAAAATTGTGTCCTAGGTCAAAATGTTGTTGCTGGTCCAGAAGTTGAGATTGGCGACAACTGCAAAATCCAGAATAACGTCAGCATTTACAAAGGAGTGAAGCTTGAAGATGGGGTCTTTTGTGGCCCCTCTTGTGTCTTCACCAACGTGAACAATCCGCGAGCTGAAATCGAACGCAAAGACGAGTTTCGGCTTACCCTTGTTAAAAAGGGATCAACCATCGGCGCCAACGCGACTATTGTCTGTGGCACGACCCTTGGCGAATATTGCTTTATTGCTGCTGGCGCTGTGGTCAACAGCGATGTTCCCCCTTATGCATTGATGGCTGGGGTTCCCGCCAAACGGATCGGCTGGATGAGCAAAGCTGGTGGCAAGCTTGGCGCAAACCTTAAATGCCCTATTGATGGCACCCAATACTACGAAACAGATGATGGGTTCTATACTGAGGGCGACAAGTCATGAGTATCCCCTTTATCGACCTTCAAGCCCAACGGGCTCGGCTTGGTGATAAAATTGATAAGGCTATTGCGGGGGTTTTAGAGCGGGGGGATTTCATCCAAGGTTTCGCGGTACGTGAATTCGAAGACAAATTAGCCAAATTCACGGGCGCTTCTCATGTAGTGAGCTGCGCGAATGGGACGGATGCCCTGACCTTGGTGGGAATGGCCGAAGAACTTGGGCCAAAGGATGCCGTTTTTGTGCCGGCTTTTACTTTTGTAGCTTCGGCGGAAGCCTTTGTAATTTTAGAAGCTGTGCCTTTCTTCGTTGATGTTGATCCTGAAACCTACAACATGGACCCAATCAGCCTTAAACAGGCTATTCTTGATGCTAAGAAAGAAGGATTAACCCCGCGTATGGTTGTCGCGGTTGATTTATTTGGCCAACCCGCGGATTACCCTGCATTAGAAATAATAGCACGTGACAACAGCCTGACCCTTGTCGCTGATGCGGCCCAATCACTGGGCGGACGTATAAGCAACAAAAAGGTAGGCACCTTAGCCGACTACACCACAACCAGCTTTTTCCCGGCAAAACCCTTGGGGTGTTATGGTGATGGTGGTGCAGTATTTACAGAAAACTCTGACAAAGCCGCTCTTATAAAGTCCCTCTCCCAGCACGGGAAAGGAACAGAAAAATATGATAACGTCCGCATCGGAATTAACAGCCGCCTCGATAGTATACAAGCGGCAATTTTAATTGAAAAACTATCTATCTTTGAAGATGAACTCATTACTCGGCAACAAATAGCTGATCGTTATTCTGAGGCCTTAAAAAGCACGGTTAGAACCCCGGTAGTTAATGATGGGAACCAGTCTGCCTGGGCTCAATATACAATAAGTACAGATGATCGAGATGGCTTGAAGGCACATTTAAATGAGGTCCAAATCCCAAGTTCTATCTACTATCCATTACCTTTAAACCAACAAGGTGGCTATAGTAGATATCCTGTCAATAGTGGAGGCGTTAGTGTCTCTGAAGTGTGCTCCAAAAAAGTCCTAAGCCTACCTATACACCCTTATCTATCTTTTCCTGTTCAAGATATAATTACGAAGAATATTATCTCTTACATCTGAATATCTATGAACTACCACCCGTAATCTTAGGAAGCTTTATAAAAGTATCTCAAGAAGTAGCCCTGTCTTGGAGGATATCAATCAAAGCCCCAACATTTACAAGCTTCCCAACTTCTGCTGCTTTTAACTTGATATCAAACTCACCTTCTACTGTGATAACTAGCGTTATATGCATTAAGGAGTCCCAGTCTTCAATATCTTCAGCAGTGGTTTCTTCTTGGATAACGATATCATCATCTTCAAACACATCACAAAAAACTTCATTGAGTTTCTTTAGTATTTCATTTCTGTCTAACTTATTGCTCATCAAAATATACTTTCTATATAATTTTCCCTGTACACAGCGTCTTCAATTGGCAATTGCCATGTACGTGTAGAAGTCTCACGAGGCAACTCTTCCCAGCCTAATTTGTTATAAAGTTCGGCAACAAGCTTATTTTTCTTAGTTGGAATATATTGCCCCTCTATAACCTTAACGCCTCTTTGCTTACCTATTTTTACAATTTCGTTATGAATATAGTCTTCAAGTCCTCGAGATAATACTCGACAGCTCATGACCCAAGTATCAACGACTAGAGTATCATTGATTTGATGCAACAATACAGCTGAGATTAAGCCATTATCACCAAACCTATCATTCAATTTTACCCATAAACCCTCATAGGCTTCCCTTGAAATCATACTTAATATTTGTTTCTCGCTATACCGTGTCGTTGTTAAATGAAACTGGTTGCTTTTATTAATTAACTGCGCAACTCGAGGTAAGTTTATTTGATCAAATCCCCCGACTTGTGCTTTCATAGACAAATCTCTAAGAAAATCACCAATATTAGAGAATTGGGTTTGAGATGTTTTTCTTTCCGCATTAACCCGGTACATTTCGCTTCGGTTAATATCTTCTTCAGAAAACATTGCCGTTTCAAAATATAATTGCTGGTCAAGTGTGCGTAAATACTGAACTGGGTCTTGCGGCATATCTGGAACGGCAACCACGGGTAATTCAGTTTTTACCTGGGCTCTTTCAACGGGATTATCATCGACAAAAACTAAGGAATCCAGTCCAATATCTAGTGTACTAGCAATGGCCCTTATATTATCAGCCTTATTGTGCCAATTGCATGTAAATACAGCAAAATCATCTAGCTTAAGGACCATCTCAGGATGATTTTGGACAGCCTCGGCAGCAGTTTCATGCTCATTTTTACTACAAGCTGCTAAAATAATACCGCGGTCTTTTAACTCCTTGATATAATGCTGAAAAGCTTGAAAAGCTTCCCCTTCGGCACTCCCCTGCCCCAATCGGATACCTTCAATACCATCATCACCAATCACTCCCCCCCAAAGGGTATTATCTAAATCCAAAACCAAGCATTTATAGGAGCGGCCAAAAATCCCCCGGATCAGCATCGATGCGGAATGAGCAATACTCCCAATAGCATTAAATGAAAATGCATGTTTTGAGTGATACCAATAGGCCTCATCATGCCATCGGCTTAAGCCAAATGAGTCAGCAATATATCCGAAATCGAAGATATGTATGCCTGGAGCAAGAGATGAGGTTATTTCAAGATTGAACCGATGAATTAAAGAGCTTTTGCTACTGGGTACACGGACATCAAAATTACCAAACGAACGCTCTAAGGGACGGTCTGCGTTGTTGATTATTATTTGTGCATCACATTTACTGTGTATGACCGCACAAATAGATTTAACACGGTCTATAGCATCAGCGACGCATTCTTTGGCCTCTGATTTAGATAAACTATTTGAAGCCTTAAGGCCTAAATCGCGGTGATTTGTAAATACCCAAACAATATCAGGCTGGAATGAATAGAGTTCACTATCTGGATCAAGTGCCGTTTGGTATATCGTGTCATATTCTGCAATATAAAATTTGGCGTTGAAACCTTCCCTTGCAAGGTATAATTGTAATATCTCGGCTAAGTGATCAACGGTGCTCGTTGCTAAAAATGCAATCTTTAAAGTTTTCAAATCAAATTGCTGCAAAGGTATTTTACGCAACAATCGAGACATCTTACCTTGCTCGACAAAGCTTAATTCGTAATCTACCAATGATATCAAATCAGCAAAAGATTCTTCAAATTTCCCTTCTTTGATTTTTGATTTAACCTCATTTATCGAAGCTTTCATCTTATATTTGCCATTATCTTTTTCAAATTGTCATAGGATGGATGGCTATCAGAGAAATCACCACTTAATTGAGACAGCATAAGGTCATTAATTTGAGTTTGAGCTTGAAAAATAGTCTCCGTTTCAAACCCTTGATCATATAAGTATGCAAAATACCATAAGCTCGTATCGGGATCGATGAATGTACTATTTTTAATTTTCTTGAACATTTCAAGCTTTAAACGGCTAGCTGTATCACTGTCCATAGTTTCATGTTGCCATTTAGCGCCCATGCCCGTCAGATTATATTTATCTCTGTCTTGATCCACTTTCGTATTAGGAATGTAAAAAAATTCTTTCAGCGAATAATAATCAATTCCATAGTTTTCAATGAAGTCTACATTATCTTGTAATGTCTCTTCAGTCTCACCTGGGAAGCCAATAACAAATGCAGCGAGTGACAAGATGTCATACTTATTCAGAAGTTCTAGGCCTCGAATAAAGTCTGCGCGTTTTGCCTTTTTATTCATATTTTCTAAAATAACATCATTCGATGATTCAATACCCAGATAAACTCCCTTGCACCCAGACTCTTTCATCAACGACATTACTTCATCATCGACATATTGAACTCGTAAGAATGAAAACCACTCAAAATCGTATTCACAAAAAACTTTGAGCAAATCTTTAAAACGTTTTTTTGGAACATTAAAGGTATCATCAATAAAAATAATTCTATCAATACCAGGAATTCGCATTACGGAATCCAAATGAGCGCGCACATGTTCAATATCGAGTGTTTTCCACCCTCCTGCCGTTACGGGGTAAGAACAAAATGAACAAGCAAATGGGCAGCCAGATGCCGTACGTATTTGAATTGTGCGGTTTAAAAATGGAAGATTAAGCTTATCATAACTTGCAGGAGCATCGGCGAGTAAAGGTTCATGCCACTTTGTCGGGGATACAAAATATTCCTCTTCTGAAATTTCCGAGGCATTTAATTGACATGAATTAGCGACAACTTTGGTATCACGGTCATTTTTAAGATTCAGAATGAGGTCGCGTAAATCGAATTCAGAATTAAAGGCGTGAAGAATATAATTGATGTCTAATTTGCGCATCATTTTCTCAAATGAAGGCTGCCCTTTTGTGGTGCTTTCACCATTCATAAGAGCCCCACCAACCACTATTTTTACATCCTTATCCAGCTGCCTAATTTGCTTAACAATTGGTTTCACCTGGGACCATGCAAGATAAAATGTTGATGAAATGCCGACCAAAGGTGGTTTGGAGCATTTCTGATAACTTTCAACAAACCAATCCCATTCTGAATCGATATTATTTATTACCTTTACTTTGATTCCATATCCCAACAAGAAATTAGCTAAATGGACCCCACTGGCGCTTGGGAGATTCCAAATATTTAATAATTTACGACGTCCTTCATAGTCAGCCTCTGCATAATATTTACCATCACGAGCAAAATTAAGAATATCCAGATGGCTCCGAAATTTTCCCTGATGCCTTACCATTCTCGGATAAGTCATCGTTTCAAATAGTTCAAGCCGGTCTACTGGAAATTTTGAATAAGCATCGTAGTCAACAACATCCGACTGTGCGATGAGAATTAAATCAAAATCTGTCATGAAATTTCATTACCTTTGCGTAAAGCCAAATTGAACTTGGCCACGCATTACTTCTTGTCCGGTATGGAAGTTTACAGCAGATGTCGTAGCGATTACGACATCTGCAGCTTCAGATATTTGTTTAACTTTTACAACAAACTCGATTTCATCATCTGCGATTACAGGAGCTAAGAAGTTTGATTTTATCGACTGTAACAAGCAGTTTTGTCCCGGCAAATGGACACCACATAAGTGAGAAATATAACCATTGAGAAGCGCCCCGTGAGCAACACGCCCTGAAAAACCTCGCTCGTTAGAAAAACCTTGATCCATATGAAGTGGGCTAACATCACCTGTTAATTTAGCGAATGTATCGATATCAGCTTCTTTAATATGAACAACGAGTGTTGCTGACATTCCTTCATAGATGTCTTCAAATGAGAATGTTTCCACAATAATCTTTCCGTAAGAAACGCACGAGTTATCAACCTTATATGTGACAAAGCTACACTTAAGCTTTCTTACCTGCATCTGCAATAGATCAATCAGGGGTTTCTCAATAAATAAAGATATCTATCACCTTGTAAAAATGCTCTATATCAAACGGTCTCGAAATATTACGTTATCTGCAACCATTTTTTTTAATAAGTAATGAAATATCATTTTCAGAATCTTTATTGCCCATAAACTGGCAGCTTGTTAAGACAAGACAAACTAACGCTTTCCTAAGTAACTAACCTCAGGGCTTTCCATTGAGCCTATTTATAATTGGCGCTAAATTATCTGCCAATTTTTTAGATATCACCGCTGCACCGATGGCATTTACATGGGTCTGATCTCTGAAGTAGCGGTTTGAAGAAATATCTTGGAAATTTAAATAAACAGCCCCTTTAGAAATAGCCGATTTATAGAATGGTTTTTTATAGTTTTGGTAATACTTGAAAAGCTTACTTTGTTGATAAAAACATTCGGGTTGTGGCATATCGACAAGTACAAGTGTCCCCCCATATTTCTTTATATGGTCTGCCAAATTTAAGAGCGCATCAAATTGGGAACGGCTATACTCATCAAGGTGGTACTCATCAAAACCATAGTTTGTTTTTAAACAAGTAAACGGTTTTTCACTTTTATATAATTCTGCAACTGCAGTGTTTCGATTTCCAACAAAGGGCTTTAGGTTCGACAATCCAGACTGAAGAAGAAAAAATGGCCTTAGCAACAACAGGCTTATATCAAAAAGAGTACTATTTACTGAGTATTTATAAACTCCGCCCACTTGCTTAAATAATCCAAAACGCTCCATTTGTTCAATTATAACTGAACGATAAGGGTAACGAAGAGTTTGTCCTGCCGCTAACCCAGTAACAAAAACCAAATTTGAACGCTGGTCTTTTGGCGTTCCAGCGTAAACTAAATCAATAGCAGCGGCATAATCATTTACACGAGCACTTCCTAACCAAAGATCGCTAAAACTTGCGCCAGAGAGGTGTTTACTCAGTTCAGGTGGCCTAAAGCCAACACCTGTATTAGAGGCCCCTATGAGAACAACAGCTGGACGAGTAGTGTCAATTGAATGGGCAGAATAAGTAATGTAAGCTGGCCTTGAAACAAGGTAGCTGTCGAAGGCCCAGGTTGAATCTAAATAAGTGCTGGTTTGTGATGGGTAAAAGTAAAATGAAACACCTATTAGTCCTATGTAAGTTAGGATCGTTGGCAAGGTGATTTTAGTTGCAATTTTCAGGACATTAACCAGCAAATCAAAACCCCTTGTAAATAAATTCTGGAACAGCACCAGCATTCATCATTCTTGCAATTGAGAATAAAAGAAGCTGAAGCCAAAGTGGTATTGTGAAAAACCTTATCCCGTTTGTTTGACAATGGTATAAAATTGACCAGGAGAAAACGATCAAAACAACCCCTACTGCCGATACAAATGATTCTAAAAACGCAACGGTCTCATCAAAATTAATGTTTGCAATCCCCCCCCAAAAGATCAATAAATAGATAAAACCTGATATGAACAAAGCCCCCATAAGAAAGGGGGAAATACGAGCAAAAATATCTGTGGCTTTTTCCCAAAAAACAAAACAAATGAATGTTGCTATTGTTGCAATCAGCCATAGCTTCATAATTCCTAAAATGCCAAACATTTTAACAAAAGATGAAAGTTGCGCTATATCTAACCATAAACAGGATAATGAAAGCGCAAAAAATGAAACCATCAAGGCGCGGCAAATATTTTTGTAGAGAGTATTTTGAGAGAATATTTTGTATTTTTTACGCCCAAAAAATTGTTTAGCTAATAATTGATATAGCATATTTAAGGCTATCCCGCCCCCAAGCAACAACCCGTAAATGAAATATGCTGGGGTAGTTCCATGCCAAATCCCCATAACTAAAAAAGTTATAAAAAGTGCAGGAACTGCTATATATGTCGAAGCCTTTCCGCGTCCAAATTTAAGTGCTGATTCTTTTAGAAGCGGGTTAAATAAATATGTTTTGAACCAAGAAGACAAAGTGATATGCCATCGAGCCCAGAAGTCGATAAAATTATACGCTAAAAACGGATGGTTAAAATTCTCTGAAATTTTAAAACCAAACAGCCTTCCAACACCTATAACGATATCCATATAACCGGAAAAATTAAAATAGAGAAAAACAAGGAAAGCAAAGCTATGCCACAAATAGCGAAAGGCTATTCGGATAATAGGCTCATTTGTTTCGACAGACGTGAAGAATAAATTTATAAAATCTGGTGCAGCACGAAAACCAACCAGCATCGTTTTATCACCCAAAAACGATACGGGAAGCCCAACCGTAATTTCGTGTGCGACAACAGCAACAATAAACACTTTAATCAGGCCTAATATAATGCGCTCGAAAGCCGCATTAATTTCAACCCTATCAATTGTTCGAGAAGCATCCCGTACATTGTCATTATATTCTTGATATCTGAGGATTGGGCCCGAAATAAACGACAAGAAAAAGAATTGATAGTTAATATACTGAGAAATAGTTGGGATTTCGTCATCAACAGATTCTCTAACATCAATAATAAGGTGAATACTCCTAAACAATAAATATGAGAGCCCAATAGTTGAATAAATAAACCCAAATATTTCAACCCCACTGACTATTGTATATTTTTTTATTATTATGAAATAGGTTATGTTTATTAATAGTACTGCTATAAAAAACAGATAATTTTTATACTTACGAACAATTAATATACTAGTATAGCCAAGGATAGAAAAACTAACTATTGGAATAAAGTTTTCAATCGAGCCAAATACAATTGCAACAAAAATCAAATTGATAATAGAAAGTGAAATTTCACTTCTATTGTTTTTGGCAAACGAATAAAGAGCTAGAGAACAAAGTGAAAATATAAAAAAGAATAAGCTTCCAACAGTCACTTACATGATCCATTCTCAGATTTTAACACCAAATTGCTATGGCTAAATACCATCACTGAAATCACTTTTTAAAACCTAATATTCATGGGGTTTTAGATAAATCTCAATATTTTTAGGTGTGCATTAAAGGGCATTACTTCGTGTAACATCGTCAATAGAATAATGTCTAAAATTTTCACCCTTTATTCGGGTTGAATATTCTTCCTATATACCGCTTCAATCCAATCAGTCCTTAAATTTTTTGGATTTTTTGAAATTTTAGCAATATCCCATAGAGCAAAATCATTTGCTGCCATAATTTTTTCTACATCAAGCAAAGCATTCGTGTTTTGACCATAGAAATCATACAAGCTAATTTCGACAGTAACACAGTGGGTATTTTGGAGCATTATGCCAGCACCCCGCAAGACTTCGAGTTCATGTCCTTGTACATCAATTTTGAGCAAGTCAATTTCTTGAACAAAATTTTGGCTGCAAAAACTATCAAGCGTTAAAGAGGTAACACTAATTTCTTCATTTTTTGCCTTTTCAGCATATCCCAGTGAGTCCGACGATTTTTGATTGATCGGAATCAAACCACCTAAGTGAGAGATATCCTGCTTGAAGAAGACAACATCTTCATTTTTTGAAGAAAGTGCTAGATTGAATGGCTTGGCATTATGCTCATGAGCAACATTTTTTAGAGCCTGAAAGTTAGTTGGCTCAGGCTCAAAGGAAAAAATATTAGCTTCAGGAAAAATTGAGCGAAAGAAGACGACACTTTCCCCTCTATGAGCCCCAATATCAAAAATTATAGGAACACCACTCTTCACCAGAAACCTATAGTACTTTTCATGGCTAAATTGCGCATCGTACTCTTCATTTCTTTTGTCGGACGATCCACATTTAGGTACTGGTGGAAGAGACATATTGCTATCCTTCTTCATTTGATTTTTACCTTCGTTTCCTCACGGGTACCAGATAGCACACGAGCTTTTGAGTATCCAGCCAGTTAGTGTTGCATTAAATTTATAGCGAAACGACAACGTAAGATTTACACATACTTCTTCAAAAGCATCTCATATTGGAAACAAACCTAGACGTCTTTCCAGTATCCCAGGAATGACTTATTATCCCCGAATAAAGCTTCATATAAACCTCTTAGATTACCCCTAAACCGATCCCACCTTGCTTGCCCAGGGTGTCGAACCAAAGCTAGCAAGTTTACCGTTATTTGACCAAATATAGCCCAGGAAATGAACAAGGGTGAAAAATCACCCATCTTACGAATAAAATAAAGTCGATTATAAATTTGCTGACGGCCTAAGACGTACATTTTATTATCAGACATCGGGTGCTCATGATGCCATGTTCGTGAGTCACCGACCACATACATGTCATACTTTTTCCCCACCCTATAACTGTAATCATAATCCTCGCCAAAGCCATGGCCAGCATACCATTCATCATAGGAAAATTCATTTATGACCTCACGCCGCCATAATGTCGCGCCACCGTAGAGCCACTTAGTTTTTATCGTTTTCTCGACAAAGGGAATATAACAAGGGAACCCTGATTTTAGGATTTCACCTGGGGGGTCACCGTGCATCATAAAAAAGCGCAACAGGTTCTGGCGATAGGGAACTCCCTGGCCAAGAATAGACATCGAAGCTCCTCCGATACTTTCTTCTGCTCCATTCCAGAATTCATGCATAGCTGCCGTAGCTGTCGGTTCTAACTCTAGGTCGTCGTCAAGATACCCAGCAATCGTGATCTCAGGCCTCAAAGAAGCCATCCCAGCATTTCGTTGACGAGCAAGAGATGGTGGGAACTCACGTACATATGTCACATCAAGACTTGGAAACTCATCGCAAATATTTTTAATAGGTGGGTTGCTACCGTCAACAACCACAATCTGATCAGGAAGACGTGTTTGACCCATTATGCTTTTAAAAAGACACCGCATATCGTCTGGTCTGTCCATTGTCGGAATAACATAAGCTATTTTTTCAGTCATACTTCAATCTTACTTCCAAACAAAACAGGCCATTTACTTTTGAAGGTCAGAGAAGAGTAATGTAACCCATACTAGGGTGCTCTTCTTAAAACGCAAAATAACGCCCCTAACAAATTGGAACGCTATTCAGTTACAAGAGTTTCATTTCCTAGCAATTCACTCAAGCACAACTCTTCAATAATCTTTGAAGCTGCCTTTAGACAGACAATGACTCCCACTTATTCTTAATTTTCATCATCCGCGGATCAGCTACAATCAAATGCCAGACCAAGCCTTGGAAAGCCTCTGCGTGAGGCGTAATGGTAGATTCATTTACGGTTGGAATGATAACGCAAGCATCTGCAACCTTAGCTGTATGTCCACCGTCTCGTCCCACTACACCAATAATTTTTGTCCCGACCTTCTTACAAAGTTCCAGAGCAGTAACAATATTTGGACTCACATTCTTTTCTTCATTTCCACCACCTACGGAAAAAACAAGAATGGTGTCATTATCACTTACATTGCTAATCTTCAGCCACTCTGAAAAAACCGTATCCCAGCCTTCATCATTTGTCCGAGCAGTTAGCTCTGCCACATTGTCAACGGGGCTATAGGTTTCAATATGTGCCAGCTTCCTAAAGTCGTTTACAGCATGGGTACAATTGGCAGCACTGCCACCAACCCCAATAATAAATAACCGACCGCCGTTTTCACGGGTGTTTAGCAAAATCTGGATCATCTTCTCGATCTGCCCATGATCAAGTTTTTTCAAAATTTCGCCGGCTTCTTCTACATATTGTGAAATAAAGGACACTCGTCCCTCCTCGCGATAAGATAAATCGTCATTGGGAGAGGTTTATACCCTCTCAGAACGGAAACAACCATAAAAACTTATGGCAAGACTATTGTAAAAATAGGTAATACATTTTCACAATAGTCGAGTTCACAAATCGTTATGAAAAAACATCAGCTTAGAGCTAAATAGGTACGCCCTCTAAAGAGTTCTAGAAGCTGAGAGAGTTGCAAGATTGTCGGATCGCAACCGATATCATCCAGCTTATCAGAAACCAAACTTTCGACAATTGGGTTGGCTTCCAAAACTCGAATTGATCGATTTGAATCGTCCTGTTTTCCTGTTGCATATTCAGCCTGCTCCAAAGCCTTCCATGTAGCTTCAGAAAGTTGAATTTCTTCGGAACCTGATTTCCCCTCAACAAGGGTCCGGTGAATAATATTCCGGGCTTTGCACAGACGAATAATGTCAGCAATGACCTCTTGATGCTCTTTGGAAACGACCTTGAGAACCGCCGACTCCATTTTAGAGTTGAACTGTTTATATTCATCAGCATTACCAACCAAACGCCCAAACATACCGTAATTAAGCTTCAAGAAAGGTTTACCATTAAACAAATCGTCGGCATTCGCTGGATCAGCAAAATGCTCATGAGCATCTTCAATACTCGAGAACCATTCTTGCTCAGCTTGCTCCTGACACCACTGCAGCGCTTGATCAAAAGCCGGATAAGCCCTGTCTGGTTTGGCTAATTCCTTAAAGATATCAATAATCGAATAGTTATTCTTAACCATAAAACTAATTAACGGACGGTGTTCGCCAATGGTTACACTTGCAAAAAAGAGGGTCCTGAGCACCCGAAGCATAATCATATCTGCTTCAGTCATAGTACTTGTTTGCCGAATGACCTCCTCAAACTCACAAACCAATTCACCTCGATAGTAACCATATTGACCTTCGCATAGTCGGTATTTTGTTTTAAGTTGGAATTGTTGTCGATCTGCCTCTGAATCAAGTTCAGAACCTGGCAGTAAGCGGATCTCTCCCCCGAGGATCATATTAATCCCGTAGCTCAATGCCGTTTCCAAAGAACGGATGTGACTATCAACCGTTTCCATGGGTAGGCCGACCAGGAGATCCGTCTGCGTGCTGTGAGTATGGGCCCGTAGACCGTTAATCAACTGTACCAGCTTTTCGGTACCTATATTTTTCCGCTTAATTGCTTCCAGTACATTTGGATCAAAGCTTTGGAATGCCACATAAGTGTGCGTGAGATGCCCTAACTCTTTACCAATATCAATCATATGAGGCTGCGCTGATTTGGACCAATATATCTGAACGGCTTGAAATGTTTTATGGGTATTGTAGAGCTCTCTCATACATTTTGAAATTTCTACATCGCGCTTAAGAATGCCAAAATTGGCATCTGCGTAAACCAACTCGGAGAAGGTTTTACCATAATTAGCGACATAGTTCAGTTCCGCTTTAACCCTCTCCATGCTGAACAGCTTGAGCTTACTTAAAGCTGAAATTCCCCAAACACAAAAAGTGCACGAAAATGGGCAACCTCGGTTCGTTTCCAAAATGGGAAGGAAGTTGTCGTCTAAAAATTCATCCAAAGCACCAGAAAGATACGGGGATGGGATATAATCGAGGGTCTTTTCATTATCGATAATTGCTCCGCCCTTAAGCTCACCATCCACGACAGCGTAGCTTCTCTTCAACCCCATACGGCGAATATCGTCTCCTGCCCTCCTATCGGCAGGAAGATCAAGTATTGAAGAGATAAACTCCTCCATTGGGCGCTCACCCGAATACATGACATAACGATCGACGAAATCATGATCTTTGAGAAATGCCAGAATACTCTCATCGTCGAGGCGAATATTTGGCCCCCCCATAATGACAGGTATATTTCGGTCGGAACGTGCCTTAATTTGCTTGCCGGCAAATTGGTTGAGAGCATAGTTCCAGGTGTAGTTGGAAAGGCCAACAACGTCAGGCTGACGCTCATCAATACTATCGAGCAACTTATCCGCAGATTTAAATAATTTGATCTCTAGCTTACCGGGAAGTTGCTGTTGCAGATACTCCGCAATATAGCCAATACCAAGAGGCACATGCTGCCGCGTCGGCAGATAGTCGTGATACAGATCAGCAAGGTAAATCAGTAGCGGCATGATTACGCTTCTTTCAAATGCTAGATAATTTCGAGCTTACACCGTCAGAACAGGTGGTGCTTTTTAACAGGAGTTCAATATAGAGGAAACCTTATTGAGACAATTCCAAAAATGTTCTCAAGGTTGGAAAACAGGGCACTTTTTTGTCTTTGAAATAGCTCTCCCACTCTCTAAGTTCAGACCATTGGTAAATAAATACGAAGTCTAAACCACACTCAGTTGCCGCAACATAATCATACTTTGAATCCCCAATATAAAGAGATGGGGTGCCCACAACCCCTTTATCTCGTTCTCTATTGAGGATTGTTATTTTATTATCAGGGCTGCCATAGATACCTGAAAAATGGGAAGACAAGCCACGCTTATCAAAGACATCCCGAAGCTCCTCTTGGGCACTTCCCGAAACGACGAGACGAGGCACATCTTCTGGAATAGCTCCAAGTAGGTCCCGCAGCCCCTCACTTTCTGCACAACTCATCAACCCCTCACGAGAAGCTCTGGCAAAGTTATCTAAAACGTTCTCCACCTCTCCGGCTTCCGGTTTTCGTCTCAGTATTTCCTCGAAAAAATACGCCATCTTCTCGAACCTGGAAATCCCGCCATGCTGAACATGATAGCTGACCAATTGCTCCGCCGCTTTCTCTCCGTAGTCTGAGACAACTGTACGAAAAGCATTGGTTTTAATGCGATTGGAATCCAAAATCACGCCATCACAATCGAACACCCACGTTTTATAGGGCAGTAAACTTTTGGGTAGTTTTATCGACATTAAATTCTGCGCCACCTAAAATAAAAAAAACAAGTACATAGGTTTTCTACGAAAGAGCAATTAACTGGCACCACCTAGGGAGGTTTTTATCAAGATAATAAATATCATTTCCAGAAATGCGGTCTTTCTTAGTAGTGTCTACATCTCTCAGCGCCGTCAGAAATTCCTCAGATGTAGAAACAAATAAAACATCCGGGCGATCTCTTAAGGGACTAAAATTGAGAGTTTCTTCATCCCTCATCACGATAACCGGCAAGCCGTGGAGATAAGCATCCACGGCAGCGGTCGTCGTATTGCTAGCGAAAGCGATGTCGTAATCTGTTAACAAATCGCCGATGCCCCCCCCAACAATCGAAATTCCAAGAGCCGCACACTGATCTTTATCGACCGAATAATTTGGATGAGGCTTTAGGGTGAAGCTTACATCCGCTGGCATTCCGGTTCGTGCGTCCTTAACCGTATTGATCAGAGACAATGTGTTTGCAGAGGTGTAGTCACCGAGAAGAAGGACTTTCCTCGTATCCGCTTTTGCCCTAATTTTCTTGTTCTGAAGAACCTTAGATAGATGACAATATCGCAAAGCCTCACAACTCACGACCTGCCTATCTGTAAAACCCATTTGGAAAAAATCGTCTAAAACGGCGGGACCATTTACAGCCGTTATATCCGCAATCGGCAAGGGGTTATTCCCCTTTGATTTGATCGTCTTGGGATCTGAACGATAGCAGACATCCCAAAACCTCACGGAAGAATGAGCCGCACCAATGAGTTCTCCATGCCCATGCTTTCGCCAAAAGTAGATGAGGGCTTTTTCCCAGGCCTGGTTTTCATATAGAAAAACACCTTTTTTCTGCGGTGGAAGATCGGCCAATGCTGCGTTAAAAAGTTCTACCCACAGCAGGTTATCAATGGCCGTCACCCCCGTCATAGAAGTCATCCAATCCGTTTTCATGATTGGCCAAAGGGAAAAACTTGAACCTTGTGGCACAAAAGCTTCTTTGAACTTATCAGCTCGCCAAGACAGATAATTCAGTTTGATAAAACGCAGGGCCACTTTGATGACCATACGAGAGGTCAGGTAGCTGTCGAGGAACCGGTGGAATTCGCTGTGAGAATTTTTATTTATCTTATCGATAAGATCAGATGCCGCCTGTGCATCCGGCACAAAATGATGAGGGTAATACAATTGCAGCCAGTTTTCTGACAACTCCAATTCTTTAGTCAACTGATGGAGGTCTTCCCAATAGTTCGTGTAGAATTGACCAATATTTGCCTTTTGCTCATCTAAATGGAAAAAAAAAGAACACAAAAACAAGGAACGATCCGTCATCCATGCTTTTGTGTTCTTTTTCAGTCTTAAAGGCCAACGTCGGTAAACATGACTCGCAAGGCTTTTGATTGCCGCGAGGGCCTGATATTTTTGCCAGATAGTGTCTTTTTCTTTTACTATTTGATTCGTCGGATCAGTAGCTTTCCGCCATTCGAAAACAATATCAAGGTTACAGCAGAAATCCCTAAAGAGATCGTTTCGCTTTTGGTCCCCACCGACCAAAATAATTTTGCCCGGTTTTAGTTCGAGTATGATTTCTTCAAGGGCAAAAATCCTAATCGCATCAATTATTGCCGAGGTTTTCCAAGGGCTTTTTTCTGCAATTTTGGTCATCCACCAATAGCTAAAGCCTTCCTCAAGCTCCAGATGATCAACTATTTTTTTCCCAGCAACTTTCTTTTCACCTAAATCATGAACCCATGAAAGATATCTACGACGTAACCGCTCACCATGATTTTCAATATAAAGAAGAAGAGAAAAAATATTCTGATCTTCTTTATAACCCATCCAGCGATAGCAAATGCCTTCAGTAACAACTGGATCGGTGTGACTATCCCAAACGACGAGTTCTGACGTCACTTAATGCCCACCCGCCATTAGTTTGGCAACATGCTCTAAATCTTCTGGGGTATCGACGGCATGGGTATCATGCTTGGTTGGAACCATATGTACTTTCATACCGTGCTCTAATACCCGCATCATATCGACAGATTCTGCGACCTCGAGAGGCGTTGGCTCCAATTCATTATATTCAAGAAGGAAATCTCTACGGAAAGGAATGATGCACACTTGCTTGTGCATCGGAATATCTGGCGTTTTACAATTGGTAGGAATTGGCTCCCGAGAAAAATAAATAGCATTACTGTTCAAGTCACAAACGACCTTGATACAATTACGGTCATTGAACTCATCTTGGGTCTCAATATTACCAAGCAAATTAACGATCAACAACTCAGGGTCATCAATCATTGGCTGAACAGCTTCTGTAATCATATCAGGGTGTGTCATAGGTTCATCGCCCTGTACCATTACGACGATATCGTATTCAACTTTATCCTCAGCTTCAATCACTCCCAACGCCTCAGCACAACGGTCAGAGGCTCTTTCATGGGTATCCGCTGTCATAACTGCGCGTCCACCTATGCTCTCAACATATTCAGCAATTTCCGTATCACAGGTAGCAACAGCTGTATCTGTTAAAAGTTCATTTTTTGAAATTCGCTCGTAGACGTGGCCAATCATAGGCTTGCCAGCAATCTTGGCCATCGGCTTACCCGGGAAACGGCTACTGCCCATCCGAGCCGGGATTAGAGCGAGAATTTTCATTGAAAAAGTTCCTTTTCGCAAACTGGTTTAAGGTTTTTGGCAAACGATCATCATATGCGAACTCCAGCCCGACGACGCAAGCAACTCCTGCCATTGCGCCTTCATATCATCGGAAGCCATGGCTACAAAATTGCTCCAAAATCTATCTTTTATCAGAGACGCATTATTGTAGAGTATATCAATATCTAACTTCCCTGGTGTTGTAATTTCAACTACCTTGAAGCCAAGACGCTGCAACAAAAGTTCTGCCGAATGTGGGTTTAAAAAATTCAGATGATGAGGAGGAGAAACCGATTTCGAATCTTCCCAAAGGGCCTGAATGTCTATGCCTGTACCCGAGAGGGTAGTGAAGATGAACAAGTCCGAGGACCCCATAACTTCAAAGAGGTTTTCCAGGAAAGTAGCGGGATCATAAAGATGCTCAAACAACTCAAAACTCACAAACGCCTTAGCACCGTTTGGTAAATCACCGACAACAACATTCTCTAAAAATTTCTCAACTACATTAAGCGATTTTGAGCGACAAGCTTCGGCAAGGTGAGTGCCTGGTTCAATAACTGTTACCTCGTTTTTCAACAACTTGGCAATTTCTTCCGCAAATATCCCATAACCTCCCCCTATATCAACGATAGAAAAATCATTCGCTGAAAACCGTTCTAGGATGGAGTGAATGAGTTGGGCCTTTGGCTTCCATAACTTCTCACGACGCGCTTCTGCTGTTTCCTTATAGAAAGTCGTTGCCCAATATTCCGATGCCTTCCCTTGTGTATAGTACTTCGAAAAAAGTTCAGCTGCCGGGCGAGGGCTTACATAAAGAGTTTTGCAATCTGGGCATGTCTCGTAGTCAAAATGACTTTTCCGAAAAGCGTGCTCACCTTTCGCCCCACAAGCAGGACAGAGAACTTCCTCGCAAACAGCACCGACAAAATACTCTTGGATATCTTCTTTGGCGAGACGGAGATATTCATCGAAAATATGTTGAGGACGAATTTCTTCCTCGGTAATGGTCATTTAGTATTTTTTCCTAGACGACAGTTAAAGACGTGAAAACCGGAGACCAGAATACCTATAATTTAGCACGGTCAAAGTTTGCCCCCTTACTTAAGATGACGGAATCAAGAGAATAGGCCAAAAACTGATATCCACTATCAACTCTGTCTTTAAGCTCACTAAGAGAAGGTTCTACAACGTGAACACCGCAAGGGATTTTGTGGCTGGCGCAACAGTCTCTCACCTTCTGCATGGTCATTACAAAATCTAGGTGAGAAAACTGCCCCACCAAACCAAGTGACGCGGACAAATCATAAGGCCCAATCAAAATGGCATCGAGACCTTTCACCTCAAGTATAGAGTCAATATTATCAACTGCTCGGGTGTGTTCAATCATTGCCACAAGAAGTGGAGATTGAGCCTCTTCGGCATAGGCATCAAAATGTTTTCCAAAAAGGTTGGCACGAGAAAACCCAACGCCACGGTCGCCTGCTGGCGGCCAACAAATAGCCCTATGAACATTTGCCAGTTGCTCAGCACTCTCGACCATGGGAACAATGACGCCCCCTGCTCCAGCATCCAGTGCCTGTTTGCACTCTTTTGGTTTGCCGTCAGCCAATCGCACCAAAGGTAAGGTTCCGCCGAGTTCAAGAGCGCGGAAGATATCTGGCAACTGGTTTTCCCCAATCGCCCCATGCTCCATATCAATGGCAACCCAATCATAGCCCGACTGCCCCATAATCTCCGCAATGGAGGCGTGAGGGATTTGCATCCAACTACCGATAGAGGTGCCACCTTTCTTTAAGGTGTCACGGATATTCGCTATTGATTTTCGCCGATCCATATTGCCCCTCCAGAACCAAACAAACCCACCCGAATTTAGATTTTATGTCACGATAAGCGTGTTTGATCACGTTATTTTTTATTAGGAACGGGAATATCTGTTTCCCGATTTTCTCTGTCCAAAAATTGGATTAGATCCAGCAAACCCAAGCCTATATCAATATAGGTTTCTCGGGTCATTTTGCGGCCCAGACGTGGTGTATAATTATATGGCGTCTGCATATAGTGACCCGCTATTGATTCTGTATTCAGTGAAATATCCACATCATTGTTGAGAATTTCTCGAATCATCTCAATCATTTCACCTGTCTTCATTCGCTCCTGCCCAGTTAAATGCAAAATCGAATTGATAAACCGTTCCTCAATAGCATCGGCACTCAACAAAGCAGCATCCCTGATATGGATGTATTCTCGTACTTCACGCCCGGAACCTGCATAGGAAATTACTTTCTTTTCCAAAGCTGATTTTATCATTTTCTGAACCGCGTTGGAATTGTCCGCCCGGGGCCCGTACAGAGAGCCATAACGTAAAATGGTGTAGTCCAGGCCAAACCGATCTTGATAATCTTGGATTAGGTGCTCACAAGCTTGTTTCGCTGTTTTATAGAAAGATCCCTGGTCCGAGTATACGTAGATGGAGCTCGAAAAAACAAAGCGCTTAACTTTATTGATTCGTGCAGCTTCCAACATATTGACCGTCCCCATCAAGTTCACCGTCATTGTATCTACGGGGCGGTTTATCGCGTCGTTAATATCGGCAATCGCCGCCAAATGATAAACAGCATCACACCCAGCAACGGCACGAATGGTATCCTCTAGCTTCGTCACATCAGCTGTAACCATTTTTTGGTAGGGTCGTCGGTAGGGAGAGTCAACTAAATCAAAAATGGTGACTTCATGCCCCGCTTCACTCAGCGCATCAGCCACATGGCTCCCCAAAAAACCTGCACCGCCTGTTACCAATACCTTCATAAGTGCCTCTTTGTTTACTCGTTCTTAAGTCGCCAGACGCTCAGCCATGGCATATTCATCTTCTGGCACAGGCGTCGCAAACGCCTCACCACGCGCAAATCGGACTGCTTCCTTTGTCGCCTCAATTTCCATACTTGCGCGACAATCTTCAGCCATCGATCCTAGATGACAAGTAAGGACCACATTGTCCAACTTGCATAGCTCGCCTTCATAAGGCTCTTCTTCAAAAGCATCCACCGCTGCGCCGAAAAGTTCGTTACGGCGTAAAGCTTGTGCCAGATCGGCTTCATTTACAACACCACCTCTTGCCGTATTCACCAATACTGCGTTACTTCTGAAAACGGAAAGTTCCTTGGCCCCAATAAGGTTCTGAGTTTCCGGTGTCAAAGGAACGTGTAACGAGACAACATCACATTCTTCATATATACGCTTCTTATCGACCCAGGTTACCAAGTGATTTAATTCGGGAATGTCTTGGAGGTCATTTGCAAGAATTTTCACCCCCGGAAACCCACCAGCTAAATGGCAAATAACCCTTCCCCCAATCCTCCCGCACCCTATTATCCCAACGGTGCATTCTGACAGCCGTCTCCCAGCCTTTCTAAACCAAGTGCCGCTGCGGATATCTCGATCTGCTTTTGAGACACCTCGCAACAAATCAATCATCAACCCGACAGTTAACTCACTAACCGCGGGAGAAGGACCGTCAGGTGTATAAGATACCGCTATGTCTCTTTGTCGAGCTGCTATCAAATCAACACTGTCCAGACCAATACCCACTCGACAAATCGCTTTAAGGTTTGGACAAGCTTGCATCACCTCTGCCGTGATGGGTTCCGTCCCAGCAATAACGATATCGGCATCCCCAATTATTCCAGCAACTTCATCGGGGCGCAATTTTCGTCCCAGAGGGTTAATGGTCTGCGAAACCCCTGCATCCTCTAACAACTTTAAAGGGGTTTGATCAACAACTCCAAACGGAACAGTCGTTATCACGGTTCGATAAGATTCGCTCCTCATGTATAAAACCACCGGATATCAGGAGAGAGGTTTTTATTTCCTCTTCTCATAAGTTTTGCATCTTCAGAATGGACACCCAACACCCCCTTTCTAAATTTCCTAATAGAGCTAATCAGCAGCAAACTCTGTTTTCCACGAATCGTCATCATCTGTCTCGGGTTGGTCACCTTTAAACAGTAACATATTTTCCAGCACCAGATAGTCCATTTCTGTCCTCATAAAGCAGCGATAGGCATCTTCTGGACTATAGACAATAGGCTCTCCTCTTACGTTAAAAGAAGTGTTAATAAGCACTGGGCACCCGTTGAGCTTTTGAAACTCACTCAACAAGCAATGGAATCGAGGATTAGTCGCCTCATGAACCGTTTGAATTCGGGCTGTATAATCGACATGAGTTACGGCTGGAATATTAGAGCGAGGGATATTTAATTTTTCAACACCAAAGAGCTGTTCATGTTCCTTAGACATGGGAATTTGTTTATCCTCACAAACTGGCGCGACAAACAACATATAGGGGCTAGGCCGATCAATTTGAAACCATTCAGATACATCCTCTGCCCTCACCGAAGGAGCAAAAGGGCGAAACGACTCGCGATACTTTATCTTTAAATTCATCGTAGATTGCATTTTCGGGCTGCGCGGGTCTCCTATTATAGATCGTCCACCAAGGGCACGGGGACCGAATTCCATACGTCCATTGAACCAACCAACCACGTTTTCAGCATCCAGAATTTTTGCCAACTTTGGCAACATTTCTTGATCGGATTGTTTCGTATAAACTGCATTGACACTGTCCAGGTAATTCTTGATCTCAATATTATTGAATTTTTTCCCTAAGTACGACCCTCGCATCGAATCGGTTTTATTATCTGTATTCCGAGACGCGCCAAGCTTGCCGTGCCAAATACTAAGAGCAGCCCCCAGAGCACCTCCAGCGTCACCCGCGGCTGGCTGAACCCAAATATCTTTGAATGGACCCTCTCTTAACAACCGCCCATTAGAGACACAATTTAGAGCGACTCCCCCGGCCAAGCATAGATAATCGACACTCAATTCCTTGTGGACAGTCGCGGCAACTTTCAACACGATTTCTTCGGTTACGATTTGGATCGAACGAGCAATATCCACCTCTTTTTGGGTTATTTCAGATTCCGGTTTCCTTGGAGGGCCTCCGAACAACAGATCGAACTTATGATTAGTCATTGTCTGACCAGTAGCATAGTCGAAATAGCTCATATCAAGGCGGAAGGTACCATCTTCTTTCAGGTCAATGAGATTCTTAAGGATCAAATCCACATAAGTAGGTTCACCATAGGGCGCAAGCCCCATCAATTTATACTCACCAGAGTTGACCCGAAAACCGGTGTAATAAGTAAATGCTGAATAGAGTAGCCCCAAGCTATGGGGGAAATCGATCTGCCATTTTGGGGACAGCTGGTTCCCATCACCGAGCCAAACAGAACTTGTCGCCCATTCACCAACACCATCCAAGCAAAGTACAGCCGCCTTATTGAAAGGTGAGGGGAAAAATGCAGACGCTGCATGTGATTGATGGTGTTCAGTACATGAGAATATTGGAATCTTTTTTACTTGAGCGCCTGCGAGGGCCCTCAACTCTTTTTTGAGAGTACACTTTAGAAAGAGTTTCTCTTTCAACCAAATTGGCATAGCAGTAATGTAGGATTTAAAGCCATTTGGAGCATAAGCGAAATAAGTTTTTAATAATCGGTCAAATTTTACTAAGGGGTTGTCATAAAAAACAACGTGATCCAATTCATGAACCCCAATATTAGCCTCTTCCAGACAATATTTAACCGCTTCAGCAGGAAAAGCGGAATCATGTTTCACACGAGTGAAACGTTCCTCTTGAGCTGCAGCAATAATTTCGCCATCAACAATTAGAGCCGCAGCGCTATCGTGATAAAAGGCTGAAATGCCTAAGATTTTGGTCATCTAACAGATCCAAGATATAAATTGATGAAGCGATCTCTAAATTGGATCGATTTGATTTCAGAGACGATTAACATGTTATCGCTTGCCATAGAAGTAGCTGTACCGTTCAAAAAAGGACCTTAATTCCCATATATGGCAGAATGATCTTACAAGAACGCTCAAATATTATTCCGGCAAATATACACAGGTATAGGTTTATTGGAAATTAGTATCCTTGTCGGTCAATTCCCCGAGGAAAGAACTTAAATGTTTAAAAAATTTGGGCCTGCACTACCCTTTTACAACCTTTTCAACAGAACTTTTAAAAATGCGGATAGATGTCTTTATTATCCTTTTTGGCCTTCTGCTTCATTTTGTAGCCAATCACACCAACTAGAAAAAGTGCAATCACGATAAGAACTGTCGTCATATTTTACTCGCTATAAAATCAGATATAACTTGGTTTCCAAAATCTGTTAAATGGATACGATCCACAAACATGTCGTCCATGTGTTTTTCACTATCCACAACGGGATTTGAGTCATAAAACTTGACGCCTTCACCCATACAAATTCGAGATAGCTCCCCAGAAAACCATCCATATGAGGCGTCAATTTTTGCAGATAAAGGCTTCCAGTGAGCGGCTTGCTCACAATCCAAAATCTCAAAAACTGCTTTTTCGTTAGGCGTTAAGTTACGAATATTTAGCCAACTCGCATATGGCTGAAGGATATATATCAGTTTAGCATCGTAATAATCAGCAAAAACTTTCCAATTGCAAATATTTCTTCTCAAGACATCAATCACATCAGATGGTTGGTCTAAGTGCTCAATAATTACGCCTTCCTGGTGATCATTTAATCCTGCTTGCTCAATCGTAATCATCCGACAAAGCAACTTGATCGAGTTGGCTATAGAAAGGCGTTTGAAATTAAAATCACCATAAACGAGTTTCAGCATTTTGTTTATGGCAGGGCGAATATACAGATTCACCGCCCGGTCATCCCGAGACATATTCTCAAAATATTTGCTGGCAAAGAAAAACGATCCCATTTTTTTATTAAAATATTTCGAGGCAAAATATAGATAAAGGTCATTCACGCCACTAAAGATAACTATATTGTGGATTTTATCGACGAAGTCCCGATTATAGCTAAATGAAATCCATTCTTGCGTTGAGACATGAGCTCTCCCCCCAAAGTTCATCCAAGGCACCCCTTGTTTTTCACTCAACATCGCGGGGATCGTCATATTGTCATTTGTTGCTCCAACGCCAAATGCTGCGGACCCGCCTGTAAATACATTTGCAGTAGTTGAACCAGACAACTCATCTAGTTTTTGTTTTCCATCAACACCAGCAAAACGAAACCCCTTTGAATCCGTGTTCAATATCTCTGAAGTAAAATTCGGCTGATGGAAAAACATTAAGAAAGGAACCCACTGGGGAATCAAGCTATCGTACACCGCCATCTGTGGAAAATATTTGTAGCGCTCTTGCAAAGACATAATCTTATTCGTTCAATTTCCGATAGGTAGGGGCATCTGAGAATTTTTTACCCAGAATATCCATTTTCAACATCTTCAACAAAACTGCTCCAGGGATTATCACGAACAGATAAAAGACACCCAGAAACATTGTAATGAATACGTATAATATTCCATCAAAATAGTCACTAATTTTCATTTTACGCATTACTAATTTACACTCTTCAAACAGACCTAGTTATTCACAACAAAGAGCCTACTCAACAAGCTCTATCAAATTTTCTTTCTCTAAAGACTCTATGATGGGCACACAGTCTGAGGCAAAAAGGTCTATATTTTCAGCAAGGCCTACCAGGTCCAATTCACCATCAGCATAGGCCAATATATTTATCGTGTTCCTAATATGTTGATTTCGTTTTTTCACTCCAACCGATGGATAGAGTCCGTACTTACCCAACTGTGGCTCACATGGCTTTGTTGTCCGATAAAAACCATTCACTTCCATAATCTTCAGGCAATTTTGCAAAATGTTAAACGCACCTTGCAAGCCCTCAGGAGTCACCAGTTCAAGGTCATCAAGAGAAGTATGGTATTCGGGATAAGTACCATACTTCGAGCGCATAATTGAAGCAACAGGCAAGTCGACACCTGGACTGCAATATTGTCTTTCATCACTACCCCGTTCCAGGAACGTATATTCGGTGTATTCCGGCGCAAAATGTTTTAATACATGGCGGGCGACACGATCCGGATAACTCTGCCCTTTTCGCGATGGCAAGAACGAATAGGCTCTATTGTCCCCCACGCAACTCAGAACATATCCAGCGACAACATTTTCTTTCAAGCCTTCCAGATTTTGGCTCAGAAAGGCAATGGCACCAATAGTTTCTGGCACAAAAACAACTCGATAGGTATGCTCTCGATTATCCAGCATAGAAATCCATCGGGCTAAAGCAGTCGCTACAACCGGCCCAGAGAGTTCATTGTTTGCCATGGAGGGGTGGCAAATATAAGTTGAGAGGAGAATTTCTTTTTTTGAATTCCCAGGAATCACGAGTTCACCATAAGTCAAAAAACCTGGCTCCAGGGTACTCTTGATTACAGCGTGATATTTACCTTCCTTCAGCTTTTGTTTTTCATCATCGGCCATACAAAAGCCCCATGATCGATTATAATAGGAAGTAATATAAGGAATGGCGTTTGGTTGGTCTGGAAGAGTATATAATTTTTCTTCCAGCTCACTCAGTGAAAGCCAAGTATCCACCGGCTCAGAATAATTTACCACATGCAAATTGTTATCGGCAAAATCAATAACTCGATTGCCGTCTTCATCTTCGACATATGCGTCTTCGATTGACCATTCATTGGGTATTTCCCAATCAAACACCTTCGAGCCTGAAGGAACTTCGATAATTTCAAGTTTTGGGAGGATATTTTTCAGATATCTGAGTGTCTCTCTCACACCAGGACCTGTAATGCTTCGGCAAATGGGGAACAAGTCCTGGGCCCATTTGTGCATTTCTTGTCCAATTTGATTTTCAATCATTCAAGCTATGTACCTATTTCTTAGAAAAATTGGTTTTTAGGATTAGAGCAGGAGAGAGTTCTATAATTAACATGCAATATTAACCATTTCTGCTGGCGCAAGACAGACTGAACTCAGCACATATTTAGTCCCATCCAGAAAAATCGTTCGATAAGCCCCCTGCAGTGTAGGGAGTTCATCTCCAATTTTTATGGGAACTTGTCTAAATTGCGCGCCATCGCTCTTTGTTTGCCGCGCCAATCTCACATCAATATCGAGAATACTTAGATTGTGTTGTTTTTCCTCTGGCAAACATTTGAAGGCTGCTTCTTGTAAACTAAACCGGATCGTTGCTTCTGGGTCTCTCGTATCATAGTAAGCCGACAGGACGTCTCCCCCCGTCACCATATTTTCGATATCAATACCCAACAGTGGGAAATTCTCCTGGGTCTCTAAAGCCATGGCAACATGGCCATCGACATGAGAAATAGACCCATTGAGACCTTCTGGCCATAGGGGCCTCCCAGACGGAGCGTGAGACAAGAGCGAATTAGAAGAAACGCAAAGTCCAAATAGTTTTTGGGTTTGAATTTGCTCAAACTCCCTCACTGCTTGAAGATTTTCGTATTTTTCTCCCGCCCTTTTTTGCTCATCGCTAAAAAGAGGTCGCGACGCAGGAAGGATAGCAATATCAACGGCACCACAAGTTATAACCTTTATTGAGTCAACTTGACCTAAGAGCGCCTTTCGTAAGGACATACAGAACCCTTATATCATACATCTAGGTCGATAATACTCGGCTACTTCTGCTGCGTTGGTGAGTAGACAAAACGGATTGGCTTCCAAAACCTTCATGAAAGATCGTCGGACATCACTACAAAGAACCGACAATACCTCCGTTTCGCCAAACGCATCTTTCTTAGCATCATTAATCAAAATATCGGAAAAATATTTCTCATGAGAAATAGGCCAAGGATTAATATTCAAGTCCCGGACATACATGGCGCAGCTATCCGGTTCGGGGCCGTTTCCATAGTCGCAAACCCCTTCGAATTTTTTGTAGTAACGATAAGGAACATTCGATAATTCTTCATATCGATGCCCTTGAGTAAGGGCATGCGTCCCTAACATTAGATAACGGGCATTCATTGACTCGATATAGGCAAAGCTAGAGGTGTCCCCAAAGGTTGTTTTATTAGGCATGTTTGCTAGATTTTTGGCCAAAGGGCCAACAGCAACCCAGCTGTAAATAGGGTGGGGCGTTCTCAAGATATTTGGAATGGATTCCATCAGCCATTCGCAGAAGACCCCTACCTGAGAGGCCGAATCTGCCCAATGGAATTTTTTTGTGGTAGTAAAATCAAAATTGTAAGCCGCGGCTACAACAGTAACGCCAGAGGCGACCCATTCATTAACCAAACGTATCAACATTGGGCGGACAACTTCTTCTGGCAGGCCCAAATTTGAAATCGATGAATGAATAACAATCATCTGATCATTAGCCGACACGTGGTCCCGAATTATACTTTCCAACTCGTTAACCAGAGCTTTTGGATCAAATTCTCCCACAGCTCTATCTGCTTCACCAGATATATCCAATGCAGTTGCGATACTGCGGATTGATCTGTTTTGTGACAGCAGACCCAATGGCAACCTAAAACCGTGCTGAGAAGCCGCCGTTTGCATACGGAGCATGAGAAGAGAATTAAGCCCCAATTCTTTCCAAGGGGCCAATATGGGCACTTGATCCTCCTCCAGAGATAAGGTTTCCGCGAAAACCTTTCTGAGCTTTTCCTCTGTAGAGCTTAGCTCTCCCACCAATGTTTGATCTTCGGCAATAAGGGCCGTCGAAAACAACTCGGTTTGGCGCGCCCGCGGTAGGAGCTTTCTATCCAACTTCCCGCTTTTATTAACGGGTAATTCTACTAAGGGAATAATTGCTCTTGGAATCATCACTGCGGAAAGATATTTGGAAAGGTGTTTCTCCAAAATGGCGGTATCTTGCTCAAGCGGCGTTACATAGGCCACAATGAAGGGGGGGGAAGTTTCACTTTGTTGGATCACAACAGCGGCTTGCTGAATATTCTCGTGCTTACGCAATACCGTCTCAATTTCTTCGAGCTCAATTCGCACGCCACCCAGTTTAATCTGTGTATCAGCTCGTCCGATATAATCAATACTGCCGTCAACTAGCCGACGTGCAACATCACCAGTAGTATACAGTCTACCGTCGCCAAAGGGGTTAGGAATGAATTTATCTGCAGTCAAATCTGGCCTACCGACATATTCTTCTGCTAGTTGAACACCGCCGATAAAGAGTTCCCCCATCGCGCCAGGCGGCATTTGCCTCCCGGCTTTATCGAGGACATAAAGCTGCGTGTTAGGAACCGCTGGACCAACGAGGACACGATGAGTTTTTTCAGACTTGGGGAGTTTCCAAAAAGTCACTTCAATAGCGGCTTCAGCAGGCCCATACATATTATACATATAGGCTTGAGGTAATAGTTCATTAAAAACGACACGGCTTTGTTCGATTAAAGCTTCACCACTGCAATGAACATGCTTCAAAGAAGCAAGGCTTTCGGCCCTTTCTTCGATCGATTTAGTCCTAAGATACTCAAGAAATGAATCAAGCAGTGTCGGCACAAAATGACAAAGCGTGATTTTCTTGTCCCTGATTGTCTCGTAGATATATTCAGGATCTTTATGTTTTTCAGGTTCCGCAATTTCCAGAGTAGCCCCTATCATAAAGGGCAAGCTCAGTTCAGATACCGACACATCAAATGTGTAAGCAATTTTCTGTAGGAAAATATCTTCTGCAGAAAGGTCCAAATATTCCCGGTACCAAATCAAACGATTTAACAGCCCTTTATGGGTATTCTTCACCCCTTTGGGCACCCCAGTAGTCCCAGAAGTAAAGAGGACGTAGGACGGATCTTCAGGCTTGGTTTGAGGCAATTCTTGATCAGCGTAGGCACAACCAATTTCGTCCCAATTACATCCTTCCAGATCAAGCACCTGAATGTTCTTAAATCCATCAAGGCGATTGGAAAGGCTTTGCGATTGAGCAACGACCATGTTGCAGCTTGCAGCCGCAAAAATACTATTAAGGCGCTCTTCAGGGGCATCTAGGTCAATGGGCATATATCCTGCCCCCGCTCTTAATACACCCCAAATACCAACAAGTAACTCAATGCTACGTTGTGACATCACTGCGACGGTATCACCGGGGCGACATCCTTTAACTTTTAGCCAGCGCGCAAGAGCAGCTGAGCGTTGATCAAACTCCTGATAGGTCAGGGTTTGATCTTTAAATTTTAAGGCCGTCGAGGAAGAGTATTTTTTTACTGAACGATCAAACCAATCAACAACCGTTTCGCTCAAATCAATATCAGTGCGATCTGTTTTATTAAACCCGTCCAGCAACCGTTGAGTTTCAGCGGACAAAAGCGGCAACTCGTTCAAGTTTACATTCTGATTATCAGCAACAGCTGCCAATAGGGTTCGAAAACTAACGAAAAGTTCTTTTACTGTTTCTTGGAACTGCGGAAGAGTTACAGTAAAAATATCTAATTCAAACTTACCCACATCCTTCTTCGTACAGATATTAACCGTCAGCAATGAAGCATTTTTCCTGGAAAAAACTTCTAGTTGGTGCCGGCTAAGGTTCTCCGTTACGAGAATTTTAGGGTTACCGTTTCGGTTGGCTAAGTTTGGAAACCTTGCATATACATCCTGCAGGAAAGTTCCTCGTTTCTCAGCGGAGGCAAGAACTTCCTCAACCGAGCTTACAATTGAAGGGAAGGAAACGTCTTCTTCAATCTCAAAGATCAACGGGACAATAGGGGAAAGGTGGTTTGATTTGACCAATTTCTCCGAAGAATACCAGAGTGATAATCTTTCATTATCCTCTGCTGTAACTCGATCAAGCCAACCAATAAAAGCAGCCAGAATTTCTGATTTGCCCAATTGAACATTAAACTGGCCAACACCGAACCAATTATCATCAAACTTAGCAGATGGAAAAGGAACGGTCGGCACGTCGCAACCTACAATTTTCTTAACCCAGTACTTTTCATACCTCCTGGAAAACGGAAGTGGGCTCTCAGTCGTTTCTTCACTCAGTTGTTGTCCAATAATCAATTCACCGTTTTCAACCAAGCTGGCAATTTGGCAAAGTTGATTATCCAGATAGCGTAAATCAGATAGGCGAAGATAATCCTTCTTGGTCTTAACAATGAGGGAATCGTCTTCTATCTTTATCAGAGCTCCCGTATTGCTAACATCATCATCCTCTTGCGAAAGAATCTCCATGTTCAAGGGCATCAAGAGCTGTTTGCCAACGCTAATCTTCAGCGTACCGAACGTATTTGGATGCCCGGCACCAAATTGAGTTGCCCGAAACAGAGCTTCCACTTCGGAAGCTTCTTTATCCCAGTCAATGACCCCTCCATTAGGCAAAGGCTTATACATTTCGTAGTAGCTTCGTTTGGAGAGATCTTGAACCTGTCCATTAACATCCCCCTTTGCCAGTTTGGCTTCCAGTTCAACAAACATGTCATAAGCTGTCTGGAAACAACGCAGATTAGCCGAAAAAGAAGTATCATCCCTTGAAAGCGGAAATGTCTTTTGAACGAGAACGTCACCTGCATCTATTATTTCGGTCATGAGGTGCCATGATGCCCCATGCCTGATCTCTTGATTTGCCAAGGCCCAAGCCGTCGCATTTATTCCAGCATACTTTGGCAGTGGGCCATCGTGAAAATTGATGGCAGCTATTTTGGCCTTTTTTAGGAGTTCCTCTGGAATGGTTGCATAGTTGACGATACTCAAGAGGAAATCGAACTCTTCATCTACTGAAAAGTCCTGAAGGCTGGGTGCTGTTTTGAATTCATATCCAGCTAATTGCGTGCTAATTTCTACATCACCAGAAACACACCCCACAATAGTATTTTCTTTTTCCAACAAATAATTGACACATCGGATCAGCAGCGATGTTTCACCAATAACCAGAAACCGCATTATTTAGCCTCGACCAAAATAAGTAATTTGCCATTTATGCCTTCTGAAAAAGCAATTAGCAACGGGAAGTGGAAGAGAGAGTTGTATGGATTACACATCCTGTAGACTTTCTCACGTTCTATCTCTCAGACAGGTCGTTAGTTCTTCCACCGTTTCGCATACAGGAACGCCATGTTTCCACCCATTATTTGTCTTTAAACTGCCTAATGGATCAAAGTAAGTAGTCGTTTTTCCAGCATATTGCCCGAGTATAGCCGTGCTGCTGTAAGAAATTGCGATAACCGCATCAACTTCCTTCACTAACCTTTCGGCGTTGAGGTCTGGATCAACGACCAAAACATTATCTTCTTTGGAAAGTTGTTCCACTAAATCCGTGTACCGCCTATCTGCATTCGTACCAATGTTCCTTTTACTCTTGATTACCATTGTACATCCACTCGCCGTAATCGCTTGATGGGCTTCAATCAGAAAACGAGAAACTGTCTCAAAGGAATAATAGGGGGCAAGGAGTCCCTTCCAGGCATTCCAAACGGGACGATATATTGATACATCAAAGACGGCCACACTGTTTTTGGGAACACTTGGTAAGGGAGCCCCACTATCGCCGAGCGGAATTGGCCCCACAACTTCTGTATCTATCTCACGATGCTCAACAGCATTATGCAAAAATTCAGCCTGCTCATTATCCCACACAGCGATTGTAGGCCAAGATGTTAACTGTATGCCCGGGTCAACGGGGGTCGCAGATCCGTCACGCCAACGATTGGGTTCCATATTTGCAGAATAACAAGCCATTATAATACGACTTTTATTCCTTTCCGCAAAATGGGTCCAAAGAGGGCGGCGTCCCCAGTCAGAGTTCACAAAAACATAACTTTTTGCGAGTTTGTCTTTACCTAGTATTCTAAAGTAGGCTGCCTGTACTGCATCTTCGAATAGCACCGAGGTCCACCACCGACCTATAAGCCCTCCACCAGCAGCAATCAATGTTAGCCTTGTCGCTTCTAAGGCAAACTTAAGGACCTGCACTGTACTTTCAAATTTCGGAACGGGTCGACTGACAATCTGCAAATTGTCTCCCCTAGACTCTCCTTGAGCCCCAGGGATGTGAACCCAAATCAGCTCAGAATCCTCTCTCTGGTGTAGCTTGCTCTTTGAATACCACGAGACAAACTTCGCATCCTCGCCTTCGGCCCCTAGTTGGCTGGGAACACCACTGAGAGGCATATTCATCAACAAAGCATAGCCTTTTTCAGGCGCAGAGGGTAGCCGCCTACAATCTCTTAGCAGCTGCGTAGCACGCTTTAAGCCGAAAAAGAAAAACTCTAACTGATACTGGAGCCAATTAAAACGCGACCAAAAATAGTCGAAATTTACTCCCTCCCTCTCCATCGCTTGGCGCCAAGCTGGAGGCAAAGGTTGAGCGATTTTCTCCTCGGGACGGTTAGAGTGACACATCAAAACTGGCAAAAAACTAGAATAAATAGTGCTTCGCATAACTATTTGACGTAATGCTAAATCAAGATGCTCTAAATCCGCTGCAGGAACCATCATCGCCCCTGCTGATTTTGGAAGACCTAAATCAACTTGGCAAATCTTGCGTAACAATTCCATATTGGAATTGAGGTCGTGCCTTTCCTGAAGGGCATTCCAAGCCTCAACCCGCCGTCGGAGCTTTTTAAAATGACTCTGTCGAGCGCGCACCGCAAACCAGGTACATGCCCTTTGTTTTAACTTAAATAAGCTCATTGATGGAACGACTTTGTTTACTCGGTTGTAGGAACACAACAGTGCCACTGTTTATTTTTGTAAAACCCATACTTGATCGAAATCGCCGCGCGGCTTGTGATTTTCGATTTCACACGGTTTGAAGCCAGCATTTGTAAAAGTTTTAACCGACCGGTCATTACGTGTGTCCACTCCGGCATAAATTTTCTCAAGATTAAGCTCTTCTGCGGCATAATCACACACCGTTGTTAGGGATCGAACAGCCCATCCTTGCCCCCAGACCGACCGGTCAAAAAGAGCTATCCCAATCCAGGCTGACTTATCGTCAATATCATGTAGACGCACATTTCCCCGGTGTCCTTGGTTGACAAAAAGGCCAATAAGTAAATCAGATGGAGAGTCCCAGCACGCCCGAACAAAACTTCGAACGGTTTCAAGAGTTTCATTCCCCTTATTTGGGGTAATCAGATAGGATGAGACTTCGGGATCGTTCAGTCCATCAACATACCCCTGCTGTGCATCCTCTTCTTGAATGGCTTTTAATGTTGCCCCAGGTTCAATCGTCAAGGTTGGAGTACTTGCACCGGCTAGGTTTGTCATTTTTCTACCAACAAGTTAGAGCGATCTTCCACGAAAAAGGGTTTCGGCGAGCTTCCAGCCATCTTCATCATCAATATCAACGGCTTTACTCCGCGGTAAAACTTGACCGATGAAACCAGCATCACTACCAGCACCGTCACTTTGTAAAACATTGCTGGCGGGATAGGCAACAAAGGTCCCAGTATCAAAGTATTTTTCTTTAAGGTCTTGGGAGCGGACAGCGAACATTCCTTTTTCAACGGGAACCAACTTTCCATTGTCTGCTTTTTCATAAGCCCATTCCGTGGGTGCTGGATAAGCACAAACGGGAAGCACAGCCATTTTACGCTGCGTTGTCTCCAACAGATCGGCAGTTGCCTTTAAATCTTCTGCTTCTACCAATGGAGAACAAGCCATCAAAAGCCAAATTTCATCAAACTCTTGACCTCGATTTCGGTAGGTTTCAGCAACCCACTTCAAAACTGGCATCAAGGGTGTGTGGTCATCGGCAAGTTCGGCGGGACGTGGGAAATCAACGCCATACCCTAGGGCTTCAACTGTTCTGATAATTTCTTCACTATCCGTAGATATGTGGATCACCTCAAACAAATCTGATTGCTGTGCAGCATCCAGAATATGACCAATCATCGGTTTGCCACAGAAATCTCTAATATTTTTTCCGGGCAATCTTTTGGACCCACCTCGCGCTGGGACGATTGCAAGTCGTCTAATCATGCTCATGCTCTTTATATTTGAATAACTTGATTACAGATCAAAATCTCGACATTTAGCACAAAGATCAACTTCATGAAGGCGGCCCTCTTTATAGAGGGATTTCATATTCTGATACTGAGGTCCAAGGAAAATATCCTGAACCGTATTCTCCCGGACATTGCCGATATTCAAAGTGCAGTTAAAATCAGTATCACAACAAGACACAGACCCGTCAGCGAAGATAAAGAAGTCTTCACGATCAAGTCGATTACAAACATCAATGACCTTGTTTTTTGATTCTTCTTGGTTTTCGACATTTGCTGGAACGTTCTGGGAGAAAATTTCAAGCTGGTTAATGCTTAAGATATCCGCTTTATCGCCAAACTCTTCCAGGAACATTTCAATTTCACCTGAAACGGAAGGCATCTCTATCATCTGGGTCCGGATAAGGGGGTAGTTAACACCCTTTTCTCTTTTACGACGGATAAGGGTGTGGATATTTTTTTGAACATGATCAAAGTTTAGAGCTGGTGAAACCTTTTTGAAGGTCTCCTCACTCATGGCATTGACAGAATAATTCAGAATATCGACGGGATAATCCAACAGCAACTCAATACGTGCATCATCCAAAATTTCGCCATTAGTACTCAACCACAGAGGACCTAAGTTGTCGTATTGACGACAATATTCAAGAATTTCATAGAATTTCGGGTGGAGTAAGGACTCGCCAATATTGTATAGCCAAAGACCACTTATCCCAACAGAAGCCAGACTGTCTATTGTACGCATGGCCAGCTCAGTATCCATATGCTGGATAGTTCTGGTCAAAACATTTCTAGGGCACATCGTACAATCGGAATTGCAAGCTGTAGTTAACTCTAACAATACCCGCTTTGGAAAATTCTCAGTCTCTTTAATGAGTTCAACCCGACGAAGGGGAACGATTTTGTCACCTTGGGCGCGGGCAACATCAATAATCTCCTGACCTCTCAATAGCTCCAGCTTACTTGTCGTCATCACTTTATCAGTTGAAATTTCTTCGCTGTAACGGTCAAGAAGCTCTTTCTTTTCTGCTTCAGGAACATTGTCCGCATCAACAACCGAATTAATATTCACGTATTCCATTTAGTAAACCTTACTATCTGCTATTTCAGAAACTGGAACGCATCCACATCGCCCCAAATGAAACAGCTTTAAACGCTAACCTGACTAGCCGTCATTTTCTGACCAATAGAAATCTTTTTTGCACCTGCTATATCTAGTACAAATATTTGATGAAACACTTCTGGGCAATTGGCCTCAACCCAAGCGGAGAAATCTTTAATCGCGGGGTAATCTAGTTTCATATAGCGATTAAACAGACAATCTTCTTCAAGCAAGAGAGTGCAAGCATGCCCATAATAAGAATTGCGGCTCTCTTCATTCCCATAAAAATTGGCATCCAAATATCCGCTCACGATATTCGCCATAACGTGCCCATCAATATTTTGAGCTACGCCATTCACTCGACCTTTTAGGATGAGTCGACCCTCTTGCGTGTCGTAATAGGGCGTTGACAAGAAATTCATCTCGATAATGGCGTCGTAAGCGATTTCTTTTACCGTTTCAACATCCCAATTTGGAGACTGAATCCCCCCCTTCCGATAGCGCAATGATCCATAATCTTCTTCATCAAAAGTGATAAACCCTAGCGCGTCGGCTTCATCGTGAAGTCTCGTTCCTGGGAACGGGAATACGGGCCACATCTGAATGGACTCTGTTTTAAGTTCGCGAGCAAAAGCAACTGTTTCATGCATCTGCTCAATCGTCTCATTTGGAAAACCAATAACAAAGCAGTTATGAATATATATACCCTCAGCCTGAACTTCCTTCACAACCTTGCGAACCCGGTCAAGGTTCAGCTTTTTGCTGATTTCACGCTGCACTTCTTTGGTACCTGATTCCGTTGCAATTGAAATGGTTGTAACACCAATTTTCTTCAGCCCCCGGAGAACTGCCGTATTAAGAAAACGCATATCAAAATTACTAAAAGTAATTTTGATATCGTCTGGTTTCACGGCCGCAAGCTTGTCACAAAAATCAACAAACCAGTCATTGTTAAAAGTAATATTGTCATCAATAAAGCCAAAGCCCTTAAAACCGTATCGCTCATAGGCCGTCATAACTTCACGGACGACCTCTTCCGCCGGACGGAAACGCACAGGCTTCCCCCATGTTAAATGGGTCGAACAGAAACTACAGCCCATCGGACAACCACGAGATGCCATAATAGGAATACTAGCATTCACACTAATTCCCAGAAGTTTGTCGTAGTCTGCCTTGTTCCAAAGCGGTTGGGACAGGTCCTCTAAATTTTGCAAGAATTGACTTTTGGGTACTTGCATCACAGAACCATCGGCCAACTTTTCCGCATATCCGTCAAAATGCCATTTTTCTATAAATTCAGGGTCGTCAATTCCACAAATTTTGTTCAGAATATGGACGAATGTATGTTCGCCTTCACCGATAACCGCATAATCGACATCGGGCTTATTAATCGCATTGTCTGGAAAAATTGTTGCAAACCCACCGCCCACAACAACTGTTGCATTGGGGTTTTTCTTCTTTGCCATCTTGATGATTTCATCAGCGTATTGCTGGCTAAAGAGAAATTGAACCGATACAGCAAAAACATCAAAATCTGTTTCTCTAATCTTCTTAGCGGCTGCTTCGAGGGTTTTATCACCTAACTCGTTCAGTGATCCCGTCACCCCGGCAACAACACCATTCATGTCGAATTGTTCAAGAGTATAAGTACCCTTGAAATAGCTTTCTACAAATCCGGCAACACTGGCCATAGCCAACGATAGCGTCCAGGAAAAGGTTGCCTGTTCCGCAACACTGGTTGCCTCGACATCCTCAGGATATTCGAATGTCGGGACCTTCATCATCAAGATATTTGTCATAATTAGGAAATCACCAATGTTGGCACTTATATGCGATTTTAAGTTCACTTATTAATGAAGATAGTTTTCACAAAGGCCAAAACAATAGAATTCTGCAGTCTAATGGCATTTTTTGCGAATTCTGTAAAGGCAGCAGACAAGCCCAATTTCTCAACTTACGTACTTCTAAGGTAAATCAAAGGCCTGGATTTATTGAAAATAGTCTTTAACAGAGGGCTTCAAGAAATCATAACCGCATTTGGTATTGTTCCGGCCGACCTCATCTGAAGGGGGGATAGAACAAAATCCCATCAAGGCTTTTTGTTCATCAGACAAGGATTGATAAATTTCTTCCGTCAAACCTCGGGGTATATCCATAGTCTGTTTAACCCACCATTGGGTCAATGTGGCTATAAGGGCCCACCTGGGTTTCATAGCTTTATTTGCCTGAGTACCATGCCACAAGCGACTATCCCAGAAAACCAAATCGCCTGCTTTTGCATGAACAGGCTTCAAATCCTGTAGTTTCCGTTCGGTATACCGACCACTTAGGTGCGACCCAGGAACAACCACAGTGCAGCCATTTTCTTCGGTCATGTCGTTGAGCACAAAAACGGCCTGCATGACCCAGGTATGGTCGCCGGGACTTGGAATATATGAGTCGATATGCAAATCCAACTCTAAACCCGAAGACCTTGCATTGTAATAACTGAGGATATAATTCGGCACATCCGCGGGGAGAAAGCGGTAATAAGGGTCGTTAAGCTTGGGCAAAACGATACCTTTAACCGCTGTTTCACTCAGGAGATCAATGAAGAACTTGTCTTTGTTCTGTAAATTATAGACAACACGGTCTAATTGATCCCGCTCAGGGCGCCCTTCCACCAACGCGTCCGTATTATCATCATAAAGATCATTGACACGCTTAAGAGCTGAAGCGACAACATCTTGTGGCATATAGTTAGGAACGCGGGTATATCCATAAATATCCAGGTTCAGCCTGTGTTGCTCCAGATCCTCTTTAGAAAGCTCGCGCATATTTGTTTCCAGCCTTTACAGTAGATTTAGTTTTTTTTGGCAGAGGGGTCATTGTCGGCGTCGAGCCGGGTTTCCAATCGAGCAAGACTCTCTCTATGATTTAGGGGGAGAAGGTCTGGTTGATTAAGATATTCCCGATCACAGACAATTTGCTTTGTATCCCACTTGAGACTATCCAGACAGTAGTACCAAATATCTTCCTGTATTTCTATTTTCTCTAAGCGATCTAGCATGTCAGCATTGAGACGATCAGGAGGGATAACGACAACCCCTCCCCCATCACAAACCGCGATTCCGCCATCGACTTTAGCGCGGGTCTCAGCTTCCAATTCTGTAGGGAATGGGTCGGCAGGTGTATTAAAACAACCCAGTGGGCTCACTCCACTTGACCAAACAGCATACCCTTCGCGGTGTAACCGCGCACCATCTCGGACCATGCCGTCAACAACCAAACCTTCTGCACCTCGGTATAGTAGGATAAATTTAGAAATAATGTCGCCAATGCTAGCTCGACCATCGCAGTTGTGGGTGAAGATAATAACAACTTCTCCCTCTTCCACATTTCTAATTTGTTCATGGATGGCATAATTGGAGTTATTTGCGGTAAAAACCGGGCGCACCTTACCAACGCGAAAATCACTCATCGAAAAGGGCGACAACCCAGGCAGCACACCAGTCTTCCCTAAAGCATCGGCAACTTCTGTCGTTGACACACGATTTGATTTTATAAACCGAATGATCTCTTCTTCATATTTCATTTCAGTTATATCCCCTGTTGTGTCTGACGGTGAATTTGTAAGGTGAATTCATATAACGGGTAATCGTGATAAATATTAACCCACCGAGAGAGGCTTTTCGCAAAGGTCAGTATGTCTTCCGGTGAATGATGGAAATTGATTTCTGCCTCAAAATCCACATAGCGCGTAAGCATGTTAACCGACACTGATTCTGTACAAAGCTCATACATTTTGCTGATCATCGCTCTCGCATGCGCTACATTGTCTTGGATGCGATAGTTTAAGGCTCCTGACAGTAAAACAATATCTGCTGTGGGCAGATCAGTCAGTTCAAGGATATCACCTGAAATAAATTGGCATTGGTCGCTACCAAATTTTTCACGACCATGATCAACGAGCGCCGTCGAAATATCCGTTCCAATATATTTAAAATCGTTTTTAGTAACCGTTTGAATAAAGGGAATAATATCACCAAACCCACAGCCAACATCTAGGATGGTTTTACCTTTAAGGTCTAACCCGCGCAGTAACATTTCAAATCTCAAAACCTGTTGCTCCTGAGAGCTCCAGCCGACGGTCGAAATATCGTACCCCTTCTCTTCAAATCGCGTTTCATACAGCGCGACGATTTCTTTTCTTTCTTCTGGGGTCAATTACTCGCTCCACCCATAAAATTCTTGTGCGTTAGCATATAAAAGCCGATCAAGGTCATTCCCTGTGATATCAGCCTTTTCAAACTCGACAAGTGATCCGTTTAATGAATCGCCAATTGATCTGTCGGGATAATCAGATCCATATAAAACTCGTGAATACCCCATGCTTTTACAACCATAAAGGATATCTCCAACAACTGAGCTTCCCCGGAAATATAAAAGTGAAAAAGATAGATCGAGAGAAACATTGGGAAGACGCTTAGCTAAGAGCATCATATCAATACAGCGTTGTCCGCCAAAATGCGCTATTTGGATGCGTGTGTTTGGGCAAGCTTTTGCCAACCGGGCATAATCTAGGGGATCAAACCCTTGCATCAACCAATCACCATCAGGAAATGCATCAATCACCACGGGCACATTCATTTCTCCGGCGAGGCCAACGAGCTTTGCTACCCGAGGGTCCGCGATCGGATATTCCTGTAAGCGGGGGTGAAGTTTCAGGCCAATAAAGCCCAGTTCCTCTATCCCGTAACATAACGCCTGCTCGGCATCTTCCTGAAAAGGATGAACATTTACCATGCCGACAAGGCGATCACTACTCGTTAAGGCCTCTGCAACCTCTTCTACGGGCCACCTCTGAACTTGCAGATGGAGTACTACGCCCTTCTCAATGTTATTTTGAGCCAACGAATTGTTTAGCTCCTGTGTTGCATTTATTGCAGGGCCTTCTATACCACTATCAAGATGAAGGTGGGCGTCAATTACTCTTTTTTTCATTAGCTTTTCGATACCTCGACATTAATAAGTTGTTCGGCATGATCGGCACTATCTAGAGCCAATCTTAAGCTTGTATCCCAACTAAGGATATAGGCTAGCCTATCACCATCACTTTGCGCCTGTGACACTTGTTGTCCTATTTTTACCAAAGGCCCTGCTTCAACATTTGAAAGGGCGTTAACAACATCAAACCCATTTAAACTAGTAACTTCACCAGAAATAGATGGTAAAAACCGTAAGACAAATGCTTGAGGATTTAGACCTGTGAATTTTGGATTACGGCCAACCGCTTGAAGCGCTGTCATCTCAGACAAATCAATACCTGAAGCCTTTGGAACAAGGCCATCCGTTACCATAAACCCTCCACCACGCCCCGCAGACTCAACTAGATACAAATCGCCCTCTATCGTACGCAAAACTTCAGTATGTCCTGGGCCATCACAATATCCTAAAGCCTCAAGGGCTTTGCAGGCTAAAATTCCAATTTCTGCAATATCTTGTTCCTGCAAATTAGGTGTAGCTAATTCCATGGCAACTGTATCTGCAGAACCAGGAACTTTTCTCTTTTCTGTGACAGCTAATACTTTGTGACCCTCCTCACCAAAACCAAATGTTTCGATCGTGTATTCTGTCCCAGTAATAAAAGTCTCTACAATAGCAACTTTACTCCGAGAAGAAGATAAAGCACGGTCTATTGCGTTTGTTGGGTCTTCACCGGCACCAATAACACTAATTCCACGGCTCCCAGCTGAATCTACTGGTTTAACAATCATTTTTTGTGAACAAAGTGTTGCATTCAACTTGGAGGCATCATTTTTTCCAAAAAGTTGCCATTTTGGGCTAGAAAGCCCCGCATCATCCCAAGCTGCTCTTTGTTTGGCTTTGTTGATTAGTTTTTCAGTTATTGCAAATGAAGTCCCAGGTAGAGAAAAAGTATCACGTAGGGCAGCAGCAGCCAGCATTCCAGCCTCATTAACAAACGAAACCGCCCCATCAGGAATAACCCCACATGTTTTGACGGCAGCTATAACGGCGTCAACATCGCTTATATCGACCACCAACCCTTTGTCAGCAAACTCTATCCCCTGAGCCGAGGCGTCTCCATCAAGGGCTAACACTTTAATACCTTGTCTTTGCGCTGCTTTAATGCCTGACAATTGCCAGCGACCAGCACCCACTGAAACCAGCCAGCAATCCATTTCAGTTTTCATAACAATCCAGCCAAAACATTAGCAATCCGATCTGTCCCCAAACCATCTACTAAACGACGTGCCGTCATTGAGACACTTTGGATTTCGTTAAGTTCAGGAGAACGCAGTGATTCACTCCCAACTCCCAGCAACCCACCTTTTGAAAGAACAATATTGGCAAGCTCTTCTTCTTGCTTGGTTTGAGGAACCACATGCACAGCTTTACCAAGACACATCATTTCCATCATTGTTGCCCCCCCATTAGTAACCGCCCAATTGCAACCAGCTATCCGAAGAGCTAAATCATCTGGATTGCGTAGCTTAATGTAACCACTATCATTTACTGAGGTAGACTTTACCAAAGGCCCTTCAATAAGGGTTACTTGATTATTTTGTTGTAAAGAAAGAGTTGCCGCGATCTCTTCTCCTAAACCCAATAGATCGCCACCACCTATACTGACAACAACGCCTTCGCCTTGATCACTCGGTGATAATTTCCGGACATCGTCTCTGATTATGGCATAATCAAGACCAAACAATCGGCAAGGGCAATCTGGAGTATTACCACGGTCAACAATGGCTATCATTGCATCAGGGGTTGCTATCCCGCGATAATCTAAGGCTAACACCTTGATGCCACTTTCAATAGCCTCTGTTAACCAACGATCCCCCTCGTAGGGCAAATCAATAATCATCCCGTCAGCCTTACCCTCATCACAAGGCATTTTAGGTAAGGCACTGATATCAATATCTGAGATACATCTAACTCTCGCGAAGTAACCTTTCCTCTTTAAGGTCCAGGCAAGTGTAGCAGAGCGTCTAACATGCCCCATGCCATATGAGGCGCCACCATCGGTTATTACTTCTACGGTTTTCATTTTGCAGGCGTCTGAAGAACACAATCCCACTCAAGGGGAGTTTCAGCAGATATATCCTTGACTAGAACTCGCCCAACAAGAAGTTCAGCAAACATGGGCTCCAATCCAATTCCAGGCCGAACAACCTTTATTGCGTCAGGTGTTAAAATTTGGCCCGCCTTAAGGTTTCTCGCAGCAAAGAGGCTTCTCCTGCCTCTCTTGGCATGAATCTCTTCTTCTGGTTGTCTACGTTTGCGAGGTTTTCCAACGGCTTGCTCAGCCTCACGCATTTGCACAACCATTTCTTTAAGTTCAACTGGGTTCACAGCAAAGGGATGGTCTGGGCCTTCACTGTTACGATCAAGAGTAAAATGCTTTTCAAGAACATTAGCGCCAAGTACAGCGGCTGCAACTGGCACGACTAGACCTAGGGTGTGATCGGAATAGCCAACTGGGACATCAAAATTAATCCGCAAAGTATTCATGGCAGCGAGGTGGGCACTTTCAGCACCTAATGGATAATTTGACCCACAATGTAGCAAGGCAACCTTTGAGCCGCCCCCAGCCTCTACGGCCTCAAGTGCGCGCTCGATGTCACCCAAGCCTGCCATACCTGTTGAAATAATCAGTGGCAAACCGGAAGCTGCTGCGTATTTTATCAAAGGAAGATGAACAAGTTCAAAGCTAGCGATCTTAAGGGCAGGAACACCAACTTCAACTAAAAGATCAACGGCCTGTTCACTGAACGGCGAAGACATAAAACAAATCCCCCGTTCCTTAGCTCGTTCCTGCATTGGCTTATGAAACTCAGTCGGCAAAGCACAATTGGCATAAAGTTCTTGTAAATACTTTCCCCAGCGAGCGTATTCTGGTGGCATGGTAACATAATCGGCAGTGCCTCCAGCAGCGATATCAGGCCCGAGGAAGGTTTGGAATTTTACCGCATCACATCCTGCATCAGCAGCAGCATCAACTAAGGCCAGAGCAGTATCAAAGTCGCGGTTATGGTTGGAACCAGCTTCGGCGATAATATAACAAGGATTACCCTGACCTATATTCTTGTCGCCAATTTTATAGTCTTTAGAAAAATCGGGTAACGCTGGACTGTGAAATGACATTTGAATACCTACGTTTATGCCTTGCGAAAAATTGCCTCGATGCATGGACCGTCGAGACGTTCTTCAAAATCATCACTCTGATGGGCAATTGCGACTAAAGGTAAAACCTCTTCAAAAACTTTAAGAGTAAAATCAACCTCTTCATCATTATGTGAAGCAGTGATATTGTTACTGCCGAAATATAATAAACCGCGTTTAACACATTCCTGCATTAAAAAACTGCGCCGAAGTCTCGCTTGATATTCATCATCGTGGGGAATTGCCAAAATAGATCGGACATCATAGCCAAGAACTTTGACGACTTCAGATAAACCGCATCTGTTTATGATATCTCTTAATCCAGATAATAGCTTATTTCCAACCTGCCAATTATGTTCAATAACGTTAGCGGTTTGAATTTCTTCTATGGTCGCTTTACAGGCTGCAAGAGACACAGCTTCACCGCCGAAAGTGCCTGAAAAGAATATTTCATCAAATATTTCCATAATATCCCTACGCCCAACGACTGCTGAGAGAGGAAAACCATTCGCCATGGCCTTACCAAAACAAGCCAAATCAGGCGTTACCCCAAAGTATTCTTGAGCGCCCCCTAATGACATTCTAAACCCGGTGATAATTTCATCAAAAATCAAAAGGGTTCCATGAGCTTCGCACAGTTCCTTTACACCTTCTAGGTACCCCTCAATTGGGGGTTCAACACCAACAGGCTCCATAATAACGGCAGCAAATTCACCCTTATGACTATCGAGTAATGAAGACAGGCTTTCTAGATCGTTATAAGGAAAGGTATGTGATAATTCTTTAACAGCTTTGGGGATTCCTTTATCACGGGTTGTCGTCGCAATATACCAATCTTGCCAACCATGATAACCGCATACTGCAACACGCTCTCTGCTCGTAAACGCCCGGGCTGCCCTGATTGCACCAGAAGTTACATCTGATCCGTTTTTGGCAAAGCGCACCATTTCAGCGCAAGGGATCAGATCACACAACATCTCTGAAACTTCGACTTCCAGAGGGTGCATTTGACTAAAGATTACCCCCTCATCAATCTGTTTTTTCGCGGCTTCGTTTACACGTTGGTTATTGTACCCAAGAATAATAGGCCCAAGCGCCATTAAATAATCAAGATAACGATTACCATCAACATCCCAAACCCATGCTCCCTCACCTTTGGTCAAATAATGTGGAGAAACATTTCCTGCCCACTGATTTGGCCCTTTAGAAAAGGTTTGAGACATCGACGGAATGACATGTTTGGCTCGTTCAAGAAGTTTTCTTGAATTTATAAAGTCGTTCATTACCAATTTCCACACTATGTAAAATTAGATTTTCCAATTTGCAGGGTTAACATAATTCGGATCGTTTATCTCTAATCCAGAAAAATCGATATCTTGTTGCAGAGCGCGGCCAACTGATTGATGAATTTCCCTCAACTCAGTTTCAGAAGTCACTCCAACCAAAATTACGTCCAATTGTTTAAGTTGATGAGCGAATGACAAACAGAGTTCCAGTTTGTTCAAACCAGTAGATTCCGACAGATCATTCAAGCCTCGGAACTTGGAAGCGACAGGGGTAAAATACTCAGGCAGATCGCAGAGAGGCATTAACAACGCTCCCTGTAGAAAAATTGATCGTGCATGTATTTCCATCTGATGGGCTTTAAGTTTTTCCAAATGACCACTATCTATTAATCGTTGATCAAAAATATTAATTGGTAGTTGCACAATATCCGGTTCGAATATACCAAGAATGGCGTCGATTTCTTCACCATCATAAACAGAAACGCCGATTTTCTTAGCAAGCCCCTTGTCCCTGAGGGAACATAATAAATCAATGAGCTTCATACCGCCTGGTTTTAATAGGTCTTTCCCATGATGAACCAAAAGCCCATCGACTTTAGGGCGGTTTAGTTTCTCAAGAGAAGAGCAAAACTGATCCTCAACTTCTTTGACAAAATTGGTTGAAATTTCGTCCAACGGTGATGCCAATGTTTTAGTAATGATACGAAATTCATCAGTAGGCGATAATGTTTCCCCAAGAACAATTTCGCTGGTCCCATATAGTGCAGCAGTATCAAGCACCACAATGCCTACGTCATGTGCAGCCTTGAGGATATTTTTGACCATCCCTGCCGAAATCTGACCATTGGCGTTGGAGATGCCATAGGCGGTCCCAAACTGAACCGTTCCCAAACCCAGTTTTGTGTCATCGCCCTTTATTGAACAATACTCCGAACAGCATCAATTACCCGCTCAACTTCTTTATCTGTCATGGCAGGAAACAGGGGGAGGGAGAGGCAACCACGATAGTATGCTTCTGTTACGGGGAAATCTGTTCGATCCCCCTCTAAGTGGTCTGCATAATAGGGTTGATGATAAACGGGAATATAATGGACCTGACAACCCACGTTTCTTTCGCGCAGTATATTGATGATTTCAAGGCGAGTTTTGCCAAGCCTCTCAAGATCAAATTGAACAATATACAAGTGATGACCAGAACGATCACGATAGGATGTAGATTGCTGAGGAATAGAAAGGTTATCAAGTCCAGTAAGCGCCTGATCGTATCTCTTTGCAATATCACGTCGTAAACTGATGAAGCGATTAAGTTTTTTAAGCTGAGACAAGCCAAGTGCAGCCTGAATATCAGTCATACGATAATTAAAACCCAAGTGATGTTGCTCGTAATACCATGGGAGACGCTGACCACCCTCAAGAGCATCATCAGCATTTTCGTATCTCTCTACTTCACGTTCAATACCGTGGGACCGATACAGGCGGAGAAGCCTTGCTAACTCTTGATCATTGGTAACAACAGCTCCACCTTCACCAGTGGTAATAGGCTTTACCGGATGGAAAGAGAAGATGGTCATATCGGCGAAATCGCCACACCCTACAGGCCGCCCATTGTCATAAGACGCACCAAGAGCATGGGCACCGTCTTCAATAATAATACGATCGCCAGAAATCTTACGAATTTTTTCAGACTCAGCAGCCAAACCAGCGAAATGTACGGGAATCACCACCGAAGCCTCAGGATGTCTTTGGATGGCTTTACTAAGAGACGTTGGGCACATGGATAATGTGTCCTTGGCAATGTCAGTGAGCGCGACTTTAGCTCCACAATACCTCATGGCATTCGCCGAAGCGACAAACGTCATTGACGATGTAATGCCAAGCTCTCCATCCTTCAAGCCTGCAGCTAGGCAAGAAACATGTAAGGCAGCAGTTCCACTGGAAACAACAACCGCATACTTGGCTCCAACCTTTTTGGCCAGCGCAGTCTCAAACTGCTCAGCCATAGGGCCCTGAGTTATCAAATCTCCACGCAGTACAGAGACGACGAGATCAATATCATCGTCTTCAACTAAATGGCGTCCGTAGTTTAAAGGCCGCATAGGACTTAATCAATTACCTCTTTAAGTTGCTCAGCACTATACCATTCCGTATTGTTGTCACTAGTATAGGCAAAATCTTCAACAACTGGCTGACCTTGCTGACCATCATATTCATTGGCATTTTCCTCGCCCCAATCATGGTGAGCTGGCTGAATGATATAGAAACCTTTGTATTCACGAGTATTACGTGCTTCATCACTGGGCACCATAATCTCATGCAATTTTTCACCAGGCCGAATACCAATAACTTCTTGCTCGCATTCTGGGGCTATAGCAGTTGCTAGGTCCGTGATTTTCATAGAAGGGATTTTTGGAATAAAAACCTCGCCTCCCCGCATAAGACCAAGGCATTTTTCAACAAAAGCAGCCCCCTCTTCCAAAGTCAGCCAGAAGCGAGTCATACGGGGGTCTGTAATAGGAAGCTTCCCCGTTGATCGCAGATCTTTGAAAAATGGGATAACACTTCCCCGAGATCCAACTACATTTCCATATCTGACCACTGAAAAAATAGGCCCTGAAGCATCAGAAAGATTATTACCGGCAACAAAAAGTTTATCAGAACAAAGTTTGGTCGCCCCATAAAGGTTCATGGGATTAACAGCTTTATCCGTTGAAAGGGCAATAACCTTTTTAACCCCGGTATCAATAGCGGCGTTAATGATGTTCTCAGCACCAAGAACGTTGGTTTTGATACATTCCATTGGATTATATTCAGCCGCTGGAACTTGCTTCAATGCAGCTGCATGAATAACAATGTCAATGCCTTTCAATGCCCGCCGCAATCGAGCTTCATCACGAACGTCACCGATGAAATAACGCAACTTCGGATGGTTTATCTTTTGCGCCATCTCAAATTGTTTCAGTTCATCACGGGAAAAAACGACCACCCGTTTTGGATTATATTTTTCGAGTAAAAGCTGGACAAACTTCTTTCCGAAGGAACCTGTTCCCCCGGTAATTAGGATGGAGCTGTTATTAAGATCAGACATCAACTTTCCTACATTTATTTATTCGGTTACGATCATAGCTACTATAAATTAGTTGGCTCAAGGGATTTCAGACTTTTATCTACATCAGGCATTTGACATCCCAAAAATTGTTCTATTTTTCTCACATCGAGAGACATATCCATCGGCCGCGGGGCCGCCAAATTAGCGTCCTCAATTCGTCCTGGAGAAATAAGGTCTACATTTAAGTGAAGAAGCTTTGCCAATCTCATAGCGAACTCATATTTTGAAACCCGTTCTCTGCCAGCAAGGTTGTATACGCCCGTTGCCTTTTCCGCCACCATCATTTCAACAAATAGACATAAATGGGACAAATCAATAGGTGTAAAATATGAATCTATAAAAACAGAGATAGGAGTTTGTGCCACTAAGTTATGAATAACCCAGTCAGAAAACGACTGGCGCCAAGGAAGGCCAGGCCCAAAAAAATTAGTCCTTAAAATCAAACTGCTAGGGCAAGTCTCTATTGAGCTCAACTCTCCACGGTATTTAGTTCGTGCGTAGGCATTCATGGGCTCTGTTTTCTGATCTTCACTGACCAAAGGCTGTTTTCCATTCCAGAGATGATCCGTAGAAATATAAACCATGTGAGCGCCAAGTTTAGTCGCTAAGGAAGCTAAAGTAGAAGTGGCTTCCTCGTGTAGCGCAGTGGCTAATACCTCATTTTCCTCACAGGCATCAACATTGGTGAGGCCTGCAGCATGTACAATAACATTGGGCTTTGAATCAAGGACAAGTGCAACTAGTTGGTCCGTACTTGTAATATCAAGCGAAACATGATTCACGCCTTGAATATTCACTAGATGAGAATGACTCAAACCATTTACAGTATGCCCTTTTAACACCAAATATTTACACAAGGCATTACCTAAGAGTCCGCTTGCTCCTGTCACCAGCCAATTCATTGTTTATTGAACCTGCATTCTTTTGATTATTATAAAAAACAACTGTTCTTATTTTTCCAATATCGCATTCGGGTTTTCGTGTCCTCCAGAAAGACTTTCATGCCAATTATCCAAGCGTTCGATATTGTTATAATATGTCAATTGGGGAGAACGACGAATGAGCATCCCATCTTTCACCTCTTCCTCGTAGTCGAATTGCTGCCAAGCATTGCAAGGTTCACAAAACGGGACTTTATCGTATTGATTTGTTTCATGGTAATAGCGGATTTTGGCAAATTCTTCCCCGTTCCAAACATCTTCAGCGCCACGTTCAAAGACATTCCCAACCAAAGCTTGCCTAAATGCATCATTACAACAAATGGATGCCTCTCCCGTATTATGAATAACCAGAGTTTGATATATTACAGGGCAGGGTTCACGTTCCTCTCTACCAGATAGTCCTCTAAATTTTCCATTTTCATACAATTGGCTGACTCGGATACAATCAACCACCGTTCCCCATCTCTCAACGAATGCTTCGAGTTCATCTTCATTGGCATCTTGGATTGCAAAGGACACCCCAATCCGAGGCAGGGGTTCATCACCTCGTTTTTCCATTAAGCGATAGACCGCCGCCTCAATCTTATCAAGGTTCTCTACCCCACGCACTTCAAGCAGTGCCTCTTTTGAGGCCGCATCAATACTGAAGAAGACTGCATCAACTTCCTGCTCAACAAGAAACTCTGCGTAGTCATTGGTTAAGCGCAAACCATTGGTATTCAATGCAAGAGACATTCCTCGTTCTTTAACATCTCTTACCCGTTCTTTAAAATCAGGCATAAGTAAAGGTTCACCATATAAAGCGCCGTGTATAAGCGGCTTAGCTGACATGACCTCATCTAGAATTCTACGTGACTCTTCCAAATTTAAAACGCCTTTAACTTTTTCTTGAACGTCATTTTCTTCAGCCCCCCAAACTTGGCACATGGGGCAGCGTAAATTACACTTGGTTGCATGATCCATTATCACACGCTCTGGAAGTTTCGTGACTTCTCTAGGCTTCCAATTCAGGCTTTGGTCCACCCATTCAGCTTTAGACCAATCTTTCATTTATTTCTTCCTTAAGAACTACGCAAAGAGACCACTCATCGAGGAAACTCGATAAACTAAACTTGTGCGCCGCTGTTGTTCACGAGCCCTAAAATAGAACTTACGCTTGCAAGGTTTTCAGGGGTAATGTCGTCTGGATCAATTTCTACTCTAAATTTTTCCTCAAGTGCCATCACCAGATTCATGATATCGAAAGAGTCAAAAAAATCATTTTCGATAAAATCCTGTTCGACGTCGAAATCAGTGATATCTTTTATTTCACAGATTATTTTATCAATTTCTTCTTTAGTATCGTTTTGGTTTGCGCTCATAAAATTCTCCACACTTCAAACCTAGCTTTACGTTCCCATATAAGAGCCTAATGACACCCCATACTGTTTGATGAAATCTCGAACTTTAATGGGCTTTTTGTTGCTATCTCGCAACCGAGTCAAGGCTACAGTTGCATCGGGTAGTTCAACATAAAGATGATCGGCTTCAGATTTAACAACCGAACCCGCTTTTCCGCTTGAGGAACGAGATATCAACTTGGTTTTTTCAATATAAAATACTTTACCGTTAAAAGTAGAAACTGGGTAGTTAATGGGATTTTCTAAAGGTAGAAAACTTAAACTGCGGACAAAACGGTCAAATTTCAAGTAATTCCAACCAAATTCAATTTTCCCCTCATTCGGCACTTGCTTTTTTTTATAGTACAGCCGCTCCCCCTGTGGCTGCTTTATCGTGTTAACTTCTCCTGCGACAAGCAAAGGGAGGATATTTCGAAATAACTCTGTCCCGATATGTATGCACTTAAATACCAGCTTAATTGCAGTTATATCGTCTTCAAGCACAAAAGATCGCTGAGCAATTATGTCACCACCATCAACTTGTGCACTCACGTAGTGCCAAGTAACACCGTGCTCAATTTCACCGTTCGCAATTGCCCAAGTGCAAGCATTTAATCCACCGTAACGTGGCAGCGGCCCATTATGAAAATTAATGATTCCCTTTGGCGCACTTGAAAGCAGTGGCTCTCTGATGATTTGATGATTATTTATGCTAAAAATAATATCAGCTTTTAAATCAGTAATTATACCAATAATTTCTGATGAATTGATCACACTAGAGCAATAATAGGGTAATTCATTCTTCTCAAAAAAGACTTTTTCCTGCGGGTTCGTACTGTTGGTAGCGCCAACCAGATCAACGATAGAACAAACTAGGTGGCATGTTGACTCAGGATTTTCTTCGTTATAGGATAGTATAACCTTAACGCAATCGATCAAAGGTTTACCTGCCCCTATAACCACTGCTCGCAAAGATTCTCCCACCATATTCATCCTAAGGAATCTTTCTCCTTAAGTTGACCTTCAATAATTTCCAGCAGTTGATGACGATCAACCTTGCCATTGCGATTGAGCGGTATGTTCTCCAGCCTAAAACATTTTTTAGGGACCATATAATTGGGAAGCTGTTCCCCTAATATCTTTCGAAGAGTATCCGGACTTATGTTGTTATCTTGACTTCCTCCTTCGTAGCCAGCAATTAAACGAATATCGTTTTCACTTTCACCTTTGACTACGACAACTGCGCAAACAGATACCCCAGGCTGTGCACTCATAGCTGCTTCAATGTCCCCGAGTTCTATTCGATATCCCATATATTTGACTTGCTGGTCTCTTCGACCACAATATTCATACTCGCCATCGGGCCTTAATCGAGCTAAATCACCTGTGCGATAAACTCGTTCAAAATGTTCACTACAGAGAGGGTTTTGGACAAAAGATCGTTCTGTTTCATCTGGTTTCCGCCAATAACCTAGGCCGTTACCTGCACCCCGAATACAAAGCTCGCCAATCTCATTTTCACTTGCTTGTTTCCCCTCACCATTAAGAACGAATATTTCCGTATTTGGAATCGCTCGCCCTATCGGAACGGATTCAGACGGATTTGTTGGAACTGTGTCAAAATCGTAATACATAGAAGCACAAGTCGTTTCGGAAGGACCGTACTGATTTACAAAACGGATTTTGGGGTATGCCGTCATCCAATCAATAATTGTCGATGTCGGCATTACTTCACCACAGAAGGTCATTGCACGCAAACTTGACATACGCTCTGACTTCAATTTCCCTAATTTGCAAAAATAGGTATATAACGATGGAACAGAACACCAAATAGAGATGTTATATTCCTCAACAAATTGATAAAATTTTGCTGGGAACATAGAGGTGCTTTTCGGGACGGGATAGAGTGACGCGCCAGCATAAAACGCAGTATAAATATCAAATACAGATAAATCAAAATGACACTCAGCATGGCTTGATAGCCGGTCTCTAGGCGTAATTTGAAAGTGATCTGTCGTCCAACGGGCATAATCCAATACTGCCCGGTGCGGGATCATCACGCCTTTCGGAGCCCCCGTCGAACCAGAGGTAAAGACGATATAGGCAACATCTTCACTTATGCTGGTATAATCTCGCTTGGATTTAGATGCCCTGGACAAAAGCATATCTAGATTTTTCGCCCGTGGCGGAGGTTCAGAAGGTCCCCATTGAATTGTTTTATGCCATCCATCAATTGTTAGGCTCGGTATCACTAAAACTTCCAGATGATCAACTAGTTCGGCAGCAATATTATTTGCTAGGACCGCAAGTTCTACATCGCAGATTAAAAAGGGAGTTTCTAGCTGATCTATAATGCTTACAAGTCGGTCAACAGGTGCTTTTATATCAAGAGGTACATAAATTCCATCAGCTTTGAGGACGGATATCATGCTGGCTAAAATATCTGTTTTTTTTCCAACCAGCAAAGGTATTCTAGAACCACGCCGAACACCAACATCATAGAGGGAATTTGCTAACTGATTGGACGCTTCATCAAAGGTTTTATATGAAACCTGTAGATCACCCTCTTGTATCGCGAGTGATTTTGGGCGCTTACCGGCGTTGTCTGAAATTAAATCTTGAATCAAAAAGGTAGTTTGGTATGTCATTTAAAACCTTAACAACGACTATGGCTCTATGTTGAAGAAGAGGTATGAGACACAAGTTTCGCAAAAACCTCCCTCTTCATAATTTTTTGTCCAAACATCACATGATTTGGAGGAATATCCCTTGTGACAATTTGGCCAATCAGCACGTGGGCACCTGAACCAATCCGTAAATCACTATTCACAATTGCTTTCGGGCTAATTCTAACATCGTCTTCGATGCACACATTTCCCGAAACAACAGAGGCAACTCCAACATTACTTCGCTTTCCAATGGTCACATTATGAGCAATGAATGCCTGACTATTTATAGATGTGTTATCCCCAATCTCAACACACCCATTGAAAGTATTACAACTGATAACAGCTTGTGCACATACTTCAACATTTGAGCCAATTTTCACACCACCAAAATGCCCAACCCGGATAACATCTTTACCTACAACTTTATGGTCAACGCTACCTTCTCCTATAATGCTACCACAACAAATAATACTATTCTCCCCGATCTCCGAATGTTCTCTGATTATGACATTTTCATCAATCCTAACGTTGTCTCCAATAATGACATTTTCGTCAGGAATGATAGCGCTGGGGTGAATAGTAACATTCTTCCCTATTTTTGTTTTGTGCGTTAGATAGTAAAAGCCATCCACAGTCTCAAGATAGTTGTGAACTCGTATAAAATCCTGGAAGGGTGTATCTGACAGAAGAACACCTATTGATTTTGGGATTTGCCCCAATAGTTCTTTTTTGGTGATAACGCAACTAACTTCAGGGCAATGGGTGAGTTTTGACAAGAAGGCACTTGAACCAATAAACGACAATTGTTCGGTCTCCACATGGTTAAGAAACCCAATTTTTGAAAAAACTGCATCCCTAGCCAACGAAAGCCCTAATTCAACTGCTATACTTTCTAACCGTATTTGCATTTATTGTGTTGGCTCTTGTTTTCGTACCAAATATGATCCCATTATCAACACATCTAGACCACAACCAAAAAAGGTCATCAAAGCGTCACGAGGGGTTTCAACAATGGGCTGCCCCTTAAGGTTAAAGCTAGTATTCAAGACGACAGGGACACTAGTAATTTTGTTATAATGGTCAATTAGATCATAAAAACAACCGTTCTGCTCTTTTCGAATAGTTTGCAACCTCGCTGTTCCATCAACATGCACAACGGCAGGAACAAGTTCTTTTGCCTCTTCACGCGCATTAACTGTAAAGCACATATAAGGCAAGTCACGCCCTTCGGTTTCAAACAACTCGTCAGCCTTTTCATAAAGACATGCAGGAGCAAACGGTCTGAATTCTTCTCGGTATTTTATTCGCGCGTTCACAATGTCACGCATCTCTGTGCTTTGAGCTGAAGCTAAAATTGACCGGTTGCCTAAGGAACGGGCTCCGGCTTCTGAACGGCCTTGAAACCAGCCTAGAACCATCCCTTCTGAAAGAAGCTCTGCAGCTTTTTTCGACGGATCAACTAACACTTCATAGGAACAGCCATTCCCTTCAAGCTCTTTTAAAATATGCTCGTCAGAATAGGAACTCCCAAGATAGGCATGGTTTGTTGCTTGTGTTTGATCTCCTCGGGCAGCCGCTCCATAATAAGCAGCGCCGACTGCTAAGCCCCGATCAGATGAAAAGGCAGGGACATAAATTTGCGAGAAATCTGTTATTTTTTCCAGGTTCTGGTTAGCCGCACAGTTTAGAGCAACGCCCCCTGAATAACATAACTTGTCGGCCTCTGGCAGTAAACTTTTGGTCACTTGAACCATCGAGATCAAACATTTTTCCATTTGTGCCTGAGTGGAACGTGCGATGTCTTTGTGATATTGGGTAACTTCTCCACCAGGCAAACGGGCATCATTGCCAAGTAGATCTACCAATTTTGCGGCAAACATAGGTTCATAAGGAGATCGCAGCGGAGGTTCAGAACGAACAAAGGAATTATCTAATTTACAACCGCTTTTTGATATCTTTATAATTTTTGAAAGATCAATTGAAGGTTTTCCGTATGGGGCGAGCCCCATCACTTTATATTCATCACCTTCGGAAAAACCGAGATAATAAGTCATTAAACTATAGAAGAAGCCAATAGATTCATCTGTAGATATTTCTTTCACAATTTCTATGCCAGTTTCACTGGAAGCTCTGGCAACGATACCAGAAAGGCCATCGCCCGTTGCATCAAGGGTAAGACAAGCCGCGCCGTCCCAACCAGAAGAATAGAACGCAGCAGATGCATGGGCGATTTGGTGGTGGATCAGCTCAATTTCAGGACACCCACCGTAGAGATATGTTAGATAGAGCTTCAGACGTTCCTGATGCCCTCCATAAGTGACGCCAGGGGACACAACCAAGTCGATATCCCCAAAAGAAACTCCGCTTTCTTTAAGGCAGGCTTCAATCGAATACTGAGGCAAGCGGCCATAACAGGATTTCACCCTAAGATATCTTTCTTCCTCACAAACAGCGGCAAGTTTCCCATCAATCACCAGAGCTGCACTAGGCTCATGTTGGCCTAAAGTTACCCCGCCATGGATACCTAAAACGATCATTAAATATAATTTCCTTTTATTAACCCTGACGAATTAATCAGCTTGTAAAAAAACTTTCGACTTTTAACAAAGCCTGAACGGTATCTTCAGCTTCCTGCGGTCCATATTTCTCGTTCACATAAAGATTAAATGATCTATTTTTAATATCAATAGCATTAGGACAATCATATTCTTGTTTGAGAAATTTTTGTAACCAGGCCCATTCACTCACAACATATTCATAATGGGGATTAAGGCCAATTCCTTCAGCGCGAATAGCTTCTGCAAATTCGATTTTCGAACAATTGATGTTTTCTATATCTACAATAACAGGGTAGAAGAACGGCGAGTCATCTCCCGACCACGGGTAAACTTGGCAAACCGCGCAGTTCTTCTCAATTCCATCTGCAACAGCTTTGATATAAGCAAGGCGTTTAGCAATCGTTTCTGGTAGTCGGGAAAAAGATGATATCCCCATTGCACAGGAAATTTCGTCTGTATGTAGATTCAATGCCGGGAACAGATAATTAGTCGGGTTGCGATCATCAAAATCATCTCGCCAACGAGGTTTCCCCCGGTCAGCATGGGCTATAGCTAGATTAAATAGATCCTCATCTTGGCTATAAACCATACCACCGGAACCACCCGAAATATGATTTTTCCTGTATCCGGTTGAAAACGCTGCTATATCACCAAAGGTTCCTACTGGCTTTCCTTTCCATAGCGCCCCATGGGCTTGCGAACAATCTTCCAGTACAAGGATATTTCGCTCTTTAGCGATTTCAACAATCTTATCTATTTCAACAGCTTGCCCCGTTGCGTGAACAACAAAAACAGCCGATGTATTTGGAGTAATCCGAGCCAAAATTTGATCTGGGCCAGTATTATAACTTCCGGCCATTGAATCGGCAGGAACCGGAACCAAATCATTTAAAATAATGGGACTAAGGCTACCGGGATCAGTAATAGGTGAAACGATAACTTCACTACCCTTGGGCAAATTCATTGCAGCAACCGCGACATAAAGAGCGGCTGTACCAGTAGCCACGGAATCAGCATATCCACCGCCCATCGCATCGACGAATAACTGGCAATAATGCTCTTCGAAATGTCCTTGATACCCAAAATCAGAATCCCGCTTTTCATAGTATTCGAGCACTTCATGCATCATTGCCTTTTCGGCGGGCCCGATTGAGAAGCGTTCAGGCATTGATTCGGCTCGTACAGGCTGGCCACCGTGTATCGCAAGTTTTTCCATTTTTTTATCTCTAAACTTGGGTCCAATAGGGTTTTTATTTAACCTTAGTATGGCCCTTTAAAGGTATCTTCCAGATCAATTTCCCCAACAACTTCAGACCCCGCACCCATCATCACAGCGGCCACCTTTGCAAGAGTTGACGCCTTTGGGTAGAATGAGTCTTCTAGAGTTTTGGAAACTGGGGCAGGACAATCCGCTACAGAAAGCCGACGTACTGGTGCTTTAAGAGACGTAAAAGCTTTCTCAGCAACCAAAGCAGCGACCTCACTTGCGAACCCACACAATTCCCAACTGGTGTCCGCGACGATCAATCGCCCGGTCTGCTTTACCGAATTTAAAATCGCGGCTTCATCCAGCGGCCTAATTGTCCGCGGATCGAGGATTTCAACACTAATGCCCAAACGCTCGAGTTCTTCCGCAGCCTGTACTGCTTCTACCACCATAAGAGAAGTGGCGACGATCGTAATATCAGCGCCTTCACGAACGATCCGCGCCTTACCAAAGGGAACAGGGGCTACTTCTTGAGGCACGTCCCCTTCCATATTGTAAAGACTACGATGCTCGAAAATAACAACAGGCGTATTTCCTTTTAAAGCCGTCTGTATGAGCCCTTTTGCATCAGATGGACAAGCCGGCATCGCAACGGCTAATCCTGGGAAGTGGGCAAGCGGGGCCTGCAAGCTTTGAGAATGTGTTGCACCTTGCCCCCAACCTTTGCCAATAATCGCACGAATGACTACCGGAACAGAGCCAGCGTTCCCCCCATACATATATCGCCATTTGGCAGCAAGATTGATCAGTTGATCAAAGGCCAAAAACATAAAATCGGCGCGAGGATGAACGATAATAGGTCTCTTTCCCATAGCGGCAGCACCGATAGAGATACCCATCGTAGCGTTCTCCATGGAGGGACTATCGAATACCCGTGTTTTTCCAAATTTGATCGTGGCCTCAGATGTTGTACCAAAGATGCCAGATGGATAATCAACAGCATGCCCAGTCATATAAATACTATCATCCAACTCCATTGCCTGGACAATGCCTTCGGATATCGCCTCAGCGTACTTAAGTGTTCTCATTCTTTAAATTCCTACAGTCAATAATGACAATTCCACCCGCTTTAGCGAAACCACAAGTTGTCCGCCTAACATACGTTTTCAAATATATCAGCTGGATTTGGCCAAGGATCTGAATAGGCACGAGAAATATCGTCGTCGATGCTGGATTGGATTTCAGCCTCCCACTCATCTAATTGGTCTGACGAGGCGATCTCGTCGATAATCAATTTAGCGCGGCTTCGCTTGATGGGGCACTTCTCCATCCAGGCTTCAACATCTTCTTTGGTGCGGTAGGTTCGATCCATTTCATGATCAAAGAACGGACCCACATGCTCACACCAACGATAGGTGATGCAATGCAGGAAAAAGGGTCCTTTCCCACTACGAATATGAGAGATCGCTTTTTGGGCGGCATTGTAAACGGCCTCAACATCATTGCCATCTATGCTCAGAGCGGTGGCACCAAATGCCTCAACCCGTTTGCAAAAATCTATACCCGAAGGCTGGCGTACCGAGAGAGGACTTTCCGTTGCAAAACCATTGTTTTCACACACCAGTAAGGCTGGGAGATTGTTAATTGAAGCGTAGTTAACGCTTTCATAGAAAATACCTTCTTCGAGAACAGCATCGCCGAAAAATGCCCCAGCAATTTGCTTAGCACCATCCATACTAATGCTGAGTGCGCTTCCTACAGCTGCTGCAGCTGTTTCCCCCAAAATAGCACTGGAGGCAATAAAGCCTTCTTCGCGACAAGTAAGATGAACCGATCCCCCTCGCCCCTTAGAGCAACCTGTTTCCCGACCAAATAGTTCCGCAGCCAACCCATAAACACTGCCACCTTTAGCAAGGTAATGGTTGTGTGAACGATGGTGACTATAAACCACATCATCACGATTGAGTGCGGAACATACGCCAACTGCCACAGCTTCTTGGCCAATACCAAAGTGCGTTGGAGTTCTCATTTCCTGCTGTTTATAACGCTCAGCAAGTGTTTGTTCAGTCTTCCGAACACATACTAACTCTTTAAAAAGCTTTATACGTATTTCAGTGCGAATATTATCGCTCAATTATCCTTCCTCCAAAAAACACATACTCATAGTTTTCGAGCCTTACCTTAAACTTATTATACCTTGCGAAAATTGCCCCAAAACGAGCTAGAACACCATAGTTTCTTGATCATGAAATGCTCATTATAAAAATCAAGAGAGCTTTATCATCAGTTTTAACTCTAAAAAACCTTTGTTTCCATTCTTTATCTAATTGGCATTGAAATAGGGGACGCCTTTAACTCAAAATGGATTTAATTCGATCACCAAGGATATCAACAAACGCTTGCCAGAAGTTTTTGATAGAGATCAAATTCCTGATATTTATTTAAAATAATTTTCTCGTATTTAGATAATGGTCCAGAACCAGTCTCCGGTATAATTTGCCTCTTCAAAAACCTTGAGCCAGCCCTCAGGGTAGTCATAAAACTTTGCTGTGAGAACCCAGCTTTCGAATATCTCTTTTTGCTCAGGAGTATGATAGCTGTCCACTTGAAGGAAGGCTTTACCGGGGGGAGCCAGTCGTTCCATTTCTTTAATCGCTTTTACACAGCTGGCTCGATTTAGGTTATGCAGGCAGTTAATAGCAAGCACTGCGCTAAAACTCTTGTCCTCAAAGGGTATATTATCTGCACTGGCAATTTGGAGGTGATCTTTTGCCTCTGGTTCGGCGTGGGCTAAGCCATATTCTGAAACATCAACACCAACTGCGTCTATACCAATAGCCCGCAAGTCTTTCACTAAAAACCCTTTTGCACACCCAATATCCAATACACGATCACCTGGTTTTAAACCAAAGTGATCAACAATATCTTTTGCAACAGGTTGCCAGCGCCCATCATAACGATAGCCACCATAACCATATTCGCGAGGCCCATCGAAGTACATTTCCCCATATTCTCTCGAAATACGGATATGCTCTTCGGTCTTAGCCGTTTCTCGGGCTTTTACATTGCGCTTACTTTCGGGGAGTGAGCGCAATAAGTTTATCTCAGCCACTTAATTTTTCTCCACTAAAGCCTTATGTACCTTTAGCAAGCCTTCATCTAATTGTGTGTACGAGAAACCTGGAAACGCTTTGAATGTTTGGGCAGGATCAAAAGGTCGATATCCGTTATGTGGCATTTCTCCAACTCGAGGAGAACCTTTGATCTTTGGACTATCTCCAAAATGAGACACTACCATTTCAGCTATTTCCTTGAATGACTTCACTTGGCCTGTAGCTACGTTCAGAATACCTTGACTTTGCTGCATCAAAATTCCTGATACCAGTTCAGCTACGTCTTCTACTAACACATGATCACGTCGCTCTTCACCTTCTCCAAACAAGACTATCTCTTGCCCTTTTTGCGCTAACCGACGGAACCGATTAGGACCATAACCATTGTGCGGATCATCAACACCATAAATCAGGGTGGGGCGAACAAAGGCAAGGGGGCCGGAATAAGCATTGCTTAGCATCACTTCACGAGCTAAGTGCATGACGCCATGCAATGAGGCTGGTTGGGCGTTTGAGGTCTCGGATAAAGGCCCTTCACTATCGGCATAGACAGCATCGGAGCTCACGTAAACGACGTGTGCAGGAGATATCTTTTCCAACGCGGCACAAACGGACGACATCATCGAAATATTTCGCTCAAGCATCGCATTATTTTTGACCGGGGCTTCGGCTGAGATAACCACAAGACTATCTTCAGTCGATAAAAGGTTAGCTAGTTTCTCACTGGCATCTGGCGCTAATAGGTCAAGTTCACCCCGACCAAGGTCAAGAATTTCTATGTTATTTTTGCGGAGTTTTTTGCCAAGAGTAGTACCGACAAATCCTTTAGCGCCTAGAATAACAACTCTAGACGGGTTTTGGGGACTTGAAAAATTATGGGCCAACATTAGTTTTATACTCCATTCTAAAAATCACAAAATAGTTTTCATTATTCAGAAGAGATCAACATTGCCTTTACCAGCTCTTAAAAGTGGCGCAAACAATGGCTTTTGCATCAAAAAAGGGTGATCAATCTAACTCAAATTGTTTTTTATAATCTAGCCTTAAAGATGGGTCTTGCTCATCGCTTAATAATATACTGTTTCCAACAACGAGTACGTCAATTTCCGTCCCCATCAAACAATGAAAAGCATCTTCTGGAGTGCAGACGATTGGTTCTCCGCGAACATTAAAACTTGTATTCACGACGACCGGGCAACCTGTTTTCTTTTTAAATGCTGAAATCAGATCGTAGTACCTAGGGTTGGTTTCTTTGTGTACTGTCTGTATACGCGCCGAATAATCGACATGTGTGATAGCTGGTAATTCTGAACGGACAACATTCAATTTATCAATACCAAAAAGACTCTCTTCTTCTTCGGACATTTGCTTCCGACGTTCGTTTTTTACATCTGCAACCATCAGCATGTAGGGGCTATCCGAATCAATATCAAACCAATCCCTGAAATCTTCCGTAAGTACTGATGGCGCAAATGGCCGGAAAGATTCTCTATATTTCACCTTCAAGTTTAGGGTTTTTTGCATGGAAGAAGAACGAGGATCTCCTAAGATTGAACGTCCGCCGAGTGCACGGGGTCCAAATTCCATCCGCCCCTGGAACCAACCGATTGCCTTCTCGTCAGCCAGCGCTTCGGCCGTCCTCTCGATAAGTTCATCCTCATTCAAAGTAGTAAACTTAGCTCCTACTTTACTAAGGCGCTCCTCAATTTCATTTTGCTCGTAAGACGGCCCCAAATATGAGCCTTGCATGGTATCTTTTCCTTCGTGAGTCGCACGAGGTTTTTCATGAAAGATGTAATGACTCGCCAATGCAGCCCCTAGTGCGCCACCTGCGTCACCTGCTGCTGGTTGAACCCAAATATTTTTGAACGCACCATCCCGTAAGATCTTGCCATTAGCAACACAATTCAAGGCTACGCCACCTGCTAAACAAAGATTAGGTATACCCGTTTCTTCCGCAAGAGAACGGGTTATTCGCAGCATAACTTCTTCTGTAACGGCCTGGATTGAGGCTGCAAGATCCATATGTTTTTGCGTCAAATCTTCTTCTGACTTACGAGCAGGGCCTCCAAAAAGAGTTGCAAATTTTTCATTTGTCATCCTAAGGCCGGTACAATAGTCAAAGTAACTTTGATCCAATCGAAACGAGCCGTCTTCCTTCAAGTCCATCAAATTTTCAATAATGGTTGAGGCATACTTTGGTTCGCCATATGGTGCTAGCCCCATCACCTTATATTCACCGGAATTGACTTTAAACCCAGTATAATAAGTGAACGCTGAGTAGAGTAGGCCAAGCGAATGTGGGAAATGAAGTTCTTTGGTAATTTCTAATTTACTTCCTCTTCCTATAGCCACGGAAGCAGTTGCCCATTCACCAACCCCATCCATCGTCAAAACAACGGCATCATCAAATGGTGAAGGGAAAAATGCAGACGCTGCATGGCTTAAGTGGTGCTCAGCAAACTGAAGTTTATTTTTCCAATCAAAATCAGGGGCAAATTTTTGCAGTTCCATGCGCAGCATATTTTTCTGAAACAACTTCTCTTTCAACCAAATAGGAATGGCTTTTTTAAATGAACCAAAACCACGAGGAGCAAAGGCTATATAAGTTTTCAGCAGGCGTTCAAATTTAAGATATGGTTTGTCATAAAAAACAACACTATCGACACAATTTAGGTCAATCCCCGCTTCTTCCAAACAATATTGGATAGCGTTTACGGGGAAACTTGAATCTTGTTTCTTCCGAGTAAAACGTTCTTCTTGAGCAGCTGCAATTATATTTTCACCACTAATTAATGCGGCGGCACTGTCATGATAGAGTGCTGAAATACCTAAAATATACAAGAAGTGCCCCTAAAATAATGCGTAAAAAAGGAAGCAAAGGTAGAACTTTGTGTCAAAAAATTAGCCCCCAAATAAAACCATCAACGTTAAAATTGGCAATTGTTTAGAAAGGAAAGACATCATATTCGCTCTAAAATTGCCGTTTCATGGATTGACCTTCCGGCCCTGCTGGGTTTCGTTTAATCCAGTAGCTATCCAGGTCTGTATCTGTCTTTAATGATAAAATATCTTTCCCTACAATCCGGCAATAGAATGCAACTGGCGTAACAATCAAAAAGAAAAGAAGCCACATGACAATGGGATTAGCAATATCATGTAAAACTAAGCCAAGCTTAAGCCATACTGCATTCAGAGGCTTAAGAGCTTGAGGAACAACCATAGCTAAGAACAAGAAAAAACCTGCAATAACTAAAGACCATATGCGTAAATTACCGCCATCAATTAGCGGGAACAATCCAATGGTCATAAAAAGAACAGTAAACACGACCCCAAACGACCGGTTGGAGCCAATTCCAACTGTATCATGAGCCTGTAAAACCTGGTGCGAACTATTGTTTAGGGACATTTTCCACCTAAAATTCAACAAACAACTTCGAAAACTTAGCAATGCACAACATAATCTTGCATTGTAAACATAGCAGCGAATAGGAATTTAATTTCCTAGTATCATATTCATGTCAACTCAAATAACTCTGCATGCCGAGCAATAAAACTAGGAGCTATTTTTGCAGCAATATCTATATTTGGGAAGTTTGAATAATATCTGGATTTAAATTTTTGCTGTAATTCTTGTATTGATTGATCAACGTCTACGCCATCTATTTGGTTAATCATATCGGAACACAAGTCTCTAATTTCGTCTTCTGTATTCTGAACATATTCCAAACCCATTTCATCCAATTTTCTGCCATCAGCGAACTTAGAACCCGTGACAGTAAAGCCTCCTAATTTTTCCAGTTCAGGAAGAGAAAGGAACTCTGTCTCCCCCTTCCGCCTCAAGAGCATTGGAGTCCAAAGGCTTGAAGATGATTTTCCAAAACTCACTATTGGGGTACAATTAGCCAGCGCAACAGGTGTTCCAAAGTGCTCGGCTAAATCTGAAATTCCAGTCGTCGCCCCTAAGTGAAATTTCGCATTTGAACACAAATAAGCATCCATTTCGTCACTCTGAAACAGAGATGCATAGTCAACAATCTCCTTCGGCAAACCCACAGGGAGAGGGTGAGAGACTTCCTTACCTATTCGAAAAGCGTAACCACCAAGCTCAACAACTTGTTTGGCAGCGAGAAGATAATTTTCGATACTGGCGTCTCGATAGTCGTGATAAGACCAGTTTATGCCAGGGTGGTGCTTTTGCAGGTATGCACTATCTCGGCAATGGAACGTGATAAACCAAGGAACATCTTTAATACCTAGTTTTTCTAGTTTTTTACGGCCATCAGCCATGGTTGATGGTGGAAGAGAAAATCGGGGAACACTATTGTTAAAAGCATCAAGCCTATAAGGTTCTTTAGCAAGCCATTGCCCTAGGTGTGTTGCGCGTCCTTCTGACAAAACTCCTCTCATTGCGTCTTGCACTCGAAGAGGTAGAAAAACAAAAGAGCAATCTCGCCTCATAGACTTATGAAAAGTTTTATTGGCGATCTGACTTACAAAAACGATCCTTTTAATATTCGAATTTTCACCACCAATGGCGTCTCGCAACCACATAGCCAAAACGCCCTGATTACCAACCCGAGATAGATCCCCAGCAAAGCAAATATTTAAAGGGGTGCCCTTTAAAATCAAACTGACCAGATGGGCAAAGATAATACCTATGGGCTTTGCAATTATTCGGCAAATTTTCCTTATTGCCCTGGTAGGTAGGCTTGGAGAAGACAAGATGAAACGTCCTTAGAAGTGTGATCGAGAATGGTAAAGTTGAGCGCCAATTTAGTCAGCCAATTTACCAAGAGTTATATATTTGAAACCCAACTCGTCAGCTTGATTCGCATCAAGAACAGCGTATGGGTCAATAATTATCTTGCCCTTCATTTTCTGAGACAGAGCCCCTAGATCCAATGATCGAAATTCATCCCATGGAGTCATGATAAGCACCACATCTGATCGTTGACATGCTTCAAGGGATGAAGGCGCTGAGCACAAATTTTCTCCAACAGCATTTGCCGCTACGACAGGGTCATATACGGTAACCTCACCTGATGCTCCGCTGTCACGTAAGCTATCCAAGAGAACCAGTGCGGGGGAATTTTTGACACTATGGGTGTTCTCTTTATAAGCTAAGCCCAAAACACAGATATTTGCATCGGGGTTGTTATCCAATACCTCTGTTTTGAGAGTCCTAAATGGCCATCCCTTACGATGGACGCTATTGTCAATCCAAGAGCGGACAACTCCCGCATCTGTATCGTGGGCATCAGCCATTCGAATAACCGAGGCTAAATCTCGCTCCAAATTTCCTCCCGAGATACCCAGCCCCGGATTAATATAGCTAAACTGACCGATACGTTTGTCCAATCGCAGTGAAGGCACAATTTCAGACCAGTCAGCCCCAATATTTTCGCAAATTTCCGCCATGGTATTCGCTACACTAACTGAAGCAACCAGACACATATTGATAGATATTTTTGCAAGCTCAGCACTTTCATAGCGCATAGGTAAAATGGGACAATCATGGGCCTCAAGGAATATCCGGTATGGCACTGGCAAAGGGGCTGCTGGGTCAACGCAGCCAACGATATAACGTTCCGGATAAAGAGCCCGCTCGACGGCCCTCCCAAAGATTAGGGTCTCAACCTGATAATAAAGGGGGCCCTCATCCCGGCCTCGATTACGAGTAAATCCTGGATTCACCTGGCTCAAAACAACAAGAACTGCATCCTTTTTGATTTCCGGCATTACCAAATCCAACAATTTATTAATGCCGGACAAATCGCTTTTACCAGTGTCATCGGTTGGCACATCTGGAGCAACATAAACAACATCGCACTTATGCAAATCAGCCAAGAGTGAAGTAAATGTCACTTTCCCTTTGTGGGTAGCAAGCAGCTCATCAAGCTGGGGTTCAACAACCGGTAAGTCCCCCTGAGCAAGCTTGGCAATCAGGTCCGCATCCGCATCAAAACAGATCATCTGGAAACCTTTGGAAGCCCCGGCAATGGCTGAATTCAAGCCAAGATGGGTCATGCCGCAAAAGCCAATTATTGGGTTAGTCGTCATATTTGAGTATCTCTTTTAGGGTTTCTCAGGCAGAATTTTTTCCACACCGGCTTGCTGGGCAAGCTCTCTCAAGGTGCGGTTCAACCAAATATCATTGGAAAGGTTTCCCTGCCCCCTACTATCGCAAAGATCAATAAAATGAGCATACTCTGCATCCCAAGTTGGGTCAGGCTGAACCAAGGTTTGCGATACTTCAGGGGGGCGACCAGCAGGGAGCACACGAGTTCGATGGATAAAGGTACTCGGCCCCCATTTACAAAGAGACTCAATATGAGCTGACCCTTTTTCTGCATAGATATCGCAGGTAAAGTGATTGCGCCAACTCAGCATGTTCATTTCCAACTGAACAGCAGGGCCGTCGTTGCTTCCAATCACAACGTGGTCAAATGAACGGTTCTCATGGCAGTTAGCACTACGTATCTCAAATTTTATGTCAAGGTCATCACCTAACCAGAAACGCAGAGTATCCAGTAGGTGGCTCCCCAAATCAGGAAGCACTCCAGCCGCTTGATCACGCCATGCACTATTGCGAACCAAGCGCGCAGTACCGTTACCGTAAAACATTCTGAGAGAATATATTTTGCCCAGTTGATCGCTTTCAATTAGTTCTTTCATCTTTACAAAATGAGGTTCGAAGCGATGGTTGTAGGCGGTATAACAAACTACTTCCTTCTCTAGGGCTAATTTACGGAGCATTTCAATTTCTTCGTCCGTTTCAGTCAGCATGGGTTTTTCCACCAACACATGCTTTCCGTTCCCAAGGAGATAGGTCAGCAGCTCTATCTTGGCTTCATCTGGAGTACAAACGAGAGCTGCATCATAGTCATTGAGGTTTACATCGGTGATACTTTTATAATCAGCATTTGGGTTTACTGAATCAACAACAGCTACAACCGCATCACCAGAGACAGCTTGACGTTTGTGACCTTGAACCCCAAGCCCGATTACCACAACTCGGATTATAGAGTTCATTCGTAGTTTACCATTTTTTCAACGGCATCAATTTTCCTCATTACATCTTCAGGTTTAATCGGAATATTGCCATCATATTCACACTCACAGGCAGCTGCCATTGACCCAAGGATAGCCGAAATAATTGTCGAGTTAGTCGCCATCATTGATAGTGTGGAATATGCAAGCATAGCATCACCAGCTCCCACAGCATCAACAACATGACTTGCAAAACTGTCAATGGAGAAGAAATCATCTTCATTATCATCATTAGGAACACGAATACAAAACACCCCACGATCCCCCATCTTGAGCATCAAAGTTTCGCATCCAGTATCTTTGACTAACTTCCCTGCCAACATTCCAATCGTTGAATCTTGGTCAGCAAGGGCAAATCGAGCCTCACGTTCATTTGGTGTTATTAAATTGAAGTTCTGGAAATCCGTAATATTACCCCAACGACTAGCAACTTGGCTGTCCGCAACTCGGAAGGTGTTTTTTGGAATAGCATCAGTAAATTGAGGAACTGTGACTCGGTTAAAAATACCATGTCGAAAATCACTAAACACAACAGCATCACACTCAGTTGACCGTATAGACTCTGAAAGAGTTTCAACAATGTGGTCAGAAATAATACGATTATCCAGCGTATCAACTTTTAGCAATCGATAGCCGCCTGCAATAAATGCATTTTTATTTACAGTAGGTCTAGTCGCATCGATTATTGCGCGGCAATCAATACCGCTCTCCTCTAAGCCTTCTATAACAAAATCCTTGAGCTCATCGTCACCTAAAACCGTAGAGAAAATGACTTCTGCGCCTGCTGCCCGCAAATGCTGTGCAACGATACCTGCCCCGCCGATATAATCATCGCGTCCTTGAAACAAGACACTAAAGGTTGGCGTCTTAGTCTGACCACCGATCAAATTAGTCCGGGAATAACTATCAACTATTGTATCGCCAACAACATGAACACGTTTTCCCTTTAGTTTTTCAAGGCCTTGCCTTAGGTCACCAAACTGAACCCCAGTTTGGCGCATAAGCGACAGTAATTTTTCAATTTGAATTTTCGGCAATTCAAGATTGATGAGATTTGTTGAAGAATAAACTACATCTCCAGGGGTAAATATCATCTCGCCACCATATGCCTCGACAACATCGGCTTCTTCCTGTGTCGATTTTGGAAGACCTGTTGATGTATATTCAAACCCTTTGGCAAAAAAATTAGGTTTCAACAACACTATATTTTCTAGAGGCTTAGCATTAGCGTCGATTATAATGTAATCAACCATCTCGAAAGCAGCAAGGTTATGCGCACGGAGTTGTTCCGGAACATGGGGCCGGTAAGCACCTTTGCTGATGTGGCGATCACACGTAATGCTTGCGATTAAATAATCAGCTTTGCTTTTAGCATAGGCAAGATGGCGTACATGACCGGGGTGGACAACGTCAAACACCCCATGACACATAATCACCTTTTTTTCTCGTGGGAAAGAGCCAATCTTTTCCAGAAGCTTGTCTGTAGTAACAATTTTATGGCTATATTTTTCAAAAAATTCTGTTGTCATAATTTATGCTCTCAAGACATATACTTAAACCAAGTCTCAGTGGCCTTTGCTATACTATTAGGCTCCCAAAGAGGTGCATCGTTCCAATGGTCAATTTCAGCAACCATTTTACCGACACCTTCTTCAAAAGATACAGTAGGCTTCCAATCTAATTGGGTTGTAATTTTTCCAATTTCTGCCCAAGTACAATCTGGCTCACCTGGGCGTTTTGGTACATAAACAACATCTCCGCCTAAAAGCTCAATCAACTTATTTATTGGCTGCGGGTCGCCTGCGCCGAGGTTAAAAGTTTCACCAATTTTATCAGTATCAGCCGCAGCATAAAAAGCACGGGCGACATCAGTCACATAAATAAAATCACGGGCTTGAGTACCATCCCCAACAACTGTGAACGGTTTTCCTGCCAATTTTTGCTTAAAAAAGACACCAAACACCGCTCCATAAGCCCCGGTTGTTCTCACCCGTGTGCCGTAGGCATTAAAAATACGGACAGTATTCACTGGCAACCCATACACTTTATGCCAATGAAAAGCCGCTTGTTCTCCTTGATATTTTGACAAAGCGTAAGGATACATTGGCTCAATTGGGTGATCTTCTTTTGTCGGTGTATCAGCGAGGCCATAACAAGATGAGGAAGCAGCATAGACAAACTTCTGAACTTTATTTTGCCGAGCAGCCTCAAGAACTCTTGCCGTCCCTTGAACATTAACTTCCATGTAATCCAGAGGTTGTTCTATGGAGGGAACAATGTCGCCAATACCAGCAAAATGGAATACGAATTTTGCATCTTTAAAAATCGTATTATCAGCAGTGATTTCTCGGATATCAATTCGCTCAACACTAACATCTGGATTGTTTTCTACATGAGCCAAGTTTTTTTCATGTCCACCGATAAAGCTATCGACAACACGCACAGAGAAGCCTTTCTCCAACAGTAAATCCACCATGTGGCTACCGATGAACCCAGCTCCCCCTGTTACTATTGCAACGGGTTTCATGATCATTTTGCGCCAATCTTTTTCATTGTTCGGACATTGAAATATTTGTCATCATCCAAGCTGTCTGGAAGCTTATCTTCTTTAAATGCATTGCAAAGGTCTCGCACAGCATCAGCAATAGAATGGCTTGGCTTAAACCCAGTTATGCGCGTTATTTTATCAGAATTGATATGATAACTACGGATGTCATCTGAAGGTGTAACTTCAATACCAATTTCTGGGCGATCCGGATATTCCTCACCAACAACTTGTTTAACAATCAGGGCGATATCCATTATGGATTGATTTTCAAAGCCACAATTGAAAATTTCGTCAGCAATTTGCTCATTTGGCGCATCCAGTAAAGTTTTGCAGAGATCCGCATAATCCTGAATATGTAGATTTGGGCGCAATTGGCTACCACCAAACACAGTTATATTGCCTTTATTAACTGCTAAATTTGTAAGAATATTTACTGAGACGTCTAAACGTTGGCGAGGACCATAACCACAAACGGTAGCAGGACGGAAAATCACACCAACAAAATCATCATCCGTATGTTTGAACAATAAGGGTTCACACATACCTTTAAATTTATTGTACAACGTTAGCGGAAGTAACGGATGTTCTTCAGTAACATCAGGCTCATCACTCACCCCATAAACTGAGCTGGATGACGCATAGACAAACCGTTTTACGCCTGCTTTTTTAGCTGCAATCACCATTGGCTCGAAAGCTTCAAAGTTCACTGTTGTTGAAAGAGCTTCATCTAAGTCAAAGCTCACATCATTTGAGATACAGGCTAAATGGAGCACGGCATCTTTACCTGCTAGTGCATCAGACAGTTTATCTATATCGCGAATATCGCCTTCGATAACGGTAAGGTTTGGATGATCATGGGGCAAAAAATCATTGCCGTAATACATAATGTCATAAACGGTTACTTTATGACCCATTTCTAGCATCTGAGGGACAAGAATAGAGCCGCAATAACCTGAGCCCCCCGTAATGAGAACATTTTCAAATTTCATCTTTTTCGTACTTTCGATTACAGTAGATTGGATTAGGTGCGAATTGTAAAACCAGCCGCCTCAGCGTCACGGTAAAACATTTGAACAGTTTCAAGACTGAATTGATCAAGGTCTTTACCAACGCCTGCCAATTTTGCCAGCAAATCATTGGTCACAGTTATAATATGGCAACCCACTTCATCAGCTTGAAAAATATTTAGCATTTCACGAGGGCTTGCCCATAGAAGTTCAGCTTTAGGACGGTCTGCAAGTATAGAAACAGCCTCACGCATAGCAGGGATCGGGTCACGGCCAGTATCAGCAATCCGCCCAGCAAAAATTGAAATAATGGCAGGCACATCAGGGTGAAGGACATCCGCTGTTGCGCGCACTTGATCATTGGTCATCATCGCCGTAACATTTACTTGAACACCTGCATGAGAAAGGCGCCCAACCAACGGAACAGTGCTCTCACCCTTGGTGTTGGTAATTGGAATTTTTACGTTAACGTTATCACCCCATGATGCAATGGCCAGTGCCTGTTTTTCCATATCGTCAATATCATCTGCAAAAACTTCAAAACTAACCGGACGATCTTTAATTTTATCGAGAACCTGATGCGCAAAGGTTTCATAGTCAGAAATCCCCGCCTTCCTCATTAAGGTCGGGTTTGTCGTAAAACCCTTAACCAGAGGGTTGGATGAAAGCTTAAGCATTTCTTCCAGATCAGCGCCATCAGCAAAAATTTTGATCTTCAATGGGGTTGCCATGAATCTAGTACCTTTAGTTTTCAGTTAAAATCATATGGACCGCCTCAGCTAAGTCCTTAACAATAAAATTCGGTTTCTGCTTTAATGGCTCATCGTAGCCATATTCAATGAAATAGCTAACACAACCTGCGGCGTCAGCAGCATCAATATCGCGCCACCGATCACCAACAACAATGCTTTTTGTCAGATCTATTCTATATTTCTGAGCCGCTTGTAATATCATACCCGGCTTAGGCTTTCGACAGCTACAGTTGTCTTCATTCAAATGAGGGCAAATTATAATGTCATCGATTGGCATTGCAGCCCGCAAGCACTCATGAAACGCCTCGACTGTATCGGCGCTGACCTTACCTGTGGTCAAATCAGGCTGATTAGTAACAACAATTGTCATATATCCATTTTCATGAAGCGCTTTTACAGCCTCCGCCACACCTGGTAGCAGCGAAAAATCCTCAATGCATGTTGGTGCATAAGGCTTGCCTTCTCGTACATTCGAAGAATTTAAAACCCCATCACGATCTAAGAAAACAGCTTTACAGTTAAACAACATCTACCCCAAATATACTGCCTATACGAAGGCATTTACAAATCTCAACCAATGAAATATCTCATATCGATCAGTTGTTTTTTTATTATTCCTGCTTCCAATGTTAAATTTGTTGAAGTTTCACTAAATTAGCAAAGGCACTCTCGTGGGCCATTAATTCATCAAATGTTCCTTGCTCTACAACCCGTCCTTGGTCAAGAACAATAATATTATCTGCTTTAGCAATTGTTGAAAGCCGGTGAGCAATAACGAGCATTGTTGTTCGTCCCATGATACCTTCGACTGAAGCTTGGATAAGCTTCTCACTTTGAGAATCAAGGGCGCTTGTTGCCTCATCTAGAACTAGAATTTGTGGTTTTCGAACAAGGGCCCGCGCAAGAGATATTCGCTGTACTTGCCCTCCAGAAAGCCGAACCCCTCTGTCACCGGCTATTGTTTCAATACCATCTTCAAGCTGATCAATAAATTCATGTGCATTTGCCAGCCGACATACTTCAGCCAATGCTGCATCATTAGCACTACTGTCTGCCCATAGAATGTTTTCTCGAATTGAAGCGTGCAATAAGGCCGGCTGCTGCGGCACATAGCCAAGTGTATTTCTATATGAAAAAATATCTATTTCATTCATAGGCACATTATCAATCAAAATCTGCCCTTCTGTTGGTTGCTGCATTCCAAGAACGAGATCAGCTAGGGTTGATTTTCCAGAACCAGACCCGCCAACTAAAGCCGTCATTTTCCCTGCTGGAATTGTTATGGAGATATTTTTTAATGCTGGGGAAGTCGGACTATAGGAGAAAGAGACATTTTCAAATGAAACTTCATCTTCTAGACCAGAAAAAGGCTTATCGCCAAACACAAGACTTGAGGCATCCGCCTCTTCACGAACTTTCATGACCTGCTCATAGCTTGGATAAAGATTAAGCAGCTGCATTTTAAATTGGTTAATATTAGCGAACGTCACAGCAAGACGATTAAAAGCATATAAAATCAATCCGATTTCAGATAAAGGGACACCAAGATGACGCCCAACCAAGAAAGTAATAAAGACAATAACGATACCTATGGGCGTAAAGACCGTATGGACCGTTGTGCTTAGAAGTTGAGATTTAACCGATAAATCTCGAAGTTGAGAAAATGTGTTATCTAAATTGTTTAGCGTTTTCTTCTCAACTCCAAAAGCAGTAATCATTCTTGTATTAGAAAGAGCCTCTTGCAGCACCGTCGAAAATTTATTGTTTAATTTTGTATGACCTTGCCCCAAGCGATAGACATAGCTGCGGAGAAGCCTGAGAGGCGCCACCAATAGAAAGGCAACAGTCATTGAAATGACAGTGAGTTTCCATGACAACAACAAAGGTCCGCACAACAGCACTAATGCCTGGGCGATAGGGGCAATCAACCTTGAAGCGGCCGTAAATGAATCAGCGACCCTTGCAGCTTCCAGAGTCAATGTATTGAGGAAGTCACCCTGGCGTTGCCGATTGATATAGTTTGCACTGGTATGAAATACTGCTTTAGCGATCCCTAAGACCATATCTCGTCGAACAACATACTGAGCCTTCAAAATAAAATAGTTAATTGAAATCAACAGGACACTATTTAGTATTGATAGAATAACAAAGATTGAGATAAAGACCTCAACACTGCCATCAATACCAGTATATTTAACAAAGGAAGTAATAACGGGTGACACTGAATCACCGCTATCACTCTTTGTCAGCATGCTAATAATTGGTACAATTGAGGCCAATGTTGCCGCATCAACAGCCATCAACACCAATGACAAAATGGCATTGCCAAAAAATAGCCGTGGATATCTCTGGAACATCTGTCTAATAAAACTGAAGAGATTCATCTTATAATCAAAGGCCTTGTGTTATAATTTTGGCAAGCTACCGCAGTCCGGGTGAATTTTCACCGAGACCCTACAATAGGCAACCACCCTTATCACCTCCCATACAAAAGAGATTTAAGCAGCAACTACCGACTGCGTTTCGACATGGACTTTTACTTCACGGCCTAGCAAATCAAGGAGCAAAACCACCCGGTTCGTATCTTGTTGTTCGGCAAACAAACCAACCATATCTTCGAAGGGACCATCCAACACTCGAAGGAGTTGATCCTTCTTGAAATGCGCAAGCTCCAACTTTAGACACCCATCCTCACCTTCACGTCCGCGAATAGCCTGAACCACTCCTTCGGGTACTGGCATAGGGCGACTTCCCTCACAGAGAACATGGGACACGCCGATCGTATTGTTTATTGCCAACCAGCGCTCGACTTCAATATCAACACAAACAAACAAATATCGTGGAAACAAAGGCGCTAGAACAGTATCCACTTTTCGGGCATGCCGACGCTCTTTGCGGTAACGTGGCAAATAGGTTTCGTAACCTTGGTTCTTAAGATTAGCCTCTGCAACAGCCTCTTTTGAAGCCTTTGAGTGGATGACGTACCAACGCTTCATGTCGCCTCCTCCCCCCCTTCAATACCAGAAGGCCCACGACTAACGTGCAGAAGGTCTGGAGTTACAATCCGCTCATAGGAAATAGCTTTACTTAAAGCTTCAAAAATCGATTGAGGTGCCTGTGCATCCGTTATAATAACAGCATCAACATCCTCTAAATCCTTCAAAGAACCAACAACAGGACAACCACCAACCGCTGCGATATTTCTTCCCGGCGCAACGATAGCAACAGGATGAAGCTCGACCTCATGGGCTGCCAACACGGCGATCTCAGCAAGCTCACTTGCACCATAGAATGCAATTCTAGTCCAACCTCGATTGACACAGTATGTTATTGCTTCAGCATACTGGCCTCTTGCAGTCCGGAAAAAATCTAGAGAAGTGGTTAAATACTCTGCAGTAAGGCGGGTTTTTTCTTGGAAACCCTTTGGGGTCATATAATAGGCAAAGCGGCGAGCTGGCGCTTCTTTGACCTTAAGGAGGCCTTTTTTGACAGAACGCTTTATTAAAGCATTGGTCAACCCAAGAGCAACTCCCATGCGCTGGGCAAGACTACGCTGAGAAACATCACATCCCTCTTCAATAGCCCCCATCAACTCAAGAGTTGCTTCAGCTAACTGCCTATCGCCCTGCTCTTTAAACTTACCTTCAGACATACCTTGCCTCGGTTCCAAAAATCGAGCAAAATATACACCGTTCACAGCATGAACGTCAAGCCATTGTTCATGTTGTGAACGCAAAAGCGCCACAACAAGCGGTATCAAAGTATATTTGTAGTCATAGATATTGAGATTGTCTTTAAACCTTACCGAAGACACCCATATTAATCAGGCATTCGGTTAGCTCCTCAGCAAAATCACCGCTTTTATGGATGATAGAGGTGCCTTCGGGGAGTTCACTCAGAGCAGGGTCGCCGTCGTCGTGGCTGGTGGTCAGAACAAAGTTCATCTCTCTTGTAATTTTGATCGCTTTAAAGACATTTGCCAGCTCAATGCCAGTCATTTCTTCAAATTCTGTTGACGAAACAATAATGTCTGGCTTTATGGATAAGGCGAGACTGATCGCTTCAACAGGGTTTTCTGAAAAGGAGATTTCAAATCCACACGAAGCCAACTCAGTACCAATGAGTTTACGCTGTACCCCTTTAGGCATAACCAAAAGAACTGTTAGGTTTTTGACTTCTTGCTCACTTACAGTAGCTTGCTGGGTACTTGAGGGGAGACCATGAAGGATTTTATTGAGTTCTGACTCTGATGGGTCCTTACCCGCTTCCATGATTTCACGGATACGGTCTACATAAACCTGCACGTCTTGAAGCTGTGTCTTAGTCAAACGACGAGTTGATTCGATATAATCTTCCACACGATGGGCAATAACCGTTACCGCGTTAAATCCATGGGTTCCGGCAGATCCCTTAATGCTATGGATATCGCGCTGCATCTGGAAGTAGTCAGCTTCGCGATCGCCCGTCTCTTTGAAAATCCTGTCAATTGCAGCATCAATCTCGTCCAGGCGATCTCCACTGCTTTCAATGAATTCCTGTTTTAGTTTGGCTAATGCCTTTTCTAAATCAAAATTCAATGTCTCCCCCTTAGACTCAAAATCAGCTTACTGAGCTATAAGTCAGCAACCTTAATGTTTTTAAGATTACCCAAGTTTCACAGTTAATCTAGACCTTTTAATGTGAAATTATTGAGGCAACTACCATACAGTGCTTTCAATTAACGATCAATCAACTTTTCGGCGAGTCTGTGCCCTGGGTTTTGAATTTCAACAGATGTTTCGTTTGCTCCAGCCTTGGTTAACTTCTTCGCATGGGCCTCATCTCTAGCATTTGCGATAATTTTTAGATTTGGGAAAAGGTAACGAAGAGTCGCAATTAACTGAGAAGGTCCTGTCGCTTGCCCAAGAGAAATCACAACAGATTGCGCTTCTTCGATACGGGCGGCTAAAAGAGTTTCTGGATGCATAGCATTCGCTTTGAAAACAGGATGATTTATCCCCTGCCCTTCCAACACAAGGCGAGGGTCGCTTTCGATGATCAGCAGCGGAATATTCATGGCAAGCAGCCGTTCTGCAAGAGTTTTCCCTACCTCCCCATAGCCAAAAAGAACGACATGCCCTTCAAGGCCAATAGCGGCAGCTCCAAGGGCTTCTAGCCCAGGAACAGTAAGGGGCTCAAGCTTATGGGCGGTCTTGGCGGCAACGACAGCCAGCAGCGGCGTAACCGCCATTGAAAGAGCAACAACAATCATCAATAGCTGAGCAATCTCTCCCTCAACAATCCCAACCCCAACTGCCAGACTGAAAAAGGCAAAAGCAAATTCCCCCCCCTGAGAAAGAATAAGACCAAGACGAAGAGAGGTTGCAGTTTTAAACCCCTGAACCCTTGCTGCACCGCCAATAATTATGGTTTTAACCCCGAGCAGAACAACCAACAGCACACAAACTTTCCCCAAATTGTCCCAAGCAAATTGGAGATCAATAAACATCCCTACTGACATGAAAAACAAGCCTAACAACAAACCACGGAAAGGCTGAATATCTTTAGTTACTTCTGAACGATACTCTGTATCGGCTAGGAGCATTCCAGCAATAAAAGCACCAAGTGCCATAGATAAGCCTGCTTGGTGGGTTGCCATTCCTGTCGCAATTATAAGCAGCAAGATCAAAGCAGTATTAAGTTCCGAGGCTTTGGCAGAAGCGGCTATTTTAAACAAAGGTTTAATCACGACGCGCCCAACCAAAACAAGAACGCCCAAGACAAGCAGTGCTTTAAGCCCTGCAATGCCGAGAGCTTCCCAAACTGAGACTTCAGCCTGACCAAGAACTGGTATTAAAACTAAAATAGGGCCAACTGAAAGATCTTGGAGAAGAAGTAAGGCGATTGCAGACCGACCAAAACGACTTGAAAGTTCACGGCGTTCGACTAGAAGCTGAAGAACAACGGCGGTAGAGGATAGGGCTAAGGCCGCCCCAATGACAATTGCAGCCGCTGCGTCTAACCCTGCCCATTGAGCCATAAAAAAGAAAATGGCACCGATCACACCAATTTGGACCATTCCTAAGCCGAAAACCGCCCCACCCATGACCCTAAGGCGATTAAAGGGAAGTTCAAGCCCAACAGTGAATAAAAGAACCACAACCCCAAGCTCAGCAAGGTTACGAACGGAGTCAGAATCATCAACCAAAGCTAAACCAGACGGCCCAATGACCATCCCCGCCAAAAGATAGCCAACCAAAGGGCTGGCCTTTAATCGTTCAAAAAGTGGGACGACAAGGACTGTAGCAACAAGAAAGATAATGACATCATAGAGGTAATGAGTATCAGGCATTACTTAAAATAGGGGGGAAACCCCAGTTTTACCAAGCGCTTATTGCTCTCTTTCAACTTCTTCGTCAAAACTCTTTTCAGAATCAACCCAATCAGCCACATATTGAGGCAATTGTGGGGAAATTGGGTCAACGCCCATAGCAACAGCCATTTCAGCAGAGGATATGGATTTTCCCGGCACACGGAACAACCCTTTAACTATAGATAAGGCTGCTAGCTTACCTCTTACTTCCAGACGATGTTCCATATAAAACCACTTTTCATCCCAACCAACGATGCGGGTGCGTAGCGTACATTTTTCGAAAAGATGAACAGGGGCTGCGTAACGGATTAAGGCACCACCAAGGATAGGCCGCCATTTCTTTTTTCTCATAAGGGTTACGAAAAAAGGTGAGCGAATGCCAAGGTCAATTTTGCCTAAATCCATTACCGTCAAATATCGGCCATTGGTCATATGAAAGTTGGTATCTAGGTCATTCAGCCAAACTCGGAAAGAAACTACAGATTCTTCAAGCGGCGCTAGCTGCGGCCGACGAGAGGCACGAACAGCAGCAAAAGCCCCGCGAAAGATAAGATGCATGAGAGTTTATCCAGTCCGTTCACTTAACCCTAGGGTATGAAGAACTTAGCATGAATTTTATCCATCTCTCCACTTTTTATCATCTCTGAAATCTCGTGGTCCATAGCCTTACGTAGGTGCTCAGGTGTTTCTTTACTGTAAATCATCCACTGGTTAATTGTCCTGAATTTCGTAGGAACGACACGGAGAAGATAAGGTAAGTTTTTTACTAAATAGTTTAAACCAAGGTCATGGTAATAAAAGTACGTTAGCTTTCCTAAAGAGACTCGTTCAAGCCCCTCTTTTAGGGTTTTAAAGTGATCATCAACTTTCACACCTTTTTGTTTTTTCAAAAAAGTAGCTGATGCCGTACCGAAATAAGCTCCAACCGTTACACCTTCTTTGGCTAAGTCTTGAAAAGATTTCGGGTTCGTTGGGTTATCTCTTTGGGTCGCGACGACATTTGAAACGACATAAATGGGATTAGTAGAATAGATAACTCTAGCTTCTCTGGCTGCATTACGCCCAGCCCCACAAAACCCGTCCCCCAAACCTTTTTCAAGCTCAAGAAGAATGCGTTTAATCGGTGTATAATTAGCGTCTATTTTAAGATTAATGCCTCTTGCGGAAAGGCGTTCTTTCAGCCGTAAATAAATTTCATCACAAAGGCCAAGCCTACCAGCTTCATATAAAAAAAATTTTGGTTTTGATTTTTGAACAAGGACTCTTAAAGAGGGAGTTTCAGCCTTGGCGGGAAAGGTTGAAAGAAGAAAAAGAGTCCCAAGAAAGCTAAAAAATATCTTTTTTAGCCAAGTGATTAAAAAAACATAGGACTTACTACTATCATACACTGAAAACAAGCCAAACACCCTCATTATTTAGGTGTTTATTGTATCGGCTAAAACAACAATGTCATTGGGAAATGTTAAGAAGCAATCAAGAAAAATTCTTCCTGGCAGAATTTTATACTGCCAGGAAGAAATTATAGCGTGATGTCCTAGAAAAACTCTTCGTCAAAATCCATCAGAGTTTCACTACCGGTCATGATAGTAGAGAATAATGAACCTGTTTGAGGCAAGAGTTTCTGCATATAAAAACGAGCCGTTTTAATCTTAGCTTGGTAAAACTTAGCTTCGTCGCCGTCTTGTTTTGCCAAGGCAATTTTCGCCATACGTGCCCACATGTAAGCCAAAGTAACCAGACCAAACATACGAAGATAATCAACTGAAGCTGCACCAGCTTGATCAGGATTTTTCATACCTTCTTGAGCAATCCAAGCGCTGGCTTGTTGCAAGCGAGAGAACGCTTTAGCCAAAGGCATGACGAACTCGTTCATTTCAGGCACTTCCATTTCAGCTTCAATAAATTCTTGAACTGGATGGAAGAAACGACGCAAGTAACGTCCCATGTGCATACCCATTTTACGGCCGACCAAATCTAAAGCCTGAATGCCGTTGGTACCTTCGTAAAGTTGAGCGATACGCGCATCACGAACATATTGTTCCATACCATGCTCACGGATAAAGCCATGACCGCCATAAACCTGAACACCAAGGTTTGCAGATTCAAAACCAACATCGGTTTGGAACGCTTTGATCACAGGGGTTAGCAAAGAAGCAAGGTCATCAGCTTCCTGCTTACGCACGGGATCAGGGTTCTTTTCGTGTTGATCTAACTCCTGAGCAATCCAGGATGACATAGCCCGGCAGCCTTCAGAATAAGCCCGAATAGTCAGCAACATTCGCCGAACATCAGGATGCACAATAATGGGGTCAGCTTTCATTTCAGGATGCTTAGCACCTGTAAGTGAGCGCATTTGAACCCGTTCACGAGCATATTCAACAGCACCTTGGTAGGACTGTTCGCAGGCAGCTAAACCTTGCATACCGGTACCGACACGGGCTGAGTTCATCATCACGAACATGGCTTCCATGCCTTTGTGTTTCTTCCCAATGAGATAACCTTCAGCATCATCAAAATTGATCACACAAGTAGAGTTAGCATTGATACCCATTTTATGTTCGATGGCGCCACAAGAGACACCATTACGGGGGCCAAGGCTGTCATCTTCCTTGATCAGGAACTTAGGCACCAAGAACAGGCTGATACCTTTAATGCCTGGAGGGGCATCAGGCATCCGAGCCAAGACGAGGTGAACAATATTATCTGTCAGATCATGTTCACCAGCAGAGATAAAAATCTTCGTTCCATTAATGTTGTAGGAACCATCCTCTTTTGGATCAGCTTTGGTCCGAATTAGACCAAGGTCAGTTCCGCATTGAGGTTCGGTGAGGCACATGGTGCCGCTCCAGGTGCCTTCAACAAATTTAGGCAGATAAGTATTCTTCTGCTCTTCAGAACCATGAGCATTAATGGCATTATATGCGCCATGAGTAAGCCCTGGATACATTGAGAACGAGTGGTTTGTTGCTGACATCATTTCTGCGATCATCAAACCAACAGAATGAGGCATACCCATTCCCCCATATTCTGGGTCAGCGGTTAAACCTGTAAAACCGCTCTCGCAGTAAAGGTCATAAGCTTCCTTAAAACCCTTCGGGGTCCGAACGACACCGTTTTCAAAATGACATCCTTCTTCGTCACCAGTTCTGTTCAAAGGGAACATTACTTCTTCAGCAATTTTTCCAGCTTCTTCCCAAATTGCTTTCACGGTATCAGGATCAGCTTCTTCATAGCCTGGAAGTTCTGCTAGCTTTTCACCGCCCAGAAGTTCGTAATAGACAAACTCCATATCCCGCAGGGGTGCTTTATATACTGTAGCCATAGGTCTATTCCCCTTCTAGTTTCTTAACGGCTTGCCAGTGGTGAGCATATGCTCAATCCGCTGCAAGGTTTTTTCTGTTTTCAACAATCCGAGGAAAGCTTCGCGCTCAAGAGCGTAAAGTTGATCCTCAGTGACGACTTCGGTCATATCCGTATCACCACCCGTCAACACTCGACCCAATGCTTTGGAGACGGTTGCATCATGGGGTTTCGCCATGCCGTTAGCGACAAAACCTTCTACGGCTAGGTTAACCGCGGTCAGTGCCGTTGGCCCTGGAAGGGAAATTTCCACTTCTTCAGGAGGTGTATAACCATCCAACAATGCTAAAGCTTTAGCTTTTGCATCTGCCAATAAACGATCACGGTTCATGGTAATGCCGTCGCCTTCACGCATGATCAATTTTTCTTTAGCTTCAGCAGCAGAGGTTGCCACTTGAGCTGTGCTGATCATTTCAAAAGCACCCATCATGGCGGACATTGGTCCCCCTGGGCGTCTTTTATTTAGGGTGTGACGGGTGATCATTTCTTTACAGCCACCCCAGCCAGGAATAACCCCAACGCCGACTTCGACCAAACCGGTGTAGGTTTCTACATGTGCCTGAACCGCATCACTATGAAGCAGGACTTCACAACCACCGCCAAGGGCCATACCACGAGGCGCAGAAACAACAGGGAATTTAGAGTATTTAAGTTTCTTGAGGGTCTTCTGACCATCGCTCATGGCACTCTCAACAACAGGCCACAAGCCAAGGTTTGCTGCAAATAATGCAAGACCAACATTGGCACCAACGGAGAAGTTTTCTCCTTCATTGTGAATGACCAAGGCTTTAAAGTCACCTTTTTCGATCAGCTTGGTGGCCTTTTTCATTTGAGCCACAATGCCATCGTCAAGTGAGTTCATTTTGGTGTGGAACTCTAGGCAGATAACCCCATCGCCAATATCCCAAAGGCTGGCAGAACCGTTTTTAGAAACTGGTTCGCTGGCAAGTTTGATATCAGAAAGAAGGAGAACACCTTCGCCACGTGGCAGGTCACTGTAAGAACCATCGGTTTCCATGAATTGGACCTTATTGTTCTCGACCCGATAGAAAGTACCATCGCCTACGGTTTTTAGAAGTTCTGGGACTTCCATTCCTTCAGCGGCTAACTTCTCAGCAAACCAAGCAGCGCCTAGTTTGTCGATCATTTCAAATGGACCCCATTTCCAGGCATAGCCGTCTTTTAAGGCTTCATCCACTTGATAGATGGTATCAGAAATTTCCGGCACCATTGACGCAGCATATGATAATGAGTGAGAAAGAACCTTCCAGGCATAGCGCCCACCTTTATCATCATATTCAACAACAGCGCGGATACCTTTCTTACCAGCTTTGGCACTGGCAAGTGTCGATTTGACAGTTGGGGCATACTCACCTGTAACAAGGTTGATAGTTTCTTTAACCTTTTTACCGCTTTCTTTATTGATGCGGTAGAAACCACCTTTACCTTTACGCCCTGTGTATCCATCGGCGATCATTTTCGTCATCAATTCGTTTTCTTGGTAAAGATCACGATACATATCTTTTTCAGGCAAGCTCTTCAGCATGGAAGCAGCGACATGAGGGGTTAAGTCGATCCCTACGAGGTCAGCTAAGCCAAATATACCGGTTTTCGGGAAGCCTAACGGTTTGCCAATAATCGAGTCAGCTTCTTCAACGGTTAAGCCTTCTTCAAAAGCAAAACGTGCCGCAGCGACACCCCAAAGGTTACCGACACGGTTGCCGATAAATCCTGGTGTATCTTTACAATGAACAACGCCTTTGCCGAGCTTAACATCACCAAATTCACTTATGGCTTTAGTCACTTCTGGCCGTGTTTTTGGACCAGAAACAATTTCCAAAAGGCGCATATAGCGAGGTGGGTTGAAGAAGTGCATGATAACAAAATCATCTGCAAATCCATCCGGCGCGCTATCTACTAATTGGTTAAGTGGAATGGTTGAGGTGTTCGAAGCAACCATTGAGCCTTTCTTGCGAACGGCATCAATTTTCTTGTACAAACCCTGCTTAATATCCAAACGCTCAATCACAACTTCGATAATCAGGTCACAATCGGACAGCATGTCCATATTGTCATCCAAGTTACCAGGCGTAATGAGCTTTGCGTTGCGCTTTGACGTCAAAGGCGCAGGTTTGGTTTTCAATAATTGGGCAATAGCCCCAGAAGCGACAACGTTGCGGTCTTTTGCTCCATCAGGAACAATATCAAGCAACACCACGGGCAAGCCCGCATTGGCGACATGGGCGGCGATCCCCGCTCCCATGACACCGGCGCCGAGTACGGCGACTTTATTAATCTCTGTCATGACTAGATAGCCTCAACAATAGTAGCAATACCTTGACCACCACCAATGCACTGGGTGGCAAGACCATATTTTTTGCCTTCACGTTTGATCAGAGAGGCAGCCTTACCGGTGATCCGTGCACCAGTAGCTCCCAAGGGGTGACCAATAGCGATAGCGCCGCCATCTAAGTTAATCTTGGACAGGTCCATACCTAGATCAGAAATACAGGCCATGCCCTGAGCAGCAAAAGCTTCGTTAAGCTCAATGATGTCGATATCGTCCATCTTGAGACCAGCGCGTTCGAGAGCTTTATTGGTCGCAACAACAGGACCAATCCCCATCAATTCAGGGCGACAGCCGCCAACAGCGATTGATTTGATCCGGGCCAGAGGCTCAAGACCATTTTTCTCTGCATACTCTTCAGAACAAATCAAAGTAGCAGAAGCACCATCGGTCAAAGGAGAAGATGTCCCCGCAGTCACGGAACCGTTTTCATCAAAGGCCAGCTTCAGACCAGCGAGGTCTTCTGCGGTTGTTCCTGGGCGGATGCAGCCGTCTTTCTCAACGGTGCCACCTTTCCAGGTAATTGGAACAATCTCATCATCAAACTTGCCAGCATCTTGAGCAGCCTTAGCTTTTTCATGAGACTTCACCGCAAAGGCTTCTTGATCAGCACGAGAGATTTGGAATTTTTTAGCTAGATTTTCTGCTGTATCACCCATAGAAGCGAAAGCTTCTGGGTAGTTTTGATAGAGTTGTGGGTTTGGCATAGGGTTGAAGCCACCCATTGGGATACGGGTCATGGATTCAATACCCGCCGCGATGAAAGCTTCCCCTGCGTTCATCTGAATGGCGCCAGCAGCCATATGGATGGACTGCATGGAAGAACCACAGAAACGGTTCACGGTCGTCCCGGCAACAGTGATCGGAAGGTCAGCCAGGAAAGCAACCATTTTTGCTGCATTAAAGCCTTGCTCACCCTCTGGGAAAGCACAACCGAGGATCAAATCTTCTAGATCTTCAGGTTTTACACCTGTCTTTTCAACCAAGCCTTTAACGACCTGGGCGACCATGTCATCGGGACGAACTTTTGCTAATTCGCCTTTTTTAGCTAGGTGGAAAGGAGACCGGGCATATCCGGCTATAACTACGTTTTTCATCTTCAGCTACTCCGCTGCATGTGGTTGATGTTATTCAAAGAAAGGCAAACTCCCTGCCGCCCTTCTTCTAATTCAAAGCTATTTGATTAATCTTGTGAAATTCCGGCTTCTTCCATGGCACTAAGAGTTTCCTTCTCTACACTTTTCAGCTCATCCATGGTCATATCAAGGTCCCGTTTTTGAGCCTCAATTTCTTCAATTTTTTCACGAACACCGAACAATAACTGCTTTAATTGTTCAGTTCGGCTGCGATCTACATCGTAAAGTTCGAGATAAGCTTTGATGTGGCCCAAAGAGAACCCCATGCGCTTACCCCGTAAAATGATCATCAATCGGGCACGATCACGGTATGTGTAAACCCGTGTCGATCCCGCTCTTTGAGGCGAGAGCAACCCCTTACTTTCGTAAAAACGAATTGCGCGGGGTGTGATTTCAAACTCGTTTGCTAATTCGGTTACACTATAAAGCTTATCCGAATTCCTATCCTTATCCATCACTTGGCCATCCATAAAAGCACCCATTTTGTATGTTGTGTACGTAACATACCACAATGTGACGTTAACGTCAACCAACTTTCTTTAAAGACAACATGGTGCCTAAAGGCCTTTACTTTCCTTGCCCCCCTCCAGATTCGGAGTAAAAATCCAAATGCAGCATGGGATTTCACCACCATGGTTGTCGACGGCTCTCAAAAGAAGTAAGAAAAAGAATAAGCTTTTTAAGAGGATGATCCGTTGCTAAATACCGTACTTGTTCCCATTAACCCCGAAGGTGGACGCTTTATTGCAATCTTTGCCGTGACAGCAGCCATTCTGTTTTTCGTATGGGAGCCTTTAGGTTGGATTGGTGTTGTGCTCACCTTATGGTGCACCTACTTCTTCCGAGACCCAGACCGTTATACACCAACACGCACAGGCCTTATGGTCTCTCCTGCTGACGGTGTTGTTCAATATGTGGACCAGTGCGCTTTACCAAAAGAATTGGAAATGGGTGATGGGATTCGCAATCGTATTTGCGTTTTCATGAATGTGTTTAATGTTCATGTGAACAGGGTTCCTATTGACGGAGTTATCAGCAAATTAGCCTATGTGCCGGGCAAGTTCGTCAATGCATCTCTTGATAAAGCCAGTGAATTTAATGAACGTCAATGTGTTGCCCTTAAGATGGATGACGGGCGGGAAGTTGCTTTTGTGCAAATTGCCGGATTAGTCGCTCGTCGCATAAAATGTGATATAAAAGAGGAGCAACCTGTCAAAGCAGGTGAACGTTTTGGACTTATTCGCTTTGGTAGTCGGGTTGATATATACTTACCCGAAGGGGTGGAGCCGCTGGTTTCAGTTGGCCAAACCACCACGGCAGGTGAAACGATTATCGCTGACCTTGAAGGCAAGGAAAGTTCTAGAGAAGCCAAAATTCGTTAAGCTTTAAAGGCAGATTATTATGACGATATTTAAGAACAAGCGGAAACGGACCAAAGGATTATCCATTAACCGGATGATTCCCAACTTCTTGACCATGATTGCTCTGTCAGCGGGTCTGACATCCGTAAAGTTCTGTTTGGCAGGAGAATGGAAATCCGCCTGTGTTGCCATCGCCGTTGCAGCCATCTTTGACACCCTTGACGGTCGTATTGCCCGCCTTCTTAAAGGGACGAGTAAGTTTGGGGCTGAATTAGATTCTCTCTCAGATTTTGTCTGCTTCGGCGTCGCCCCTTCTTTGATGCTTTATCTGTGGACCATGCAAACCGCTGGCGGTATTGGCTGGGTGATGGCTCTGCTCTTTACCATCAGCTGCGCCCTTCGTCTTGCTCGCTTCAACACATCGTTAGAAGAAGAAAACAAACCAAGTTGGTCCTATAACTTCTTTACAGGAGTCCCTTCTCCCGCTGGAGCTGGCTTGGTCCTACTCCCCATGGTTTTATCATTCCTGTTTGACTTTGCTTTCCTTAGCCACCCTATGTTTGTCGGTATTAATATCCTGGTCGTGTCTTTCCTCTTGGTCAGCCAAATCCCGACCTACTCATTCAAGCAGTTTAAGATACCTCACAAATACGTCCTGCCCACCATGCTTGGTGTTGGCTTGTTTGTTGCCCTCAGTGTTACTCAACCCTGGGCCACCCTCTCAATTATTTTAAGCGCTTACCTTATTAGTGTCCCCTTCGCTATCCGTTCCTACGCCAAACTCAAGCGCAAAACTGCAGAAATTCAAGGCGATGTGGTTAATCTGGAAGAGGCAAAGCCTGCTGAAGACACTGATAAGCCAGCATAAACGAGTAAGGCCTCTCTACTCTTTCCATACAAGGTTCCATTTGATATCAGACAAAAAAAGCGCAGCCCCCAACAAGCTGCGCTTTTTTATAATCTTATACGAACGAATTTAGTCGTCGCGGTGAGTTTTTTCCATTTTCTCATGACGTTCTTGCGCTTCAAGAGTCATGGTGGCGACGGGACGAGCTTCAAGCCGCTTAATGCTAATCGGCTCTTCGGTCTCCTCACAGTATCCGTAAGTATCGTTTTTAATCCGATCCAAGGCTTCGTCAATCTTGCCAATGAGCTTGCGGGCACGATCCCGTGTTCTCAATTCTAAAGAACGATCTGTTTCAATGGATGCACGATCTGCGATATCAGGCTCAGCACTGCTGGTTTCTTGCAACTGGTGCAGAGTTTCACTTGATTCTTCCAACAGTTCAGCCCGCCAAAGCATGAGCTTTTGCCGGAAGTATTCCCGCATCGCAGGATTCATAAAGTCTTCGTCTTCGCTGGGACGGTAATCAGGCGGCAAAGTGACCGTCATTTTTAGTAGCCCCCTCCAGAGGTTATACCTATCAGGCGCGGAATATAGGGATCAGTCCTTAACACCGCAAGAGGATTTATTAGAAGAAACGATTGGAGATTCAATTTTTAGAGGGATAAATCGGGATAACTTGAATTTTTGCTTAAGAATCACGGGTATACTTGGCAATTTCAACTTCAGCTCGCAACTCAATCTCATCAATAATTGAGATTAATGTCGGATCGTTGACTTTGGCGCGCTGACTTCTCAACATCTGAGCTAGGTTCATCAAGCGCTCTTTTGAGAGTTTCCCCCCGAGAACCTGCATACGGATTTCATCCAGGCGATCAAGAATATCATTGCCGCGCTGATACAGCAGGGTTCGAGATTTATGAGCTGTAGCATCTGGAGTGGCTTCAACAGATAAGATAGGGTCAACCGCACTGATCGGAGAAGTCCCGCTCACTGTTCCGCTATCAGTTGGTTCTGTAACTTCGGCAAGGTGCGAGGAAAACTCAGAACCTGATCCTGGCTTCTTTTTAGCTTTTTTTGAATCAGAGACCGAACTTGTCGACCCGACTTTAGTAAGTTTCATATACCCATTTCCGTCATTTCCGGCTCATCATAGTCTGCACGATCCCCATTAAAAAAGGGTTTATGTTTTTGAACCCTTAAAAAGGACTAGGAAGTTTTTGCAGCTTTCTATTATTGCCGAGCAAAAGGGCAAAGTCTGCCTAGCTGCAGATTCTTAAAATCCTTTTATTTCATACAGATAGTCACCTTTTAAAACTGGCATTCCAATTGCATCATACTGACAGAACCTTTGTGGGTAAATTTCCCATGCTGTCGATTTTTTGAGGAAAGTACTATGTTCAACGCCTATTCAAATGCTGTGTTAGGTATGCTGGCTCAAAGTCAAGCCATGGAGTCTATCGGACGAAATGTCGCCAATATGTCAACGGGCGGTTACAAGAGATCGGAAACCAATTTCCACTCTGTAATGAGTGAGACTTTCAGAGGGCAATCAGCCTATGGTGGCGTGAACACACATACGACTGATCATGTTTATGAATCAGGTTTTATGAAAAGTTCAAGCAATTCTATGGATCTCGCCATTAATGGTCACGGAATGTATATCCTCAACACGCAATCAGATGGTTCCGGTGATATGCTGTATGGTCGTGACGGGCAGTTTGAAACAGCCTTGGGAACGGATAACGCGCCATACATTGTCGACAAAAACGGCTACTTTCTCATGGGGTGGGAAACAGATTCCTCCGGTATTGCGGACTCAGGTACTTTAAACGGGATTAATGTTAATCCGGAGCTTTTTGTCAATAATGGAATAGCTTCAACCACAGCATCAGTCCAAGTAAACCTTCCCCAAGCAAAGACAGCAGGTGGATCTGAAGTAACATCATTCAAAATTTATGATGGGTCAGGAACAAGCCAACTTATGACAGCCAACTGGACAAAAACAGCCACTGTAAATGAGTGGCAATTAGATATGTCGGTATCAGGCGGCACAATAACGGCTCCAGCAACTACGCAAACCATAACTTTTGGGGGTGATGGCTCAATGACCTCCCCCACTAGCGGAACAATTACTGTTGCAGGAACTGTTGGCGCACAAGCTATATCCTTTGATTTTGATATTGGCAAAACAACTCAATTTAACGGGCCTTACACAAAAGTTAACGCCACTGCCGATGGACAATCAAACGCAAACCTTCGTTCATATGAGTTTAATACAGAAGGGTACGTGAATGGACGATTCACAGATTCAACAACGCGATCAATATATAGAATACCGTTAGCTAACTTCACCAATTACAACGGCTTAAAACCTATCAATGGAAACGTTTATCAGGTGAGTCAAAATTCTGGTGAAGCAACAGTTATGACAGCCGGAGCAGGAAGAATTGCCGAGTTTGTTCCGAATAGCTATGAAACATCAAACGTTAAGGTCGATCAGGAAATGACCAAAATGATTACGACCCAGCAAGCCTACTCCACATCAGCGACAGTCTTTACAACGGTCGATGAAATGGAGAAAACTGCGGCTAATCTCAAACGTTAGAGCATCTAATACTATGAATCAAAAGGGGCTCAAACGAGCCCCTTTTTCTTTAACAGAAATGTGCCGGGCAATTCTTTCCCCCTATGCAAAAATTACCCTTTCAAAAACCATTTCTAAGCAACAATATATTTTTATCGTTTATTTACAGTATGTTACAAAAAATATAAACTGGCATTACAATTGCATAATAATAGACACAAAGTGACGCCAAAAGGCGAAATGAAAACGGGAATAGAAAAATGTTGAAGCAAATAGCTAGGTCCAAAATGAAAAAAGCAGCACAAACTCTGCATATTTTCCTGGCATTAATTGTCGGAGCCGTACTTGTGCTTTCGCCAGTTATTACCCCTGCTTATGCAGCTTCTCGCATTAAAGATATCGCTGAGTTTGAAGGTATCCGCGACAACATGCTGATTGGCTACGGCTTGGTCGTTGGCCTCAATGGTACAGGCGACAGCTTAGCTGATGGGCATTTCACCAAACAGAGCCTGTACTCTATGTTAGAACGCTTAGGTGTAAAGCCAACTGAAGCCGGTTTGGATTCTGCTAATACTGCTGCTGTTATGGTAACAGCAACCCTACCTCCTTTTGCTAAACAAGGTAATCGCATTGATGTGACGGTCAGTGCTTTAGGAGATTCTTCCAGCCTTTTAGGTGGCACTCTTTTAGTTACCCCAGTTGTTGGTGCTGATGGCGAAGTTTATGCTGTTGCACAAGGTAACTTAGCCGTCGGTGGTTTCAGTGCCCAAGGTGACGCAGAATCTGTTGTTAAAGGTGTCCCAACAAGTGCTCGTATCGCCAACGGAGGCATTGTTGAACGAGAGATTAACTTTGATCTTAGTTCAATGAAAGTTGTTGAGATTAGTTTACGCAATCCAGATTTAACAACAGGACGCCGCATGGCCCAAGCCATTAACGCCTTCTTAGGTAGCGATTCTGCAAAACCAAGTGATCCTTCAACGGTTATGTTGACAGTCCCAGACGACTACGAAAAAGATGTTGTCGCTCTCCTGACAGACATTGAACAGTTGAAGATCGAACCCGATATGTTAGCTCGTGTGGTGATTGACGAACAATCTGGTGTTATTGTGATGGGCGAAAACGTCCGGATTAACACTGTCGCTATTGCCCAAGGCAGCTTGACAATCCGCATCACTGAGACCGCCCAAGTTTCACAACCTGGTCCTTTTGCGGAGGTTGGCGAAACGACAACAGTTGCTCGTACAGATATTGAAATTGAAGAAGGTGAAGACGAAAGACTGACCGTTGTTGAAAGCGGCGTGAATATTCAAGACTTAGTGAACGGTCTTAACGCTTTAGGTATAGGTCCTCGTGATATGATCACTATTCTGCAAGCTATTAAAGCTTCAGGCGCTCTCCAAGCTGAAATCGCGGTGATGTAAAAATGACGGATACAACGAACCTAATTGGCCAAGCTAACCTGGCAATGATGCAGGGGCAAAAAGATACGGCTCCAAAAATCAATAGAAATGCCAATCTAGAGCAAATAAGAAAAACGGCTGAAGATTTTGAAACCATGATGATTTCACAAATGCTTCGCCCTATGTTTGAAGGCCTGAGTACAGAAGCCCCCTTCGGTGGCGGTCACGCAGAGAAAATGTGGCGTGATGTAATGGTCGACGAAATGAGTAAAGAAATGACTAAGGCCGGTGGCATTGGTGTTACCGATCAAGTGATGAGAGAAATGTTAAAAATGCAGGAGGAAGGCAACAATGGACGCTAATGAAAGAATTCGAGATATTATGATTGTCGCCGACGGACTGGTTACTCTTTTAATCAAAGAAAACGGGTTTTTGAAAAACCGCGAATATGATGATGTCAGAGGTCTAGTCGAACAAAAAACCGTCCTCGCAAAAGGTTTAGAGGCACAATACAAGGTTTTTGAAAAAGAACCAAATGCCCTAAAAGATGCGGATGAAGACCTACGTGAAGATTTGCGTGATATGGCTGAAAAAATTGACCGCCTAACTAAAGAGAATGGTCGCCTATTACAGATCGCGATTAAATCAGGTGAAATGTTGATGGAGGCCGTGACCACAGCCGTAAAACAGTCTCAACCTAATGCAGGGACATATGCCGCGAGTGGCCTTATTAATCAAGGTAGCAAAGACACGGGAAAACGCTCCTCTCTGTCACTAGATGAATCGCTGTAAGAATAGAATTTAAGGTCTTGGAGAACCATTATGACCGGTAACATTACCCTAGCGATGCGCACAGCCCAAAGTGGCCTTCTTGCTAGCCAAGAAGCTCTTGGTACCGTTGCGAATAACATCTCAAATGCCAACACACCAGGCTATTCCAGAAAAGTAGCCCAGTTGGAGCAGCGTGTCGTTTCAGGAACAGGTGCAGGCGTTCAACTCAGCAAAGTTACCCGTCAAATTGACGAAGGTTTGCTCAAGAGTTTACGAGCGGAAACAGGGACTTTAGGAGCTTTGGAATCTACACAGAGCTATTTCGCCCGGATTCAAGAACTCTTTGGGTCCCCAGCAGATAACACTTCTTTAAGTCACATTGTTGAGCAATTAACAAACTCACTTGAAACCCTTGCTCTATCACCAGATCGAACATCTGAACAGGCTGATGCTATTCGCTGGGCAACCGAGACCGCAGTTGAACTGACATCTATGACGGATACAATCCAAGACTTACGGCTTCAGGCAGATAGGGCTATCTCAGACATCATCGTTAAAGTTAACGCGATCACTGCTGATATTGAAGACCTTAACAATAAAATTATTCGTAACGAGACCATCGGCAACGATGTTACTGACCTTAAAGATAAGCGCGATGCGGCTATTGATGAATTATCCGGCTATATGAATATCAACTATGTCACGCGTTCACAAGGCGACGTGGTGGTCTTTACGGCTGGTGGTAATATCTTAGTTGATAATACGGCCCAATCAGTAACTCATGTTGCCGCTTCAGGAATAACGGCGGATAATACTTATGAACAAGGGCACTTTAATGAAATTTTTGTCGGGGGAACCGCCACTAGTAACGACATTACCTCACGCCTAACAGGGGGTGAGCTCAAAGGCCTTGTCGATATGCGGGACAATATTCTCCCTGGCTTACAAGCTCAATTAGACGAGTTTGCTTCTGAATTACGAGACCAATTCAACCTCATTCACAATAGAGGCACGCCATTCCCTGGAATGCAGGACGTAGTTGGTAATAGGGAGTTCGTAGATTCCGCTAATCAAACGATAACTTTTAGTAGCGGTGACACGACAATGTTTCTGCTAGATTCAAGTGGCAATCAATCAGCCGCAACAACCCTTGTGACAGAACTCGGTGGCACAGGTCCACACACAATTGATGCCGTAGCTGCAGCAATGCAGACTTGGTATCGAGCAAATGGAGCTGCAACAGCTACAGTAGCCGTAAATGCTGACCGAAAGTTTGAAATTGATTTGAATAATACGGCGCTTTACACGGGTTTTCGTGATGAAACAGCAACAGCAAACGGCAGCACTCATAGTGATGTAACTATCGGATTTAATCTTGATGGTGATGCAGGCCCAGTTATTGATCAAAATATAAGTGGATTCTCTAACTTCTTTGAGTTAAACAACTTTTTTGATGATGGCTTAAGTCCAACAATCCACGATTCAGCGGTGAAATTAGACACATACTCGTGGGAACCTGCTGCCGATGTCACTCTAACCTTTGAGTATTACAACGCAACGACAGCTACTGTTGTTTCAAACACCTCAACTTTTACCGCGGCTAGTGCGCCCTATACTTTACAGGAAATCGCAGATCAAATTAACGATTCTACCAATGGCATTAGCTGGGTTACAGCGACAGTTATTCAAGATGGTTCTGGTCAACGGCTTAGGTTTACTCAAGATGACAGCGTTACTTTCACTGTTGCCGACAACCAAGGAGTTGGTGGAGCAAATTCATTTATTGAAGCTGTTGGTATGGAAGCATCAGCTTCTAAAACAGCTTCATTTCTTAATGTTGTTGAAAATATTCGAGAAACACCTGGCCAAATGTCACATGGCTCCCCCCAATGGGACGCTTCTCTAGGGGCTGCTGGTGAGTACTATATGTCACAAGGTGACCCTACAATCACACAAGCCCTGGCAGAAATGATGACCAGTTCCAATACATTCGAAACAGCAGGTGGGTTAAACGGAACCACTGTGGATATGGCGACTTATTCAGCTTCTATCATCTCATATGCGGCAAGCGAAGCTGACAAAAATGAGGTTCGTTACGAAACTCAAAAATCTTTAAAGGATAGTTTAGAATTAAAATCTGATAATCTACGTGGAGTAAACCTGGACGAAGAAATGTCTGATTTGTTACTCTATCAACAGTCATACGCGGCAGCTGCCCGTTTGATAACAACCATCAAGTCTATGTTTGACGCGCTTGATCGGGCCGTTAGTTAGGAAAGGAGCTGAGAAATGGGAAGAATCGCAGATCTCGCATCGAACCAAACAGTCGTTAATTTATTACAGGCGACCCAAAGTCGACTCTACGATGCACAATACCAAGTTTCTACAGAGAAACGCTCTCCTGATTATGCCGGCATTTCTCGGGAATCTCAGCGATTACTCAATTTAGAAAATACCAATGAACGAATTTTACGGTACTCACGTAATAACGATGTCATGAACATGCGACTTGAAGTTCAGCATGAAACAAACAACGCCATCGAGAAGGTTATTGGTGATTTCAGAGAACAATTGGATAACTTCATTCAAGGAGATGTCACCAACGAAGCAGCTGTCGACGAAATTCAAGATTTTGCATATAAATCTCTGGTTAATATAGAGGCTTTTCTTGATACTCGTATTGATGGGCAATACCTCTATGCTGGTTCGCGGACAGATACAATGCCTGTAGATTTCCCCTGGACATCCCAAGCAGATTTCCAAACTATGTATGATGGCAGCACGACAACATACCCAACGACCCGAACAGCCCATTTGGAGCAAAGACTTACAAATGCTGACATTGGCGCAGTTAGCTTTAATGCCGCAGGCACGATCTCAGCTGATGCTGCTGTTGGAACAGAATTTGCCAATATTGGTATTGGCACAAAATTCACAATTGCAGGCGCCAATAATTCGGCAAATGATCAAACATATACCGTAACAGCCAATACAGGGAGCGTCCTTACAGTTACACCAGTTCCGGGAGCAACAGATGCCGCTGACGCTGCATTTAATTTAAATGCTCAATCATATTATTATGGCGATGATTTCGCCAGGACCCATCGGCTTGATGATGACCGTACTATGGATAATGACGTTACTGCCGAACATCCAGCTTTTGAAAAAGCCATTCGTGCAATGGGTATTATTCTGCAAGGTCAATTTGGAACGGCTGGAGGCTTAGACCAAAATACAGCTCGAGCTGATGATGCCCATTACCTTCTCGGAATCGCCCTTGAAGAACCACAAGACGGCACTCCCCCTTATGGGGCAGAAACCATCGGCAATATGGAAGAGCTAGGTTTCGACATGGGCTATAATTTAACCCTGCTGAAAGACACCAATGAAAGGTACCTAAAGTTTTCAGGTTTTCTTGAACAGCAAATTGCTGACATCGAAAATATAGATCTAACAGAAGCGGTTACTCGCTTGCAGGATCAAGCAACAGCACTGGAAGCCTCGTATAGAGCGTTTGCCCAAATTCAACGTATGAGCTTGTCTGAGTATCTCTAAACTTTAACGAATCTTACTTAGACAAGCTTTGTTAGATTCGTTAAAAATTGTAGGCAATAGGCATAAGTTATTGTTTTTTAACAGATTATGCCGTTAAAAAACTTAATAGATTTTTTACAAATTATATGCTAGATTTCCACACGCGCTAGAAATGCGCTTTTAAACTAGCCTAACCCAGAAAGGGAGAAAATCATGGCTGACATTACACTATCCTCAGCAGTACGTTCAAACCTGCTATCTCTCCAATCTACAACTCAGTTGATTGACCGGACTCAAACCCGTTTGTCTACTGGCTTGAAAATTTCTTCACCAAGTGATGACGCTGTTAAGTTTTTCCAAGCTAAAGGCTTGAACAGTCGCGCTAGTGATCTTAATGACCGTAAAGCCGCTATTGATCAGGGTATTAGTGCTCTTGATACGGCCCTAAAAGCAGCGGATGCTCTTGAAGATCTCGCTAAACAAATGAAGGGTGTTCTCGACAGTGCTCGTAGTGGTACTGATGCCCAACGTAAAGAATACAGTGAACAGCTTATCGACCTTGCTCTTCAAATTGAAAAGCTGGTTGGTGATGCGACCTACCAAGGTCTTAACCTGCTAAGCTCAACCGCTGCTAAACTTTCTGTTCGGTTTTCTGATAAAGCAGATTCCAAACTTGAAGTTGATGGCGTTGACTTTAATGCTAGCTCATTCTTCATGAAATCATCTGGTACTGCTCTTGGCCTTGTAGACTTCAGTGCTGATAACGCTTCTATCGCTAGCCTTGTGGGCTTTGAGCAAGCAATGTCTGCATTCCAGTTCTCAGTAGCTGTTCAGTTGGCTTCGTTTAATGCGCAAGCAGATGATGCTGTTGCCCGTCTTGATGAAACCATCTCGAACCTTCAATCAAAAGCTTCGACACTAGCCAACAACGTTGCTGTGCTTAAAGTACGTTCTGACTTTACGAAAGAATACGTCAATGTTCTTGAAACAGGTTCCGGTAAATTGGTGAACGCTGACTTGAACTCTGAAGGTGCGAACCTTCTTGCTCTACAAACCAGACAACAGTTAGGTATTCAAGCTCTGTCCTTCGCAGGCCAAGCTGAACAATCTATCTTAGGTCTGTTCAGATAAGTTTTCTCTCAATTACAGAAGCCAAGGATGTATCTTCATCCTTGGCTTCTTTTTTTCTTTTATCCTTTTCTGTAGGCGACGATGCCCCTTAAAATTCACTTAAAAAAGGGTCAGAAAATTCTGATTAACGGTGCCGTTATTGAATGCACCTCACCACACAACGTATCTCTTCTTGTCAAAAATGATGCCGCCATACTGAGAGATACAGATATTTTATCTCCAGAAGATGCTGCCACACCTGCAAGCCGCGTATACTACGCATTACAATGCCTCTATATTTTTCCAGATGAATTTGAACCAAATTTACTTAGGTTTAACGAACTTCTGGAAAACTATACAAAAGCTGCGCCAAGCGCAGAGCCAATTACGAGAAAAATTAGCCAGCTAGTTGAAAATAGAGAGCTCTATAAGGCATTAAAAAATGCTCCAGAGCTTATAAAACACGAAAGTAAGGTTTTTTCTTATGAACAAGAAAGACTTAGTAAAGAACTACGAGACACCGCCGCCGCTGGGGAATCCGAGGGAAATTGAAGCTTGGGGATTAACCCAAGCTGCCCTTAAACTAAAAACGGCTGTTGATGATGGTGATCCCGAGGTTATACGAGCAGCAATTCGTATCAATTGGCAACTCTGGACAATATTGCAAGGTGAGTTGCTTGATCCTGAATGCCCTCTTCCTGACGACATAAGGGCAAATGCAATTTCGCTTTCAAACTTTGTCGATAAGCAATCATTAGATTTAATTGCTAGCCCAATTACTTCAAAAATTGATATTCTTATTTCTATAAACCGGGAACTTGCTGCTGGGCTTAGAACAAAACCTAGTAACGGTAATGACGCAGCAGAAGCTGCCGATGATCAGCAACCTCCCCCCTTAGGAGACCTCTCCGCATGACATCAAGCAACAATCTTCTGCCACAAGAAAGTGGCCAAAGACTTTCTTTTGATGACATTTTAAATCTAATATCTAACGACATTGCAGAAAATAATTGGGAACAAGTTGATCAAACTTGCACATCCATTCTGGCAGAAGCCAATGGTAATTTAGATCAAGTTCCTTTTTCCGATTTAAAATATATCCAAGCTCTCGCTAAATTCACGGATCAATTTATTGTTGAAGCTACCGAACTAGCTTTAGAGGCTTTTGAAGCTGACAGCAACAATTCTGAGACCCCTGAACTGTTAGCAATTTTATTTGCCTTGCTTGGTGACTTAAATAAATCGCTCTTTTACAGTAAAATGGCAGCCGCCTTTCCTTCACGTGAAGAGCTTAAACAACTTCTTCCGACAACCCTTCCTACGCTCGCAAACTCTTTTCTTAAAGTTGAAGAAAAACCTCTGCTTGGTCGAGGTATTTTGTCAGCTACAAATCATGAATGGTATGCGGCAATTCACTGGTTTCAACAACAAATTCAATATGAGCCTGAAAACAAAGAAGGCTATACAGCTCTGGCTAGTGTCTTCTCTGTTCTTGGACGATTTAGAGAAGCGCTTGATACCCTTAGATCATATGCACACACAGCTACTGCTGACCCCGAGGTTCTAAGTTCTATTGGCACTTTGCTCACAAGCCTAGGGGAGTTTGAATCCGCTAGAAATTGCCACTATCTAGCGACAAAAGCAGCCCCAGATGATATTGAACTTCACGCTGCGGCCTTAACGGATACATTCTCCACACCGAACCTCGATAGCAAGGCCATTGCCAAAAAATGCAATGATTGGATGAAACGATTTGCCCCTGAATTAGGGTCAGATAACTTTTCTGTAGATTTTGATAAAGATAAACTAACTGTTGGTTTTATCATTGGGCCCTTTAATCGTCGTAATCCAAGCTATCCATTTGCTGAAATATTAGCCTACCGTGACGACGAAAAATATAATACCGTTGGGTTTGGGTACGGTGCTTTAGCTGATGGAAGCAACACTCACCTCCAAAAAGCATTTGATATCTGGCACGATACCAAGGATATGGACCCCTATACCTTAAGCTCAATGATTGAAGCTGAGGAAGTTGATATCCTTGTTGATATGTGTGGTTTTGACACCCCCCACCTAGCAAGAATTTTTGGCAGTAGAGTGGCTCCCGTTCAAGTTTCATGGCGTGGAACGCCCTATGGAAGTGGTTCTGAAACTGTTGATTACCGTATTTCTGATGCTTATAGCGAAGAAGGAATTGATCCTTCATTATATCAAGAGCAAGTTGTCCATTTATCTGGAAGCTCTCAACTCGTCAGCACGCCAAAACTTCTTGATATTGAAAAAGTTAATGACCCCGACACGCCCTTAACATTTGGCGCTGATGTTAGCTTCAGTCAATTAACGGGGAAAACCATTAGGGCCTGGGTCGAGATTCTTCTCAATGCTCCAAACTCTCAACTTGCTTTATGGGACCACAACTTCTCGTACCCTGAGAATACCCAAAAGCTAATTGGTCTATTTGGTTGTTATGGTCTTGCCCATAGAATTGACATCCTAAATGTCGGCGATAAAGCAGCGTTTTACGCAAATATTGATGTACTTCTCTATCCCCTTGCACCAGAAAACCAAGACATCTCTCTTGACCCTATTCAGAATGGTATTCCTGCCGTTTGCCTCAAAGGGGATAATTTCTTAGAAAGAGGGATGGCTAATGTCTTAACAGAAATTGCAGTTGGCGAAAACTGTGTCGCAACCAATCAAGATGATTATGTTAAGCTTGCTCTAGAGTGGACTAATGAAGAAACAAGGAGTGACTTTAGTGAAAAGATGAGAGGGAAAATAATTGATTCTTCTCTTTTCAATTACAAAGAACGTGCTAAAGAACTAGATCGTACTTTTGAGCATCTTTGGAAAGAAGCTGCCCAAAAGTCATAAGGATAATTGATTGTGACAACTTGCGTAGAATCCCTTAAGCAACGCAACGAAGAACTGTTTCAAGATAAATTTCCACACGTTCTTGCCGCCCTAAAAAGTCTGGGGGATCCAATCTCAGAACTAGTGATTGAAGGTGATAAAGCCGTCAATATCAAAATTGACGGTCAAAATCTTTATCCCGAAAATTTTGAAGACGTCGCGAAACAACAGGTTGAAAGTTATTTTGAAAACCCAGACAGGATAGGTTTTACTGATCCAAGTCACTGTAACCTTTCACCAGTTTCACGAAAATTACTGAAGTATACCCAAGGCTTCTTAATTTCCAACAACATCACACGACTAGCTCCTTACCCCTTAAAAAATATAGGGTACACCTTTATTTTCGGAATTGGTTTGGGAGGACATCTTCTAGAAGTTATAAAGCGATCTGAAGGTATAAACATTGCCTTAATTGAACCAATTCCTGAATTTTTAACTCATTCTTTTAGCACAATAGATTGGCAAGAAATTGTTGATTTTGCAGAGGAAAGTGGCTCTGATATCTCCTTTATCTTAGGCCAAGCTCCTTACGATATCGTTGAAACTATTTCTATGCATATGCGACGATCAATGAATACGTTTCTTGACGGCTCATACGCATATATCCATTACCCTTCATGGACAATTATTGAAGCCCGGAAACTTCTTAACGAAGAAATTAAAAGCAATTACATCTCAAGTGGTTTCTTTGAGGATGAAATCCTCATGATGACAAATACTTATGATAATTTTAAAAACCACGATTTCCATATTTTAAATCGTCAACCTGTTTTGGAACAGCAAAAACCCGTCTTTATTGTGGGTTCAGGTCCGTCATTAGATAAATCACTGCCAAAAATTATTGAACTTAGAGATAAGGTTATTCTGCTTTCTTCAGGTAGTAGTAGTCTGGATATTCTTTTAAAAAATGGGTTAACCCCAGATTTTCATGTCGAAGTTGAGAACTCTCATCCCCTTGTCGTGAATTTACAAAAACTTGCAGAAACTTATGACCTGTCCTCCATTACTTTTATCGGATCAACAACAGTAAATCCTCTCGTAGGAAAGATATTTAAGAAGAAATTTTTCTTTTTCCGACCTCAACTGAGCCCCATGTATATTCTCAACCCTGGGATCGATGGGCTCATTGGGACTGACCCCCTAGTGGCAAACACAGGTTTTTCATCCATGTTAGCCTGTGGATTCCAAAACATTTACCTCTTTGGTGTCGATTGCGGCAAACGAAGGGGGGCTGGGCATCATTCAAAACAAGCCGTTTATTATAAAGATGATTATGATAATTTTTTAAAAGGCTTCGGCAAAGAAACCTTAGATGATGGCTACAATCAAGTCGTTCCGGGAAACTTTGGGGGTGAAATCCTTACTACAAAGCTTTTTAATATTTCAAGAGCGGCCTTTACCTACTCCCTAAGAAACAGGACAGCCAAACGCTATAACTGTAGTGATGGGGCCAAAATTGAGGGGATCACACCTCTGTCACCTTTTGCTATAAAGCTCCCTGCAACATCTCAACCATTAGATAAAATCATGTCCTCAATTGAAGAACAGATGTCTTTTTATGAAAAAGGACAGGTCTTCGATAAAACGGAGCTGGCCGAGGGTCCTGCTGAATGCGATTATTTAGAAGAAAAGTTCTTGGAGGTTTACGAGAACGATCTCGTTGAGGACATTGATTTTCCAAAGTTTGAAAAACACATCATTGATTTACGCTATCTGGAAAACAAAAAACAAAACCCTGCCTACATTATTTGCCATGGCAGTATCCGCTCAATGATAAGGCTTGGAGCCTTTTTTGGTTCACGGTTTGAAGACGAAGAAGAACATAAAAAGTTTATAGATTTCTTCCTTAAGGAATATAAAGACCTCTGTCTTTGGATGTTTAAAGAAACCAAGAAGATGCTCACAGAGATGGCAGAAGGCAAGGATGAGCTAAGTGAAATCGGCGTTACCAAAGAAGGTTAAGCTTTTCCCTTAGTTCCGTTTTCAGCACTTTTCCGTAGTTATTCTTAGGTAAGGCCTCAATAAAAAGGTAGTGTTTGGGACGCTTGAAACGAGCAATATTGTTGAGGCAATAGTCATCAAGCTGCTTCTCAGATACGGAGCGGCCTTCAGCAGTAACAATGAAGGCTACCACTTCTTCCCCCCATTCTTCATGCTGAGACCCAACAACAGATACTTCAGCCACCCCTTCATGAAGCAACAAAACTTCCTCAACTTCTCGAGGATAGATATTTGATCCACCACTAATAATCACATCTTTTGAGCGGTCCTTGAGAGTAATAAAACCATCGTCGTCCATAACTCCCATATCCCCCGTACGAAGCCAGCCATTGCGGATAGTATCTATGGTCGCCTGAGGGTTATCCCAATACCCCTTCATGACAACTTCACCTTTCACACACACCTCTCCAGTTTCCCCAACCGGCAAAGAAACATTGTTCTCGTCAAGAATCTTCACCTGAACAACGGTTTGGGCGACCCCAACGGAGGCAAGCCTCTCTTCATAACGAGGATGACCTTTATCGCCCAACATGTCTTTGGATAAAGCCGTGATGGTCATAGGACTTTCTCCCTGACCATAGATCTGAGCAAATTTATTGCCAAAGGTATCCATGGCCTGCTGCAAGTCAGAAACATACATGGGGCCCCCACCATAGATTATGGTTTTGAGGTTTCGGACGTCGGCTTCTTTAGCCTGTGGGGCGTCTATAAGACGCTTAACCATGGTCGGTGCAGCAAAGAATGACGTTCCAGGATAATGACTGATAAGATCAAATATTTCAGCGGGATCAAATTGCCCACTTTGGGGAATAACCTGATTAGCTCCTTTAGCAATATGGGGAAAGTTATACATCCCCGACCCATGAGACATGGGTGCTGAATGGATGATGGCGTCATCCGAGGTAACGGAGTCCACATCAATAAAATAGCTCAAAGTCATTTGTTCAATATTGGTGTGGGTGAGCATGGCCCCTTTAGGCTTTCCAGTTGTCCCACTGGTATAAAACAACCAAGCGACATCACTCCCCGCACAATCAACAATCGGTATAGGCTCTCCGTCTTGCAGAACCTGCCATTCATCACTTCCAACAACAACCCTCTTCTCTGCTACGGGAGCAACAGCTTCTTCAAGGTCAGGAGAAACAATGCACAGCTTACTACCATTATGGGACAGGATATATTCAAACTCCTTGGTATGGAGCTTGGCATTGATGGGCACCGCTGTTAGGCCAGCATGCCATATACCATATAGAGCCTCTAAATATTCAGGGCAGTTTTTCATAATAACCGCGATCCTATCCCCTTTAAACAGACCGTATTGATCTAAAAGGTTTCCAGCTATAACAGCCGCCCGCTGAGCAAAGGTTTGATAGGTAGCGTAAGGAGTGGTGCCAAGGGAAATTGCTTGATTATAAGGCCAAATTTGAGCTGCGCGAACCAATAAATGGGCAATGTTCAAGGCGATCTCCCCTCTTAAGTTTAACTAGACCTTGCTCTATGATCAGCTCCCACAGCATCACTCACATTGGTGTAACCATCACGTTTGAGCAATTGGGCTAGGTCTTTTGCTATAGTATTAGCAAGACTTGGACCTTTGTAAATCATGGCAGAATAAAATTGCACGAGAGAAGCCCCTGCCCTGATTTTTTCATAAGCATCTTCTCCTGAAACAATCCCGCCAACACCAACAATGGGAACTTTCCCTTCTGTAAGACTATACATCTGGCGAAGAACCTCTGTAGAGGGCCTTAACAAAGGCACACCGCTCAATCCTCCTATTTCACTTTTCTGGGGGTCCATGAGGCTGTCAGGGCGTTCAATCGTGGTGTTAGTGGTAATCAAGCCATCAATCTTTAACTCCAAAACTACACCGGCAATATCTTGCTTATCTTCATCCGTGAGATCAGGAGCGATTTTAAGCAATAACGGCGGCGTACCTTCTGGCTTTATGGCTTTAAGAGCCTCCATACAGCGGCTCAACAACTCAGCGAGTTGATCACGATCCTGTAATGCCCTTAAGCCAGGCGTATTGGGAGAAGAAACATTGACCACCAAGTAATCTGCATAATCAGCAAAGGCATTGATACCGAGTACATAGTCGGCCGCGGCATCTTCTGTTTCTTTGTTTTTGCCAAGGTTAATACCCACAACCCCTGGATAATGAGAACTCCGCGCCCGTTCCTTAAGACGCGCAGCAACAGTTTGCATTCCTTGGCTGTTAAACCCCATACGATTGATCACCGCCCGGTCCCGGGTCAGACGAAACATTCGAGGTTTTGGGTTTCCAGGTTGGGGACGAGGCGTGATACTACCTATTTCAACCGAGCCAAATCCTTGCGCCAACACTTCATCAGGCACATCCGCATTTTTATCGAACCCTGCGGCCATACCAATAGGAGTGCGGAATTTTAGTCCCCAATGGTTTGATTCCAGCACAGAGTCATTAAAGATGGTTGGGCGGGGAACGATCCCCATTTTCAACCCCTTGATGGCAAATCCGTGGGCCAACTCAGGGTCAAGCAGGCGAATAAAAGGTCCTGTTAAATCATAAAAATTGACCATGAAATTCGCCCCTACAAAATGCAATGATTTCTGCTCAGGAAACTACTCACTTAGCCCCTTCGTTACAACCTCTCAGGCATAAAAAAACGCCGCTTGAAAAGCGGCGTTTCAATCATATCTAGGTTACATTAATCAAACGAAACCCCGGCGTTTCCGCGCATCATAATAATCATCACTTGCAGATTTACGATTAGCCTTAAGCTCTGAGCCCAGACCTTTCAAGTTAACGAAAGCAAACTTATAGAGGATTGTTAAAAGAATCGGGCCAAAAACCAAAATTGGCACGATGTAAAAATAAACATTCCATTCGCCGTTACCGCTCACTGCACTTGTATCCTTTAAAGATTAAACTTAATCGCTTTTTACATGAGTAAGACATGATATGCGTTGACCTTGGTCAAAAGTCAATCATCTTGGACTAACTGCTGACAATTGGTTTCCTTGACCATTGAAGCGGCAAGGATGCCGCCAAAACCACAAACAATCAAAGATAGGAACGCTATTTGATAGGTCCCCAAACTGAATACAGGCGCTCCACCAAGAGTTTCTCCTGTCCAGTACAGGTCCAGCAACCACCCGATGAGGGGCTGAAAAATAGCCCCTGAAGCCATAACAAACATATTTGCAAAACCAAGCGCGGCGCCACTAGTGGAGGGTGCGTTATGTTCACGGACAGAGGCAAAACTAATCACAACGACGCCAAAGCTAACCCCTGCAGCAAAGAGTAAGAGATAAACGGCAGAAATAGGTAAATTGGGGAGGTAAATCAAGATTGATAGACAAGCCAGCTCAGAAATACCACCTACAAGCATCACACGTTTACGTTTCTTAATTTTATCTGAGACCCACCCAGCAAGAGGTGCACCGACGCCCCCTCCAATAAGCATGGTTGAGACGATCATCCCAGCCTCAGTTCGAGATAGGTCGTAGGCCAGACTCATGTAAGGAACACCCCAGAGACCTGCAAAAGCCAACATTGGGGCTGTTTGGAAAAAACCAAATGAGGAGATATACCAAGATTGAGGCTTGGCTATAACAGTCTTCAAGCCATCAAAAAGACCTAACTGTTTTAAATTAACGCCGCTCGGCACAACCTTTTTATCACGGATGATCAGATAGATTGCTGCTGCCAGGATAAGGCCAAAAATGGCAGCCCCGCTCAGAGTCTCACGCCAACCGAAGGCCTCAACCAGCTTAGCAAGGGGCGCTTGCCCACCTACCGCCCCGACCATACCCAACATAAGGGTCATACCGGAAACCATGGCAAAACGATGAGGCGGGAACCACTCGGCAATAACTTTTAAAGCGCCGACCCAACTAAACCCAGCACCAGCACCAATGAGCAAACGCCCTAAATAAGCAACAGGTAAAGTTTCAGCCGTGGCAAAAAGATAACTACCAACACCACATAAAACAGCAGCAATTGCTAAAACTCTCCGTGCTCCGAACTTATCCGTGAGCATACCAACAGGGAGTTGTAACCCAGCATATGCATAGAAATAAAATGCAGAGAGATTGCCTAAAATGGCTGCGCTGACAGCAAAATCTGCCATCAGTTCTTTCACCATCACACTAGGAGCAACTCGATGGAAAAAGCCATAACAATAAAAACTGGCGGCCAAGACCCAAAAGAGCCAAGGCAGAGCTTTAGCCTGAAAAGGAGATAACTGTTTTAAAGAGGTCAAAGAGTTTCCGTCTCCGCAACAGTTTCCGTTGCTTTTGCCAAAGTTTCTCGGCGCTTACGTTCTGCATCAAGGCGCTCAAGGACACAACTCAGGTGGTGCGACATAGCTCTTGCAGCTGCTTCAGGGTCTCGGTTTTTAATGGCAGTGCAAACAGCTTCATGTTGATGATTGAGGACAGAATCCTCTAAATACTCACTCACGGGCCGATAACTGTAATATTCATCCGTACCACGCAGTACATCACGTATGACGTCAAACAAGTGCATATAAACAGCACTGCCTGAAGCTCGGGCAACAGCGAAGTGAAAGTTGATATTCTCCAGGGCTTTCTCTTTGCCACGTGCTTTTGCCATGGCAATAACAGCGCGTTCTATATCGGCAATATCTTCTTCGGTAGCGTTAATCGCCGCCCGACGAGCGGCCCATACTTCAAGGTCAGCACGAATCTCAGAGAGGTCATGAAAATTTTCAGCATTGGTTTTGAGTAAACCAGATAAGGGGCCATCCATATCGACAGCAGAAGAGATAACTTTGGTTCCCCCCCCTTGAACAGCTTCCAAATATCCTTGAGCTTTGAGAGATTGCAAAGCAGCTCGCACAGAAACTCGGCTAACTTCCATTTCTTCGGCAATCTGGCGCTCTCCTGACAAACGAGTCCCTGGAGACAACTCACCACTGGCGATCCGCTTCAAGATTTTCGCAGCAACCCGATCGGAAACGCGGCCCGTCTTGATTCCTGAATTTGCTTCGATGCTATCGCTCATCTATTCCCACTATATTATTCATTAATCTTATTTCTTTTTACTCTACGGGCTTCCCTGTTGCCAGGGTGAAGAAGATTTATCGGCTCCCTCGTTTCGCTAAGTATATCCCGAGCAAAATGATAACACCACCGAAAGCCTGCAGCGGGCCAATGGCTTCATTAAATATAATCCAAGCTAAGACAGCTGCCGCTGCGGGCTGAATCAACAACCCAATCGAGGAAAAAGAGGCTGGGAGATGGGCTAAAGCATAGGCAATTAAACTTTGCCCACCAGCATGTGAAACCACGGCTAAAGCAATAACAACGCCCCAGCCATAAAGTGAGGTTATAATCAGAGATTCCCCAGATAACAAAGCAACAGGCAAGAGGACAGCCGCCGTTACCACACCACTCCAAGTCATAATAGTTGCTGTTGAGAATTGTGATCTAAGGCTTGCTACTGAAAGGATATAGCCAGCATAAAACATCGCCGTAACCACCCCTAAGATGTCTCCACCAAGACGCTCTTCATTGAAGACAAGGCTATCGCCCATCAACGCACAAGCCCCTATAATAGCAAGAGCCAAACCGCTTAAGAATGTTTTTGAGAACCGCTCTTTGAAAAAAAGAAACCCTATAAGGGCAACAAACAAAGGAGCAAAATTTGCCAATAAGGTGGCATTTGCAACAGAGGTCAGCTTGATAGACCAATGCCAAACGGCCAAGTCACCCGCAAAGAAAAACCCAGCGATACTTAATCGCCAGTAATCCCTGAAAGAAGATGGTTTTCGGTAAGGCCCATCTACGACATTTTCCCGCCACATCCACAGGGTTAGGACAGGCAAGGAAAACAAGATTCGATAAAACGCCGTCGCCACGGGCCCCGCTTCGCTTAACCGTACAAAAATTGGCGCCAAAGCTATGGCTAAAGCACCAATAATCAGGGCTATAAGAGCTATGCGATTAGGAGAGTGGGTCAAAGTTTGTTTGTAACCTTAGGTAAAGTAGAAGCTTTATCCTCTTTAACCCGCACCCAAGAGAATCACAACGAAACAAATGTCATGGTGACAAACTAATATCGCTTCATAAATTAGGAGGTATCAATTTAATCTATATTGAAATTTCAATTTTGTTTCTCCCATTTTCTTTAGCTTGATAAAGAGCTTTATCAGAACGAAAAAGAAGGTTGTCGGCTTCATCACCATCCAGGTATTCAGCTACGCCACCACTAACCGTAATGGTTAACTCTCCCCCGGAACTTAAGAATTTGCTTTCTGAAATTTTACGGCGCACTTCATTAGCTAACTTTGTCGCCTCCGTTTTATCACAATTAGGCAAGAGAATAATAAACTCCTCTCCTCCCCAACGGCAAAGGACATCTGATGAACGAATTTGAGATTGAAAAATACCTGAAACATAGGCCAAAACTTCGTCACCGACCTGGTGTCCATATTTATCATTGACCGATTTAAAGTGGTCAATATCAAACATAACAACTGATAATGGGTTATTTTTTTGTCTTTTTTGCTTCTTTATCTCTTGGCTAAACAGAAGGTCAAAAGCGTGGCGGTTCATAGCTTTTGTTAAATGGTCAACTGTTGCCATTTGTTCCAACCTTTTCTGGTAACCATTTATCGTCAGATGGGATAAGAACAAGACAATTATAGTAATGCTCCCTGCACCAGAAAGATTAATCAACAAGGTTTTTAAAATCGGGGTATTAGAATAACTCTCATCTTCTTCAACAATCAAATACCATTGGAATTTCTCATCATAGCGGCTACTAAGAAAAACTGTTTTACCATTGTTTTCGTAGGCAATATTTGTTTTTGTGGTATTTTGGATTTTATCAAATGGAGGTGCCATCGCCGCATTATTCGACAATAACCTTTCTCCCATGCTGTGGAAAAGAATCACCCCCTTTTTATTGACAATATATACTCGTCGACCATGGAGGTCTTGATAGCTATCAAGCAATTTTTGAATATTATCAAGTGACAATCCAACGCCAGTAATTCCTAAAAAATCTCCTTGCTCATTATAAATCTTGAAATTGATGAAAACAGATAAAACACCGTCATTCATCTCATCTTCAGAAATAATAACATCATAGTTCCTTTTTTGAGAACGGGCTTTAAAGTACCATTTATCTCCCACATTATCTTGATCTATATACCGAATTTGACCATTTGGGTGGTAATAGCGTTTTGTTATATCTGAAATAAAGAAAACCGTAAAAATTTGACTGTTTTGCAGGATGGTCGCTAAATATTTTTCAATCCTGGAACTATCCTTTTCACCTTCGACAATCCAATCTTGCACAAATGTGTCCTGAGCCATTTGGGATGAAATGACAATGTGGCGGTCTAGTTTATTTTGAGTTTCAAGATAAATATTTTCAGAGATTAAAGGTAAAGTTTCATCAACAATCCGATCCGTTAATGAATATCTGGCAACAGTGTAACTGAAAATACTCGTAACAATAAAACCACTCAATAGTATAACTAGAAATATAGATATAATTTTTGTTTTATTCAAAACTATAAAGAGGCTTTCTTTAAAATTATAAAAACACAGAAATATTTACCCTACAAATGAGTAGATAGACTATTGTTATTTTTCAATTTTTTCATATTAGTTTAAACTTATTACTTTTCAAGAAGCTAATCCTTTTCCCTCCCTTTATCTTGAATATCTCTTCCATCACAGGCAGGATACATACCTTAGCTTTGGGAAGTAGGGATAAGATGGTTGCATCTAAAGACGCACTTAATGATTTATCTAAGCGTCGGGAGACAGCTTTAGCTGGTGGCGGGGCTAAAAAAGCCGAAGCACGCCATGCAAAAGGGTTAATGACAGCCCGAGAGCGGTTAGATAACCTTTTCTCCCGTGGGACCTTTCAAGAATTCGGGCTTCACGCCCAGCACGCCTCACGTCATTTCGGAATGGAAACAAAAAAACTCGCCGGCGATGGTGTGATTACTGGCGTTGGTTTTGTCGATGGTCGTCCTGTCGCCTCCTTTAGCCAAGATTTCACTGTTGCTGGTGGATCTCTTGGCAAAGTTCATGCTTCGAAAATTTGCAATGTGATGGACCACGCTATCAGAGGCGGGATGCCTGTTGTTGGGTTTAACGATTCTGGCGGTGCGCGTATTCAAGAAGGTGTTGATTCTCTCTCGGGTTACGGCCAGGTATTTAACCGCAATGTGATGCTCTCTGGTGTTGTACCACAGATTGCGATAATCGCGGGCTCATGTGCTGGCGGTGCATCCTATTCCCCGGCCTTGATGGACTTTATCATCATGACCGAGACCAACGCTTCTATGTTTATCTGTGGTCCTGGTGTTATTAAAGCTGTGACCGGGCAGACTACAACCATGGAAGAGATTGGGAGTGCAGCAGCCCATTCAACTGTCAGCGGCAACGTTCATTTTGTTGCCAAAAATGATGATCATGCCATTGCTCTAGTACGGGAATTACTCTCCTATCTTCCCTCAAATAACATGATCGACCCGCCTCATGATCTCGAAGCGGAGCTATCAGTAGAGAATGACGAGGGCATCAACCAAATTATTCCCAGCGATTCCAAAGAAGCGTTTGACGTCAAGCTTGTGATTAGTCATTTAGCTGATGGAGGAAAATTTCTTGAGGTCCATCAAGGGTTTGCTCCTAACTTAGTGGTTGGGTTTGCACGAATAGCCGGTGTGGTCGTTGGTTTTGTCGCCAACCAACCCATGGTCCTTGCTGGGGCTTTAGACATTGACGCCTCCGATAAAGGCGCGCGCTTTATACGCTTTTGCAATGCCTTCAACATTCCACTTGTCACTCTCGTTGATGTTCCAGGGTTCCTCCCTGGTGTTAAGCAAGAGCGAGGAGGGATTATCCGCCACGGGGCAAAAATGCTATTTGCTTACGGTTCTGCAACAGTTCCAAAGATAACAGTTGTCATGCGTAAAGCCTACGGCGGGGCCTACCTTGCCATGTGCAGCCAAGATATGGGAGCCGACATGGTTCTAGCTTGGCCCATGGCTGAAATCGCTGTTATGGGAGCAGAAGGAGCCGTTAACGTTTTATACCGTAAAGAACTAGATGAAGCCGAAGACCGAGCTGCCAAAGCCGCTGAGTTGGCTCTGGAGTATCGTGAAGAGTTTGCATCGCCTTATTTAGCGGCTGGGGAAATGATGGTTCATGACGTCATTGATCCTGCCCGAACCCGCAGCGCCGTTGCTCTCGCCCTAAGAAGCCTACTTTCTAAACGGGAAACCCGCCCGTCGAAGAAACATGGCAATATTCCGCTTTAAGGCAGAGAAACCATGGAACATATCTCCCTAATCACCACCGGATTTATGATTGTGATTGGCGTCCTGGTTGGCCTTTGGGCGGTTTGCTCCCTTGTCGCATTGGGTTTTAAAGAAAAACCAAAACCTCCAAAGCCAGAAACACCATTAACAGAGGGAATCCCAGCCCATCATGTCGCGGCAATCACCGCTGCTATTGCTGCTATTATGTCGGAAGGACATCGGATTGTTAAAATCGATGCTCCTCCTCATGTTGCTAACGGATGGGGAGAAAGCAACTTTATTCAACAAACATTTGCCCACCGGATACGCTGGGATTGGAAAATTCCTGGACCACCCCATGTGAACCACAAACCAAAGGAGATCAAAGGGAAATGAGGAAATTCCGCATTTCAGTCGAGGGGGTTCCCTACAACGTTACGGTAGAGGAATTAACTGATGGTTCAGAGCCATCGACAAAAGCAATGTCGCCTTCCTTGGCCAGCGCCGCGACGGGTTACCGCCCTCCGACTGAAAGCCCTGTAACCAAGGCTGCCATCCAATCGGCCCCGGGGGATATTGTTAGCTCTCTCGCTGGAGTCATCACCACGATAGAGGTAACCGTCGGCACCCAAGTTAAAGAAGGTGATCCGTTGCTCCACCTCGAGGCCATGAAGATGAATACCGCCGTCGTTGCCCCAAGAGCCGGAATGGTGAAAAACATTGCCGTTAGCGCAGGTATAGCCGTGCACGAAGGCCAAGTATTGATGACACTGGAATAACTTTGATGGATGATCTCCTCGCTTTAACAGGTATTCTGCATGTGACCTGGGAAATGGTCATCATGTGGGGTGTGGTTCTGGGGCTGCTTTATCTCGCCGTTTATAAGAACTTCGAACCTCTGTTACTGGTTCCCATCGCTTTTGGTGCTTTACTAGCTAACCTGCCGACGGAAGGGATTATAAATATTCCTGTAGGGGATCACCCAGGAGGGTTGTTTTATTATATTTCCCAAGGGGTTCACCTGGAAATTTTCCCGCCAATTATCTTTCTTGGCGTTGGCGCCTTAACTGATTTTGGCCCTCTAATAGCTAACCCACGCACTTTGCTCCTTGGTGCCGCGGCCCAATTCGGTGTGTTTGCGACCTTTATTGGCGCAATTGCTCTTGGTTTCAGTCCTGAACAAGCGGCCGCGATCGGTATTATCGGTGGCGCTGATGGCCCGACCTCAATCTTTCTTTCTAACAAACTTGCCCCTGAACTCCTGGCTCCTATCGCTGTTGCCGCTTACAGCTACATGGCCTTAGTTCCTCTGCTCCAACCTCCTATCATGAGGCTCCTCACCACCGAACAAGAACGCAAAATCCGCATGCGATCCTTGCGGACTGTTAGCCGCTTGGAAAAACTGATCTTTGCCTTCGTTGTAACGATCATCTGCATTTTACTCGTTCCCGCAGCCTCAGCCCTGATTGGGATGCTTATGCTCGGGAATTTCATAAGGGAAAGCGGTGTGACAGAGCGCCTTTCTAAAGCAGCCCAGAACGAAATCATTAACACCGTGACCATCTTTCTCGGGGCCAGTGTCGGTATTGTAATGACCGGTGAGCGATTTCTCAAAATGGAAACCTTGATGATCTTAGGCCTCGGTGTTGTGGCCTTTGGTATTGCCACAGCTTCTGGAGTCATTATGGCAAAAATAATGAACTTCTTAAGTCCTAAGAACCCTATTAATCCACTGATTGGCTCAGCAGGCGTTTCTGCCGTTCCCATGGCGGCAAGGGTTTCTCAAGTCGAAGGAGCGAAAGCCGATCCACAGAATTTTCTTCTCATGCACGCCATGGGGCCAAATGTCGCTGGGGTCATCGGAACAGCTGTCGTTGCTGGATATTTGATTGCCCGGCTCTCTTCAGGCTAAAGTATTTTTTGGGATAGACCAATCAAGAAGGATTGCAATGCATAATTTGGCTGACGTTGAACTCCCTAAGGGGCATGAACAGGTTTACACCCATGCGGATGGCCCCCTGTTTGAGTTTCTCAATCCTGAAGGGGTAACGCCTCTCCTGCTGATTTGCGACCATGCCAGCCAGAAAATCCCAACCCCCTTAGATAACCTTGGTCTTTCTCAAAATATTTTAAAAGATCACATCGCCTGGGATATTGGTGCCGCAGAGGTTACCAGACGTGCGGCAAAACGGCTAAAGTGTTCTGCCATGATGACTGGGTTTTCTCGACTTGTAATTGATTGCAACCGTCAGCCGGGTGACCCGGGTTCCATTCCCTCAATTAGCGACGGTGTTACTGTTCCAAGAAACCAAAACCTCGGTGAAGAAGACGAGATTTTAAGATCGGAGACTTTTTTCGTTCCTTATCATCACGCGATAACGGCTCAAGTTGCTCACCTCTGGCGGCATGGCCCGGCTCCTGCACTTTTCTCAATCCACAGCTTCACCCCTGAAATGGATGGCAAAAAACGGCCTTGGGATGCTGGCGTATTGTGGAATCGTGACCCCCGTATTGCGATGCCCTTGCTCAATAGTTTACGCCACCATAAAGAATTGAACATTGGCGATAATGAACCATATTCAGGAAAGGACATCGCCTATTCAATTGATCGCCATGGCGGTGCGGCGGGATTACCAAACTGCGCTATTGAAATTAGACAAGACCTGATTGACCATGAAGAAGGTATCGAAAAATGGTCCATTATTTTAGCTTCAGCTTTGTCAGACGTGCTGAATATTGAAGGCCTACATCAAGTGGAGCACTTTTAAATGCCCTCCCCATTTAATGAACCACCTCTGACCATTGGGATCGAAGAAGAATACCTTCTGGTTGATCGCGAATCACGTGACCTCGCTTCGCCCCCCGACGCCTTACTTGACCAATGCCAAAACCTTATCCCGGAGCAAGTTAGCCCAGAGTTTCTACGCGCCCAAATCGAGGTCGGTACGCGGGTTTGTGATAATGTTCAAGAAGCCAAAACAGAGCTGAAATTCCTCCGCCAAAGTGTGGCTGATATCTCTCAGCAATATGGTCTCGCTCCTATTGCCGCTTCCACCCACCCTTTTGCTAAGTGGCAAGAGCAGGAATATACGGACCGTGCCCGCTACCATATGCTCGCTAAAGACCTCCAAGCAGTGGCTAGGCGATTGGTTATCTGCGGTATGCACGTTCATGTGGGTATTGATGATGATGAGTTACGCATCGATTTGATGAACCAAGTCAGCTACTTCTTACCTCACCTATTGGCTTTAAGTACCTCATCACCATTTTGGCATGGCAAAGACACGGGCCTACGGTCATACCGGTTAAGTGTTTTCAATGAACTCCCCCGGACGGGCTTGCCTGAAAACTTTGCTTCCTTCAGGGAATATGAACGCCATGTCAAGGTACTTCAGGCCGCTGGTCTCATAGAAGATGCCTCTATGCTTTGGTGGGACGTTCGTCCAAGTGTGAGGTTCCCAACGTTAGAGATGCGTATCACTGACGTTTGTACCAACTTGGATGATGCCATTGGAATTGCAGCCCTTTTTGTTTGTATTATTCGTATGCTCTGCCGTCTTCGTCGTGAAAACAAACGTTGGCGTAATTATGCCCATATGTTGATCAATGAAAACCGCTGGCGCGCCCAGCGTTATGGCATGGAAGAAGGGCTGGTTGATTTTGGTAAAGGGGCGGTCGTTCCTTACGCTGAATTACTAGATGAACTCATTGATATGGTGCGAGAAGATGCCGAGGCTCTCGGTTGTTTAGCTGAAGTTGAAAACACTAAAAAAACTGTTTTACGAGGTTCCAGTGCTCATCGACAAGTAGAGGTTTATAGTGAACTTATTGCCGATGGCGTAAGCGAAGACAACGCTCTAAAAGGCGTTGTCGATATGCTGATTAAAGAAACAGTGGCTGGCTATTAAACTTTTGGATTATTATGCTTGTTAATAGCGGCTTGTAGGGAAGCATAAATCTTTTTACCCAATGCTCCGCCATCACCAGAAATTTTCTCTCTGAGAACAACACGCATAGCATCAATGTGAGCCTTAACGATTTCCACAGCAGAATCATCCATGCGGCACCCTTCTTGGGTCACCTCGTAGAGCATCTTACCAAAAACCGTAATCAATGGATAACCAAAGGTACCCCCTTGGCCCCGCAGTTCGTGAGCCAGTAGGTTAATTTTCTCAAAGTTAGCATTCCGCCGCTCTGAATTGGCAAGCGCCCGGGTACAGAGGTCTGAAAGTTCAGCCAGATAGTTAATCGCCCAATCGGTAAAATCTAATTTCTTAGTTTGAAGTTTTGATTCAGCTTGTTCTAAAAGATCTGTTGGAATTTCACCTTGGGTCATGCCTTTGCCCATGCCGCCAGCTTTTTCTTTCAAGCTATTAGGCAATTTGAAAATCCATACATCCGTATTGTCTTTTGGCTTCACAACCTTGCCAGCAGAGTAAACCACCGTGCAGTCAGATTCTTTCATCTTGCGTTTATCATCTTCCATTTCCCGGCTTTTTTTCCGCCGACGATCTGGCCCGGTATAGGTATGGGTAGCGATAATAGGCCGAGGAAAATCAATAACTTCCATAAGTTTTTCATAAACGGAAGTCGCTGAAAACGGTTTAGCAAGAAACTCGGTTACACCTAAATCTCTAGCACTTTCAACATAGGCGTTATCAGCCGCACCACTGAGCATGAGGTAGGGCATGAAACGGTTCGGACAATCCTTTGATTGGCGAACCCAACGGCAAAGCAAAAGACCATTAATCGGAGCCATGATCATATCAGAAATGACCATATCCACATAAAGGCCGCCTGGCACTGCCGACGTTGCTTTTACTGACTTAAGGAATTCAATCGCTTCAGCGCCATTTTCAGCAGAACGGATTGTTCCAACACCTAAATTCTGGAGCAAGTCTTTCAACGTATTACGCATGAACGCATTGTCTTCGACAATAAAAACTGAAAAACGTTCTAAATTATAAAATGACACAGACCCTTACCCCGCAGGTTTTCTTTTGCTTTTTAAGTACTTATATATTGAAATTATAAGTACAGTCTAGATTGCTTTAAAAATAGGTAAAATCAAGGCTTATTTGTTGAAAGAAACTATACTTTTCCTTGTCAGAGCACTCAATGCCCGGCTATTTTCCGCCGCAGAAGATTTAAACTCATGGTTTCCAAGGAGAAAAATTAATGTCCGACGTCGGCGGTATTGCTTCAGATAGATTGCGCTCATTTATTGAACGTGTTGAGAGGCTTGAAGAAGAAAAAAAAGCCCTACTTGAGGACATCAAGGAAGTTTTTTCCGAAGCTAAAAGCGCTGGATTTGATGTAAAAATCATGCGCCAAATTGTGCGATTGCGGAAAATGGATGCTTCTGACCGAGCCGAAATGGAGTCAATTCTTGAGCTCTATTTACAAGCTCTCGGCATGGAATAAGTTTCTTTTTAAGAAGCATCCCAAACAGCGGCTTTCTCAACATAGGGCCACCACATATTGCCAAAGGGAATCCTAAGGCGAACTCTGTGGCCCTTATCGAGCAAACGGGAAGCTAAATCGGTCTTAACGCCATAAGGCAGCTCAAATTCATAGCTGCCTTTTTCCCACTCTTCTTGCAGTAGAATAGATTCCACCCCTTCGATAAGTTCCTCATCAAGAACAGAAAAAATGGGGTAGATATTATTGATTTTTGCTTCGTCACAAAGCAACAACCCAGCAAGCCCCAAGAAATTTGAATCTACGTCATCTTGTGACGTCATCGCTCCTAATTTAGGATCCTTACATTCCCCGGGTGTGAGGCGAATAACTGACCGGCTGGCAATCAGCAACATCGCATCGGCACGGGCGCGCTCTAAACAGGCATAAACGGTTATCCCAGTTGGGGCACCATGACGATTTAAACCACGTTGGACTTCCAGCGCACCCTGCACATGGGATAAATCTTCAATATCAATCATCATAAAATGGCGGCGAGGGCCCAGATCTTCCGGGTCAAACCCTTTAACCTTAATACAGAGCTGACGGCGGGTTTCGTAATGATCGATTTCAGCCTTCATTTCCTGGATAAAGCGATCAGCCATCAGGACAGCATTTCTTTTTGCAGCTGCTTGGGATAATGAAAAACCTGCTTGGCGCATACCAAAGGCGAGGCAAATATCCATCGCCCCACTATTTAGCTCCCCCATTGCGGTTTGGATTTCAGTCCGGCTTTCGCCAATTGCTTTTGAGGATTCTAAGTCGTCGCAAAGATGGTGGAGACTGCTGCGATATCCCCGAGAGGCTAAATCTACAACTATTTCAATGACATCTTCTGAAGTTTCAGCAGGAACATATTTTTTACGCAAATCTTTAAGGCCAAAAGAATCACCAATACTGTCGCGGAGAACCCCGACAGACGCCATTTTCAAGATTCCTTTTTGCCAAAGAGCCATAGAGGCCGCTCCATTCACGTTAACTAAAACCGATTATGGAGAAAGTTAGCTCAAAAACCTTAAAAAATAATCACTTAAGATAATTCATCTGGTTTGGTCCCCCCGAGAGCCCAATCTAACAGTTCAACGGTATGAACAATAGGGAGTTTAGTTCCAGAACCAATATGTTCAAGGCAACCAATATTACCCGTGGCAATAACTTCGCCAGACAAACGCTCAAGATTATCTACTTTACGCTTTTGCAAGCGTTTAGATATTGCTGGCTGTAAAATACTATAGGTGCCAGCCGATCCACAGCAGAGGTGAGATTCTAAGGGGGTCGAAACTTCAAAACCTGCTCGCTCTAGTAATTGTTTCGGTGTAGCAACTACTTTTAATCCATGCTGAAGAGAGCAAGGAGCGTGGTAGGCAACTTTAGGGAGATTACTTAAAGTTCCTTCAGGGATACCTAGTTCACCAATAAATTCAGAAACATCCCGAACAGCACCTGATATTTTCTCAGCCCGTTCCGCCCATTGGGGATCACCTTTTAGATGGTGGCCATAATCTTTAACCGTAGTTCCACAGCCAGAAGCATTGCTGATAATGGCATCAAACCCTTGATCACCTGCGGCTTTTTCCAGAGAAACAATATTATTTTTGATAAATGAGCGCGCTTCATCACCACGCCCCATATGATGGCTCACCGCCCCACAACACCCTTGGTCTTGAGGAACGACAACTTCGCAACCCAATCGAGTGAGGAGACGCACTGTGGCGTCATTTATTGAGGGTTTAAGCACTCGCTGAACGCACCCGGTTAAGACAGCAACCCTTTTATGTTGGGTGCCCGCAGCAGGATAATGACTTTGGCTATCGCTTAATCCAGGAACTGGAAGAGATTTTGGCGCTTTTTCTACCATCCCTTTGAAGACAGCCGGCAACGCCCAAGGTGCTAATTTTCCAAGCCTGGCACCAATCATTGCTAATTTGAAACGATTTGGATACGGCAATATTTGCGACAAAAGCACTCTAATAAAGCGGTCCATGAATGGACGCTTGATTTCCCCTTCCATTCGTTCCCGAGCGAGATCAACCAAATGAACATAATCCACCCCTGAAGGACAGGTTGTCATGCAAGATTGACAGGTTAAGCAGCGGTCCAGGTGCTTAACAAGTTTATCACCGGGCTTTCCGGTCTCCAAATAGCCTTTAATTTGGTAAATTCGTCCACGTGGGCTGTCTAATTCATCACCCAGCTCAACAAAAGTGGGGCAAGTCGCCGTACAGAAGCCACAATGGACGCATTTTCTGAGTATATTATCGGCTAACTGGATATCTTTATCAGCTAATTGTTCTGGAGAGAAATTGGTCTGCATTAGCCCATCCTCCCCGGATTAAGTATCCCTTTGGGATCAAAGGCCCCCTTCAAACGGCTGGTAACAACAGAAACGGCACCCGCTCTCGGATGAAAAACTGGGACAGACTGGCGTACAGCTTCAGAGGCTCTATAAAGGGTGGCATGTCCCCCTGTTTTATCTGCTGCCTCACGTACCACTTGGGCATGGGCATCCTCAGTTGGATCTAGGGCTAGCCAAACCAAAGCCCCGCCCCAATCAAGGATAAACTCTCCTGAGAATTGGTTTGAAAGCTGTTCAGCGACTTCAGCTCCTTTTGACGGGGGAACAGACAAGCGCCAGATTTGCTTTTCACTCGCTTTTGCAAAGGCACTAATATCGCGAATATCTGTCCAAATTTGCTTACTTTCGCTACCACCAACAACAGAAACAGTTCCGAATTCGTCTAGAACTTTAGCAAGCCCCTCAGCTTTGTAAGCCACGGATACAGAAGGGCCTTCGATCCGAAGTAAAGCCCGCTCAGTAGCATAAGCAGCCCCACTAATCTCAAAGGGCATTGCCAAAGCCTTATTCATGGCTTTAACTGCACTCTGAGCTGTACAGCCGCTGATAATTAGGGTGCGGCTTTCTTCCGAGCTGGGTAAAATTTTAAAGGTAACCTCGGTCATAACTCCTAAGGTACCGTATGAACCTGCCAAGAGCTTACAGAGGTCAAAGCCAGTAACATTTTTAACCACACGCCCCCCGCCTTTGATCAACTCACCTCTACCGTTTGCCATGGTGAAGCCCAGAAAGTGGTCCCGAGCCGCACCGGACCATATCCGCCGTGGACCAGCAAGATTTGCCGCAATAGCTCCACCAATTGTCGCAATTTCAGAAGCTTCACCAAATAGTGGTCCCATATCAGAGGGCTCAAAGGCCAGCCGTTGATTGCTTTGTTTCAAAGCCGCTTCAATTTCTCCCAGAGGCGTTCCTGCCCCTGCCGACATTACCAACTCCTCAGGTTCATAGAGCTTGATCCCGCTTAAAGCTGTTGTGTGCAATTGGTGTTCAGCCACGACAGGTGCACCTAATTTTCTTTTGCTCCCTGCCCCCATTATTTCCAATGGTGTTGCAGTCGAGGCTGCCCAAGTAACCGCTTCAGCGACCTGCTCTGGGGTGGTTGGTTTCATAATTTCTGACATTAGAATCTCGGCAGATTTGGGAATTTAAGTTCAACTTGGCGGGCATCAAGACTATTAAGCTCAGCACACCCCTTGAGTTGTGGGAAAACTTTGCCTGGATTAAGCAAAGCCTGCTCATCGAAGGCACATTTCACCCGCTCCTGCTGGTCCAGATCATCTTCGCTGAACATCTCACCCATTAGGTCTCGCTTTTCGACCCCAACCCCGTGTTCTCCTGTCAAAACACCACCAACTTCAACACAGGCTCTTAAAATATCCATACCAAAATTGGTCGCCCCTTCAAGTTCACCGGGTTTGTTGGCATCAAACATTATTAGAGGGTGTAGGTTGCCATCTCCTGCATGAAAAACATTGGCAATGCCAAGACTGTAGTGCTCAGACATCTTCTGCATACGAGCGAGAATTTCAGGGAGTTTATTGCGAGGGATGGTCCCGTCCATACACAGATAATCAGGTGAAAGACGACCAATCGCCGGGAAAGCCGCTTTGCGTCCGGCCCAAAACAACAAGCGTTCTTCTTCATTTTGGCTGGTCCGAGAACTCGTCGCCCCTTCTTTTTTGGCGATTTTCTCAACCCGTTCAATAAGATAGTCAACTTCAGCTTTTGGCCCATCGAGTTCAACAATCAGCAGGGATTCGACATCTAAAGGGTAACCTGCATGAACAAACTCTTCAGCCGCTTTAATAGCTGGGCGGTCCATAATCTCCATGCCGCCAGGAATAATCCCCGCACCAATGATCGAAGCCACACATTGTCCCGCCTGTTCATTAGAAGGAAAGCCGACAAGAACGGCCTTAGCTGTTTCGGGGGTTGGGATAATCTTAACAATGATTTCAGTAATCACTCCCAACAATCCTTCCGAACCCGTAACGAGACCTAAAAGATCGTAGCCTGCATCATCAAATTGCTTACCGCCAATGGTGATAACCTCCCCATCCATGAGGACCATTTTGACACCCAACAGGTTGTTGGTGGTCACCCCATATTTAAGGCAATGCACACCACCCGCATTTTCAGCTACATTACCACCAATACTACAGGCGATTTGGCTTGAGGGGTCTGGGGCAAAGTAAAACCCATCGGCTTGAACAGCTTGAGTTATTGAGAGGTTAGTAACGCCAGGTTGGGTAACAACACATCGGTTTTCGTAATCGGTTTCAAGAATCCGATTAAACTTCATCATCCCCAGAGTAATAGCATCCCCTAAAGGCGTTGCGCCACCAGACAGAGAGGTTCCAGCACCACGGGGGACAATCTTAACCCCGGCTTGATGACAGTACTGAAGGACTTGAGAAACTTGTTCGGTGGTTTCAGGCAGTACAACGATCAAAGGCAGCTGTTTGACTGCCGTAAGCCCGTCACATTCATAAGCTGCCAGCTCACTTTCATCAACGATTACCCCTTCACCAGAGAGAATCGATCGCATCGCGGTGATGATATCACTTCGGCGAGCAACAATGTCATCATCTGGCTTTGGTACTTGCATCTGGCTATCTCCCTTTAATATTGGTCAAACCAATGTACCAATATTTCATTTGGTCAGACCAATGTACCAACATAATATGGAAGAGATTTTCAGTTGCAAGAGTTTTTCATGATCGCAGGCAACAAAAAACCGCACCAAAAGGTGCGGTTGATTGTATTGTCGATTACAGTAAGTCTCAGCCTTGGCGAGCCTTAAAGCGAGGGTTGCGCTTATTTATCACATAAACGCGACCACGCCGACGCACTGTAATGCAGTTCTTGTCGCGCGTTTTAGCCGACTTAAGTGAATTGCGAACCTTCATGACACACGCCTTTCAAGCAGTATCCAAATAACATTTGCCGCCCCCATCATAGTCCTGGGGCGTCCGAAGCCGGGAAAATAGGGATAAGTGACTACCCTGTCAACGACTTAAATGTGATTCACCCACAGAATCACCAAAAGCCACATAAATACTCATAAAGAGAGGATAAACTCGCCGTAATCTACCTTATTTTCAGTCAGTAACCCGACTAAAATATTGGTTGCAGCCGTCATACCTTCTTTTGGGTTAGAGTGTTTTTTCTCTTCATCTAGCATAATTTTGTAGAGTCCCTTTACCGCCTCAACAGCAGCAGGTTTAGGCACTCTGCGTGAAGAGTGGTAACCAATAATATTTTTATTGCGATCAAAATTAGGGGTCACGTGAGCCAGAACCCAGTACTCATCCCCATTTCGCGCTTGGTTAAGCACATAGGCAAAAAGCTCAGCACCAGTAGAGATATTATCCCACAGGAATTTAAAGACACTCTGTGGCATTGCAGGATGGCGAATAATATTGTGGTTTTGCCCCACCAGTTCTTCAGCTGAGTAACCTGAGACCTGACAAAAGGTCCGATTAGCGTAAGTAATAATCCCTTTTGGGTCAGTTTTGCTAACAATAATGTCTTTTTCAGACCAGGTTATTTCTTTCCCCGAAGGTGAAATCTTAGGACGAGCCATTGCAATTCCTTCTCTGTTTAAAGAGCTTTTCTTTTTAAAACTATAACTCCCTAAGACCTTAAATTTAAAAAATTTACCTTGAGTTTAGTCAATTCAACCTGAAGCTCCCATAATCTCCACCCTCATTTTTTTTATCATTATCTTTTCAAATAACTTTGGAAACAACTTATTCACCCAAAAAGCTGTCTTTGCTAATTTCCCGACGGCAAGAAACTCTTTTCTTTGGGCTAATCCATTAAATATTGCTTCAGCCGTTTCTTCAGGAGTGAGGGGATTCCCTGCGGTTTGCGTAGCGGACCCCGGGCGGGCTGTATTACCACTTTTACTTCCACCACTGGTTTGTGTAGCAATGAAAGCCGGGCAAACCATCATCACATGGACATCTGCTTCCCGAACTTCTGAGCGAAGACTATCAAAAAAACCCTGCATTGCGTGTTTGCTGGCACTGTAACCGCACCGTCCATAAAGCGGTGAGAACCCAGCGACACTTGAAATGGCAACAACACTGCCGCTGCGTTCCAAAATTGACGGTAAAACGGCATGAGTGAGATTAACAGCACCAAAGAAATTCACTGTCATCACTTTTTGGACCGTAGTGGGCTCCATCTCAGAGAATCGGCTAAAGTGGGTAATACCTGCATTGTTGATAATGATATCAACAGGCCCAGCTTCATCAGAGATACGTTTGCAAGCGGTTTCATCAGTAATGTCACAGAGTGCCGTAAATACCTCTCCCCCAATTGATTTTATTTGGTCAGCTAAGTGGTCCAAGCCTTCTTGTATAATATCCAGAGCAACAATCTTGGCCCCAGCTTTAGAAAACCTCAGGCACAAAGCTTGGCCTAAGCCTCCCCCTGCTCCAGATACCAGAACCGTTTTGCCTTTAAACATTTCAGCCACCCCAATTTAGACCCGATTATAGGCTCGGACGACGCCAAGCTTGCCAAGGCTTAGCAAAGCCACAGTGACAATAAACCCACCACATATGAGCAAACCCCATACAACCCCAAGATATTGGGATAGCACCCCAGCACCTAGCCCCGAGGCTGCAGGAACGATTTGGCTAGTGATAGTGTACATGCTCATCACTCGCCCTCGCACCTCTGGAGCCGCTTCAGCCTGCAACCCAGCAACAATCAAGCTAACGATTAAACCACCGACGGTACCCGCTAAGAGTAAGACCACACCAGAGGCCATGGGCAGGTTGATTTGCGACAAAGTAATAACAGCCACTCCAGCAGCTATAGCACCGAGCAAAATCGTCATACCATCATGAAGCCACCGCTTTAAAATCATGCAGAGAACACCGCCGATGATCAGGGCAATGGCTAGAATGCCTAAGTAACTTCCACGCTCTAAATCACTCAGCATTAATTGACTACTGGCGAGACGTGGCAACAAAACTTGCATGGGTCCCATCAATGTATAGGCCAAGACTGAAGCCAGGAGGAGCTGAAGCAAGATAGGCTTCGCCGCCACAGCCCGCAAACCTTCCTTGACTTCCTCATAGGCATGTTTGCGGACCTTGCTGTTGCCAAATGTTGGAACAAAAAGCACTAAAACTGTCGCGAAGATAAAACCAGCACCTAAAGTTAAAAAGACGCCAGACCAACCCACGTTAGAGTAAGTTATGGCGATCAGGATTGGTGCAATTCCAAAACCTAACATAGTCAATAAATTAAGCACCACGGTTGCCCCATGAAGAGACTCCTGGGAGATAATCTGCCCCAAAGCGGCAAACCGAGCTGGTGCAATGAACGACCAGCCACATCCAGCGAGAAAAGCCCCAAAGTTAACCACAGCGGCCTTCATCCCCAGCAGATCGACCCATTGATCGGCTACCCACAATACCAAAGCACAAAGAGCAAAAGTAAGTTGACTATAGATGATCAAACGCCCTGGAGCTAAGCGATCACAAAGGACTCCGGCATACCAACCTAATATAATTGGCGGGCCAAAACATAGTCCGAAGCCGATTCCCGAAAGCAAATCTGAGCCCAGAACGTCCTGAGAATACATGATCACCGAATAATTGACCGAGTGACCACAGATAAAGGCGATAAAGCTCGATAGATAGAAAAAAATAGCCTTTGAGGTCATGGATTAATACCAAGACCATAAGGGTCTGGGTCGTCTTTCCCAAACAAACGCACGGCTGTCGCAATCGCTAAACCTGAAACAATATGCCACGTTCCCCAGAAAGCCGCGATCAAGGCCATCCCAGCTTGCCCATCAAATTGAGAAAATATAATGGCAATGGCGAGAGAGGAGTTTTGAATTCCTACCTCAATCGTGACTGCCCGTGTGTCACGCCCTTTTAATCCAGCCAGTTTTGCCGTTACGAAACCCAAAGCCAACGCGGTTCCATTGTGGGCTAAAACACAGACAAACAGCAAGAAAAAATATTTGGCAAAGGCATCCATATTTTTAAAGACAGCTATCCCAATGAAAGCAAAAAGGACAACCACCGATAAATGGCGCAAAATTCTATGGAGAATCGCGGCCACCTTAGGAAGTTTGTTCGCTACGATCTGACCTAAGAGCAAAGGAGCGGCGAGAACAATCAGCAATGATTTAAAGATATCAACACCACTAACATCAATAGCACGTAGTAGTTCCGTAGCTTCGCTATTAAAGCTAGCCCAAAAAGCAAAATTAAACGGCATCATAAAAATTGCAATCAGGCTAGAAAAAGCCGTCATACTAATAGAAAGAGCCACATTGCCTCGGGCTAAATAGGTAATAAAATTAGAAACCGCTCCTCCAGGACATGCCGCAACCAAAATCATCCCTAATTCAATACCCGGAGGCAAATCGATTAGTAATGTCAAAAGGCAGGTTATTGCAGGAAGCAAGAAGAATTGCGCCACCAAAGCGACAACCGGGGCTTTGGGTTGGCGAAAAACCCGTTTGAAGTCCTCAATCCGTATATCCAACGCAAGACCAAACACCATAACCGCCAGGACGAGGTTCAAGGTCATCTGCTGACCTTGGTCATAGTTAATTTCAGATAGTTCAATCATCAACTATTCCTCCGCCTTAATCTGGATAATCGTCGGCTGACCATCTTCAATATGCCAGGCTGGGAAACTACCGTTTGAAGTATAGATTGAGCCATCTTCGGCAATATCCACATCCCGGGTGAAGGTCCGACGCCTCGGCAGAGGATAAACCCTCCAACGTTCAGTTGCGATATCGAAACGAATCATCGAATCAGAGGCCGTTCCATTAATCCATACGATGCCTCGCTTTCGATCAACATTAAGAGAATATGGCGTTTCGCTCCCTAAAGGTTCGGTTGGCAGCTCATAGAGGGTAAATTTTTCAGCTTTAGGATCAAATTTCGCCAATTTTCCTTCAGCAAAGACCGTGATCCACAAATTACCTTCAGCATCCGCCCGCATCCGGCGAGGGCTGACAAATGGCGTTTTGAAGAAGGTTATCTCGTTTGTATCAGGATCAACCCGACCAATCTCATCGCTATGCAAGCGGGTAAACCACACATGGCCACTCGGCGCGATCTCAATTCCATAAGGTAAGGGAAGGCCACCAGATTGGGCATCAATAGGCATCTTGTGGATGGGAACCCCCCAATTAGCCAACTTCAACACCACTGGGAGAGCAAAAATCGTTGCCTTTTCTTTGAGGTTACGTGCGGGGAGATCATAAAACTTGAAAGTCTTGGTTTTGCGATCAAACATAGCAACTTGATTGCTTACCGCCATTGTGAACCACACCCGGTCCTTTTGATCGATGCGCACAGTGTGCGGATAAAAACCATCTGGCAGATCATAAAGAATAAATTCTTTCGTTTCGGGAGCGAACTCAACTAACCGGCTACTATCAGATCCGGTTAAAAACAGATGCCCATCTACTTCAGATTCGTCCAGTGAATGAAGCCCTACATAGGTCCCAACCCCTGGGTAATTGGTCAATCGACCACCGATATTGCCGCCGAGCTTATCTCCAGGTCGTTTAGGTATTTTGTGGGTTACTGATTTATTGGTCTTGGGATCAAGCTCTATCAGGTTGTCTTGCAAATTATCACCAGCATAAACCAACCCAGTACTTGCCACAAAAACATCATGGAGCTGAGACGATCCATCTCCCAGCGCCCATTCCCTCACTTGAACCTTTTCCAAGTGGTTTTCCCATGGTTTAACGCGTGGAATCAACGATGGATTAGCGACCAAACGTTTATGTTCGGCCTTAAGCATGGCCGGAAGCTTCTTTTGAGCAGAAGAGCGAAGACGCGAGCCATAGCGGATCATCCGGTCAATGATTTTCTCCCATTCTTCCTCAGTTCGATCTTCTATGGTATTGGGCGTTCCTTGTTGATGACAAAAACCACATTGGAGGCGGAAGTGCTGTTTGAGGTTTTCATTGCCTAAATCCATCACCGCTAACCAGGCATTAGCCGGCGTACTCTCTGCAAGAGCCTTTACATCGGTTTCAGGAACGATGGTGAGGGATTTATCTGTTTCCGACGTTGAAAAATCAGCTTCACCATCGGCAAAGCCCTGTTTACGAAGGCGAATACTTCCTTTTGCGTTATCAGGAGCCTCTACTCTGGCGATGCCATTATTATCTGTAAAAACGGTTTCCTCTGGGAAAACAACTCCCGATTTTTTCTCCCCATTGTCTGGAATGGCAGTCACCATGACCAAAGGCGCAGGGTTTCCTTGTTCATCAACAACTGAAACCGTTATTTCCCTGGCCTGAACTGAGGTCACTCCGGCAAGAGATGCCAGCAACAATCCTGTGAATATCATTTTTCTCATTTTATTTCGAACTCCCATCCCACTGTATCCAGCAACCTGTATTTCACTTTTGATTCCCCTTGGCCTAAGAGCTTTTGTCCGCCTTTTTCAAGGAGATGTACTCTAAACCCCGCCTGTACAGCTTTACTGCCGCAGTCTTTTATGAAATCAACACTGACCCGATAGAGCCCCTGTACCGCTTTTGGAATCACAATGGTCTCTACATATGGAGAAGCACCCATCTTAACCTCAGCGCACCCCGCCATTTTCCCCATGGTAATGCCGCTTTTTGCTTTCCGGTTGGCGAAATAAACCGTTTCCCCGCCGGGGTCGGTCAAAAACAAATCCAAATCCACCGGTAAGGTCCACAGAATTTTGATCACAAGATCCTTACCCTTAGCGGCCTCAATTGAGGCTGGTTCGGCAAAAGCGATGGAAGCGTTCCCTAGGAAAAAGGCAAGACCTGCAATAAAATATTTCATTATCCTTCACCTCCAAAGCGTGCTTTACGGAAAAGCTCAAAGGCTTCTCGGCTGGTTTTCTCCAGGGTAATACCAAATTCGGTTTTCAGTTTGGCGTTATTGAGCACAGGACGATATTGGAGGAACTTCACGTGCTCCGGCCCCAATTTACCAAGCCCCAAGGCGCGAACTCCACCTAGCACAGTGCCAACAAAACTGGCAGGTAAGGAGAGATAGGGTTTGCCAAGAACTTTAGCAATCTCGCGCATGGGCATCGCCCCATCTCCGGCGAGATTATAAACCCCTTCTTTACTCTCAAGTATCCCTTTAGCCATGCACGACACCACATCCCGGTCCCAAATGAAGACAAAGGAACAATCAGAGCCAGCGATTCCCAAAATAAAAGGGCGTTCGAAAAGGGCGGTGATTTGGTTGTTCACATTTTCACCAATAACTGAGCCCGGGCGGAAGATAAGTTGCTTGAGCTCTGGGTGCTTCTGTCGGTAATCCGCTAACAGCTCCTCAACCATGCGCTTGTGGCGGGAATAGGCGAAATCTTCATTCCCTCTGAGGAGATGATCTTCGTTGAGCCATTCGGGACTATCAGCGTGGTAGCCATAGGCGGCCCCACTGCTGGTAACGATAATCTGTTCAACTTCAGCCGCCAAACAACTATCCAGAACGTTTTTAGTGCCTAACACATCCACAGAATGCTCAAACTCCGGATCACCCCCGGCACTGACAATCGAGGCAAGATGAACAACCACATGAGGCTGGACCTGTTGCACTAATTCTTTAAATCCATGATCCCGAATATCGGCAGTTTCATATTCGGCTTCTGGTAACCGGTCTTGTTCAGGGACCTCGCGCACGTCTGCCGCCACAATGCGAAACCCATCCCCCGCTTCTTCACTTAAGCGTTTGATCAGCTCCCGACCAATATAGCCGCCACCACCGGTGATCAATATGGTTCTCATAAAATCCCTGTTCCCTATTGTTTTTTAACCTCCGGGCCTCTCTTTACTTGAGAATGTCCCATTTTGTTGAGTATCCTGCCTTATACATTTACCTCCGTCACTAACTGTAGGCGACAATTTCTTGACCGAAAGCACCACCCAAAGGACCGTTTCGGCTAGTTATATGAACACCCTGCTGGATGCTTTCGCCAGCCAAGGAGGTGCAGCTATGGATAAATATCTACTGCTTGAACAAGCAGGGTTAAGCCAAAGCGATTTAAGTGATCCTGATGCACGTCTGCCCGTCGAAGTGGTCACCAAGGTGTGGCAAAGCGCCAAAGATACCACAGGGAATCGTCTAATCGGCTTGCAGGTTGGAGAGCATATTCGCCCTGGCTCTTTTAGCGTCCTAGGTCATCTGCTTATGACCTGCGCCACATTGAAAGATGCCTTAGAGAGCGCATCACGCTTTGCTACTCTTGTCGGTGATGGCGGTATTCTAGAGGTGGAATTTACCTCTCATGGGGCTGAACTCACCTACGACCTTGTTGAACGCACCATCCCCTGCCGGGAAGAGCGCATCGAAGCCATTGTTGCTAGTCTAATCGGTTTTTCTCGCTGGATCACAGGGAGCGATATCCTCCCAAAACAAGTTAATTTCACCCACAAAGCTCCCGCAGATCAAAGTGCTTACTTAGCTTATTTCAAAATCACCCCAACCTTCGGCAGCCCGAAAAACACCATGGTGTTTGACAACCAAACCTTGGGTTTACCCCTGCAACAAGCCAACCCAACCTTGAGTGCCCTTCTTGATTCCCATGCAGAAAAAATCCTCTCACGCCTAACCGGAACAACCCCCTTCCTGTTGCAATTGCGCCAACTTATTTTGAAGTCCTTCCAACAAGGCACCCCGGAACTTACCGCCATAGCCACCCAACTCGGCCTAACCGAACGCGCCCTGCAACGAAAATTAGCCGAGCTTGATACTTCTTTTAAAGAACAACTAAATATCCTCCGCAAAGAAGCCGCCATGGAATACCTCCAATCTGGTGATCGCTCGCTCAGCGAAATCGCCTATATGCTAGGGTTTTCTGACCCCGCCAGCTTTAGTCGGGCTTTCAAACGCTGGACAGGTGTGCCACCGGGGAAATGGATAGAGCGAAAGTAGTTAATACTTAGCTAGAAAGCAGAAAACCCCAGCGTTTCCGCTAGGGTTTTCATGGTGGGCGTAGCTGGGATTGAACCAACGACCTCCTCGATGTCAACGAGGCGCTCTCCCGCTGAGCTATACGCCCTTATCTTGAAGGGCCGTTTTATACCGGATCAGTTTGGCTTTGCAAGGGGGGTTTTGGGATAATTCCTTCCCAATCAACAGATAGGAGATACCTCCTCCTATTAGCTAGCATTAATATTCCCACATAATCGTTGCATATAAAGCCCTTGGGCTTTACCAGAGTAAGCAATAGAAGTTTGGGAACAGATCAAATGACAACGCATACAAGTGGGAAAGAAAAACTGATTGGTGCAGCTCTGCTAAAGGCCCCGTACAGTATTTTAACCCCCAGCTCCCAAACATCACCGGTGGTTTTTGCCTCCCCCCACAGCGGGCGAGCCTATCCTCAAGCATTTCTCGATTCTTCACGTTTGGATGGAACCAACATTCGCCGTTCTGAGGATTCATTTATTGATGAGGTTTACCAAAACGCCCCAAACTATGGCGCACCCATGCTTTGCGCTCATTTTCCTCGGGCCTATGTTGATCCTAACCGCCAACCGTATGAACTAGACCAGACGATGTTCTCAACTCCCCTGCCCGATTATGTTGACACCAATACCCCGCGTGTTTCCGCAGGACTTGGTACCATTGCGAAAGTGGTGACAAGCGGCGAAATAATTTATCGAGATAAGCTTGAGTTTGATGAGGCTCGTGAGCGGATTGAGGCTCTTTACACACCTTATCACAAAGCGCTAGAGAATTTAATTTCTAAAACGAAACAAAAATTTGGCGCCTGCGTGCTGATTGATTGTCACTCTATGCCTTCCATCGGTGGGCCAATGGACCGGGATGCGGGAAACCAACGGGTAGATTTTGTTCTAGGCGATTGCCACGGTGCATCGTGCGATAGCTTTGTTATTGATGAAACCGAAGTCTTTCTCAAAGGTTTAGGCTACGTTGTGACCCGAAACACCCCCTACGCTGGCGGCTTTACCACCCGACATTATGGGAAGCCTGAGGAAAATGTTCACGCCCTTCAAATCGAGGTAAACCGTGACCTCTATATGGATGAACGAACAATTGAGCGAACCGAAGGGCTGGAAAAACTTAAAGAAACCGCAGATAAACTAATGGCCCACTTGTGCAAGCAGGCCTCACAAAAGTTAAACAAGACCATGACAAACGAAAATACTACCAATATTAGAGCCGCCAAAAAAGAAGACTTGGGGGCTATTTGTGAGATTTATGCCCACTATGTGGACACGACAACGGCGACTTATGAAGAAGTCGCTCCGGATTCTGCTGAAATGACCAAGCGCTGGCAAAACACAATCAAAGGCAACCATCCTTATTTAGTTGCTGAATTGGAAGGCAACATTATCGGTTATGGTTACGCCGGGACTTATCGTAGCAGGAGTGGCTACCGTCATACTGTCGAAGATTCTGTTTATCTCTCTCCTGAAGCCACAGGAAAGGGAATCGGTAAATTGTTACTCAATGCCTTGATTGATGAATGTACCGAACGGGGTTTCAGGCAAATGATTGCTGTGATCGGGGAACCCAACAACCACGCCTCGATTAAACTTCATGTCAAAGCAGGCTTCGAGCAAGTTGGGTTGTTACCTGCCGTTGGGTTTAAATTCGGCCGGTGGGTTGATACCGTCCTCTTAATGCGCCCCTTAGGCGACGCCAATAAATCACTGCCTAAAGAATAAGACCAAACGTTCTTACAAAGCGAACACTACTTCCATTTGTTCTTATAGCTCAGAAACCAAAAGGGGCCACACCATAAGGTGTGGCCCTAGCTTGGGAGGAAACGTCCAAGTTAGCAGCATGTCGATGGCGGGGGGGGTGCCATCTGGCTGCTAGAAACTGTTATAACCTTGTTGCGAGATGGACGCAACTAAAAACTTACTAAATTAGTCAACTTTTTTAATTTTTTTTAAAAATCGTAATTGGCACGTTATCTGCATCATCTTTGGTAGATTAAATTTTATGCTAAAGGCGACAGGATATGTCATTCAAATTCAGAACTCTTATACTAGCAGCAGCAACCATAGCTATAGGTTTTGTTTCCATGCCAGTGAATGCCTACCAAGATACTGTTTTTAATGAAACTATTTGCCGTAAGCACACCAATCAACAAGAACGTTTAAACCATATACCTAAGAACTTATTAACCGCTATTTCTATTGCGGAAAGCGGTCGGTGGGATAAAGAGAAGAAGGAAATTATTGCCTGGCCTTGGACCGTTACCGCTAAAGGGAAAGGCAATTACTACCCATCTAAATCCACAGCAATTCGTGCGGTAAAAGAGTTAAAAGCTCAGGGAATTAAAAATATTGACGTCGGCTGCATGCAAATTAATCTCTATTATCACCCAGACGCTTTCGATTCCTTAGATGAAGCATTCGACCCCCAAAGCAACGCAGAATATAGCGCTTCTTTTCTAAAACGCCTGTTTAAGAGCAATGGTTCCTGGAATCAGGCGACGGCCTATTATCATTCAGGTACGCCTGAAAAAGGAATGAGATACAAAGAACGTGTCCTTGGTTTATGGAATGAAATTCAACATGATGAACCTGCAGTTCAATCCGCCCGGGTAGAAGAGAAATCAAACCCTTATATTGTCCCCGTGGACTTTGATCGCTCCACACTGGTAAACAAATTTATGAAAAGCCGACAAGCAAGGGCAACAGTAGAAAGGCAAAAAAGTAAAATAGGGGAACACTTGAAAGCTCTACGCGGTTCGTCAAGCCCAACAACGGCTTACAAAAAAAAGGGGCGCGGCTTGCAAGAATATCGCAAAATGAAAGTTCCAAAATTCCGCAAACGCATTTAGTTTATTACGATACCGTTTCTAATAAGCAAGGCGGTATTTTATCATCGCAATGGCTTCACGGGCTTTAGAAAGAGCTTTCTTTACTTTTCCTTGTTCATAGCCTTGAGCAACCGCCCCATGGAAATTAGCAGATAAATTGAGTTTTTCTGCGCAAAATTTCGCCCGTGGCAAATGCCAATCATCAGAGACTACCAAAGCATTTTGCCAATCGTTTTCCAACATTATGGTTTGGCTATTAGCAAGGTTTTCAAATGTGTTTCTAGCTTCTGGCTCTACTAGAATGGTATTTTCTGGAACCCCCACTTTGATAGCAAGTTTTGCCATGACGGTTGCTTCGGGTACATTTGTCCCTCTCGAGGCACAGCCTGACATAAGGATTCGTGGGGATATTCCTTGTTTATATAGTGCAACACCGCTTAATACTCGGCGTGTAAGGGTTTGGCTTGGTTCACCGTTTTTCAGGACCTGAGCCCCAAGGACAATGATAAGATCGGCCTTCACCGGAGCTTCACGGTTCCCTTCATACAAAGGGCTCCTTCAGAATCGAGGGCCCAAACCAAAGCTTCGTTCGCACCTTCCTCGAACCGGCCTTGCACCTGATAATCACCAATTGCAAATAAAGGTCGGGTTGCCCGATAATCAAACCCAGTAATTTCACGTTCTGGATACTCCCGACGAACAAGGTCAAGCAAGAGTGTTGCTGTTAAGGGACCATGCACGACCAAACCAGGGTATCCTTCTTCATCACGACAATAATCAAGGTCATAGTGGATTCGGTGTCCATTGAAAGTAAGGGCAGAGTACCGGAAAAGCAGGGCTTCATCTGGCTGAATTGTACGAGACCATTGGGCTTTGGCAGGTGCTGGAAGAGGAGCTGCGACAATATCATCCGGCTTAGCTTCCTCACGGTAAACAATATCGTGCTCCTCAGCCATCACTAGAGCATCACCAACAAAAATCTCATGAAGAACAACGACAAAAACCAGTTCACCGGCTTTTCCCTGCTTACCGGAAACATCTAAAATAGTTGATTTTCTAACGGCTTGTTGTCCGACCAACAATGGCTGATGGAACGACATTCGCCCCCCGGCCCACATACGGCGCGGTAAGGTTACAGCTGGCAAGAAATCTCCTCGCCCTTGATGCCCATCATTGGAAAGTTTTGAATGAAGCGGCGTTTCTAGAAAATAGAGCCAATGCCAGGGCCAAGGAACTGGGGAACCTTCATATGGTTGCGGATCGTTCCTATTTAAGGTTGCTGAGAGAGCCGCAAGAGGCCATGCCGTGATAAGATCAATTTTTTCCTCAGTTTTCCCAACCCATTCTTTAAGTATAGAAATATCTTCAGGCATATTTAGTTCCTGTTTTAATTGTCTTTTAGAAACTCATTTCGTATTCGTTCTGAATGTTCTCCCGTTCCGGGTACTGGACCATAAGAACGGGTTTCACCAGAAAATTTCACTGGAGGAGCAGGGAGATCAACAGGGCCACTGGGACTCTCAACAGTTATTCTCCGCAAAGCTTGGTGGTTAGACAGCCCCACCACCTGGTTAACTTGCCCAAAGGCAATTTTGGCTTGTTTTAATCTGCGAGAGATATTTAAGGTAGATACCTTAGCAAAAATTTCAGCAATTTGCTTTTCTAGTACATCCCGGTTTTTCATTCGGCTAGCGGCATCTTTATAAGGGCCTTCCTGGGACATCATTTTATTTTCCATGATATCTTCAGCAAATCGAGCCCATTCCCTTTCATTTTGGATTGAGATCACAACTTCATCGCCATCTCCGGTTCTAAAGGCCGTATAAGGAGCGATAGAAGGGTGGCGTAAGCCAACTCTCTCAGGGGCTTTGCCGCCATAATTTGCATGCAGTAAAGGAACAGCCATCCAATCTGCCATACCATCGAACAAGGAGACTTCGACACCTTTCCCTCGTCCGGTCTTCTCTCGTTCGAACAAGGCTTCCAGGATTCCCTGATAGGCATACATCCCCGCAGCTATATCACAAACAGAAACACCAACCCGACCTGGGCCATCAGGCGTTCCGGTAACGGAACAAAGTCCTGTTTCTGCCTGAACCAGTAAATCATAGGCCCGCATGTCTTGAAAGGCCTCGGAGTCACCATACCCACTAATGTCACAGGTAATCAGGTGTGGATATTTATTTCTTAAGGATTCACTCCCAAGCCCTGCACGTTCAGTCGCCCCAGGCGCAAGATTTTGGATAAAGACGTCAGCTCGCTCCAGCATTTTCTCCAACAGCTTAAAGTCTTCTTGATCCTTAATATTAAGGATGAGCGACTCCTTACCCCGATTGAGCCAAACAAAATAAGCGCTTTCCCCGTGGACAACGCTGTCATATTTGCGGGCAAAATCCCCTTCTTCCCGTTCAATCTTAATCACCCTAGCCCCGGCATCAGCTAAGCGGCTAGAACAATAAGGAGCCGCAACAGCTTGCTCCAAAGCTACAACAAGGAGATCGTTTAAGGGCAGTTCCATAGGGTTTAGATCACCCTAGATAAGGAAAACGTTACTAAGTGCATCAGCGAGATCATCACCAAACTTGCCGCTCTTATGAATGACGGGGATATGCTTAGGAACGAGTTTTAAAGACTCATCATCGTCATCAAGGCTAGTCAACAAAGCAAATGGAATATTCCGAGTAGCCGGCATTGAAGCCAAACCAATAACCAAATCAATCCCATCCAAACCCGGCATCATGGCAGAAACAACAACAAAGTCCGGCCTAACTCTCACAATCATAGGAAGGGCGTGTAAGGTATCCTCAACAACAGAAGTACGATAACCACACTGTTGCATTTCTCGTTCGACATAACTGGTCGCAGCACCGTGAGGCATCACCAACATGACCTCGACATCACGCACTTCTACATCTTCAGGCAAGAAACCCGTTTTTGCTGGCAAGGAACGAACCAAAGAGGAAGACTCTGCTTCTTCATCAACTTCGCCATTAACAATATCTAAGAGAACGTCCATAAATTTTTGCACATCAGCAAAAGTCCGCGCCGTGGCCCCATGCACGCCTGCAAGGAAATCCTGCATCCTCGTAGCAATAGTCTTTATGAGTTCACCCTTGGGAGAAGCAATAGACCGTTGCAACAGAACTGCAGCCCGCATAGCAGAATCTAAAAAAGCTTTTGCACTTTCGCCATTATCTTGAGCATGCCCAATTTGGAGTTCCAGAGCTTCAAGGATTTCACGAACTTCATCAATAAAATCATCCTGGAGTCCTGCAATAAGGTCGCCTGCGCTATTCCCTGTTGGGCTCATCTCGAAAAACCTTAAAATTCATAACAACCACGAATACTACGCCTGCGCAATTTTTAAGTGCACTATATATAGTGATTAAAAAAGAATAGACACTTTAACTTTTTTTGCAAAGTCAGAGAATTATAATTTTACCCTTGTTCTGCAATTAGTTCTTCAATTTGGTGGCGCGCTTCTTCATCTTCAACCCCCTCCATCGCCGCCAGCATCATTGAGGCTGCGGTAATAGCTTCATTATGAGCCATTTCCCCATCAACACCTCGGGAAATCGCTTCGTCGTGGGCTTCGTCATAGATATCTAATAAAGCGGCTGCGTCCACAAGTCCCTCGCAACTTAGTTGTCAGCAAATAACAACACAGATGTTGTTCATCCACTTAACCACTTTATCAAAAACAAAACCTCTTCGCCAAGGGACCAAAGGTATACTGTTAAAATTTAATATGATTTAGGCAGCTTGAGAACATGCTCGGCAATATGGGTTAGGATTAAGTTGGTAGAAATAGGGGCCACTTGATAAAGTCGAGTTTCTCGAAATTTCCGTTCGATATCATACTCTTCAGCAAACCCGAAGCCGCCAAAGGTTTGGAGACACATTTCAGCTGCCTGCCAAGAGGCCTCAGAAGCCAAGAGCTTAGCCATATTAGCTTCTGCACCACAAGGTTGCCCAGCATCGAACAAGGCCGCTGCGTTTTTGACCATCAAGTTTGCAGCTTCAGTCGAGGCATAAGCCCGCGCCATGGGGAACTGGATGCCCTGATTTTGCCCAATAGGACGGCCAAAAACCTCTCTCTCACAGGCGTATTTTGAGGCTTTATCGATAAACCATCGTGAATCACCGATACATTCAGCGGCAATTAAAATCCGCTCAGCATTCATACCATCAAGGATGTACCGAAACCCCTTACCCTCTTCGCCGATCAAACTATCAGCAGGGATTCTCAAATCGTCAAAAAACACTTCGGTCGTATTGTGGTTCATCATCACTGGAATGGGACGAATGGTCAGGCCATTACCGACTGCGTTCCTCATATCGATTAAAAAGACCGACAAGCCCTGGTGACGTTTCTCAATTTTATCTCGTGGCGTGGTCCGTGCCAGGAGAAGCATGAGGTCTGAATGTTCCGCCCGTGACGTCCAGACTTTTTGGCCATTTATAATATAGCTATCCCCGTCTCTTACAGCGGTGGTTTTTAGACGCGTAGTGTCGGTACCACTTGTCGGTTCCGTGACACCAAAAGCTTGTAAGCGGAGTTCTCCGGCAGCAATTTTGGGAAGGTAATGCTGTTTCTGTTCATCACTCCCATGGCGCAAAATCGTCCCCATAATATACATTTGGGCATGGCAAGCCGCACCATTACAGCCTGATTTTTGAATTTCTTCCATGATTGCCACGGCAGCTTCAACGCCCAGACCAGCCCCCCCATATTCTTCAGGAATCAGGACAGATAAAAAACCCGATTCTGTTAATTCACGGACAAATTCAGTAGGGTAACCATTTTCACGATCCAATTTTCGCCAATATTCTCCTGGGTATTGGCTGCAGAGTGCTCGAACCGAATCACAAATATCTTGATAATTTTCCATGACGAAAAGGATTTCCCTGTCTAGTTTATTCACTCAATCAGCTTACTTAACTCGCGAATCATATAACACATCAAGGGACCAAAAAGAGTAATGAAAATTAAGCAAAACAGCCATGTCCTACGCGAACACGTCAAATTAAACGGGGCGAAGATTCTTGATGTTGGCTGTGGCGATGGCGCTTTGGTCCGGTCCATGACCCGAAATGGTGCCCATGTCATTGGTTTAGAAGTCTCAGAAGCTCAATTGGCAAGCGCACGAGCTCACCCCCTTGAAAAGGATGAACAATATCTAGAAGGGTCTGCACTTGATCTTCCTTTTGACGACAGTTGTTTCGATAACGTAATTTTTTTTAATAGCCTGCATCACGTTCCAGTAACAGGCATGCCGATTGCCCTTAAAGAAGCTGCGCGGGTGTTAGTTGAGGGCGGGATGATTTATATTTGCGAACCCATTGCCGAAGGGCCTCATTTTGAGATGATGCGCCCGGTTGATGACGAAACAGAAGTCCGCGCTGCCGCTTATGAGGCCATAAAATCAGCAGACCAAGCCGGGCTAGAACAAATCACCGAAGGAATCTACACCCACATGATTCTCCGCAAAAGTTATGAAGCTTTCCGCGACAAAATTATTGCACCCGACCCGCACCGCGCCGCCATCTTCGCCGAACGCAAAGACGAAATTGAAGCTTCGTTTCATGCCTTAAGCACAAAAACCGAAAAAGGGCATACCTTTGCCCAACCCATGCGGGTCAGCTTGCTGCGTAAAACCTCATAAAAGCCTAATGAATGGCTGTTGAAACAGGTTCCGTCATTCCCTTCATCGCATGAGAAGCTGTGAGGTTGGCCAATTCTGATGAAATTCCTTCGACTTTATCCTCCGAGGTTTTGGGGAATAAAATCACCGGGAATTTTATCGGTTGAGGAACTGGCGGGGTTGCTAAGCTTAAAGAGCGCGCTGAAACCCCATTAAAGACGGCTTGTTGTCCCGTCTTCTCCCAAGATATTTGTTCGATCATGCGCGATACTTTCTCAACAACAGGTTTCAAGGTCGCGGTAGTGATAGCCTGGATAATTTCTGACCAAACGCCTGTTGCCCGAACCATTTCAAGCCATTCCCAACCGCTTAAAGAATCACGTTCTGCCCTCACTTCTTCCAGAAGAGCTTTTCCGTCATCATGGCCTTCCATATAGGAACGAATATTTTTTGGGTCAAACTGAGGGTGGAAATGAAAAACCGTACTCGCTTTGTGATTCCCGTGCCATGAGGTAAAGGCTATTACCTCCTCAGGATTTATTTTGTACTTTTTAACCACAAATGGTGCCGCGTAAAGCCCGCGCATTATGACTTTATCACCGTCTTCATAATTGCGAACAAATTCAAGAAAGTCATCATCGTCAATCAAAGACATAAGCCTCTCCTTAAAAATTCATCAAGAATTCAAAGCGATCACCCCAAAACACGCCGCATATAGCACAAAAAACCCACCCGCACACTATATGATGTGGGTTGTTGCACAAAAACGTCACCCTCCTTTGAAGGTGTTCGTCATATGGATCGTTATGGAGAACTCCACCAAGTGTTTTAAGAGGCAGAGCATCTTGTGGGAAGAACGAAGGTAAGGAAAATATGTCGTCAAATGGAAAGTAATCTGCATTGTGAATCTATGAATCCAATGATTCCAATACCGTTTCGAAAGGGTTTTGAAAACCAAGGAAAATAAGCCCGACAATAGGGAAAAGAATAAACCGATAAAAAGTCGTTTTTTTGCCCTTGCGAACTAAGCCCAGCTTGAATAGGGTGTCACCGATTTCACGGGGGATTTTAATCCTTCGGATCTCAAGAGTGCGGGCGTGGTGAAATCGGTAAACACAGCAGACTTAAAATCTGCCGACCTCACGGTCTTGGCGGTTCAAGTCCGCCCGCCCGCACCACCATCTTCGATGGCTTTAGATTCCAGAAATTTATGATAGTAAACTGTCGCCGTAATTCTCTGGCCTCACAGGCCGAACTAGAAATAAGGGGGATTGTTACTATAATTCCAGCATCAAAACTTAACCGAAAGCACTAAAATCTAGATGAAGAATAGAGGTCCGGAAGCTTAATTTATTAAGAGTCACAAAATAGTAAAACGCTTCTTCAAAATCTCTATTACTACCCGGGAAGCTAATCGCCCAATAAGGAGATTCATCATGCTCCTCAGGAGGCTCAAATGAGACGAATCCTTTATCAGAAAGCAGCCTTAACTCTCCTTCTGTATCAGGGTACCTTGAAATACGTTGAATCACATCTGCATTAGCGCGAGGTCTAAAACCATCATCAGATCTTTCTAGTAACACTAACAAAAATTCACGCGATATGCGGGGTAGGTTTGATAATTTAATAGCAAAGGCATCAAGGCCCGCCTTAGCTTCTTCCAAGCTGGAAAAAATACCATGAACATTGTCATCATTATAAAACTTTGTTGCATTTGAGAGGGTAATTTCGGGAATACCTTCTATATGGTCATATAAATTAGTAGCAAACGTACCATCAGACTCTGGCAACTCTAATTCGACTCTTACTCTAAGAACTTCTTTAGCCACTAAGCTATGCAACTCTTGAAGTTTGAGTGGATGAAGGGTTATTGCCAACTTGCACAAATCATTGATATCAATGATATTTTCCACAAGGAACCCTACACGTTGTGCTTGAACTATATCTACTTTATAAGATTTTTGCTTTGCACCAATAACAAGCACATAAAATTGGTTAAACTTCAGAAGTTGCTCATCAGTAATTTTCTCAAGCGTTTTGTTAATTTTCGCAGCGTTCGACTGTGAAGTAATTTGGAACGCAACTTTTGACTGCTCATCACCGAGGTCTATCCCTGGCTCATTTAGGCGTTCATTATTCAAATTATCGAGATTAGTTCCCATCGATAAATTAAGTACGTCTCTAAAAAAATCTTCTAGCATCCGGTTAAGGTCAAAATGTCCCAAGCGACATCTATTATCTACTTGATGAGAAATTAAAGCCAGATCATCAACTAATTGCCCAATAAAAAAACCTCGATTACTACTCAAGTTATCTCCTTAAAATTAATTCATAGAATAGAATGCAACAGCAATACATACCAAAATACTTTATTTATGTTATAAATAATTGATGTTTAAAGGTATTTTTAATTCAACTCCGACCTACCCACCACTCACATCAAATCCTACTCACCAGCCTCAGCTAATGAATATCCCGCGCCTCGAACCGTCCTGACCGGGTCTTCTTTTCCGTTGGCGGAGAGGGCTTTGCGGAGTCTCCTTATGTGGACGTCGACAGTTCTTAACTCAACATCAGCGTCTCGGTCCCAGGCGAGGTTGAGAAGGCGTTCTCTTGAGAAGACTTTGCCGGGTTTTTCGGCCATGGCAGCGAGGATGCGGTATTCAGTGGCGCTCAAGTGGACGGGATCGCCGAAGTATTTGGCTTTGCGCTCATCTAAATCTAAAACCAACTCACCATATTCAATCTTGTCGCCTGACGTTGGCCGCATGCGACGCAACATGGCTCTAACTCGGGCCAGGAGTTCAGATGGTAAATAGGGTTTAACCACGTAATCATCAGCGCCGTTATCCAAGCCTTGTACCCGGTCAGCCTCTTCGCCACGGGCGGTGAGCATAATGATCGGGACATGGGCGGTTTGTTTATTTTTTCTCAAAGCCCGACAGACATCCATACCAGAGATCCCCGGCAGCATCCAATCGAGCAAAATCATATCTGGCTCATGGTCTTTTGCCAGAGCTAGAGCATCTTCTCCCGTAGGCGCATGAAGCGCCTGATAGCCCGCGGCTTCCAGATTATAAATCAGCATTTCAGCCTGATTTGGTTCATCTTCAACCACCAGCACAACTGGCTTTAGAACCCCACCCATGATCAACCCTTTTCCTTTTTTATTTCTTTTACTTCAGCAAGGGGCAGATAGACTGTGAACACGCTCCCCTTCCCTTCTTTGCTCGTAATCTCTAAACGGCCGCGGTGTCGATTTAGGATATGTTTAACCACCGCGAGCCCCAACCCAGTGCCCCCCGCCGCCCGGGAGCGGCCTTTGTCCACACGATAAAATCGTTCTGTCAACCGCTCAAGATGCTTGGGCGCAATACCTTCGCCTTGATCTTTGATCGCAACCGCAATACCTGCACCTTCAGTTGCTGAAATACGTTTCACTTTTTCTAAGATTACCACAACATCCGACTGATCAGGACTATATTTAACCGCATTACTGATAAGGTTTTCAAAAACCTGAGAAATTTCATCATAATTTCCCCTGACAGATGGCCAATCTTTTTTGCCATCAATCCTGAGGGACATGCCTTTCTTTTGGGCTCGAAGCTCAAAATGGGAAACAACCTCTTCGATCAATTCAAAAATTTCTATTTTGCCTTCTGGAACGATATGCTCAATGGCCTCAACCCGTGACAATGAAAGCAAATCATCAACCAACCGCCGCATGCGGGAGGCCTCTTGTTCCATAATTCCTAAAAACCGGGTCTGCATCTCTTTATTATCTTTGGCTGGGCCTTGGAGGGATTCGATCAGACCGGTCAAAGTTGTTAAAGGCGACCTTAATTCGTGGCTGAGATTAGCAATAAAGTCTGAGCGCATTTTATCGGCCTGGTGCGCGGCGGAAATATCATGCAAAGCCAACATCACCCAGCCCTTTTTGTCGAGGACCCCACTTGGTAAGGGCGTCACAACGGTTTCAAAAACTTTGGAAACGGGGAAAGGGAAAATCACTTCCAAACTTTCAACTTTCTTACCTTTTAAAACCTTCTGGACAGCTTCAAGAATTTCTTTCTGCGGAAAAGCACCGGCCAAGTCTGAGCCTTTATGTTTTTCAAAAACAAAGACTTGAGCAGCCTCGTTAAAGTCAACAATTTCACGACGGGCATTCACCAAAATGACAGCGTCACGCAGCCCATCAAGGATATTTGATTTTAGGGCAAGTTTACCCGCTTTAAGAGGTGATTTTCCCATTAATTTTCACAACCAAAAAAACAAAATTCATTTTCTTACAACGGTTAGTTTGGCTTTATCTCGCAAGATTTGAAAGGAAATTCATCTTAACAGGGAATACCTCACTTCAGAGGAAACGCTTGACAGAGTTTCAAGCTATGGGGAATGCTAAAGGCGATTTTGGGCTTTGGGAGCTGGCGTGGAACTATCGTTTTTTACAGCATTAACCATAGGATTTATAGGCTCAACCCACTGCATCGGTATGTGCGGTGGAATTGTTGGCGCCCTCAATTCTGGTGCGCCTGAAGCGACCCAAAAATCTTTATTCTCTCAAGTTGTCTTCCATTTAACCTACAACATGGGTCGAATAATAAGTTACTGCATCGCGGGAGCATTGGCAGGATTTATTGGCTCCCAATCAGCGCGAATTCCCCTTGATGTTGTTCTTCCCATTGGCGGATTGATCGCAGGAATTTTTATGATTGCACTGGGGCTTTACCTCGCCGGGTGGTGGCGTTCTTTTGCTTGGATTGAAAATGGTGGACAGTATATATGGAAATATATCCAGCCTCTGGGAAAACGGTTTCTCCCCGTTAAAACCCCCCTTCACGCTTTAGGCTTGGGCCTAGTCTGGGGCTGGTTACCTTGTGGTTTGGTTTATTCCGCTTTAGCCCTCGCTATTCTTTCCGCCACCCCCACTCAAGGGGCCATGCTCATGCTTGGTTTTGGCATCGGCACCTTGCCCATGCTGTTAACCATGGGCAAGGGCTATGAGTATTTACGAGGCATTGCGCGTAATCTCACCATACGGCGGGTTGCAGGGGTAACCATAATGCTGTTTGGGGTGTTTACAACCATGACAGCCTTCTCCAAACATAATCACATGCACGCTCCAACCAGCCATGCAGGTATCGGTGAGGATGCTCTTTCTCAACTACAATTAGCAGTAACGTTGTTCTATGAGAGTTGCCTTACTCTTGTTCAATAAGACGAGGGTTTATCCCTGCGTCTGAATCAGTACTATTCCCCGATTGCAGAGACCTGGATGAATTCCAAATCACCAGAAGGCTGCTTGTTGACATCGCTAAAGCGGCAAACAAGGGATTCAGTAATCCAGTAATCGCTAGGGGGATTGCGGTAGCGTTGTAGAGCAATGCCCATCCAAGGTTTTGCCGAACCCGGCGCCTGATAGTGTTGATCAGATCGAACGCATCAAAAATCCGCTCTAGCCTTTCCCCTAAAATCACCACATCGGCGGCATCCGCAGCCAAAGCTGTGGGGGCACCAAAGGCGATACCAAGATTAGCGGCGGCCAAAGCAGGGGCGTCGTTGCTACCATCACCAATCATCACAACAGTGCCTTGGGTACGGAGCTGGCGAATAACGGCGGCTTTGCCTTCTGGGGGAACGCCTGCAAAAACCTCATCCACCCGTTCTTCATATCCACTTGGGTGCTCAGCCCCGGTGAGGAGGACGACCCGGCAATGAGCCTTGAGTTGGTCAATGACACTCTCCCATTCAGGACGAGAACGATCGCGGGTAATAATTGCCCCTTCAATCTGGCCTTCCCACCCTACGTAGGAAACCACCCCTTCACCCGGTGCATAGGCGGTGACTTGCTCAGCAATTTCTTTTGGGATATCCCAACCTAGAATGGCAAATAGGGAACGACTGCCGACGGCAATTCTTTGAGTTCCAACCGTAGCTTCAGCACCCTTGCCAGGATGAATATTCAAATCATCTGCTGAGTGCTTCCCGTCCAACTTAGCAATTGCCTTGGCAATGGGATGAGGCGACAGGCGCTCAACAGCAGCAGCATATTCAGTCACCAATTGGGGACCGATGACTTCAACAACAGACATGTCTCCCGTCGAGAGTGTCCCGGTTTTATCAATAGCGACGATATCAATGTGGGGAGCTTTCACAAAAGTATCTGCACTGGTGATAATAATTCCTTGGCGCAGAGCAGCACTCACCCCCGCCGCGGTGGTAAGGGGAATCGCCAGACCAAAAGTACAAGGGCAGGAAACGATTAAAGTCGCGAGGCCTGCGAGCAGCGCAGTCCCTAAGGGGGCTCCCGAAAGATAAGAATATTCTGTAACAATCGCTGCCAGGACAAGGACTACGGGGACAAAAACACGAGCGACAAGATCGGCTAAACCTTGAGCTCCCGCATTTGAGCTTTGGACGTTCCAAAGGATTTTAGCCAAATTATCCATCTGGCTTTCAACCTTTTCGCCGACTTTAACTTCGATCTGTCCTTCTACAACGACAGATCCCCCCAGCACTGTATCGCCAGGACCATGGTTGACAGGGAAAGGTTCTCCGGTCATTAGGGATTCATCTACGGCCCCTCGTCCATCGACAATGATACCGTCAACGGGAATAGGCTCACCTTCCCAAACCAGAATATACTCACCGGGATCAAGGTCTTCGATTTCCAAGAGCTTGTAATCCCCTCCCCACCTGATCCGAGCTTTAGGGGCCCATGCTTTCATAAGCTTTGTGAGTTCTTCCGTGGCTTCAGCTTTGGCTGTTTTCTCAAAATAGCGCCCAACGGCGACGATAGCCGTGATCGTCGCGGCAACATCAAAATATAAATCATGGGAGCCCTGATAAAGTTGGGCAACGCTGTATCCATAAGCCGATAAAATAGCGATAGCGAGAAGGTCATCCATATTGAGAATTCGGGCACGTAAACCAATCCAGGCCCCTCGGAAGATGGGAGCCCCGACGTAGAGGATCAATCCTGTGGTAATGGCAAATATCACTTTAGGTACCACACCAAAAGCAAGCCAACTCAGGGGTGCCATTTCACTTTCAGAGACAATACCAAGGTCCGTTGGATAATAGAATGCCACATAGAGCATCATCACCAACCCTGCCATAGACGCCCCGACTAGAACTCGAAGCAGGTCCAAGCGGTTATCGTATTCAGGAGCTTCCTCTGAGCTTAACCTCGCCCGATATCCGGTGAATTTTAAAGCTTTCGGCAGGTCAGCTTCATCTATCACATCAGGATCATAAACCACTTTTACCGTCGAAGTGGCATAGCTGGATTTTGCCGAATAAATACCGTCAATTTTTTCAGCAACACGCTCAATCAAAATCTCACAAGACGAGCAGTGCATACCCTCAATGCGAAGGAAGGCTTCCTTCCCTTCAGGTGGAAGAACTTCAGCTTGAGCCGTTTGAGGTGTCGCAATTGTTTCTAATACTTCAGGGCCAAAATTTCGATATACCTCCTTACAACCGAAACAACAAAACAGATGATTGTCTGAAACAATTGGCGGGGTGGGAGTTGGTAATCCACAAAGTTGGCAGTCATTAGAGGTCATCGCAAGACCCACCAAGAAAAATACGAATGAGGTCAGTCAAAACTTAGGCACCTTCAACAATGAATATAACAACAAAACAGAAGGTACTTAAAATAGGCACCCAAAGCGGCGAAGCCTAAATGTTACAACCGACATCCAACTACAATTAAATAAAAAAAATCAATCAATCAGTAAATTTTTTTAATTATTTAGTATATATGACACATTTTTCAGGGGTTAACCCTAATTATTTACATGATAATATAGTGGTTGATTAAAATACCTAATATTTCAATAGTTTTATTTGAATAGTTATCCACTTTTATTAGACGTATAAATATATAACCTTTCTAATTGGGGAAGGGTTTTTTTAATATGTTTAACAGCGGGGGAATACAATTATGCTAGATTCCTTATACCTCAGTGGATGGGGTGCCTTCGGAATGACAATTTTCATGTTCATTCCATTTTTCGTCGTATTTATGTATGTGGTCGTGAAAAAGTCTTTTTCAGACCCAAACCCAACCACAGGGGATGGCAATTACGCAAAAGCAGAGTGGTTGTGGCTTGGATTTGTCACGATTGTTTTTGTTGGCGTTAACATTGCCAGCATTGGCTATATGCCAACAGTGGCAACAGCAAAAGCCGTTGCATCCGGTGAAAAGATCACCGAAGTCAACTTCACGGCTGAATCCTGGTCCTTTGATATTCCTGAAGTGACAATCGAAGTAGGAAAGCCCATTCGTTTTTCCGGCAAGAGCAACGACACCGTGCACGGCTTTGCCATCTACGATCCTCATGGCGACATCTTATTCACCATGATGCTTATGCCAGGAATGGAATCACCAACATCTCTTATCCACACCTTTACCGAGCCGGGTACTTATCTCGTCCGTTGTCTCGAATTTTGTGGGCTCGCGCATCATGAGATGAGAGATGAAATCGTAGTCGTTGGCTCTAAAGGCTAATCACTTTCGGATAAGGATTTTACAATGCTTACAGCAACGAAAATTTTACAGAAAACACCCATTTTCAACAAAATGTTTCCTGTTGATGAGAGTGACGGCCTAGAAGAAATTAATTCCTGGCCAGCCCTCATGATCGTGACGTCATTCGTCTGGCTCTTTATCGCTGGTCTGCTTGGCGTCGCAATGCCCTTGGTCCAAAGAACGGGCATGGACACTCACTTCTTTTATCAAGCCCTAACAGCTCATGGCGCTGCTTTGGCTTTCCCTTTCTCATTCCAGCTCATGATGGGAATTGGCCTACATCGGTCCGGCGGTTGTGCTGGCAAACCAATTAAAGGCTGGCTTCCTGCTGCTATTTATATCTGCATGAACTTAGGAGCTGCTCTTTTGAGCGCCGCTATTCTCATCGGTGGCTTGAGCACCAGTCTTGTTCTGATGTTCCCTCTGCCTGTCGTTGGTGTTGAAACCGGACAATGGTCTTTTGAAACCCTTGTACTTGGGTTTACAGGTGTTGGTCTCGTCCTCTACACCATGATCATTTTCTATCCTATTCAGGTCTTGAAAATGGCTTTCTTTGGGGATGTTCGTGAAGACCTTGTTTTGTCTGCACGTACTCTAAATGACCCTGGCATGTTGGGAATGGTTTTGGCTGCTTTAGTTCTGTTGATCATGGGAACTCCAATCTTAATAATCGCCACCTATGTGTTGGTTGCCCTCTTCGGCATTATCCCCCTCGATGCCGTTGCCTGGGCGACGAGCCCAGTGGTCTTTGAGTTTGCTTTCTTTGTCTTCGCTCACAATCTGATGGAAGCAATGGCGCTGATGGTTATCAGTGGTATCTATGCAACTCTCCCCTTGTATTTGGCAGATGGCACACGCAAACTTTACAGCGACAAACTTGCTAATCTCGCTTTGTGGATTTTGTTACTGACATCCTTCAGCTCCTTCCTTCACCACTTCATCACTTTGTTCCCCAACTTGCCAGCTACGCTCGCATACCATGGAAACATCATGAGCTGGGGTACCGGAATTGGCGCAGCCATAAGTATCTTCACCATTCTTGCAACTTGTATGAAACATGGTTTGAGGATGACTCCTGGTCTGATGATGGCTTTGATGGGTTTCACTCTTTACATCCTTGATGGCGCAAGTGCGGTTGTCACTTCAAACGTCGCCTGGTCGTTCCAACTCCACGGCACCATGTGGCAAAGCGGACATACCATGACCGTTATCCTTGCCATGTCTATGATGTGGATGGGCGTGATTTATCACCACTACCCAGTGATGACGGGCCGCGTTCTCGAGGATAAGTTAGGGTATTGGTCCTGTGGCTTGCTCACCTTTGGTTCCACTGGCGCTGCCCTAGTTATGTTGGCTGGTGGCTCAGCAGGCATGCCTCGACGGTTCGCTGATTGGGGTCAAGGTGGTTGGATGGTTTACGGTGACGCCATACAGTTCTTTGGCTTGATCATTGGCGTCGCTTTCCTCTTGTACGCTATCAATTTGTTTAAAGCTCAAAAAATTGGTGAAGCAACAAGAAGCGCAGCTCCAGCACCAGCGGAATAAACCCAAGGCCGAGGTACAGCCCCCCCAACTTTCGTGCCTTGGCTCAGAACCTCCCGCTGCAAAAGAGAACCCCGGCACTAATTTTAGTGCCGGGGTTTTTGTGACCAAAGAGCAAAATAACACTACTTGACGGATTGATTGAACCAAGACATGCTCAATAATAATGAATGCCTTACCAATTGTTTTCTTTTTAAATTAATTAAAATTGGGTGGCTTAAAGGTATGGGAAGGATCATGAAGGGGCGGGCTAGTTCGCAGTTGGTTCCGCGCTTCATTTGGGGAGAAACGACATGATCGTTCGACGGCTTTTGTATCTTCGGGCACTGGCCCAGGAAAAGCATTTTGGGCGCGCAGCTGAAAAATGCAACGTCTCGCAACCAACTCTTTCAAGCGCTATTCGTCAACTTGAAGACGAATTGGGAATTCCTATTGTTCAACGAGGTCACCGTTTCTCAGGCTTCACCCAAGAAGGGTTCCGTGTCTTAGAGCACGCCAACCGAGTCATCTCCGAAAGTGAAAAATTAAAAGAAGAACTTAGCCAGATGCGCGAAGGGTTAGCCGGATTTTTGCGCATTGGTGTTATGCCATCAGCTTTACCAATTGCCGCCCTCACGACCTCACGATTTGGTAAAAACCATCCTGGGGTTAGTATTGAAATTGTTAATCGCAGCGCCCAACAAATCCTAACAGATATTGAAGATTTCTCCCTTGATATTGGCGTCTCTTATCTCACGGGTTCTGGTGTTGCTAAAGTCCGTGAAATGCCGCTCTATACGGAACATCTCTCCCTTTTAACCCCTCTCAACAGCCCTATCGCTGAACAAGAAAGCATTACCTGGAAAGAAGCTGCGAAAACTCCGATGGTATTGCTCAACAAAGGTATGCAAAACCGTCAAACAATTGACAATGTTTTCACCGAGCAAGGTTGTGAGGTCGTTCCTCAAATTGAAACTAATTCCCTAATGAATTTAGCAGCACATGTTCGTTCAGGTGGTTGGTCCAGTATTGTCCCGAGGGAATGTTTCGCCTTTTGCTCTGAGCCACCAGGAACCTGCATGGTTAAGCTTGTTGAACCTGAAGTATCCAATGCAGTTGGTTTGCAAATGGGGGAAATTGAATACCCCTCAGTGGTGACAGAAAACTTCTTCAAGGCAGCAGAAGAACTAGATATCGACTCTATGTTTATCTAAGTTAAGTCCGCTCCAGAAAGTTCATTAGAAAAACCTATTAACAGATCAAAACAAATCATTTTCATTGTTCCTTTCTTTGCCTCTTACTAGGGGTATTAGGAACTACAACAGGGGAAACAAAATATGGATGTCAAAGCCGCCGTCGCGTTTAAAGCTGGCGACCCACTCAGCATTGAAACTGTTCAACTAGAAGGCCCTAAAGCGGGCGAAGTTCTGGTTGAAATGAAAGCCACAGGTATTTGCCATACAGATGCATTTACTCTATCTGGAGACGATCCTGAAGGCATTTTTCCGGCGATTCTCGGTCACGAAGGGGCTGGGGTTGTTGTTGATATCGGTCCTGGGGTAACATCCGTTAAAAAAGGGGATCATGTTATTCCCCTCTACACCCCTGAATGCCGTCAATGTAAATTCTGTCTTTCCGGCAAAACAAACCTGTGCCAAGCAATTCGCGAAACCCAAGGTAAGGGCTTAATGCCCGATGGCACTAGCCGTTTCTCCATCAATGGAGAACCTATTTTCCATTACATGGGGACCTCAACTTTTGCTAACTATTCTGTCATGCCAGAAATTTCAGTGGCAAAAATCCGCGAAGATGCACCTTTCGATAAAGTTTGCTACATCGGCTGTGGCGTGACTACCGGGGTTGGCGCTGTCATCAATACTGCCAAGGTAACTGCAGGTTCAACCGTTGCCGTTTTCGGTCTCGGCGGTATTGGTCTCAATGTCATCCAAGGCGCGCGGATGGTTGGCGCGGACATTATCATTGGTGTGGATATCAACCCTGGCAAAGTCGAACTAGCGAAACAGTTCGGCATGACCCACTTCGTTAACCCCAAGGAAGTTAGTGATGTAGTCGAGGCGATTACGGAAATCACCGACGGGGGTGTTGACTACAGCTTTGAATGCATCGGCAACACCCACACCATGCGCCAGTCCTTAGAGTGCTGCCACAAAGGGTGGGGCGAAAGCGTCATTATTGGTGTCGCTGGCGCCGGACAAGAAATCTCTACCCGCCCCTTCCAACTGGTCACAGGGCGGGTCTGGAAAGGCTCAGCTTTCGGCGGGGCTCGGGGTCGAACCGATGTACCAAAAATCGTAGATTGGTACATGGACGGTAAAATCAATATCGACAGCTTGATTACCCATAAGCTTTCCCTTGACGATATTAATAAAGGCTTCGACTTGATGCATCATGGTGAATCCATCCGAGCAGTTGTCGAGTTTTAAAAACCAATTTCCCTGGTAGTTGTTCCAATCACTGCCACCGACGTCTGAGGCACAACTTCCCTCAAGCGGTTTCAGACGTCGGATTTTTCTTCTGATGAGTGAATAATCGATATGGAAATTATTAAAGAACACGCATGTCATGATGGACGGATGGTTTATTACTGCCATCAATCTGAAGCGGTTAAAGGCGAAATGAAATTTGGGGTATACTATCCTCCCCAAATGAAAGAGGGAGCCAAGCTCCCAGCCCTTACTTATCTGGCAGGATTGACCTGTAATGAAGAAACCTTTTTGATCAAAGGCGGCGCTCAGCAATACGCAGCGCAGCATGGGATTATTCTGGTAGCCCCCGACACGAGTCCCCGAGGGGCTGGGGTTGAAGGTGAAGACGATAATTGGGATTTTGGTACAGGAGCCGGGTTCTATATAAACGCCACAAATGGCCCATGGGCTAAGAACTATCGCATGGAGGCTTATGTCACTGATGAACTCCAACTTCTGATGAAAAACGACCTTAATGTTGATGTAGACAGGCAAGGTATATTTGGCCATTCCATGGGCGGACACGGTGCCCTGACCCTTGGTTTAAAATATCCTGAAGTTTATAAATCTATTTCCGCTTTTGCACCAATTTGCGCCCCAACAAAGTGCCCTTGGGGAGAGAAAGCTTTTTCAGGATATATTGGGGATGACAAAGCGGAATGGGCAAAACATGACACCGTCGAGTTGGTCCGCGCCAGCAAACAAAGACATCATAAACCTGTGCTAGTTGATCAGGGTTTGAATGATGAATTCCTCAATGAACAACTCAATCCAGACCTCCTTGAACAAGCCTGCAACGACACCAATTATCCCCTCACCTTACGCCGTCATCCAGGTTATGACCATAGCTACTACTTTATGAACACCTTCATGAAAGATCACGTAGATCATCATGCCAAAGTGATCTGTTCCTAGAAAAACACAGAAACTTTGACTCTGTAGATCCCCTATGAGTAGTTTCCCCCATAAACTATATTTCTTTAGGGGTGGGGAAAATGTTATATCGCTTTTTGGCATTGGTGCTGTTCGTCTGCTTTTTATCGCCAGCTAATCCGTCGAATGCCAACGCCTTGGCATTACAGCACGCTGCAAGGGAAGAGGGGATAGAGGTTTCAGCAATCCCCCTTAACCCTGGTGCAAAATTTGGAATGAAAATCACTCCTGGCAAAGTAGCAGTCGGGAAGACACTCAAAGCTCTTCGGCTTTTAAGACAAAAATCTCCGATAAATGCTGATATCCTACAGCGGATCCGTGCTCAGGTTAAAGTTGTCATTATCTATGACCCTAACTACCCTCCTAGCAAACAAGGGAAAATTATTACGGGTGTCATCGTTCCCCGTGCATTGAAAGAGGGCCTCCCTTCAGGTGGCCCCAGGACTCTCCTTTTTATCCTCAGTCGTTATGGAGGAGCCCACACACCTGAAGAAATTGCCTTAACAATCTCCCAAAGAGTAATTGGCTACGGCCTTCAAGAATTAGGAAATCGGATACGCGTCAACTATAGAGGTGAAGTCCTAAACGGAGATATGGTCTGTGAATCCATGCTATACTATTGGAATGCCGCTAGAAATCTTAAAATGAATATGCGTGACCACTCTTTACAAGACTCGTTTAGACAGGGAAAAGGCTTGTGCACTTGGTATGCGGACTGGCTTCGTCTCACCTATAAAAAAGACTATTTCGACGGGCTACCTACGGGGAAAATAAATACCCATTTCCTCATTCATACATTTTATAAATATCTAGCTCAGAAGAAAAAGACTGAGGGTTAGTAGATTTTTCGTAAACTATACCACGCAAGCTTCAACTGCCTAACAGTCCCTCCCCGACGCATTTTTGCATCGAAAGGGTTGTGGCCAACTTTGCTTAACTGCTTCAGGTAGGACTCAGTTAAGGGTGCCAAGAGCATGGCGGCAAGAGATGCTGGGGGAATGCAGGCCTTACCGGACCGCGCATTTTCTAAGGCGGTTTGGGCACATTGAGCAACTAGTTCAACCACATTATTCAACTCCTCTGAAGGAGAGAGGTGCAGAGGATCAAGGCCCTTTGCTTTAAGCAAGCTATTAGGCAAGAAAGTACGCCCCATGGAGGCTTGAAAAGGGACTGCCCGGACGAGACCTGTTAAGGCCCAAGCGATACCGAGTTGTTTGGCCGCTCCTCCCCCTGATTGACCACTTGCAATAAGGACAGCAAGTTCCTGCAAGGTTGACGCGGTGCCTTCGGCATAAGCGACAAGGGCTCCCATGTCTTCTGGCGGGCGGTCCTGCATATCAAATTCACGAGCATCAAGGAGTTGATCAAAGAGGTCACGTGGAAGATGGTATTGCTCAATTGTTTGGTGTAAGGCCTGAGCAATCTCATGGTTAGGGGGCTTACCCTCATAAATAGCCTCTATGGTTTCTCGCCACCATTGTAAACGAATATTCCCCAGTAAAGGTTCACTGACCGTTTCACGGATACGCGCAACCTCGCCATTAAAAGCATAGAGAGCCAGCAAGCCGTTTCGGGTTTGGTCAGGTGCCAACAAAGCGCAAAGAAACCGATCACGGTCTCGCAATCTCACTTCATCAGCCCACGAGGGAATGCTCATTCATTAATTCCTGACGTTAATTCCTGGTACAACACCTACACTCTATGTCATATATGGGCCCAATCATAAAACCTAAAATAATAAACGATCTGAGTAGTTGAATGAACAAGGGTAAACCACAGGGGAGAACCGAAACTGACGAGAATTTTCCCGTCGTTTTTAACCTGTTGCCTAAACACAAAAAACCTCATGTTCTTGCCTTCTACAAATATGCCCGAGCCGCCGATGATATTGCGGATTCAGATACATTAACTGAAGATCAGAAGCTCCATCTCTTGAATGAAATGGAAGCCACCGTTCTCGGTAAAGCACCAGCCTGTGCTAATACAGAAACTGCGGCAAAATTCCGTAATAGTTTAGCCATTACCAAAGTTCCAACTGATCACGCCATTGATCTGCTAACCGCCTTTCGCTGGGATGCTTCTTCAAAGCAGTATGAAACCTGGGAAGAGTTGATGGAGTATTGCCGCTATTCAGCCCAACCAGTGGGGCGTTACCTCCTTGATTTGCAAGGAGAAACATCAACAGCAGCCCGAGATGCATCGGACGCCTTAAGCAGTGCTTTACAGATCATCAATCATATCCAAGATTGCCGTGATGACCTCAAGCTAATCAATCGAATTTATGTCCCGGCCAACTGGCTTGAAGAGCTATCCATCGCCCCAGGAACTCTCTTAACAGAGTCTGCAATTGGCCCTATGCGTGACCTGCTCGACCGGATGCTCGACGGGGTCGACAAATTATTAAGCCAAGCCAAAGTTCTTCCTCATCTGATTTCCAATCGAGGGCTTCGGGCTCAAGCTGCGGTCACCTTGGCTTGCGGAGAACGGCTTGCTCATAAGCTAAGAATTCATGACCCTCTTACCACACGGGTAGAATTGTCCAAATTAGAGAAACTAGAGCTGGCGATGGTCGGTGGTGTGAGGGGGCTTTTCTCCTGATGACCCCAACAAAAGAAGATTTTGATCTCGTCCATAGCATTGTTAAAGAAGCGAAGAGCTCTTTTTACTGGGGAATGCGCTTACTGCCTGTACCCCAACGTGAAGCCATGTTTGCTCTCTATGCTTTAGCTCGTCACTTGGACGATATCGCTGATGGCGACGAAGATGCCATCAGCAAAAAAGCCGCTTTAACCTATTGGCATGAGGAAATTGACCGGCTTTATGAGGGAGAGCAAACAGAGCCCCTCGCCCGCGCGCTCCTTCCAGCGGTTTTAACTTTTTCACTCGACAAAGAAGAGCTTCATAAATTGATCCAAGGAATGGAAATGGATGCTGACGGCCCCGTCCATGCACCCGACCATGAAACCTTGATGAAATACTGTAGAAGAGTGGCAGGTACAGTTGGGCTTCTATCTGTTACTATCTTCAAGCGTCGTGATTCTGAAGCTAAAGAGTTTGCTATTGCTCTAGCAAATGCTTTGCAGTTGACAAACATCCTCCGGGATATAAATGAAGACGCTGCAATTGATCGCTTATATGTCTCTAAAGACTTGCTGGATAAACATAACATTCCCATTACTACCCCTCTTAAAACAATTTCGACCCCAGGTTTTGAGAAGGTTTTTAATGATTTAGCTAATGAAGCTGAGTATTGGTTCAGCAAAGTAGATGAACTATTAAAATCAACCTCTCCCAAAGGGCTGCGCCCCGCAATCACCATGATGGCAGTATATCGCCAACTTTTTGAAAAGCTTCGCCAAAAAGGGTGGCAAATAGGTGCTCCTAAGTTTAAGTTGAGCAAGAGAGAACAAGCTTGGGCTATTCTCCGTCAATATATGGTTCAGCCGTGAGTTTTTTTTACACACCCCCAACTTTGCACATCATTGGCGCTGGTTTATCCGGCCTTGCTACGGCTATCCGCGGTTCAAGGACCCATCGTATCGCCCTTTATGAATCTGCGACACAAGCGGGGGGGCGCTGCCGCTCTTTTTACGACAAAACGTTAGGGGAAGAAGTTGATAATGGCAGCCACTTGATGCTGGGGGCCTACAATCGGACTCTAGAATATCTCCATGAAATAGATGCCCAGGACACACTAACTACCCATTCACCTGCGACTTTCCCCTTTGTAAATTTAAAAAATGGGTCAAATTGGGCCTTGCATTTCAATCGGGGCCTAATCCCTTATTGGCTTTTTGATACATCCCGTCGGGTTCCAAAAACCAAGTTGATCGACTATCTCAGAGACCTAAACTTAATTCGCAAAGCCGGAAAAGATAAAACCGTCGCCGAGGCCTTTATAGGTCGTTCTAGTCCTTTGATAGAACCTCTATGGCGGCCATTGACTCTATCTATGCTCAATACAGACCTGGAAGAGGCTTCGGCCTCAATTTTATGGGCTGCTTTGATACGTACTCTGATAAAAGGGGAAAAAGCTTGCCGTCCCCTTTTACCTAAAACTACGTTGGGCGCGACGTTTATTGAACCTGCTCTTGAGCATTTAAAAGCAAGAAGGGCAACTATCTCCTATAAAACTCTTTTGAAAAATATTAACTCCAATGAGGGGCACATTACGAGTTTGGAATTCGCCAAAAATACAGTCAAAGTTGCACCAGAAGATTCCGTTGTATTAGCCGTTTCAGCAAGAAGGGCTGCAAAGCTATTGCCTGAGCTCCCTATCCCCATGGATCATAACTCAATATCAAGCCTTCATTTCAGAGTCCCGAACACTAATAAAATGCTCGGTGAAGCCGCACTGCTAGGGATTGTTGAGGGGACCGCTCAATGGCTTTTCCATCGCCAAGGTATGCTCTCGGTAACCATTAGCAACAGTGCCCAACTGGATAGAAAAGATAAAAAGAATTTTGCCAATGAAATATGGCAAGAAGTGATTAAAGCAACAGGAAGTCCAGACGCCCCCCTTCCTGATTATCGGATTATAAAAGAAAAGAGAGCCACTTTTGCCCAGACCCCAGGCCAAATCGCTCTAAGGCCTGGCACCCAAACGTCATACGACAATCTTTATCTTGCAGGTGATTGGACCGATACCGGACTCCCTGCAACCATTGAGGGGGCTATTCTTTCAGGCTTCAAAGCTATAAAATTAATGGAAAAAAATAGAAAAAAGCAGGGTTAGCCCTTTATTTTCTGTGAACATCTGCCTATTTCTTAGAAGCATTACAATTTAATAATTTTATATACCTTTTACACACCTAACGACGTGAGGAAAAAATGGCTTTCGAACTTCCCGCCCTTCCCTATGCCCAAGATGCGCTTGAGCCCCATATCACTGCTAATACACTCAGCTTTCACCATGGCAAACACCACAACGCCTATGTCACCAACCTAAACAATATGCTTGGTGACGCTGCAGGTAACTCTGAAGCTGACCTGATTAAAGTTATGAATGACAGCGCTGGTGATGCATCCAAAGCTGGCATTTTCAATAACTCAGCTCAAATATGGAATCACACCTTCTACTGGCACTCAATGAAGCCTAATGGTGGCGGTGCTCCAACTGGCGATTTGGCCGCAAAAATTGATGCAACATTTGGCAGCCTGGACAAATTCAAAGAAGAGTTTAAAGCCGCTTGTATTGGTCAATTCGGCAGCGGTTGGGCTTGGCTTGTTGTTGAAGGTGGCGATCTTAAAATCGTTAAGACCTTGAATGCTGATTGTCCCCTGGTTCACGGTCAAACACCCCTTATGACATGCGATGTCTGGGAACATGCTTACTACCTGGACTTCCAAAACCGTCGCCCAGATTATGCACAAACTTTCTTAGATAGCTTGGTTAACTGGGATTTTGCAGCCGCAAATTTAGCAAAAGCATAGAGCTCTTTCTACCCACAATACATAAAAGGCCCGATCTTCAAGATCGGGCCTTTTGCATTTCCGGTTTATCATTTAACCGGAGAGATATTTCTAGTAGCGTCACCTTCCAAATCTTGTTCTAATTCATAGAATAAGTAAAACTAAAGGGTGATAACAGCGTGGCAACGGAAGAAGACAAGAATAATAATGTTCTCCAACTTACTCGAGAAGGCTTGAACCATCTGGATCAGGGTATTTGTGTTTTCGACCAAAACTTATCACTGGTTTCTACAAATAAAAGAGTCGCTGAACTCCTCGAGTTTCCACCAGATTTATTTCAGATCGGCGAACATCTTGAAACAATGCTTAGGTTTAACGCAGAACGTGGCGAATATGGCCCTGGTGATGTTGAAGAGCAAATCCAAGAACGCATTGAGCAGGCTCTCAAGTTTGAGCCTCATGCTTTTGAACGGGTTCGGCCTGATGGCACTATTTTAGATATCCGTGGCACACCTCTCCCCAGTGGTGGCTTTGTCTCAACCTTTGCCGATATAACCAAACAAAGAAAAGCTGAAGATGATCTAAAAGCTAGTAGTGAACGCAACCAAGCTGTGCTTGAAGCCAGTCCATTGGGTGTTTCGATTACCCGTTATGAAGACAGCATAATTATCTATGCCAATGAAGCTTTGGGAAAGATGCATGGTGTGCCGACGAGACAATTAATAGGGACAGAAGCAAGCAGCCATTACCTTCATGTTGAAGAACGAGAAGAGATTGTTGAACAGCTTAAAAAAGGGCAAGCCGTTACTGACTACGAAGCTCAACTTAAAGCCGTCTCTGGTAGAATTTTTTGGGCTCAGCTCAATATGGCACCAACCCTTGTCGATGCTGAGCCAGTTATCCTAACCTGGGTTCGAGACTCTACAGAAAGCCATATAGCAAAAGAACACCTTGAGCATATGGCACTTCACGATTCTCTAACAGGCTTGGCAAATGGCAGACGTTTCAATGACTTTACCCAGGAAGCTGTCGCCCGGTCACGTCGTCGTAAGAAAAAGGGTGCTCTCCTCTATTTCGACTTAGATGGCTTCAAACAAGTAAACGACACCATGGGCCATCAATTTGGTGATTTCCTCCTGCAAGAAGTTGCCTCCCGCCTAAAAACAACCCTAAGAGAAACTGATCTGATCGCCCGGCTCGGGGGCGATGAATTCGGTGTTGTTATTGAAGACCTTTCTGAAGACTTGCGCCCAGAGAGAGTAGCCGAAAAAATACTCAATGAGCTGGAAAAGCCTTACAAGAAAGAAGAAAGCACTGCCTCCGTTAGCGCAAGCATAGGTATCGCCTACTTTGGTGACGAAGAGATCACCATCGACAACCTGATCAAAAGAGCCGACAGCGCTATGTACCGCGCGAAGAACTCCGGCAAAGGCCGAACATGTCTGTACGACCCTAAGCTTGATGACTGATCCTCTCGTAGCTCAAACTTAATAGAGCACCCATGCCAAAAGCTGACCTGTGTGCTTAGTCAGAATACACAGAAATCTTTATGAGGGGCTTTTAATCAAACTATGTAAAGAGCTGATGAAAAAATTGATTTCATTGGTATTGTTGAAATAATGCAGGGATGCTCTAGTTAAGTTTGGAAGTCTATGTGTTTGTGCATCAATCGGCGTGCTTACAGGATATGAAACACTTAGGTTTATGCCTTTTGCGCGCATCTGTTGAACAACATATTCGGAATCAAGTCCTGAAACTTGGAAGGAAATAATTCCACACTGGTTGTTCCCAACGCAATAGAGGGTAGCTTCTTTAATCTGTTCAAGCTTGTCTCGTAAGTTATCGGCCAACTTATTTATGCGCGTTTGAATGTTATCTAGTCCTATTTCTAGAGCATAATCAATTGCCGATTTGAACCCCATCATAGCAGCATAGTTGTTTTCCCAGTTTTCGAAACGCCGTGCGTTTGGCTGTAAACGATATTCGTTTTGGTTGATTAATTGTGCTGAACGTAAATCAATTATGGGAGGGTGTAGTTCTTCTAGAATAGATGATTTAACGTATAGCAGGCCTATCCCACGTGGTCCTCTTAGATATTTTCTGCTGGTTGCACTGAGCATATCACATTTGATTTCTGTCACATCTATAGGCATTTGCCCGACGGATTGACAGGCATCAACAAGATATAGAATGTTGTGACGTTGGGTAATATCCCCGATCTCATTAATCGGATTAACATGCCCACTGTTTGAAGGCACATGGGTCACTGAGACTAATTTGACACGGTTATCTATCATCTCTTCAAATTTAATAAGGTCAACTTCCCCAGTTGGTGTACTGGGAATGATGTCTATGGTTAAGTTTTTTTCTCTGCAGAGTTGAAGGAAAGCGAGGTAATTGGACCCATACTCGGCTTCGGCACAAAGAATTCGGTCTCCATCCTGGAAATCAATGGCATGGAATACCATAGACCAGCCAACTGAAGCATTTTCAACGATAGCGATTTCATCGTGATTACAATTCAACAATCTTGAAATGGAGACATAGGTTTCCTCGATATGATCACAATACTGTTCAGCAGCTTCATAGCCACCAATGTTTGCTTCAAGGTCCAAGTATTTGACTTGTGCATCTAAGACACAAGACGGCATGAGTGACGCGCCAGCATTATTGAAGTGGATGACTTTTTTCTTGCCAGGCGTATCATTAACGATTTGGTTCATATTTAGTGCCATGGCTTTAGCCTTCATTTCTTAAAATCCATGGAGGATTAGGTTTTCTGGTCTTTATTGGTGGGCTTTTAATAACATGACAGAAAAATAAGCATCCTTGTCGGTCTCATAACGAACCATTTTCCATCCATTCTCTTGGATAAGTTTATCCAGTTCCGGGCGTTGAAATTTTCGGGAATTTTCAGTATGAATGGTATCCCCTTTTGACATGGTGAAAGATTGCCCCGCAACTTCAAACGTCTGTTCTTCAAGACTTTCGAGATGCATTTCGATGCGGCTTAATTCATCATTCCAAACAGCTTTATGGCTGAATTGGCTTGAATCGATTGTTCCATCAAGCTCACGGTTAATACGCTTAAGCAGATTGATATTGAAATCCGCTGTAACACCTTGGGCATCATCATAAGCCGGGATTAAAATGTCAGATGATTTTCTCAAATCAGCTCCTAAGATAAAATAGGCATCATCACCAAGGTAGTCACGAGAACTTCGCAAGAATGTAGATATTTCATCGTTGGACAGGTTCCCAATAGTAGACCCTGGGAAGAAACCGACCCGCTGGGTTTCACTATCGAGGCTTGTTGCCATAACCCCTGAAATGAAATCCCCTGCAAGGGGGCGCACACGAAGATCAGGATGATCTAATGCCAGCTCAGTCAATGACTGTTCAAGATGATCAAACGAGATGTCTATCGCAACATATTCTGCAGGGTCAATTAAGGCATTCAGAAAAATACGGGCTTTTATTGCTGCGCCAGCGCCATATTCAACAAGGGATGCGTTTGGGCCAATAATTTGAGAAAAACTTAAAGCAATTTCATGCAAAAGCTTCACTTCTGTACGGGTGACATAATATTCTGGAAGATCTGTGATTTTCTCAAAAATCTTAGACCCCACAGTATCATATAACCAGCAAGGCGGTATGTAACGATTAGGTTTTGACAGTCCTGTTAAAACATCACTCAAGAACGCTTGCGGATAAGTGTTAGTATGCTGGTCATTAATAAAATTCATAGATCCTCCGCGAGGCGCAATCCTGTGAATTGCCAGCGTTTTTGGGGGTGAAAGAAATTGCGATAAGTTGCACGGATATGATCAGGTGGGGTCACACAAGAGCCTCCGCGCAAAACATATTGACCGCACATAAATTTTCCATTGTATTCCCCAATTGCACCTTGGGCTGGTTTGAAACCGGGGTAAGGAGTAAAAGGACTTTGTGTCCATTCCCAAACATCACCATATAATTGCGTTATGCCCTGTCCTCGGGCTGGGGCAGGACGTAGCCGGTTTGTTTCAAGCATATTGCCTTCTATGGCTTGAGAATTGCTGACTAATTCCCATTCATATTCGAGTGGGAGCCGTTTATCTCTAAAACGGGCGTATGCATCGGCTTCAAAATAACTGATGTGGGTGACTGGCGCATCTAAATCGATGGGCTGAAAACCACGTAATGTCATGGACCACCATGTTTCGTCTTTCTTTTCCCAATAGAGTGGAGCCTGCCTATCATCTGCAACAGCAATATCCCAACCATCAGATAGCCATAAGGTAGGAGTCTTATACCCCTCATTTTCCATGAACTCTATCCACTCGGCATTTGTGACACAGCGTGAAGCCATTTTGAACGGTGAAACATAATATTGATGGCTTGGGCCTTCAGCATCAAAGGCAAAACTTTGAGAGCTATGGCCAAATTTTGATAACCCACCTTCAAAATCAATCCAGGTTAAAGGGGACGATGCTTCATTTTTAACGGGAAGAGGAATAGCAGGACGAAATTCTGGTTTTAAAGGGTTCTGGGCGAACAGATGTAAGATGTCCGTAAGTAACAGCTCTTGGTGTTGTTGTTCATGATTAAGGCCGAGTTCGACGAGAGGTAAAACCTCCTCGCTCATAAGCTGAGAGAATAATGCCGTCATCGCCTCATCAACATGATTACGATAAGCAAGAACATTTTCTAAGGAAGGACGTGTCAACATGCCTCGTTTGGGACGCGGCTGGCGATCACCCAAGGTGTTGTAATAAGAATTAAAAAGAAAAGGATAAGCCGGATCGAAAAGCTCATAACCTTCTAAATATTCGCGTAAGATTAATGTTTCGAAAAACCAAGTTGTATGGGCTAAGTGCCATTTGGCCGGGCTGGCATCTTCCATGGATTGAACGGTTGCATCTGCATCACTAAGCTTTTCAGTAAGGTTTAATGTCAGTTTGCGCACATTATAAAACTGTACAGCTAGTGAATTTGCTTGTGACTTAAAATTGCGTGTCGATTTCATGGAACCCCTAACATTTAGGAACCCTTGAATTAGGGCTTAAAGATCTTACCTAGGAAGCCGTTTCAAAACTTCCACTATATAAATTTAGACATGTAAAATATTAAAGTAAATGTTTAGAAGTAAGACGTAATTTTTCAAGAATGATTCATATCTATAGTGTGAAATAATCATTCTAAATTTTACTGAGTTGTGGTTTGTTCTATATCCTCGTATTTACAGAACTTCCTTATTTACATCTTAATAGTTAACTTGCCCGTTGATTTGGTGCTTTCAGTAATTCCAGGTGTCCGCCTTGGGTCAGGCGCAGTCTACTGATTCAATTACTGGTTTGGTCAGGTCAGCCTATAGCAACGGACCTTTTTGGCACTAAATACGCACTTAATATAGCTGATATTGCAAATCGTGTAATGTCAGGTCAAGCCAAAGCATTTAAAAATATGAACTATCAGAAACGGTTGCCTTACCGTGCTGGGCGGGCACGTCCTTTTGCAGGACGGCCTTTACGTTGACCTCCGCCTCCAGGTTTAGCCCCGTGGGATTTTGGTTGATTAATCCGACGATTGGGTTTGTGCTTACCTGAATTAGAACGTCTTTTAGGGGCTCCTGGGCGAGGACCACGACGGCGTGGGCCGGGTAAGCCATCATCTTCCTCAGGATCAATAACACGCGCTTCCATACCTTCAAAATGATACGGATGGTCTTCCATTAAGGGAACTTTTTGACGGATTATCCTCTCAATATCTTTCAAGTAAGGTCGTTCTTCGTGGTCACAGAAAGATAAAGATACCCCGGCTGCACCAGCACGGGCAGTCCGGCCAATGCGGTGCACGTAGCTTTCTGGTTCATTAGGAAGTTCAAAGTTGATAACGTGGGTGACCCCATCAACATCAATCCCTCTTGCAGCAACATCAGTGGCAACAAGCGCCCTGATCTCACCAGAACGGAAACTATTAAGGGCCTTTTGGCGAGCATTTTGTGATTTGTTACCGTGGATAGCGCCTGAAGTAATACCCAACTGTTCCAGATATTTAGAAACCCGGTTTGCACCGTGTTTGGTACGGGTAAAAACAAGTACCCGTTCAATAGCTGCATCTTTAAGCACATGAGCTAATAGATCACGCTTGCGGCTTTTGGGAACCATCAAAACATGTTGGTCAACCTTTTCAGCGGTGGTCGCTGCAGGCGCAACATCAATACGAGCTGGTTTGGTCAGAATTTTATGAGCTAGCTTTTCAACACTCACGGGCATGGTGGCTGAAAACATAACTGTTTGGCGTTGCTTTGGAAGCCTCTCAACAATTTTGTTAATATCGCGGATAAAGCCCATATCGAGCATACGGTCAGCTTCATCAAGTACGAGGAATTCAACTTGGCCAAGACGAATATGGCCTTGCTGCATCAGGTCAAGCAATCGCCCTGGTGTCGCAATCAGTATTTCAACGCCTGAGAGCATTGATTTAACCTGCGGGTTTTGTGAGGCTCCACCATAAACCAAGGTCGTGCGAAAGTGCAGATACTTGCAATATGCTTTAATATTGTCATGAATTTGAACCGCCAACTCACGAGTTGGAGCTAAAATCAAAGAACGAGCCGTTTTAGGAAGTCGTTTTCCTTCACCTTTTGCCAACATCTGAATGATCGGCAAAGAAAAAGCTGCGGTTTTTCCGGTTCCTGTCTGGGCGACACCAATCAAATCCTTACCTTTAAGGATTGTTGGGATCGCCTGACTTTGAATCGGTGTCATCTCTTCGTAGCCGCCTTCTTCCACAGCACGAAGGATGGTCTCACGCAGACCGACTTCCGTAAATTTCGTCATTATCTTTATTTTCCAGTTATACAAGGCCATTATAGGCCAAGCGGTTGTTTAGTAATTATTCAACCGCGATGAGAGCAGCGACCACGTCTCTTTCTTCCATGATCATCAAACCTTGGGTTCTGCATGCTGCTCCTGTATCCATCCATTCAAGGGCAATCCCTTTTTCCCGCAATGCTTCACGTAATCCTTTTGGTGGCGCGACAAAACGGGGGCCACAGCCAATAATAAACAATTCCACCGCCTCAGGAGCATTTAAGATCGGTGTTAAGCTTTCCAGAGTGATCTCTTCCGCTTTTGTAACGGACCACTCTAGGACTCTTTCGGGATAAACAATAAGTGACCCCATAAGGGTATCATTGCCAATCGTAAACCCACCATCCCCATAAGCCCGAATCGCTTTTCGGCCTTTACGGGTGAGTGGTGTAATGTCGAGGCTCATAAGATGTCAATCAATCGCCGTCAGCACCTGAGAAATCAGGCTGTACGTCTTGGTTTTTCTCTTCTTCACTTCTGCGGCGCAGATCAAACAAGAGCAACATAGGTACAGCAAGACAGATTGAAGAATAAGTCCCAATCAGAACGCCCCAAATCATGGCGAAACTAAAGCCACTGATCACTTCACCACCAAGGAGATAAAGAGCAAGCAAGGCTAGAAACGTTGTGATCGAAGTCATCACTGTCCGAGACAGGGTTTCGTTGACGCTACGGTTAAGGAGCTCAGCCATTTCCATGGTCTTATATCGGCGTAAGTTCTCCCGCACACGGTCAAACACCACCACCGTATCATTGATGGAATAGCCCGCAATGGTCAAAATCGCAGCAACTGTACTGAGGTTAAACTCTAAGCCTGTCAGAGCAAAAAGACCAATGGTCGTAAGCACATCGTGGGTCAGTGCGATAACAGCACCAACGCCAAACTGCCATTCAAACCGGAACCAGATATAAACCAAAATGGCTAAGATCGCAGCGGAAACCGCATAAATCCCGCTCATAAGCAATTCTTGACTTACTTTCGGCCCAACAAACTCAGTTCGGCGATACTCTACGGAATCACCGAGCTTCTGTTTCACTTTATCAATAGCTGCCTGTTGCGCTTTTTCATCGCCTTCCTGTTTTTGAATGCGGATCAACACCTCATTGGGAGAACCAAATTCTTGCAAAGCAATTTCACCAACTCCAAGACCAGAAAGATTGGCACGCATTTCTCCGATATTCGCAGGTTCAGGGGTCTTAACTTCAATGAGAATACCGCCTTTAAAGTCGATACCGTAATTCAGACCTTTACTGCCAAACAGGGTCGCAGAAGCAACAATGAGGAAAACTGAGAAGATGTAGAAAATCGTCCTCTTAGAAATGAAATCGACCTTGGTATTAGCTGGTACTAAATGTAAACCGCGCATCACGTCACCTATAAAGGAAGAGTTTGGAGACGCTTGTTGCGCAGCCATCCGGCTACCATCAAGCGGGTTAACATCGTCGCTGTAAAGAGCGATGAGAGAATACCGATTGCCAAAGTCACAGCAAAACCACGGATCGGCCCAGAGCCAAACTCAAACAACAGAACTGCTGCAATAAGCGTCGTCACATTGGCATCAATAATAGTCGTAATTGCCCTTTTATACCCGGCATCAATCGCCGAGATCGGCGTTCGCCCAGCTCTTAATTCTTCACGTATTCGCTCAAAGACTAACACATTGGCATCCACCGCCATACCGATGGTTAACACAATCCCAGCAATACCCGGTAGAGTAAGGGTTGCTTGTAAGAACGACAAAGCCGCAATGATCAAAACAATATTAGCAATCAAGGCGATATCAGCTAACACACCAAACAGGCTGTAAGTGACAACCATGAAAATGATTACCCCGATCATGCCGATAATAGAGGCAATCTTACCCGCAGCAATAGCATCAGCACCCATTCCTGGGCCAACAGTCCGTTCTTCAAGAATTGTCAGAGGTGCAGGCAAAGCACCAGCGCGCAAGAGCAGGGCTAAATCTCTAGCTTCCTGTGTCGTAAAACTCCCTGAGATAACACCAGATCCACCAAGGATTGGCTCGTTAATCCGTGGGGCACTAATCACTTTGCCATCAAGAAGAATAGCAATTTGACGATTGACGTTTTCCTGCGTGGCTTTGCCAAATTTTTTGGCACCAAGAGAATCAAAGTCAAAACTGACAACAGGACGTGATTCCGAAAAAGTTGGTTGAGAGTCCGTGAGGTTTTCACCACTCACAACCACTCGTTTTTTCAGCAACATTTTAATAGGCCGACCAGCACTATCTGTTTGTTCAGCTGAAAGAACTAGCATGGTCCCGGCAGGAGCTTTTTTAGGCGCATCTTCGGGATTATAGTAGGAGTTTTGAACTAAGTGGAAGGTCATCTTAGCCGTTTTGCCAAGTAAACGCTTAATCCGTTCAGGATCATCAAGCCCCGGCAATTGAACCAGAATACGTTCTTCACCTTGACGCTGAATGGTAGGCTCGCGCACACCTGTTTCATCAATACGACGACGAACAATTTCAATTGATTGGTCAATTGCCGACGTAACCCGTTCCCTACGCGCCACTTCAGTCAGGGTAACCCGAATTTGACCTTCATCCGTGGACACTGTTTCTGTACCACTATCTAAAGCCCGGACAAGTTGACGAGCTTTATCGACGTCAGCAGGAGTACGGATGGTGACGACGGCACTGTCACCATCAATACCTAAACCACGATAGCCAATTTTTTCATCTCGCAGTACAGTACGAATTGCATCAACGGTTGACTCTAAACGTTCTTTAAGAACTTCCGCGACTTCCACCTCTAGCAAAAGGTGGGAACCGCCTTGAAGGTCAAGCCCTAGGCTAATTTGCTTCTTAGGCATCCAATCTGGAAGTGATTCAGCCATTTGGCTGGTCAACAGATTAGGCGCTGCCAAAACGATGCCGAAAAGACATACGGCAAGAATGAGAGATATCTTCCACTTAGCAAAATAAAGCATAGGGTTTTCCGAAAATGATTGTCGCTTAAGGGTTATTTACCGCCGAGCATTTTTTTGAGGCCGCCACCGAAACCGCCACTATTGCTACTATTGCCACCATCGCCTTTGTCGCCGTCGCCTTTGTCACCATCATTGCTGTCGCCAGCAGGAGCAGCAGCGGCAGGCTCGGTTTTAGCAAGGTTTTCAGCAATCATGCTGCGACGGACTTTAACTTTAACGCCTTCAGCAATCTCAACGGTGAGCTCATCATTATTATCGTTGACCTTAGTCACAGAACCAATAATACCGCCAGCCGTGACAACTTTGTCTCCACGGCGCACAGCTGAAAGCATGGCTTTATGTTCTTTCATCTTTTTTTGCTGTGGACGAATAAGCAGAAAGTAAAAGACTACAAAGATCAGAACGAGAGGAAGAAGGCCCGTTAAGCCTCCGACGGCGCCACCGCCTCCAGCAGCCTGAGCGAAAGCCGGTGAAATAAACATCTGTAAAACTCCTGAACCTGAACCGAAAAAAGGTAAATTAATAACCGCGGGACTATAACGTTAAGGAGCGGACATGCAAGTAGTTAGGCTGTCTTTTCCCCCCGAAAACTGTGAATTAGTCAGTAACTCGGGCTTTTTCAAGTCGATGAGGTCATGTAAGAGTATATATAACGTAAAAGTGATTTACTCGAGATGATCAAATATGACAGATACAAACCTGCTGCCGACCTTAGAACGCATCGCCGATGCTCTTGAAAGGCTTGCCCCAACAAGCCCCCTGGAAACTGATTTTTCAGCAGCTGACGCTTTTGTTTGGCAAGCAGAGGCAAAATGGTTAGAGCCTGTGCAGGCTGTCAATCGAGTTGATCTCAAATTACTCCAAGGCATTAACCAGCAACAAGATATTTTACTTGAGAATACCCGTCAGTTCTCTAACGGCCTGCCAGCCAACAACGCCCTGCTTTGGGGGGCGAGAGGAACAGGCAAAAGCTCTTTGGTCAAAGCTGCTCATGGCACAATCTCTGAAGAAAAACCCGGCGTCTTAGCCTTGGTCGAAATCCATCGGGAAGACCTGCCCACACTACCACAACTCCTTAACCTTCTGAGCAAATCAAAACGGCGCTTTATTTTGTTTTGTGATGACCTGTCTTTTGATGGTGATGATGTAAGCTACAAATCCCTCAAAGCTGTTCTTGAAGGGGGTATTGAAGGGCGCCCGGATAATGTGGTTTTCTATGCTACCTCTAATCGCCGCCACCTCATGCCTCGTGACATGATCGAAAACGAACGCTCGACAGCGATCAACCCTGCTGAAGCCGTCGAGGAAAAAGTCTCCCTATCAGATCGCTTTGGCTTATGGCTCGGTTTCCACAACTGCAACCAAGAAACCTACTTCGCCATAATCCAAGGATACGCCACCCACTACGGCCTCGACATCGACGCCGATGACTTGAAGGCAGAGGCCCTAGAATGGTCTATGACACGAGGGTCGCGCTCCGGGCGCGTCGCTTGGCAATTTATCCAAAACTTAGCAGGGCGGTTGGGTAAACAGCTAAGCTAAGCCTCCAACTTATCCCGCACCCCAATCAAAGCATAGAGTACGGGCATGAAGATCAAGGTAACGATCATGGAAAAGGAGAGGCCAAAGACAATGGTGATAGCGAGGGGTTGAAGCATTTCGGTGCCTTCACCAGCGCCAATAGCTAAGGGGAGTAGGCCACAAATGGTGGTGAGGGTTGTCATAAGAATAGGGCGCAGGCGAACCCGACCAGCTTCGATGATGGCGTCAAACTTCTTTAACCCTTGTTCGCGCATAATTTCGAAATATTCGACCAGAACAATGGCGTTATTAACAACAATCCCTGCCAACATAATCACCCCAAGCCAAACAGACATGGACAAAGATTGACCGGTCACGACGACACCAAAGGCAACGCCGATAATTGTAAAAGGTACACCGAGCATGATGATTAAAGGATTGCGCAGAGATTCATATTGAACAGCCATCACGACAAAAACTAAGAACAGCGCAAGCCCAAGTAAAATCATAGTGAGATACTGCCCTTCCTTTAAAGATTTTGAAGCCCCAGTATCATAAATGCCATAACCTTCCGGCAAGCTGAATTCCGCCAGCTTTTTCTCTACGTCAATCACCACATCCCCTAAAGGAATTTCCCCCGTCAAAGAGGCCGTCGTCTCGGTGATCCGGCGCTGATTATCCCGCAAAATTTCTGCAGGAGACGAAGTCAGGTTAACTTTGGCAACTTCCCCAAGATAGACAGGGCCTTGACCATTTTTGCCCGGAGCTAAAGGAATTGATTCAAGTTCCTGGATGGAATTTAGCAACCCTACAGGCAAACGAACCCTGATATTATAGGAACGGTCATTATCAAGAAACTCCGTGACTAATTCTCCTTCAAGGGCAATCCGCGCCGCCCTCGCCACGGTTTCAACAGAAAGGCCTAACTCAGACAAACGGTCATGGTCGACATCAAAAACTAGTTCTTCGGTAATCTCTTCCGCCGAATGAGCTACATTGCGAAGTCCTGGAACTGTGCGGAGCATATCCGCTACTTGTTTTCCCAACAGGTCTCGGCCTTCCTGGCTCGGCCCTGTCACCCGTAAAGTGATATCGTCATTACCTTGATGGGTACGAATACCTCGGATACCACCAGAACGCATACGCACTTTAAAACCAGCCATGCGTAGTTCACCAATTGATTTCTGCATCCGCTTAACCCAGGCTTGGCTGTCAACATCACGTATGTCACTGGGGATTAGCTGAACGGTCATGGTTGTGCGGTTACTGGTCAAGCGTTGGGAGCGGCCAAAAATACGCCCCCCAACGATAGAAAAAACTGTCGCCACTTCAGGCTGTTTGCTGAACATATCTTCCAGACGCTGAATAGCAGCATCCATTTCATCAATTGGAATTCCTGGATCTGCAACAATAGAAACTCGAACTCGCCCATCGTCCATATTGGGTAGAAAGACCTGCTTAGCCCCCCCTAAGCCCATAATTCCAGCAACCAAGAGCATTACTAGGGTGCCTGCCGTTATCACTTGCAACAAAGGCTTTGAGAGCAAACCCCTTAACACTCGAGTATATCCATTCTCAAGGTATGAAAGCCCTTTATCGATAGCCTTACGAAAGGTTGAGCGCGACACTGCAGGAACTCGGCTTCCAAAAGCCGGAACCAACGTAAGGGCCACCACCATAGCAGCGATAATTGCTGCAGCGATGGTGAAGATAAGCTCTTTGAACAACAAACCGATGAGGCCTGAGATAAAGAGGAAGGGGATAATAGCAGCCAGATTAGTGCTGGTTGAGGCAACGATGGCGCTGTTAACTTCCCGTGCGGCATCTTCTCCAGCTTCAATGTTGGTTTGGCCAAGACGCTGATGACGATAAATGTTCTCAATCATCACAATGGTACTGTCGACCACCATACCGACCCCAAGAGCAAGGCCTCCTAAAGTCATGATATTCATGGTCAAGCCGCCAAAGCCCATAATGGCGAAAGTTACCAAGATTGAAACAGGGATCGCCGTGCCCACGACTAAGGTTCGTCGTACATCTCCTAAAAACAAATAAACCACCAGCATCGCCAATAAAGCGCCACCAATGGCAGCCTGGGCAGCGTTTCGAAGGCCGTTTTGAATATAGACCGATTGATCAGCCACCGTTTCAATTGTCGTACCTGAGGGTAAAAGTGATTGTTCTTGAAGCCAGGCTAAACGTCCTCTTACAGCTTCTACCACTGAGACCGTATTGGCATCTGGTTGCTTTTGGATTGATAGTTTGACACCGGGCAGACCATTCAGCCGAACTCGTAATCGGTCATCTTCATGCCCATCAACAATTTCGGCTATATCCCCTAAGCGCACTCGCCCCCCATCAGGGAGGTTAAGAGGAAGGAGCTTAATCTCTTCAACGGTTTTAAACCGTCCAGTTGTTCGACCAATATATTCCCGACGGTTACTTTCCAGTCGTCCCGCAGCTTCTTGAAGGTTGGCCTGACTGATGGCATTAACAATATCATCTGTCGTTAAATTGAGACCACTTAATCTTGATGTATCTGGGAGAACTTGTATTTCACGCACCAAGCCTCCGCCGACTTCTACTGCCGCAACACCTGGCAAATTCACGAACCATTTTGAGAATTGGTAATCAACCCAATTTCGAAGTTCTATGGGGTCTTTAAGGGGAGAGGCAATGACATACTCAAGAACAGGGATTTGCGAAGGGTCAAATTTAAAAATAACTGGAGGGCGTATCGTATCTGGCAGAAAACGTTTCGCCCGATCTAGGCGGGTTGAAGCATCCCTTAAAGCCTGATCAATGTCTTTACCATATTGAAAAGCAAGGTTAACGGAAGATCCACCTTCCGTGGTTGAAGATTCAACTGAGATCGCATCTTCTGTAACCGCTAGCTGTTCTTCTAATTGGCGCGTTACCGCGTCTTCCATAATACGCGCAGAAACACCCGGATCCATAACCCGCACCCGGATGCCTGGATAGCTAATTTCTGGCAAAAGATCGACAGAAAGGTAATCATAGCTAATGATCCCGACCACCGAGACCGCAATAGTCAACATAGCAATGCCAATAGGGTGACGAATTGACCAAGAAGCTATACCGCCTTGTCGGTCTACAGCTTTTTTCATTTCGTGAATCCTTGAGGCTTAGAACTGCCCTGTTTTTGAACAATCTCAACCTTCTTACCAGGGTTTAAGCCGAGGAAGCCACGGACCACAACTTTGTCCCCAACGATTAAGCCATCCAAAACTTCAACTTGTTGATTAAGGCGCAATCCTGTGAGCACCCGCTTAATAACAGCCTTGCCCTCCTGGAGCGCGAAAACATATACGCCTTCTTGATCGCGACGTAGGGAGGCAAAGGGAACCACAAGACGCCGAACCTCTGGAGTTTTTAATTTTACCCGGCACAGCTGCCCAGCAACGGCCCCTAGCGGAATTTGTTTAAATTCAACCTCAACAATGCCTTGGCGAGTGCGCGGGTCAACGACCGGATGGATGCGGGATATGCTCCCCATTGAAAGTTGGTTATCCAGCGCATCAATGCGGACCTCAATTGGGTTTCCCTTACTCAATCGAGGTAGCATAAGCTCAGAAACAGAGACCCTAGTATATAACGAGGTCGGGTCATTGATAGTTAATAGATGGGTGTTCTTAGGGGCAATATCCCCTGGCTCTGCAAGGCGTTCAATCACAACACCATCAAAAGGGGCACGAATTTTAGTATAGCCGAGGCGAGTATTAATTAAGTCCTCTTCAGCCTTGGCAACGCTTACAGCCAATTGCGCCTTATCGAGGCGTTCAGGTGTCGCTACTTTTCGTCGGGATAATTCCTTTACCCGCGCCAAATTACCTACGGCCTCTTGGCGCGTTGCTTTTGCTTTTGAAAGCTCGACAGAAAGTAACTTGCGATCAAGCTCTACGATGACTTGACCTGTCTTAACTCTATCACCTTCACGAACTGGAAGTTTATCTATCCGTCCCTCTTCTTGATTAAAAACCCTGACACTGCGTCGTGCGAGAAGGGTCCCTGTCCGAACCGCTTCAAAACTAAGGAGTTTTTTCTCAACCGTTACCACCTCAACCAAATGAGCCTTTTTGCCCTTCTTGCTGGATGGCTGCTGGGCCACAGCTTCAGCAATCGGGTTAAGAACAAAAACGAGGGCGACGAAGAGAAACCAATTCTTTGAAAGCATAGACACCAAAATTCTCTCCTTAGATTTTTACATTATGGCGATACTTCTTAGGTATCACTCGCTTCTTCTGTCTTGGGCTTTGACTCAGCAGGCTTAGAAGGCTTAGCAGTAGGCTTCTTTGCCGCTGTTTTTTTGGTGGCTGTTTTCTTCGCTGCTGGTTTCTTAGCGGGGGTTTTGCGTGTCGCAGTCTTTTTAGCTGCAGGTTTTTTTGTTGCAGATGTACGTTTACGGGGCGCTGGTTTAGGTTTTTCTTCTTTTTTCTCTTCAACTTCCGTTGTGGTTTCATCTGGCAGAACAATAGTTTCTGATACAATCACTTGTTTATGTGCATCAGCCACTTGAGTTTTTCCTGTCTCCGGCTTCACAACTTCTGGCTCTGGAGAAGACGGTGCTTCTCGTTTAAAAGCTACAGGTTCTTGCTCTGCCTCAATCCACGGCCCTAAAGGGTAAGGCAAATCATTACTGGCAAAGGTGATAAAATCAACAATTGCACGGATATAAAGCCCTAAACTTTTGCCAAGCTCAGCCAACTTGTCATTGGTAGTTTTCGTCGCAAGTTTGTAGATGAGTTGGACGATGGCAATGAAGGCGATAATAAACTCAACAATGTTAAAAATTATGGCAAAAAGAATCAGGTATAGTCCACGTAACCAGACACTAATTTCTTCTTTGTTATTATCGGATTGTTCTGTCTCAGACATGGTTTATTATCCTCTATAGCTTTAGATATTTCCGAGGGTCATATAATTTTTTACCCCGCCGAATTTCAAAATGGAGTTGAGGGATGGTGACGCTGCCGCTACTGCCGACTTTCGAAATTACCTGCCCTTTGCCAACTTTATCGCCGCGCTTTACTAACAGGGAATCATTATGGGCATAGGCCGTAATCCACCCACCAGAGTGCTTAATTAAAAGTAGGTTCCCAAAACCCCTCAATTCATTACCCGCATAGGCAACGACCCCATTTTCAACGGCACGAACTGGCGTCCCTTTAGGAGCCAGGATGTTGATACCATCATTATGAAGGCCTTTATCTTTAGCGCCAAAGTTAGAAATCACCCTTCCTCTGACAGGCCAAGCGAAGCCTTTGCCACTGGCTTTAGGGGGAGTGGGAACTGACGCGACCCTTTTTCTAGGGACTGGGCGTGACTTACTTGTTGTGCGAGGAGCCTGTTTTGTTGTTGCTGAAGATTTTGTTCCTGACTTAACTGCAGAAACCACCTTTTCAACAATTGTCTTCTCGACACCAGGAAGCCTTAAAGTTTGCCCAATGCGAATGGTGTAGGGAGAACGTAAATCATTTTGCCTCGCGAGTTCATAAACATTCACATCGTACTGGCGCGCAACCTTATGGAGGGTATCGCCTTTGATAACGGTGTGAGAATGAATACGGGGGATATAAAGTTTACGGCCAACATAGAGCAGATAAGGGGGTTTTAAACGATTGGCCTCGATTAGCGCACGAACAGGAACACCGACCCTCCGAGCGATGGCATAAACCGAGTCTCCTTTTTGGACAATAACTGTCCCACCTTTGTTTTGTTGGGCGTTTACTCGTACAGTCGGCATCGCCTCTCGAGAGGTGCCATCTGGATTGACTGAGCTAAAGTCCACACCACCACAGCCTGCTAAAGCCAGTAATGGCAGAAACATACCCCACAGTAATTTACGGTTATGCTTTCTTTTTAAAATCCCCATCCCCTATAGATATCACGATAGGAAAACTCTTCAACAGAGCAATCGATTGAATTGGGAATTTACTTCATGAAAAAACATGTGGGTGCCTAGTGGACACGGCGGGAAGAACCTGATCGCCGAGAATATCCAACACGCCGTGTTTCAACTTCACGCCGATCCAAGAACGAACGGGCTATCATAGCATCAACGCTTCCAGGGTTTGTGAAGAACAAAGCATCATTCCAACCTTCCGGTGGAGAAGCACGCCGGTCATCATGGTCACGGCGCTGATAAGCGACACGTCTATCTTGAGTACGACGTTCATCCTGACGGCGTTCCATTTCCTCGCGATTATTTTGATCTGAATCAGACATCACATTAATCCTGCAAACAAGACAATTCAGTTTTGATATTCCGCTACCCACTGACGATTAAAATATAACGCAAAAGTCTAAAAAAGTCAATGTAATCAACGATGCGGCAAAGTTATTTTGAATAGGTTTTTACTCTTACCATGAACCTTATCTTGAGCTTGGATAAATACTTCTCTAATTCCTTCAGGCACTTGAACACCAGAAAGAGACCTGGTGAAAGGTTGTTCATTGACATGGGGGTGCATCAAGACACGTCGCCCCAGCAATGTTCCATTTGGCGCTAGAACATCCCAACCATCCGCGTAGTGATCCCACCCCTCATCCCCATGGCGTAAAGTTACTGAAAAACTATAGCTCCCTGACGGTAATAGCCGTGCTGTTGCTTTTTCGACAATGGCTTCTCCAGCCTGTACAGCAACCGCAAAAACTATAAGAAAAGCGGTAACTCCACATACAAACACAGATTTCATCACGCACCTCAAAATATTTTGTTGACAATTTGTTCTTTTTTATGTTCTTTATATGTTCCAAGTCAATTTATATAGGAACATGTTATGAAAAATCTTACTCTAGCTTCTGAATTTTTAGCTATCTCACTTATGTTCTCTGCTGGATATGTTTGGTTGCTGGCAGCTTAAAGTACGACACCGATCACCTTTCCTCCAACGCTCTCGGGCCTCGATCATGCCCAATTGCTACATATGTAAAGGTGCCCTCTGTCACCTTAATCCGTTTTCCTTCCTCGCTACGCCTTTGAACCCAAGCTTCAACACGGGTTGTTAATGAGGTTCTTCCGGTTTTCACAATGTCCACATAGCAACACAGAACATCCCCGACAAAAACAGGGCGGTGGAATGTCATCGCCGTAACAGCCACAGTAGCGACACGGCCTTTGGCTCTTTTATCTGCAGCAATTCCTCCGGCAACATCCATTTGGGACATAAGCCAGCCACCAAATACATCACCACTAGGGTTGGTATCGGCAGGCATTGCTAAAACTCTTATCTCTAATTCACCGCGTGGCTCTACTTGATCAGGCATTTTTCATCCATTCATCCACAATATCTTGTCGAATTCCTTATTGCCCCTACTGTATGATGCTTGCACAGCTTCGCTGTCAATTCTATAACTTTAAAAACCGTCTGTTTTATTCGCGTTGTTAATTATATTGGTGGTCGATGGATCTTTTTGAAGGCAAAAGCGGAGAGAAAAGCAATTACTCCGCCAAGGATATCGAAGTCCTTGAAGGATTGGAGCCCGTTCGGCGCCGTCCCGGTATGTATATTGGCGGCACAGATGAAACCGCCCTTCACCACCTCATTGCTGAAGTTCTTGACAACTCAATGGATGAAGCGGTTGCTGGACATGCCAACCGGATCGATTTAGAGCTTGGTCTAGACAACACAATTACCGTTCGAGATAATGGCCGGGGTATCCCCGTGGACCCCCATCCCAAATTTAAAGACAAATCTGCTCTTGAAGTCATCATGACGACCCTGCACTCAGGTGGTAAATTTGGTGGTGACGCCTATGAAACTTCTGGTGGTTTGCACGGCGTAGGTATTTCGGTCGTAAATGCGCTGTCTGAAATACTAAAAGTAGAAGTCGCACGCGACCGTCAGCTTTATGTGCAATCCTTCAGCAAAGGCCATTCACTTGGCAAGCTGGAGAATAAAGGCCCGGTCCAGAACAGGCGCGGCACGACGGTTATTTTCCAACCAGATTTAACCATTTTTGGCGCCAGCGCAAAATTCAAACCTTCCCGCATTTACCGCATGGCTCGTTCTAAAGCTTACCTCTTTAAAGGTGTGGAAATTCGCTGGTCTTGTGACCCCTCGCTCATCAAAGAGGACGATCCAACCCCACAAAGCGAAGCTCTCCATTTCCCTGGTGGTCTGGTTGACTATCTTGAAAGCACTTTGGACAAGCGACGCACATACTCAAAGCCGTTTGCCGGGGAAGTCAAGTTTGCTTCTGAGGCTGGCAAGGTAGAATGGGCTATTTCTTGGCCTGCCGATGAAGATGGTTTTTTCCATTCGTACTGTAATACAGTGCCGACCCCTTTCGGCGGCACCCACGAAGCAGGGTTTCGTGGCGCAGTCACCAAAGGACTTAAAGCTTATGGTGAAATGGTCGGAAATAAGAATGCCGCCAAAATTACCGCCGATGACGTCATCAATGGCACGGCAGTAATGCTTTCGGTCTTTATCCGTGATCCTCAATTCCAAGGCCAAACCAAAGAAAAACTCGCTACTATTGAAGCCACTAAATTGGTTGAGACAGCGGTGCGGGATCACTTTGACCATTGGCTGTCTTCAGACCCAACAGCTGGTAGAATTCTGCTTGAGTTGATGATCGAGCGCGCTGACCATCGTTTGAAACGCAAACGCGCCAAAGAGATGAAGCGCCAATCAGCGACCCGGCGGCTCCGGCTCCCCGGCAAGCTTACAGATTGCACCCGCAACGTTGCAGATGGCACTGAAATCTTTTTGGTGGAGGGTGATTCTGCGGGCGGTTCAGCCAAGCAGGCTAGGAACCGTAAAACTCAAGCTATCCTTCCTCTGCGAGGTAAAGTCCTCAACGTTGCCAGTGCCACCAACGACAAAATGCATGCAAACCAGGAATTGCGTGACCTGACGGAGGCTCTTGGCTGTGGAGTAGGACGAGATTTTGATATTGAGCATCTTCGCTACGAGCGTGTTGTTATCATGACAGATGCTGACGTTGATGGTGCTCATATCGCTGCTTTGCTCATGACCTTCTTTTTCCTGAAGATGCCCGGTATTATCGATGCAGGCCGACTTTTCCTCGCCATGCCACCTCTCTACCGCATTGCTCAAGGTGGCAAAGTGATCTATGGGCGAGATGATGAACATAAAGATGAGTTGATGGAAACGGAGTTTACAGGTCGTGGCAAAATCGAAATCAGCCGTTTTAAAGGTCTCGGTGAAATGCCTCCGGCCCAGCTAAAAGACACTACCATGGACCCTGAAAAGCGCACAATGTTGCGGGTTACCGTGCCTCAAGGCAGCGGCGATGACGAGTTTGAAGGTCGACAAAGTACCGTCCAGATTGTTGACGACCTGATGGGCCGCAAACCAGAGAAACGTTTCACCTTTATCCAGGAAAATGCCAAGTTTGCCGAAGAACTCGATATTTAGGAATTATTTATGACTGAACCGCTAACCGGAACTCACGATACTTGCGTGTGGTTTGAAGATTTTAAAGTCGGTCAAATTTTTGAATATGGCTCATGGCTGATGAAAAAGGAAGACATGCTGGCTTATGCCAGGATGTATGACCCTGAACCCTTTCACGTTGATGAAGATGAAGCTATCAAACTTGGATGGGGAGGATTGATCGCCTCTGGTCCTCAAGTGGTTTCAATTTGCCGTCGATTACAAAAAGACGGTTTTCCAAATGCCAAGGTAGTGATCTCTCCAGGTTGGGATGAAATTAGATGGTTTAAACCAGTTTTTGCTGACGATACCCTCTCCTGTCAAACTGAAGTCCTCGCAGCTAAAAAGTTGAATAGCCGCGAAGGTGAAGGTGCTTTGAAGTTTATGAATAAAATTTCAAACCAGAAGGATGAAGTGGTCGCTCAGATGATTTCAAACTGGTTCATTCGCTGCCACCCAGGATAAATTAACAACCCTACCGAGATTTTTTCAGGATATTTTTTATCCTGGCCTTTACAGAAGGTGATTCTATTTCCATTCCTTCATCAAGTAGACTCAAGACCTCGCTTCGATATTCAGGAAACTGAGTTGCTAATTCATAAAATGCGCTGTAAGCCCAAGCTCTAATGAACTTATTAGTATCCTTGAGACCTTCTCTTATAAAAATCTCAGCTAAATATTTGCATTCACGGGGAATATTTAGATATTCAAAAACCTGTAAAATATGGAGCCTCGCCTCCCAATTATCAATTTTCGGCAGCAAATAGCATAAACTCTCAGAGTCTTCATCCCCTAGCTGCTTCTCCATTTCTACTACTTTTTTGAGCAGCCAAGTAGTTCCTTTTTGTAAGGCAACATCATCCATCAGCGATATAAGTTCTGAAGAGAAGTTCACAGTTTCTTTTGACTGGCTAAATATCACGTCAAGGGCGTCAACAGATTGACCATCCCATTTTGATATTTTGTCTTTTAGGTCAATTAGCATCTTGATATCCAATAGGACCCACAACGTATTCTCTACACCAGCTAGCTAGCTCTAGTGTACGATCATATATTAAAATAACTCGCGGCAACTATACAAAATAATACAAGCGCCCCCCCAGGCAGAATAGTGAGTTTAAGGTGTGGTCGCTTAAGTTATTTTCCAATTTAACAGCAAATACTTAGGCATAAAGAAACATACCTATTCAAAAACAGATACACAAAACTGTACCAGCGACTTAGTAACTGAACAACTACCGACGTTTGTCGGTAGGTTCATCCGGCGTATGACTTTCAATATAGTTGATAATAGTTTCGTTGGTGACATTGCCTGAAGTTGTA
>JAPHRK010000029.1 GCA_026196105.1 Rhodospirillales bacterium | reverse complement strand
GGGTTGAGCAGATCATGGAGGAAATTCGGGGTCCTGCTGGTCGGACCATGTGGGATAAGCTCAACAACGTTAATGAGTCCGTTCTCGCCAACTATTTTAAGAATGAATATCCTCAAACTGTGGCTGTGGTGCTCTCTAAGATTAAATCAGACCATTCGGCTAGGGTTCTGAGTGTCCTGCCCGAGACCTTCGCTATGGAGGTAATTACTCGGATGTTACGTATGGAATCAGTCCAGAAGGAAATCCTTGATTCTGTTGAGAAGACTCTCCGTACCGAGTTCATGAGTAATCTGGCCCGGGCCGCGAAGAAAGAACCTCATGAAATGATGGCTGGTATCTTCAACAACTTTGATCGTAACACCGAAGCTCGCTTTATGTCGGCCTTGGAAGAACGTAATCGTGAATCCGCTGAGAAGATTCAGTCCTTGATGTTCACCTTCAATGATCTGATCCGTATTGATGCCGCAGGCATCCAGATGATGTTGCGCCAAGTTGAGAAAGATCGCCTAGGCATGGCACTTAAAGGGGCCAATGATGAGGTTAAAGACCTGTTCTTCAACAATATGTCTGAACGCGCTGGTAAGATGATGAAAGAGGACATGGAGGCCATGGGCCCTGTTCGTCTTTCAGATGTTGATGAAGCTCAAGCAGAAATCGTGGGTGTAGCCAAACAACTTGCTGAATCCGGGGAGATCGTTATCTCCGAAGGCGGCGATGAAGACGAGTTGGTATTCTAATGAATGCAGTAAACACCGAAGAATTTACAAAATTCCTCTTCGATACCACTTTCGAAGAAGTGGTAAAGGAAGACCCTTTTGCTGATAAACCAGCATCAATAGAGAACGAACAGGTAGTAGAAGAAGAAGAACCGGAAGAACCCCCTGTCCCAACTTTTAGCGAAGAAGAAATGGCAGCGGCCCGTGAAGAAGGATTCAAATCAGGCAAAGAGGAAGGCCTTAAAGAAGGGCTGGAAGACTCTGCACGCATTTTGAGTGATATATTGAAGCGTGCCGGGGACAAAATCTCTTTACTGATCGAAAATCAATCGAAAGTCGGCCCCATTGCCGAGCAGACAGCGATAAGCGTTGCCATGGCCGTTATCAAAAACCTTTTTCCTGATCTAAACGCTAAACATGGTACGGATGAAGTAATTGCCATTGTAAAAGAAAGTTTTGAAAACCTTTTAGACGAGCCTAAGGTTTCAATGCGTGTCGCTATGGAGCATCGAGAAGCTATTGCTTCCAAGATAGAGAAAATCACCGAGAACTATGGGTTTGATGGTAAAGTCATTGTTATTGCTGATGAAAACATGGGGACAGGTGATTGCCGTATAGAATGGGATAGCGGTGGAGCCGAAAGAAATACGGCAGATATCTGGGAGAAAATAGATGAGGTCATTAAACGCAACGCCCCAACAATGGAACAACCTGTTGAAGAAGTCATTGAGCAAGAAGCCACTGCCCAGGTGCCTACTGTCGTTCCCGAAACCACCCCACAAGAGGCCCCTATACAAGAGCCTATTGACCAGGCACCCTCTATACAAGAGGTAGGGCAACAAGAGACAATGGCAGTTGATGAGTCTTTAGAAGTTGAAACCGTAGAACAAGAAGCTGAAGTTCAAGAGACAGAAATTCAAGAGGTCGAGGTGCAAACAGAAACTCAAGAAAAACCCCTCCAACAAGAAGAGACCGTCTCAGAACTCACCGAGGAACCAATTCCCCCACAAGCAGAACCCCAACGAATTGAACAAGGGGAAGAGTAGGATAAATCATGGCCGAAATTGAAAAAATTGAGCTCAATGAGTTAGAAGACAAAGTGGTCCCTTCTGGGGCTCTATTGGCTCCTGATGATAGCATGGAAGATGCATTAGATATCATCCACACAGCTAAAGAGCTTGAACCAGTACAAGATATCCCAGTGCAGGTAGCCGCTGTTTTAGGTAAAGCAACTATGCGTGTGAATGATCTATTGAACCTTGGCAGAGGCGCTGTCGTCGAACTCGACCGCAAAGTTGGTGAAGCTATTGATATATACGTTAATAACCGTTTGGTTGCCCGTGGTGAGGTTGTTGTTGTTGAAGACAAGCTTGGCATCACCATGACAGAAATTATTAAAAACGACCAAAAATAGGCGAGAAAACTATGGCCGGCTCATCAGGAAAATCTGGAATAGACTTGGCGACCCTATTGGGCCTAATAGCCGGTTTTGCCTTGGTGATTACTGCTATTATTATCGGGGGATCACCGGGTTCTTTCATCAATCTCCCCTCTATTCTAATTGTTGTTGGTGGCACTTTAGCCGTAACAACCATGTGCTTTTCCCTATCTGACATGGGGCGTAGCGTAAAGGTTATCCTCAAAACTATATTCCACACTAATCCAGACCCTACCAACGCTGCAGTCAAGGTTTTAGAAGTGGCTGTACAGGCTAGGAAGCAAGGGGTTCTTTCTTTGCAGGCCTCCCTTGATAGCTTGAAAAGTGAGCCATTTTTGCACAAGGGCTTGGCTATGGTCGTGGATGGTACGCCTGGTGAAGAAGTAGAGACTATCTTACGCCGTGACTTAAGCGCAACCATGCAACGCCATTCAAAGAGTACCAATATTTTACGCAAAGCTGCAGAATTTTCGCCTGCCATGGGCCTGATCGGAACTCTCATTGGCTTGGTGCAAATGCTAGGAAATTTAGATGATCCTTCAACGATTGGCCCCAGCATGGCTGTGGCCCTTTTGACTACCTTTTATGGAGCCGTTCTAGCCAACATGGTGTTCATGCCAATGGCTGCAAAACTTGAAAAAAATTCCTCGGAAGAGGCCCTGGTGAATAGTGTTTATATGATGGGTGCCAGCTCAATTGGCCGTCAAGAAAACCCCCGCCGCCTCGAAATGTTACTGAATAGTATTTTGCCGCCAGCAAAACGCGTTCAGTATTTCGAATAGCGGCGTCAGGGAAGGAGAGAAGCAAAGATGCAATTACTCATTATCGGAACCCTTGGAGGCCAAATCGGTGCGGCGAGTAAAATCGCCATCGCTCGTGGTGCTAAGGTTGTACAAGCTGACGATATTGAGGGAGGGTTAGAAGCTCTCCGCTCAGGAAGAGGTGGCGACCTGGTTATGGTCGATGTTTCCCTGAATGTCAGACAACTTATCGATGCTTTGAAAGCTGAACGGATCAACACCCCTGTTGTTGCTTGTGGTGTGCAATCTGATACCCAAGCTGCCGTATCTGCCATTAAAGCTGGGGCTAAAGAATACCTCCCCCTTCCACCTGATGCTGAACTCATTGGCGCTGTGCTTGCTGCAATCTCCGATGAAAGCCACAAACTCATTTATAAAGATCCGGCGATGGCTGATGTGGTCCGCATGGCTGAACAAGTCGCTGGAAGTGACGCAAGTATTCTAATTACGGGAGAGTCTGGAACGGGTAAAGAAATCATCGCCCGTCATGTCCACCGTAACAGCAAACGCAAGGACAAAACCTTCATCGCCATTAACTGTGCCGCTATTCCTGAAAACCTGCTTGAAAGCGAGCTTTTTGGTCATGAAAAAGGAGCTTTTACAGGGGCGGTTGCTAAAAGATTAGGTAAATTCGAAGAAGCCAACGGCGGCACCATCCTTTTAGATGAAATTAGCGAAATGGATATCCGCCTGCAGGCTAAACTGTTGCGAGTGATCCAAGAAAGAGAAGTCGACCGCATAGGTGGTTCTAAGCCCGTGAAAGTGGATGTCCGTATTGTTGCAACTAGCAACCGTGATCTCCAAAGCGAAGTTCAAAAAGGGCATTTCAGGGAAGATTTATATTTCCGCCTCAATGTTGTTAACCTGATGCTGCCTTCTTTACGGCAACGCCCAATGGATTTGGAAGTTCTCTCAGCTCATTTTATCCGAAAATATGCTGAACATAATGATGTTCAAGCGCTACCAATCACACCTGAGGCCATGGTAAAGATTAAATCTTATGGCTGGCCTGGAAATGTTAGGGAACTTGAAAATGCTATGCACAGAGCTGTCTTGATGGGGGGGCCTGAATGTATTGATGAGCGTGCCATCATTATCAATACCAACCCGGCTGTCCAAGTTGAACCAACTCCACCACCTCAACAACCAGCTCCTATGCCCAACCAAATGGCTTCTGGTTATGGCGCATCAGGTGCAGCAACAGGGGGCGCAGCTTCTAAAATGGTTGGCCGAACTGTCGCCGAGGTTGAGCAGGAACTGATTATCGATACTTTGCAACATTGCATCGGCAACCGAACCCATGCTGCAAATATTCTGGGAATATCAATCCGGACATTGCGCAACAAATTAAAGACTTACTCAGAACAAGGCGTCCCCGTCCCTGCCCCTGGTGACAGCGGTGGGACAGGAGCTTTATAAAATGACTAACATGAGGAAATCAGCCAATGGCTGAAACTCAAGGCGAAACAACCGCTCCAGAAGGTGGTACTCCAGTTCAGTGGGGTTCATTCTTTAACAAGCTTTTACGTGGCGATATCGCCATGGCTTTTGGCGTGATCACTATTCTCGTGGTCTTAATTTTGCCAATGCCAGCTTGGCTTCTGGACATTGCCCTTGCTTTCTCTATTACCTTCTCCGTTCTCATTTTGATGACTGCCTTGTTCTTAGAAAAACCTCTGGAATTCACCTCATTTCCAACAGTTCTTCTCTTAGCAACTCTCATACGATTATCCCTAAACCTTGCCTCAACGCGTCTTATTTTGGCTCACGGCCATGAAGGGACAAGTGGTGCGGGTCGCGTTATTGAGGCCTTTGGCGGCTTTGTTATGCAGGGTAACTTTGTTATCGGGATTATTGTTTTCACTATCTTAGTTATTGTTAACTTCGTTGTTATTACCAAGGGTTCTGGCCGTATTGCTGAGGTATCAGCTCGCTTTACCTTGGATGCTATGCCCGGCAAACAGATGGCCATCGACGCTGATCTTTCTGCTGGTTTGATCGATGAAGATGAAGCCAAAATTCGCCGGAAAGAACTTGAAGACGAAAGTGCCTTTTTTGGCTCTATGGATGGTGCTGCGAAGTTTGTTCGCGGTGATGCTGTTGCAGGTATTTTAATCACCTTCATCAACGTCGTTGGTGGCATTATCATTGGCCTTGCGCAAATGGATATGAGCTTTGCCGATGCGACCAACAACTACACAAAATTGACAGTTGGGGATGGCCTAGTTTCACAAATCCCCGCCCTTATTGTTTCTGTTGCCGCTGGTATGTTGGTAACCAAAGCTGGTGTGAGAGGGGCTACTGAAAAAGCCCTTTTTGGACAATTGGTCTACCGTCCCAAAGCCTTGGGCATGGTTGCTTTCCTCGGCTTTGCATTAGCTTTGCTCCCTGGCGTTCCTGCTATTCCTTTTATAATGATGGCCATTATCGCCTTAGGTATTACTTGGTTCTTGATTGATAAAGAATCTAAGCGAGTAAAGGTCAAAGAAGAAGAAAAAGCTGTGGCAGCAGCCCAACCTGATGCACCTGTTGCTGAAGAACCCATTAGCGCAGCCTTAAAAATTGATATTCTCCGTCTAGAGCTTGGCTATGGCCTTCTTTCTCTAATCAACAACCCAAGCCAGGGTCAACGTTTAACCGACCAAATCAAAGCTTTGAGGAGGCAAATTGCCACAGATGTCGGCTTTGTTATGCCCTCGGTTCGTATTCAGGATAATATGCAGCTTCCTGCAAATGCCTATGTAATTCGCTTAAAAGAAATCGAAGCTGGTACAGGTGATCTTCGTCCTAATATGCTCTTGGTCATGGACCCTAGAGGCGAAGAAATTACCCTGACGGGTGAAAAGACTGAAGAGCCGACCTTTGGCCTTCCAGCTATCTGGATAGATGAGCCAAACCGAGAAGAAGCTTTGTTCAGGGGTTATACAGTTGTTGATCCTTCAACGGTTATTACAACTCATCTTACTGAGTTAGTTAAAGACAACATGTCTGAGCTGCTATCCTTTGTTGAAACCCAGAAGCTCCTTGATGACTTGGATAAAGAACATCAAAAACTGGTTGCTGATTTGGTACCCAACCAAATTACCATTGGCGGTATTCAACGTGTTCTGCAAAACCTGTTGACCGAACGTGTCTCTATTCGTGACCTTTCAACTATCTTGGAAGGTATTGCTGAAGCTTGTAGCCACACCCGCAACGTTTTGATGATTACTGAACATGTTCGAGCTCGATTGGCTCGACAAATCAGCAATTCTTATTGTGACGCAGAAGGTGTCCTTACCTTGATTGCTCTCTCTCCAGAATGGGAGCAGGTTTTCTCAGAGTCTCTCGTCGGGCAAGGGGATGATCGGCAACTTTCAATGGCACCGAGCAAGATGCAGGAATTCATTGGCATGGTAAGGCAAACATTTGAGCGCCATGCTATGATGGGTGAAGCTCCCGCCTTGCTTTGTAGCCCGGTTGTTCGTCCCTATGTTCGCTCAATTATCGAACGGTTCAGACCTAGTACACCCGTTGTTTCGCAAAATGAAGTTCACGCCAAGGTCAGGATTAAGACTGTTGGACAAATTTAACGACCCCCAAAATAAAAATAATGGGGCTTACTCTTTGGGATCAAAGGTAGCAAATGCCGGTTAAGACCTACCATGCTGAAGATACACAGGCCGCTTTATTGCTGGCCCAGGAGGATTTTGGCGAAAACGTTGAAATTATCTCCAGCGAGCCAGGCCCTGGTGGGCGGGGGGTCCAGGTGACTTTTGGCGCAGGTGATACTGATGAAGATGCTTTTGGCATTTTAGGTGATCTGGAGCCTGAAGCCACAAAATTTTGTGCGGCAAATTCAGTGGAAGAAATTCAACAAACCCTGATCTACCACGGAGCACCTCGTACTCTTACCAATCGTATTTTAAGCTCCGCAGAGATTATTGAAGAAGATCTACCAACGGTCGCTTTAGCTGCTGCTTTTGATGCCTTGCTAAAATTTGAACCTCTTCCCTTTAAACGAGGACATAAGCCTATCTTGTTAATCGGTCCTCAAGGTAGCGGTAAATCTATGAGTGCCACGAAGATGGCCTGCCAAGCAGTTGCTGAGGGAAATAAGGCGGCGATTATTCGGTGGAGTGAAACCGGGGCTGGGGCCGGTATCAAAGTCCCCCCCCTTAAAACTGCTTCAGATAACTTAGAAGAAATTCGCGCTGTGTCTTCTTTAAATTATGCTTTGGGCTCCGCAAATACCAAGGCCTTAAAAGTTATTGATTGCGAAGGCATCAATCCTTATTCCAAAACACACTTGAGGCGCCTTGAAGATCTAATCAAATCAGCCGATACCCTCCCCGTACTCGTTTTAGCTTCAGGAGGAGAGCCTCGAGAATGCGCTGAGATAGCCTCTATCTTTGCAGATTTAGGGGTAAAATACTTACTGACAACGCGCTTAGATGCAGCAAGACGCCACGGGGGTCTCCTTGCAGCAGCTGATATTGCTGGCCTTAAAATCTGTGAAGGCTCATCTTCTAACCTTCCGTCCGAACCAATGATGAAGATGAACGCGGTAGCTTTAGCTCGTTTACTCATTGCCAATTCTAAGGGTGCCGAAAACGGTTTGGCTGATCCAATTGCCGCAATAAGAGGTATGTCATGACCTCCGTTATTCCGGCAATCCGCCCCAATGCACAGCCTAAAGGCCGCAATATGATTGCAGTCGCTTCAGGCAAAGGCGGGGTCGGGAAAACCTGGTTCTCAATCACTTTATCACAGGCTTTAGCCAAACAAGGCAAACGGACCCTCCTCTTTGATGGAGATTTGGGCTTGGCTAACGTTGATATTCAATTGGGACTCATGCCCAAGCATGACCTCGGTAGTGTGATCACAAATCGGGCAACCCTCAACCAAGCCGCTCTTCCTTATGAAGATGGAGGCTTTGATATTATCTCTGGGAAGTCAGGGACTGGTAGCCTTGGGAATGTTCCGGCAAACCGTCTCCAGGTTTTGAGTGAAGATTTAACACTTATGTCTAGCTCATACGACCATATCATTATTGATATGGGAGCCGGGGTAGAGCGAACCATCCGCTATTTATTGCAAAATGTCGGCACTTGTTTGGTGGTGGCAACCGACGAACCTACTTCATTAACCGACGCTTACGCCTTTATCAAAATAAACCATTTAGAGCGCCCTGGAACAGATATCCAGATCGTCATCAACATGGCTGACACGATCAAAGAAGGGCAAAAAACTTACAATACGTTGCTCAAAGCTTGCCAAGGATTTCTCAAAATTTCTCCCTCACTGGCAGGGATCATCAGGCGCGATAGTAAAGTACGTGATGCTATTCGGTCTCAGACTCCGATCCTGACAAGTTTCCCTGCAAGTTCGGCGGCGTCCGACGTAGAAGACGTCGCTAAGAAACTTCTAGAATAACCATGAGCGCCCCCGTCGTACCCCCTCCTCTGCCGCCTACGACAGCACCCTCTCTTCCCTTATCCGCTGCAGTCGCCACTGTCCCTAAGCCACCACCAGCTATTCTTGCCCAGCTCCAACTCTCAACGATTTTTTCTGGAACCGTAGATGCAAGCATTCCAGGTAAAGGTATATTTGAAGTAGACACTCAATTTGGTAAACTTCAAATCCAAACCCTGATGAACTTAAAAGCAGGTACAAAACTGGGTTTCCAGGTTCAAGGCCTTGCCCCTAAACTCACCCTACTCATCACAGACCTAAATGGAAAACCTCTGCAACAAGGTGCCGCAACATGGAATCGCACAGCAGTAAACTTGGGAGCGCAAGCTAAAACAGATACTATCCAGACAACTCAGATGGGTACAAATGCCAATAAAGGCGCCCCTATCTTAGCGACTGTAATGCGCGGTACCCCCGTCATAGGTCAAGGGACAAAGGGGCAAAATGTAATGCAGCAAGGACAAGGGACTGCCCAAGCAGGGCTGCAAAATCAGTCCCCAGGCACGCCTGGCAAAGGTACAGTCCTTCCCCAAGGGGGCACGCTCCAATCAGGTGCACCTCAAGCTCCCGCAACCCCACAAACTCCGATTGGGCAACCCCAAGCTCAAGCCGCGTTACAAGCCCTCTTAGCTGGAAAAGGCAAAGCCTTACCCCCTGGAATGCAAATGCAGGTTCGCATTTCCAATGTTTCTCAGCCGACTTCCGAAACGGGATCACAGGCCTCGAGCCTTGCAGGGCAGACCAAAAGCACTACAGTCCCAACCACTCAAGGGGCACCAGCATCCTCCACTTCTGCCGTTCCCACCCTTCTGAACGGACAGGTTACAGGCTCAACACCTCAGGGACAGACCTTGGTGCAAACACCTCTAGGATTGTTAGCACTGGAAACCAAAGCTCCTCTTTCTGTTGGCTCTCGTATCACCTTAGAAATCAGCGCCCAACAAGTTTTGCAAAAAGCAGCTGCACCTTTACAACAAGGACAGGGGCAAAATTTATTCTTACCAAGACTTGGCGAAGCCCTTGAAGTTCTCAATGAGTTTAGCCCAGGCCTAGCTCGGCAAGTTATATCGTCAACAATACCACGCCCTGATGCTGCCTTAGGTAATACAATGGTATTTTTCCTAACGGCCCTTCGCGTTGGCACCTTTAGAAATCTCATTGGAGAATCAGCCTTCCGGATTCTTGATAGCAAAGGTAAAGCGGGACTGGCTGGCCGTGTCGGTGAGGATTTCAAAGCCAGCATTAAAACCGTTAACGATCCCCTGACTGGTGATTGGCGGGTGGCCTTAGTACCACTCTTGCAAGGCAACCAACTAGGCGATTTACGCATTAGCTTTAGAGAACAGGGCCACGAAAATAGTAAGGGAGATGAAAAAGACAAAGAGGGGACCCGTTTTATTATTGATGTCGCCCTTGAACGCTTTGGTCGTATCCAATTTGACGGCCTAGCCAAGGAAAAGAAGAAGCATTTTGACTTGATTATCCGAACTGAAGAGGCAATGCCTGCCAATATTCGTAAAGACATCAACGGAATTTTCACCAAAAGCTGTGAAGCTCAGGGAATAACTGCCCAGTTGGTTTTTCAAGTCACCCCAAAATTCATCGAAATTGGCGGTGTTGAGCTTGATAAAGATCACTTGGGACTTATTGTCTAGAGTATGGCTAGAGAAAAATTATGGACGTTATTTCAAGAAGAGAGCTCTTACTTACCAACCAAAACCCTGAAACACGTCTGGATTATGTGGTCACCTTAGGCGGAGAGCTCATCCATGGAGAAGATCATGACTATCCCTCCCAAGTTCGCCTCCGCTATATTCCTGATCACTACACCCTAACCCCTGACTCTTTCAGCATCTATTTAGATCGCTTAAGCGACACAAACTGGCCTTCCCTAGAAACTGTTGCTACAGCCTTAATTGATGACCTTAACAACGAATTAGTTCCCCGTTGGGTCCAAGTCCGTATCGAAATCACTCCTCATTCCGAAACCCCTGCCCACTTCCATTCTGTAACCTTAGAAGACAAACAGCCCAAATGGAATAACCCTGAGTTATTGGCCCGGCTGGAGAGTTAAGGCACGACCTCTTTCAAAGCTATGCCTTAACTTGATTTGGGGACCTACCAGCTCAGTGAGCGGATATCTTTACCATAAAGAGACTCATAAACGAGCTCTGTAGAGCCCATCGTCACACCCTCAATAAAATCACCTTTAGTCAATCCAGCAGCTTTAGAGCAAGCCTGACAAGCGAGAACCCGCCCACCATCCTTGATGAAGTCTTGAAGCATTGCATGGATATTCTTTTTCATTAGTCCATGTGTATGAGAGGGACGTTTTTTATCGATGAGATAAATTCCTCTGACATTAAGCCATATTGTTACAGGTTTATGTCCTTTATTAAGGGCCTTTTTATGGGCAAACATGATGGCCTTAGTCGCGGCCCATGTATCATCCGTGGTTAAGTTAACAAAAAGCCCAGGCTTATCTGCAGCCTGGGCGGGTTGGGTTTGCAAGCCGATTAGTAATGCAAAGATAGCCAGAGCCGCAAAAATTACAGCAAATGATTGGCGTGTTTTTTTCATTATAGTCTCCAATTATTCTTGATATAACGGGCTCAGGATTATGGATCAGAGGAATAACGGAAAGACTATCAAAGACGTTATTTGACACACTTAACCGAGGCAAATAACTCAGAAATCTCGAAACTCGCACCACTTTCCCAAGCTATGGTGACTAATGCAAATACCAGTCCAATTTATTAGCAAACAATAATATATGATTTATAATATTTAAGGCCGTTTGTGATCGCTTATTTCATCTGCTTCATGCGATGGGCGTTGAGGCCGATTTCATCTAGGGTTTCTTGATCCTTGCGAGCAAGTTCAAGGGCTTCTTTTTTATCTCGGTTAGCCTGGCTTATTTCGTAGGTTTTTAGCTCTTTAAAGGCTTCCGCTAAATTTTCACGGGCCTCTTCCACCTGTTTTTCTTTAATAACAATAGTTGCTTCAAGGGTTTCCCGCTGGAGTTTGGCTTTTTGAGAAAACGGACCGAAGGCAGCAATAATGGTAAGGTCGTCAGTCTTATGGACAATCTCTTGTTCTCTTGCGACTTCAGCTAGCAGCGCTCTCAACACTCCTTCTAACTGATCCAATTCTTTTTGCTCAACGGCAAGCTCACGGCGGCGCTCATCTAGTTGCCATTCATGAAGGCGGATGAGGTTTTTTAGGCTTTTTGCCACTTCAGAGAGCCCCTAATTACTGTTGCTGTTGCTGGTTTTGGGGAGCAAGAATATTCCCCAAGGTCGCATAGCATGCCTCTAACGTCGCGGGGTCGCTTTTTTCCTGAGCTAGGAAAGCTTCAAGCAAGGGATAAAAATGGATTGCTTCATCAACCGCAGGGTCCGTACCTCGGCGATAAGCCCCAAGACGGATTAGTTCAGCCATATCTTCGTAAGTTGCCATAATTTTACGGGCTTTGCTGACTAACATATTTTGTTCGGGAGTATTACAAGCCGGCATAGTCCTAGATACACTGCGTAGAATATTGATAGCCGGATAACGACCTCGTTCAGCAATGGTTCGATCCAAAACAATATGCCCATCTAAAATACCACGCACTGCATCTGCGACAGGTTCATTGTGATCATCTCCTTCAACAAGGACCGTAAACAAACCTGTGATATTTCCCTGACCTTCCTGGCCTGGCCCTGCACGTTCTAATAGCTTGGGCATTTCGGCAAAAACCGTTGGGGTATAACCTTTGCTGGCTGGTGGTTCCCCGGCAGAAAGACTGATTTCCCGTTGCGCCATAGCAAACCGGGTAACACTATCCATCAAGCAAAGAACTTCGTTTTTCTGATCACGGAAATATTCAGCAACCGCCATGGTCATATAAGCCGCTTGCCGACGGACTAAAGGAGGTTCGTCAGATGTACCAACGATAACGACACTCCTGGCTAACCCTTCTTCACCTAAATCGTCTTCAATAAATTCTCTGGCTTCCCGTCCACGTTCACCAATTAGGCCGATAACACTTACTTCAGCATTTGTATGGCGCGCCATCATGGAGAGGATTGAAGATTTACCGATACCTGAGCCAGCAAAAATACCCATACGCTGACCTTGGCAACAGGTCAGAAATGTATTCATCGCCCGGACACCTAAATCAATTTTACCGCCAACTCTTTGGCGAGAGTGCGCTGGTGGGGGTTGGTTTTGAACCGGATAACCTTGATTCCCTGAAGGGAGAGGACCTTTGCCATCAATGGGTTCCCCAAGCGAATTAATAACGCGCCCCAGCCAACCCTCATTTGGGTAAATCATTGGGTCGGAAACACCAATTTCGGCCCGACAGCCTAGGCCGACACCATCTAAAGCGCCAAAAGGCATCACCAAAGCGACACCGTCACGAAACCCAATGACTTCGCAAGTCAACCGCCGCCCATTTTTAGCAATAATATCGCAGTGGTCCCCAATGGTCAGGCTCCCTTGGATACCGCCAAGTTCGATAAGCATGCCTTTTACGGCCTTAACACGACCATAAATTTTAACTGGAGAGACCCGATTTAGGTCCGTAATTATGTTCTGGGCAACGCTCACTGGCTCTAATCCGTGCTAATTTTGGAATATTTAGTAGTTTACTGGGCAAAAATGCACAAGAAAACTTGAATCAACAGTCTAAGCCACATATTGTTAATAAAGATTAACGGGGTCTCGGAGAAATACAATGCGGGTTCTTCTAGTAGAAGACGATACAACAACAGCACAAAGCATCGAATTGATGCTTAAATCAGCCGGAATGGTGACAGATACCACCGAACTTGGCGAAGATGGCTTAGAAATTAGTCGCCTTTATGATTATGATATTATTATTCTCGACTTAATGTTGCCTGATATAGATGGGTACGAATTTTTGCGCCGACTAAGGTCTGCCAGAACAGAAACACCTGTGCTTATCCTTTCAGGATTAGGTGAAGCAGAGCAAAAAGTTAAAGGGTTAGGTACCGGAGCAGATGATTATCTGACAAAACCTTTTAACAAAGACGAATTGATTGCACGTATCCAAGCCATCGTTCGGCGTTCTAAAGGCCATGCCCAATCAATTATTTCAACGGGTAAACTAGCTGTAAATCTCGATACCCATACGGTTGAAGTAGATTCAAAACCTCTTCATTTGACCACCAAAGAATATGGCATTCTTGAGTTACTTTCTTTACGCAAAGGGACAACCCTGACAAAAGAAGTTTTCCTTAACCACCTATATGGCGGTATGGACGAACCTGAACTCAAAATTATTGATGTCTTTGTCTGCAAACTGCGGAAAAAACTCTCTAACGCCACTGGCGGAGAAAATTACATCGAAACCGTTTGGGGCCGAGGTTATGTATTAAGAGACCCAGAACCGGTAGAAAATGCAAAAGCTGCCAAAGGTTAAAACTCTCTCTAAGCTGAAATAAAAAAGGCCGCTTTTAATGCGGCCTTTTTTCATGAATATCGTGATAGCCCGAGTTAGACTAAGTCAGTTGGTAAACACCGCGCTGGTCTTTAACCGGTTTGAACTTATTTGAAATACCCAAAACAGTTTCAGCACCACCGAGGTATAGCAAACCATCAGGGGGCATTAGAGCCGCAATTTTCTGAAGAACAGCTGCTTTTGTCGGTTGATCAAAATAGATCAAAACATTACGGCAGAAGACAACATCAAATTTACCTAGGTTTCTAAAGTCTGCCAGCAAGTTCAATTCTTTATATTGAATTAGAGACCGCAAAGCTTGGTCAATTTGCCACTGATCGTTTTGCTTTTTAAAATACTTAACAAGCAGATTAATCGGCAATCCACGTTGAACCTCAAACTGAGAATAAAGACCCGCTTTAGCCTTATCCAATATCTCCTTAGAGATATCAGTGCCAACAATATCGTATTTCCAGCCAGGCATCTTGGCTGCCTGTTCTTTAAGAATCATGGCAATACTATAGGGTTCTTGACCACTTGAAGCAGCAGCACACCAAATGCGGAAATTCTTCTTATCCTTGCGGCTTTCCAACAAGTGAGGAAGGGTTTTATCTCGGAATAAGTCAAACGGTTTGGTATCACGGAAGAAGAACGACTCATTAGTCGTCATCGCTTCTGTAACATCATTAATCAGAACATTATCTCGTTTAGTCTTAAGGGCTGAAACAAGGCCTTCAAGATCTTTCATCCCGCGTTTACGGGCAACAGGCATCAACCTGCTTTCAAGCAAGTAAGCCTTATCTTTGGTTAAAACCAGGCCTGATTGCTCTTTAACGAGCTTACTTAAAAAGTCAAAATTCTCAGGCTTCATCGTCCGCCCTTTGCAACAAACCGAGTAACAAAATTAGGTAATTCTGCTACTGGTAAAACAGCACTGCACAATCCCGCCGTAGCTACGGCGCCTGGCATTCCCCAAACAACGCTGGAAGCTTCATCTTGAGCAATCAAGGTTCCTCCTGCAGCGACTAAAGCCTCTGAGCCCTTCAAACCATCTTGCCCCATTCCGGTCAAGATAACTCCAAAAACATTCCCACTATAAGCTTTAACAATACTGCGATACATGGGATCAACCGCAGGACGGCAGAAATTTTCCTGAGGCCCTTGATTAAGCTTTATTTTTTTCGTGGTCCCCTCAGAGACAATTTCCATATGATAATCACCAGGTGCAATATAAACCTGTCCTGATTTTAGAACATCCCCATTTTTACCTTCAGCTGCCGGCCATCCGGTCATCCGGGTAATGTGCTCTGCTAAAATTGTTGTAAAGGTAGCAGGCATATGTTGGGTAATCACGATAGGGAGATCAATTTTCCCTTTGATGCCTTTAAGGAATGTAAACAGGGCTTGAGGCCCACCTGTGGAGCTGCCGATTGCCAAAATCTGAGGTTTAGTTTTCCCAGGGGGCCTGATTTTTACGGGGCCAGGTCTAATTTGTACTGGCTCTGGCCTTTTAATACTTTCCCGGCGATTACTAACATCAGGGCGCTTAGCTGGTGCAGGTGTCGCTCTTAACGGTCTACCAAACCCCGTTGGACGGTGACTACCCGAGGTCTTAGATCTTCTGGCTTCTGCCCCAAGAGCTTTAACTTTTGTAATTAATTCTCTTTTAAAATCTGCCCCTGAACTCAGTTCCCTTGAAGAGGTAGGTTTAGGAACATAGTCTGCCGCGCCAGCTTCTAATGCTTTCATGCTAATCTCAGCATTCCGCAAAGTTAGGGTAGAAGCCATAATAATTTTTAGGGTTGAATCTTTTTCCAGCAATTTTGGAAGGGCTGATAGGCCATCCATTACGGGCATTTCAATATCTAGGATAATCACTTCAACATCGTAGCGATCCAAGCCATTAATAGCAGCTTGACCATTTGCAACCGATGCGATGACATCAAGGTCAACCTCTGCCTCTACCATGCGCGCGATCAATCCGCGCACAACTGCAGAGTCATCAACAATCATGACCCGATAAGGGTCTGAGTTTTTACGAGGAGCCGATCCAACCATGTTTTGCTGTTTATTTAAGGCCAATGAGACCCCCTTAACGATGAAGGCCTAAAGCAAACCAACCTGTGTGAATTTTGCTTGAATGATTTCGCTATCGAAAGGCTTCATGATGTACTCATTAGCACCTGACTCGATTGCTTCTTGAATATGCTCAATATCGTTCTCAGTTGTACAAAAAACAACGATTGGAGAATCCCCACCATCCATTTTCCGCAAATCCCTTAAAAACTCGATGCCGCTTTTAACGGGCATATTCCAATCAAGGAGAACTGCCTCAGGCATTTCTTTAATACAAGCATCCAGGGCCTCTTGGCCATCAGCTGCTTCAACAGTTGCAAAACCTAATTCTTGAAGAATTTTTCGTGCAACCATGCGAATAACTTTTGAATCGTCTACAATTAAGCAAGATTTCTGCTCAGCCATTTGTTCACCAAAACCTTTGTTGGTTTTTCTTCCTATTTGAACAGCCTAACGACCGCTCAAGTCATTGTAAATTCCAAAATAGTTTAAAACTAAAAACTTTTCTGGGGCGTATTTTTCTTCACTGAAGAATTTTTTAAAAGATTACAATTTCCACTCATGAATAAAACAATTCACAAATCAATCATAAGGACAGGAACCCAGATTTAGAATGAGGTTCCTGTGCCTCCCTTATCCTTCAGAAACTTCTTCCTGACCTTCTTGTGCAAAGTTAATTACTTCGGCAAGTGCTGAGATCAAACCGTCACGGTCTGATTTCGCAACATAATCAGAGAAACCAACAGCACGACCACGGTCAAAGTCTGTTTCTGATGAGTGAGATGATAAAGCTACCATTGGAACAGATGCCCAACGTCCCTCAGCACGAACGGCTTGAGCGAATTCAAACCCGGACATTCCAGGCATTTCAATATCACTAATAATAACATCGAAGTCAGCCCCGTTTTCTCTTAACTCCAAGGCCTCTTCTGCATCTTCAACGGCTGTTACTTCATAACCAGCAACGGAAAGCAAGGGAGTTAATAGATTTCTGAAGAAAGGACTATCATCGACTAAGAGGATAGAGCGGGGAACACCACCTTGGACGCCACTGTCTTGCTCTTGGTTACCGAACCAATCTGCGAAAGCTTCGGTCAGGTAGTATCCTGCATCGACCATTTCTGTGGCTTTGCCGTTAATGACAGCACTACCCATCAAGCCAACACCATCACTAGAGAGTTCAATTTTGAGTTTGTCCTCAACGATGTCGACGATTTCATCAACAACGAGTCCCATCGAACGATCACTATCGGTGAAGACCAAGATCGGCTGGCGACCTTCTTCTTCCCAAACGTGTCCATGATTAATGGTCACAAGAGGCATAAGTTGTCCGCGGTATTGAACCACAGGACGACCACCTGAATGTTCGACAGATGCCAAATCGACTTCTTCAAGTCGCGCAACAAGTCCCAAAGGAACAGCTTTAAGATCAGGCGTCCCAGCGCGGAAGATCAACAGGCTAGTGAGATCATCACGGGAGACAGACTTACCTCCATCCTCTGCGGAATCATCAGTACGTCCACCACCAGAACCTTCACCGGTATTGGCAGCAATTCCATTTGGATCAAGAATCATAATAACACTACCGTCACCAAGAATGGTGTTTCCTGAGTAAACCGGAATATTCCGAAGAATAGGAGCAACAGGTTTAACAACAATTTCCTCAGTGTCATAAACTCGGTCAACAATAATGCCGAAGCTATATGTGCCGACCTGGGTCACCACGATGAAAAGTTCATCTTCCAGATGATTTTTCTTCTCACCATCTAGCTTTAAGAGGTCATGAAGGGAAACCAAAGGTAACAAACGATTTCTGAGGCGAAGCACAGCGGCTTCATTAATCATTTCAACGGACATTTCAGAATTCGCTGAAGCCCGGACCAATTCAACAACACTAATTTGCGGAATAGCGAAGCGTTCACTGGAGGCCGCAACAATTAGGGCAGAAACGATTGCCAAGGTCAGTGGAATTTTAATGGTAAATGTTGAGCCATAACCTTCTTCAGATTTCAACTCAATCGTTCCACCAATTTTTTCAATATTGGTCCGAACAACGTCCATACCCACGCCACGACCAGATACACTGGTTACTTTCTCTGCCGTTGAGAAACCGGCACGGAAAATGTACTGCTGAATTTGACGATCTGACATACTTTCCAGATCACTCTCACTCGCCAATCCATTCGATATAATTTTGTCAACAATCCGATCCATATTAAGACCGCGACCATCATCCGCGATTTCAATAATAATATGACCACCTTCATGGAAGGCTCGGAGAACAACAACACCTGTTTCAGGTTTATTCGCATCCAAACGACCTTGCGGGTCTTCAAGACCGTGATCAGCAGAGTTACGAACCATGTGAGTCAGCGGATCTTTAATAAGCTCCAATACCTGACGATCAAGCTCGGTATCAGCACCAATCATTTGCAGATCAATTTTCTTGCCGGATTCAACAGAAAGATCGCGAACAATCCGAGGCAATTTAGCCCAAGCGTTTCCGATGGGCTGCATCCGGGTTTTCATAACGCCTTCTTGCAAATCAGATGTGATGTGGCTCAAGCGCTGAAGTGGAACAACAAATTCATTATCATCCCGACCCCGTACGATCTGCATAAGTTGGTTACGAGTCAGCACAAGTTCACTGACAAGGGTCATCAGGTTTTCCAGCAACTCGACGTTAACACGAATGGTTTGAGCGGCAACGGAGGTTTCTTTTGCCTTACCTTCGGCTTTCTTAGCCGCTGGCTCAGATTTTTTACGCCTTGCAGGAACACTTTTCTTTGGCTCAGGGGCTTTTGCCTCAACAGGAGCCGGTGCAGGGGTTGGTGCGGGAGCAGCTGGGGCTGGAGCAGCTTCACCGGCAACTTCTGCCAACAACTCAGCGGCAACAGGGAAACCTTGCTCATTTAGAACTGGACCACCTGAACTTGCTTCAGGGGCTGGAGTAGAAGCTTCAACCTCAGCCAACAATTCAGCGGCAACAGGGAAACCTTGATCATTCAGCACAGGGCCTCCAGAGGCCGCAGCCGGAGCAGCTTCAACTGCCGCAGGAGCAGAATCCTCACTAAGACCATCCGCCAAAGCATTAAGCCTGGCTCTTAGCTCATCATCATTGCCTTCTGGCTCTTCTTCAGTTTCTTCAAGAATACCAAGCAAATCTTTAATGGTATCAATACATTCCAAAATCAAGGTCACGGCACCAGGAGTTACCTCAAGAGAGCCATCCCTAAATTTACCTAGAACGTTTTCACCGGCGTGGGCAACCTTCTCAAGCCTTGGCAGACCGAGGAAACCGCAAGTTCCTTTAATCGTATGGACGAGACGGAAGATATTACTGAGGATATCTGCATCATTTGGGTCTTGTTCAAATTTAACTAATTCCACGTCAATGGTGGCTAGATTCTCGGAAGTCTCAGTTAAAAACTCAACTAGTAAGTCATCCATTCTTTTTTCTCCGACCTTCTCTTTTTGCGATCCGCTGTCCTGGGTTCTTGCTTGAGCCGCAGTCCTGGGGGAAGTTCCCTATACTTCCCAACGGGTGCCGTATTAATATTCAAGGAACCAATATTTAACCATAAAATAAGGAGTGCATCACAAATATTTCAATGAAAATGTTTTGTGAGTCAAAAGACCTTACTTTTGCGCCTCTCTTTTTTCAATTCTTATTGAGCGATGAGAGTCGCTATCTCTATAGTATCGTCTTCTGTTGCTATAATTTCAATGGTTGAATTCACTTGATCAGCTAAATTCATTACATAGTAGGCCTGCACAGTTCTAGCGGTTAGGTTATTGATATCATAAGATAAATCCATAACAGCTCGGAGGTCATCCCGAAAATTTGCTTTTGGCCCTTTAGCTAACAAGCCCAAACCTAAACCTTCAGGTAACGCAGCAAGGTGCATTTGGAGCGTTCCCCCGCTTGGCAAACACTCCGCACCCAGCAAGATCAAGTTAATGATCAAACGCGATAACTCTTTTCCCATCGGCTCCGATTCGTACTGACCACACCCATCCCAAACCAGACTAACTTTTTTAAATTGCAGGAAATTTACGGCTAAACTTCTTTGCTCTTTCCAATCAGCCGGAGCACCTCCGCTCCCAAAAGCAGCCCGAAAAAAAGACAAAAAATGTTTTGACTGCTCAGCACTTCGCCCTACGAGAGGCAGGGCGTCATCTAGAAATTCCGCGCCGCTTTCCTCTAAAAGTTCCAAGCCTGAATTTATCGCTGAGACCGGGCTAATCAGGTCATGACACAGACGCGAACATAGTAATTGCGCCAAAGCTGTTTGATTTTGTCTGTCCATTATTCCTGTCCCTCCAAGTCCCAATCAAATATTCCAACCGACTCTTATCTTTTTTTGTGAGCATATGGTTAAAAAGCCCAAACAAAAATAAAAAATGCCCAAAGAACCGCCTTTCCCCTCTTGTTTTTTTGAACAAAAACAGCGATGAAGAGGGCATGTCTACAAGTAATAAACATATTCGAATCGGTGGTGTCCTCTATACCCATGAAACCACCCATCGCTCAATCCTCGGCGACTTCGCCAATGAGATCGCTCGTCGTGGCTGGAAAATCGGCGGCGTTGTTCAGGAATTGCTGTTTGATGACAAAGGCGAACGCATTGGCGTTGATGCCGTTGAAGTAGACACCGGAACAAGATACCCGATCTCTCGCCCCACTGAAGAGAGCAAAGTTTCAAAGACTTGCACCCTTGACCGTGCTGCCCTCACTGATGCAACGACCCCTTTAAGAAACGCCTTAAATAACGAAGTCGACTTGATGGTGGTTGAAAAATTTGGTGAACAGGAACGCGAAGGCAGCGGCCTCGCGGACGATATTCTCTCTGCTGTTGCTGACGGCATCCCGACCCTTGTCGCCGTTCCAGCTTCCGAGGTTGAAAAGTGGAATGAATTCTCAGGTTATATGGGCGACCTTCTCCCTTCAAACATTCAAGATTTATGGCGCTGGTGGGGACCGCACAAGCTCTATCGTGAACTTGCCAATAGTGTAATCGATGCCCCTGTGAAGAGAGTTGTTCTTGGCCTGAACTGGACGCTCGTTGAAGGCCCCAATGGGTGCGGTCTTGCTCAAAGCCCGTCGAAAGATACGCCAGGGTGTAAGTCCCTCCCCCATGCAGGCTCCTTTGCCGGAAATTCACTCCGAGAACTTGCTGAACTCGCAACTTCATGGAATCCTTTTGAGACCGCGATCGGCATTGCAGCCGTAAATGCCCATTGGAACCGATATGACCTTAAAGGAAGTGATGAAAATGGCCTTGATTCTCTGAAAGGCGTTGATGGCCCTATTGCGGTTGTCGGGCGCTTCCCGGGTATTTCTGAGCGTCTACCCGGTGCCAATGTCATTGAGCGCAGCCCTCAAGACGGTGAATACCCAGAGCAAGCGGCGGAAAATTTAATTGGCGAGAGCGAAGGGGCCATCATCACCGCCTCAACCCTGGTTAACCGCTCATTACCCAATCTGCTTTCTGCAGGCCGCAATACGAAAATCTGCCTCGTTGGTCCCGGAACTCCACTGGCCCCAGACCTTCATGTGCACGGCATCGACACTCTCTCAGGCCTTGTCATCACCGACCCCGACGGCGCCGCCCAAGCGGTCGCCGAAGGCGGTGGCGCCAAAGCCCTCAAAAAATTCGGTAACTTCGTGACGTTGAAGGAACCAATCAGCACATCGTCTTTTTAAGCATTTCCTTTATTTCTTATCCACCGCCTCATCCACGATCTGACCGTTAAGCGCACCGACAACTCTTCCGATAGCAATTCCTAGAGCACTTCCGATTTGGGCAGCTTCAACTTTATCCATACCCTTAGTTAGGCTTCGGCCAAACTTAACTCCGGCAATGCGGGAAATTGCCATTTTAATACCAACCTCAACAGCCGCTTGCTCAGCACTCTCTGGTGTACCACCCTTTTGAACAACATCATTAAAAGCCTTGGTAGCAGCACCAGCTGTTTTTTCAACAGTATCAATACCCCAGCTAACATCTGGAACTTTTTTGACAAAATAGTTAACAGCTTTAACCATTTTTTCCCCCGCAGCAGGGGCCATTTTGATAGCTTGAGCAGACAAAGTTGTAGTTAACTTTGCTGCGGGACCAGAGATAGCAAGCAATGCAGCATCTTTGCCAAAACTCTTTCGGTTTTCCGCTAAAATCTTAGACGTAGGATAAGCTGGCAAATTTGGGTTTTTTTCATATTCCTCCGTTCCAAGATAAACACCAGCTGCTGACTTCAACGCCCAACCCAAGGCTTGCTCTCTAGCTCTTGCATCAAGGCTTTTTCGGTCCGATTTGTATCGATGTTTTCCAGGTTTAAAATGGGCATTGTAACTCTGAAAAGCAGCTAAAACTTCTTTAGGTTGGCTCTCAAAAGCCTTTCGATCACTCTTCGCCATTTTAGTTAATTTAGACATCATACCATGAATCGCACCTGGTTCTTCAGACCGTATGATGTCTAAATTACTTCGGGTTTTATGTTGATCATCAGTTTCAGGATGGCCATTAGACCGTGAGCCTTTGTTTGTCTTGGGGGCCACATTCAGAATTTCCTGATTTTGCCCCATGGCTTTGGCTTCATCTTCCAAACGATTTTGTTCTAACAGCTTCAGCCCACGTTTTAAGCGTTCCTCTTCCATTTGTTTCGCCCCCAACCCAGGTACCTTATTGATATCAGCCTTGTCAGGCCCTTTTCCTTGCAAAGCATCTTGGAGTTGTTTGAGAGCTTCAGGGTTTTTCTCCAGGTTTTTAAGGGAGTCCGGTTTCTCTTGAGGCTTGAGGAGAGATTGTTTCTTATCCTCTAGGGCATCTGCCGCTTTCTTTTTTTCTTCCTCTGCTTGAGCGAGTTGTTCAGCATCAAAAGCTTTCTTTTGTTCTAATGCCTGACGCTCGTTTTCTAACTTTTCAGCTTTATCCTGTTCCTGCTTAAGTTGGATATCTTCCCAGCGCTCTTGTTCGGCTCGCAGGCGGTTTTGTTCCTGTTCTTCCTGTTGTTCTTGCCAAAGGTCATCTTCCTTGTCTTGGGAACTGTCCATACCAAAATCAAAGCCGTTAAAGTCCCCACCAGAGGAAATATGCCCACCAGCGTCAAACCCGGGACCATAGTCGTTAGGATTCGTACTGTAGCCGTATCCACTAGTATCAGAACCACTACCGCCATACCCGCTGCTAAATCCTCCTGATATATCACTGGCGCTGTCATCTCCCATTCCCCCATAGAACTCCAGCAATCCTGTTACCGGGTTCACCGTGCCTGCCCCGCCTTTCTCTTTCAGAATTATCGCCTCTTGCGGCGTAATGTGAGCCAGCAGAGTATCACCGTTACGACCTTGTTTTTGCAAAAGCCCAGCGACTTTCTTAAGGGATGTTTGCGGGGCTTCCCGATCGGTCATTTCTTGTACGATCAGACCGTGGAGGTGGGCAGCTCGTGCGGGGTCACGTTGGCTGAATTGGTTAAGGAAATCATGGTACTCGTTGAGCGCTTCTTTATTCCCTCCGCAAAGGCAATCCGCATAGAGCTTAGGGTAAAGCCCAAAGTCGATTCCAGAGTTTGCCATCAACCCTTCAACCTGCCGACCATTGTAAGCAAACATCTCGTCTTTGATCTTCGGTGAGTTAGACACACGCAGTGTGCAGTTAGGTTTTGGAGAGCTCACCTTGGGGAAAGAAGGGCGATTTGAGAAAGGGGTATCATCTACCTCTGAGCTTTTATGTTCACCAAGCAGCTTCACCATTTTGCAATGGGTAGGGCCACCAGAATTAACAATGCCATCGACCTTAAGGCCCTGTCTTTTCTGGAAAGTTCTGAGGTCATCAAAGAACTTAACACCGGCAAAAGGTGAGAAGGGTTTCCCCTCGATTTCATAACGCAAAGCAGTGGTGTCATTATAGTACCCTAGCCCTTGCAAGGCAGCCTTGAGCTTAATAACATCATCAGGGGTTAAAGACCCCATGGTCCCAGTTAGAGTGAAAGGAACGGGGCGTGGTTTTTGTAAATCGTTCGTACGATACATTATAAAATCCTTGGCTTAAGAGAATAAAAAAGCCGCCTCCAAGGATTGGAGACGGCATGGTTGGTCATAAGTGTCTTTTATCAGAGCCCTTTCGACTCTATATATTCCGCGATTAGGCTATCTGAATTTCATTTTTCGCCTCAAGCTTGGTTAAATTATAAAGTTATTACTTATATCCCTTTAATTTAAGCTCCCAAGCCCCTTTAAGGCCTTGACGTAGGGAATTTTAGGAATATGTTTAGCAAAATCTTGTAAGAATATTACGTATAATAAGGAAATCACGCAATTATGACTAACGGATCAAAAGAAAGCTTTGATCGCGAAGCTCTCCTTATGCATGCCTCTGGGCGTCCCGGTAAGATCGAGATCACCGCAACCAAACCTATGAACACCCAACGGGACTTGGCCCTCGCCTACTCTCCTGGTGTAGCGGCGCCTTGTCTGAAAATTTATGACGATCCTGACACTGCCTATGACTACACGGCCAAGGGCAACTTGGTCGCCGTGATTTCCAACGGTACCGCCGTTCTCGGCCTCGGTAACTTGGGCGCTGTTGCTTCCAAGCCGGTGATGGAAGGAAAAGCCGTCCTCTTTAAGCGATTTGCGGATATTGACGGTATAGACCTTGAGGTAGAAACCGAAGAAGTCGAAGAGTTCATTAACTGCGTAAAATACTTAGGCGCCAGCTTTGGCGGCATTAACCTTGAAGATATCAAAGCACCTGAGTGTTTTATCATTGAGCAACGCCTACGTGAAATTATGGAAATTCCAGTTTTCCATGATGATCAACACGGTACAGCGATTATCGCCGCTGCCGGCCTGATCAACGCCCTGGATTTAACCGGTCGTGACATCAAAGACGTTAAGCTCGTGCTTAATGGTGCGGGTGCTGCCTCCATTGCCTGTGCTGAGTTGGTTAAAAGCCTCGGTATTCAAGGTAAGAACGTTATCATGTGTGATTCCAAAGGGGTCATTCACAAAGGTCGTGATGATTTAAACCAATGGAAATCAGCTCACGCCGTTGAAACCGAAGACCGTACATTGGCCGATGCCATGAAAGGCGCCGATGCCTTCTTTGGGCTATCCGTTAAAGATGCTGTGGACCAAGATATGGTCCTCTCCATGAACAAACAGCCGATTATTTTTGCTATGGCAAATCCTGATCCTGAGATTTCACCAGAAGATGTCTTGCAAGTTTCTCCAGACGCCATCGTTGCCACAGGACGTTCAGACTATCCAAACCAAGTGAACAACGTACTTGGTTTCCCTTATATTTTCAGGGGCGCTTTAGATGTGCGAGCTTCTTCAATTAATGAAGATATGAAAGCCGCAGCAGCACGCGCAATCGCTGCTTTGGCCCGTGAAGATGTACCAGACGAAGTGTCTGCCGCCTATGGCAAGACCCTTCAATATGGCCCCGAGTACATCATTCCCGCCCCCTTTGATCCGCGCCTGATTTCACGCATTCCTATTGCGGTAGCTCAAGCAGCGATGGATAGTGGTGTTGCTCGCAGCCCCATCGTTGACATGGATGATTACCGAGCTGAACTTAGCGCCCGACTAGACCCAACAGTTGCCAGTCTTAGTGCTATCCTTGAGCATGTTAAGCGCCATCCCCAACGAGTGGTTTTCTGTGAAGGCGAAGAAGAAAAATCCATCCGAGCAGCTTTGGCTTATCGTAATGCCGGGCTTGGTGAGCCCGTCCTAATTGGTCGGGAATCAAGAATCCACGAGACCATGACAAAACTTGGACTTTCACCTGAGGAAAATATCGAGATTATCAACGCTAAAATCAGTGAAGATCGAGAACGTTATACCAACTTCATTTATGAACGTTTGCAACGCAAAGGCATTCTCTATCGGGACGCCCAACGCATGGTTAACCAAGAGCGAAATATTTGGGGGGCTTCCATGGTGGCTCACGGTGACGCAGATGCCATGGTTACAGGCCTGACCCGCAACTATTACAGTTCTCTTGAAGAAATCGAAAGCGTTCTAGATGCTCGCGAAGGTCACGACATTTTTGGCCTGACCATGCTCTTAAACAGAGGCAAAACTCTGTTTGTTTCAGATACGGTTATTCATGAACTTCCAACTCCTGAGCAACTTGCAAAAACCGCGATTGAAACAGCGGCTGTTGCCAAGCATATGGGCCACGAGCCACGGGTTGCGATGATCTCTTTCTCCAATTTTGGAAACCCTGATCTAGAACGCTCATCAGTGATTAAAGATGCCGTTGATGTCCTTGATACTATGGATGTGGATTTTGAATATGATGGGGAAATGGGCGTCGAAACAGCCCTAAACCCCAAACTCATGCAAGCCTTCCCCTTCTGCCGTCTGACGGGTCCGGCTAATATTTTAATTATGCCTGGTCTCCATAGCGCACATATCTCAACAAACCTGCTGCGGGAACTCGGCGGCAGCACCACCATTGGACCGATCCTGATAGGGTTGGAAAAATCAGCGCAAATCGTGCCCAAAAGTGCAACTGTTACCGACATCGTTAATATTGCCGCGATTGCAGCTTATAACGCTGTCCCGCAGGGGGTATAGGAAAAACGGGCCGGGTTAGACCCCGGCCCGACTGCTATCCTTCAGCAGCAAGAGCAAACGAAAAATCACTAAGACTAGCGTCTGTTATCGAGTAAGCCATACCTGCGACTTCCATATCAAAACTCTCAACATCCTCTATCTGACTTATGATTGTCACTTCTTTCTTTGACATTTCAAAAGAAAGGAGCTGTGGGCCATCTTCAATTAAGTGATCAAGGTTTAGCTGATTTTCATTCTCTACAACAAACTCTTCTGAAAGAGGGCCTGGTTCGGTGATGAACAGGGTTGCCATGATTCCTTCAAGTTTATCTTCAAAGGGAATGGCTTGGTTTTCAATCGTCATCACCGGAGGAGCTTCCTCAGGTTTAGGTTGCTCGGGCTGGCTATCAGATGTTGGTTCCGGTTGGTTTCGGGACAAACCGGATATTCTATCCGTTTCTAAAGTAAACATTGTCTTCTCCTCAAAAGTCCCATTGTTATTAATTTTAGTATAAGCATTTCTGAGAAGATGAAAGTGACCAACATCACCATTTAACATTATCCTGAGGCAAAATTTAGCATCACAGCGGAAACTCAGTACTCACCACATACCCTTCTTCCGGAAAGCGCCAATTTGAATGATTTTGTTTTTGGATGGTGCTGTTTGGCACACGGGAAATTCTGACGGGTTCGGCGAGGAGGCATCCGGCCACAGCATCCAGGCCATCATCATTCCCCCCACCATCGGGACGCCACTCACGCATCTCTTCAATAAACGAGTTGGCAAGCACTGTCTTATGAGCGGAAATAACTCCAGCAGCCAGGCGAGCGTCAAAGGCATCAAGAATTCGTTCTGCTTTGTTGCGATGGGAGTTTTTTTCAACAACAGCACAAGAAACGCCTACCTTTTTTAATTCTCGTCGGAGGAGGCCCGGGAGAAATTTCCCAATGCCATTGGTTTCTATGGTGACAGAAGGCAGGTGATTTGTTTTGAGAAAGACAACCGCTTGACGACAAAGCTGAGTGGCCTCGTCAACCTCATCGGTGACCTTAGGATCGTGGGTAAGATAAGAGACCCGGTGGAGGTAATAATGCCCTTCGTCATCACTAAATACAGCGGCAATCACACTTGAATCCCCTTTTTCAGGAGAGCCAAAAGACGGATCCCACCAGCAACTGGCCGAAACCATTTTTTTATCACCAATATTAAGAACCGTCTCGCCGTTGCCGACCCGATAATCCAACTCTAGAGCATAAGGAATAAAGAGGGATGGATCGAGGCGACCATCAGTAATATTAGTTGGCTTTAGCATCATTTGACTATCATGTTTTGCTGCCCCTGAACGACGACGCATAGCTTTAATCTTCGTTAGGGGGAACCTTTCAGGCCAAGCCGGTTTACCATGACTATCCAGGACAGGAATTTCCAACCGTTTAAAACCATCAAGAAAAGGGACCTCTTCCCCGGTTTCAAGGCGAGTTTCTTCAGCATATAAACTATAGAATGTGTGAGGAGTTCCAACATAAAGCTGCATACCCCCCGGAACCAAAACATAGTCGATTTCGCTGAGCTTTTCGCGCAAATCAGAACGTTTTCCTGGAGTGTCACAGGTATTAGGAACTTCAACATCGTCACAAATAACGATATCAGCTCGAGACCCGGTGATATTTGCACTGATCCCTTTCGCCAACATTGAGGGGTCCCGCAATTCAGAAGTACGGTTAACAGTAAATTGGTCAGCAGCCCACTGGTCGCGACGAGAAGGTTTTAAGTGTGCGGTTAAGGGGTGACGTTCTATCACTCGTTTAACATTACGCACCATTTTTTTAGCTAAGCTATAATCAGCAGCCAAGATGAGAATACGGGTAGATGGATCTTGTAACAAACGCCAAGCACAAAACAGGCCAACCAAAGTTGATTTTCCACTATTGCGAAAAGCGAGCATAAGAAGTTGACGCTCCCCCCCGTGCCAGCTTTCTGCCAGCCACCGAGAAAACCGCAAATGAATATTCGGCATGGAGAGATTTTGTTTTTCCATCCAAATCCACACGAATTCGGGGAAGTCCATCTGCATTAGTCATTATCCTTAATCTCTGCAACGGCTTGTTGAGCTTTTTGAACCAACCGCTCGGCTTCAGCGTCTTCATTTTCAAGGACTGAAGGTGGTTGGTCTTCAACCCAATGGGCCAACTTGATGAGTTGGTCCAAATGGGCAAGAGCGGCTTTACAGGCAGAATGATGGGCAGCAAACCCTTTAGCATCCTCAGGCGGAGCAATTTTTGCAAAATAGCTATAACTATTGATGGTTTCATCTAGTTGCTGCGGGAGGGATTTGCTAAGGGTTTTCTTGGTTTGTATGAGGAAGGGGGAAGGCTCCATGCCTACCCCACCACAAACTCAGGCCACTGAGGTACAAAAGCACTGACCTCGTCTGCCGTCTTTAAAGCCAATATCTCAACCTCTACTGAATTTGAGGTTTCTCGCACTAATTTGATCCAATTAGCTGCAAGCTTAAGCACGTTACTTTCGGCTTGTTCTTCTGCTGTTAAGGCAATACCTTCAATACGAATTTCCTGAAATTCCGTCACCCGCATATTCATATTGCGTTGTTTCCAGTCCGGGAACTTCTCAAGGATGATCGCTCCAGCCTGGGTTTTAAGAGCTAATATTTTTTGTGCCTTAAAAGCATCTAGATCAAAGTTAGAATCCTCAACTTCTGAACGGCTAACAACATAACTAGCACCTTTGATTGAAGTTGCCGTTTCTATTCTCATACTCGGCTTTGGACGTTTTGGCCCTTCTTCCACATAACGGTAAAGTCCAAGCTCAGGATTAGGGTTAGCGCCCTTGCAAAGGATAGTTTGGCCCGAAGGTAAAACAATTTTACCGCCGCGCTCCTTCAGGGTCACACCGGATTGAGTATCATGATAAATGAGGGTCATTTAACTGCCTTTCGTTGCTTGAGTTGGGCGACCAATGGCTAGGCCGATGTACTGAATACTTGTATGGTTCCAATCTGAGCTATTTGTTCCTCTTGCTTTTATGCCCGTGGAAACAAAATCTGCACTCATTGTAGAGTGTACCGCTTCTACTCCAGAAGAATTTGCAAAAAGGTAGTCTTCTATTGGATTACTCGGACTTCTAACAATATCTCTAATGCTCCAGACACCTGTTGTGTTGGCGGGTTTGGCTAAAGACCACTCAGGGCTGATCCCAAGATTAACAAAAGCACCATCTGTTGAGCCATTGCCGGTATATTCAATCGGTTTGCAGGAATCAGTTTCGCAGAAGATGTAGGCTATGTACTCACCACCAGAGGTGTTGGTGTCTGTTCCACTACCAAGCGTAATCAGTTGACTGGTTGGCTCTGTATCATTCCAAGCGAGAGTAAATGTTGCTGCTGCTGTTGTGTTATCAAGCACCAGATATTTTGTTGCACCAACGGCTTCATGGTAAACAAACCAATTAGTTCCTGCAGCACTTAGCTTCTTCACGATAACCATAAACGGCTTCTTGCCCAGACTATGAGGGATAGTCGCACCAGCAGTCCCATTGCCAACATATTTGACAATGCTCATGCCAAGGGTAGTGTTATACTTTTCAGTAACTCCTGTGGTAATAGAAGGACTACCAGACCAACCACTTGTCCTGGTATCTGGAAGCTTGGCACACCAAGCGACATATGCTCC
>JAPHRK010000004.1 GCA_026196105.1 Rhodospirillales bacterium | reverse complement strand
TGTGGCCATCAACAAAGACGAGGAAGCACCAATCTTCCAAGTCGCCGACTACGGTCTCGTCGCCGACCTCTTCAAGGCCGTGCCAGAATTGTCGGAAAAACTCTAGGCGTTTCAATTATGAAACTTCTTAACTTATTAGGGACGGGATATGGCTACTAAAATTCAAAAAATCGGCGTTATCGGAGCCGGGCAAATGGGCAATGGTATTGCCCACGTTTGTGCCATTGCAGGCAAAGATGTGTTCCTCTCTGACCTGAGCCAAGAACAATTGGATAACGGCTTTGCCACCATCCAAAAGAACTTGGATCGCCAAGCCAGAAAAGGCCGGATCACCGAAAAGCAAGTTAGTGACGCCATGGGACGTATTAAACTTAATACGACTTATGATGACTTTACCGACTGTGACATCATCATCGAAGCCGCTTCTGAAAATGAAGATGTGAAGAAAGAAATTATCAAGCAAGTTTGTGAAATAATCCCACCTCACACTATTTTTGCTTCAAATACCTCTTCTATCTCCATAACTCGCCTTGGTGCACAATCTGATCGCCCCGGCAAGTTCGTCGGCATGCACTTCATGAACCCAGTGCCTATGATGGCGTTGGTAGAGTTGATCCGCGGTATTGCCACAGATGAACCTACCTACTCAGCTGTTCGTGAATTAACCTTAGAGCTGAACAAAAAACCTGTTAACGCAGAAGACTTCCCAGCCTTTATCGTTAATCGTATTTTGCTCCCAATGATCAATGAAGCCGTTTACACTCTCTATGAAGGTGTTGGCTCTGTTGAAGCTATTGATTCAGCCATGCGTATGGGGGCAAACCACCCCATGGGGCCACTCCAACTAGCTGACTTTATCGGGCTGGATACCTGCCTTGCTATCATGCATGTGTTGCACGATGGTTTAGCAGATACCAAGTACCGCCCTTGCCCCTTATTGGTGAAATATGTTGAAGCTGGATGGCTCGGTCAAAAATCTGGCAGAGGGTTTTATGATTATTCAGGGGAAACACCTGTCCCAACTCGCTAATCACGAACCTCTCAAGAAATTAAAAAGCAGGGTTTATACCCTGCTTTTTTGTGCCTGAATTTTAGGGTCTTTCATAATTTGGTGCAGGGCCAGAAAACAAGAAAATCGCCACAGAAATCAAGGCTGTAGCTGCAACAGCCATATAGGACCAATAATAGCCCCCAGTAGCGCTATAAAGCATACCTAGGACTGCTGGACCTGAAGCAATCCCAAAGGTGGTCATCATTTGACTGTTGGCATAGATACGGGCGTAATCTTTTACGCCAAAAGCATCAGCCAGCAACAAGGGGAGTAGCATAAGGGCATTGCCAACTGTAGCGCCAAATAACGCTGCTCCAATTAAAAGCATCACCCCTGAATTTGCCAAAGCAAGAAATGCCAAAGACATCGCCTGGAAAATGAGAATAGAAACAGTAAAGGATCGCATAGAAACTTTAGTCAGAACCCATCCTCCGAGAAGCCGACCAATCATGCTTGCACCAGCTAGGAAAGAAACACCCAAAGCAGCTGTCTCAATATCCACCCGGTCTGCGATGAGCTTAAATTGGTGAGAAATCGCCCCAACCTGTGTCATCAAAGCAAAGACAAAGGTAGCCGTGACAAAAATATAATAGCGAGTTTTCCTTGCTTGAGGAAAAGTCATCCCTTCAAATTTTTGTGGCTGTCCTTTCTCATCAAACTCTTCCCCATCGACATAGAGGCCTAACTTAGCCGGGTTAGCCCGGATCAGAAGAGCTACGATGGGAACTACGCCAATAATATAAATTCCAGCTAACCACTGTGTTGCTTCAGCAAGCCCATAGGTACCAATCATCCAAGCTGATAGAGGCGTTAAAGCAACGCCCCCCATGGAAAGCCCGCTGGTGGCTAGAGAAATCGCAATACTACGTTTTTTAGCAAACCAACGGGCAACCAAAGTCGTCCCTGGCACAAAAGCTGACCCTGAAAACCCAACAGCAAAAACAAAATAGGCGGCAAAAAGCTGCCAGGGCTCTGTAACCTTTCCGATGAGGAAAAGCCCCAAACCTGCAATGCAAGCTCCTCCACTTAGGGTAAAACGGGGATCAAAACGATCAATCAGGCGCGCAATAATGAGCCCAATCGCTCCACCCGAAATAAAGAAAAATGCTGTTGCAAATGAAACGAGGTTAACTGAAAACCCTCGTTCAGCTACAAGAGCTCTAAGGAAGATAGGGAGATTATAAAACCCTAGCCCTGAGGATATAGTCAACATAACAAAAACAGCAGCAACCACCCACCATCCGTAGAAAATCTTATTTGGATTTGGGGGGGGCATAAAATATTTCTCCTGAGAAGTTAGGCTGTAACAAGAAAAGCAGTTCTAGAGCTTTTACCCTTTATTGTCCAAGGAGGTTTTAATAATACTCTCAAGTAAAACAACTCATACTTTTCTTCTCGTCACTTGGTGACCTTGACTCTCTCAAGGAAGAACCTAACTTTACAGCACGTTAAAATTTCTCGAAAATGATTTTCGCTTAAGGCCTGCTAAATGATACAAGCAACTCCTAAAACCTCTCGGTACTCAGGCAGTCTTTTTATTGATCGCAATCACGCCAACCTTTCTGAAATGGCAAAAAACCTTGTCGATCAATGGCAAACAGGTATTGATATTGCGGCCTTTAAATCTATTGCAAAAGAGTTTTTAGAAGAATTAGGGAGTCACTTCCAACACGAAGAGATGTTTCTTAAATCGGCTAAATTTAATGGGTTAGACAAACACAGTGCTAAACATTCAGAAATTTTAAACAACTTCAGAGAACTAATTAAACCTGAAACCACATCTGACTCTATACAGGATTTTGTCTGGAATGCACAAACTATCCTTTTTGAACATGAACTTATGGATGATCAAGAGTTTTGGGGAGAGCTAGCTCCCCTTGATCCTGAGTTTAACCTTCTCATAAACTGGTCCCCTGAATATGAAACGGGCAATGAGTCTATGGACTCCCATCATGAAGCCCTAGCCAGCTATATCAACCGAATTTACTCAAGAGCGACATCTGAAAATTGGAAAGATCTTCTGGAAGGGGAGCTCCGGCATATTAAAAACTATTCCGAGCACCATTTTGCGGAAGAAGAAAAACACCTATCTGATGACAACCCCAACCACAAATACCATATTGAGAACCACCAACTGCTTCTTTCACGACTGGAAATTGTCATTAATGACGTTGCAGAAAACAAATACGACCTGGAAGATCTCTTTGATTTTCTCAAACATTGGTTGATTTACCACACCACCCAAATGGACATGAGAGACCTTTGAGAATGTCTCTGCACTAATGAAGTTCAGCCCGAACCTGTTGGCGTAAAACATCAATTGGCACCAAGCCTTCCCCGGTGGGATAATACCAAAATTGCCAACCATTACAGCTTGGGGCATTTTGCACATGAGCACCCACTTGGTGAATTGATCCCCTAAACTCATCGGTAACCAGCGTCCCATCAGCACGAATTCTTGCTTTATGGCGATTTCTATTGTCGCATAATACAGTGCCTGGTTTTAAAAGACCACGCTCTAACAAGGTGCCAAATGGAATTCTTGGCAAAGCACGTTTGGTTTGAGCGGCAGAAAGGATTTCATCTTCAGCCATCTTCTCAACCTGAGCGATACGTTCTTTAGCTACGGCAATATAGTCATCATCGCGCTCTAGGCCGATAAAGTTACGGCCCATCTTTTTAGCGACAGCACCCGTGGTGCCTGTTCCAAAGAAAGGATCGAGAATAACATCCCCCACATCGGTCGCTGCCATAATAGTTCGATAAAGTAGTGATTCAGGTTTTTGTGTCGGATGAGCTTTTTTACCTTCTTTATTCTTAATTCGCTCAGCCCCTGTGCAGAGAGGAAGAACCCAATCACTGCGCATTTGAAGGTCTTCATTCATGGCCTTCATGGACTCATAATTGAAGTTATACTTTGAATCCTTGTTCTGAGAACACCAAATCAGAGTTTCATGAGCGTTGGTGAAACGCTTTCCCCTGAAATTAGGCATCGGGTTGCTTTTACGCCAAACCACATCGTTTAAAATCCAATACCCTAAATCCTGCAAGGCAGTGCCAACACGGAAAATATTGTGATAACTGCCAATAACCCAAATGGTTCCATTGGGCTTCAGCACACGACGAGCCTCGCTTAACCAACCACGGGTAAATTCATCATAAACAGCAAAGCTGTCAAATTGGTCCCAGGCATCGTCCACCGCATCCACTTCGCTATTATTAGGACGTAGTAATTGTCCTTCAAGCTGAAGGTTGTATGGCGGATCAGCAAAGATCATATCCACACAAGCGTCGGGTAATGATTTTAAATTCTCAATGCAGTCCCCTTTTAGAATTCTATTCAAGGGAAGCTTGTTTTTTGGCTGTTTATTCTTCTTAGACGCAGACATAACTATTTGGACCTCAAGGCATTATTCAAGAAGCCATTAGAATCAAATACTTATTAACTTTTCTTTACCGCAACATATAGGAGTCTAGAGCTACTTTAGACTCAAGATGTAGGCTATTGGCTTATAACTGCGCCGATGGTGGGGCGTGACACCGTGTTTTCTGAGCGCTTCTTGATGAACTTTTGTGCCATATCCTGAATTTGTTTCCCACCCATATTGAGGATATTCCTCTGCTAAGCCTGTCATAATCCGGTCCCGGGTCACCTTGGCAACGATAGACGCTGCCGCAATAGACAAGGAGCGCCCATCCCCCTTAACTACGGCTTCAGCAGGACAAGAAAGGTTGGGAGCCTTGTTCCCATCAATAAGCGCATAATCAATTTTTGTCCCTAAATCTTCCACCGCCCGTTTCATCGCCAACATGGTTGCCGCAAGAATATTCATTTCATCAATCTCTTCAGCACTCGCCTGCCCTACCCCAGTGATAGCGTGGTTAAGTAAAACTTCGAACAAAAGTTCCCGTTTAGCCGGCTTCAGTTTTTTAGAGTCGTCCAGGCCCTCTAACAATTCTTGAGGGATATTCTGCGGATCAAGAATAGCTGCCCCAGCCACGACAGGCCCACACCACGGCCCCCGCCCAGCTTCATCAACACCGGCTACAAGTTTATATCCTTTAGATCGAGCTTGGTCTTCAAAGAAAAAGTCAGGCATGTTAAGTATCTTTCAGTTTCATCCGCTAGAGTACCTTATGCCAATTCGCAACCATCTTGTCATCATGATCAAAGAGCCGCGCTTGGGGAAAGTGAAAACCCGCCTCGCGCGGGAGATCGGCGCTGTGGCGGCAACGCGATTCTACCGCAATGCTGCTACCCAGCTCATACGCCGCCTTTCAAATGACCGTCGTTGGCAATGCTGGCTCCAGATCACCCCAGATACAAAGGCAAACATCCCTGTATCTTGGCGAAAGAACTGTCGCATCATTTACCAAGGCCATGGTGACTTAGGCCAACGCATGATGAGACCAATGTATGACCTCCCCCCCGGCCCTGCTGTCCTTATTGGCAGTGATATTCCTGCGGTTCAGCCTTATCACATAGCCAAAGCCTTTAAATTGCTTGGCAACAACAGTTTGGTCTTTGGCCCTGCACAAGATGGAGGGTTTTGGTTAGTGGGACAGAAAAGGACGCGCAACGTCATTAAACTTTTCGATAATGTGCGCTGGTCAACAGAGAACACCCTTACCGACAGCACAAAATCTCTTCGATGGGCAAAAGCTGATCTTTTATCTGATGTAGATGACGCAATTAGTTATCATAACTGGAGAGCGAACGTCCCTGGTAAAATAAACACTACCTTAGGCATACTTTCACCCAAGATAAAAGGATCTGCGGTCCTTTGCGGGTTTGGGTAGCACCCGATGGCTTTACCTTAAAAAATCACCAATCAGCATTTTTGCTATAGGCATGGCTTGAGCTTTGGACATATTGGGGGAGAGGCGCCAGTTGTAGAGGGTGCGGAGCATGAGGGTGTCGTGGAGGATGAGTTTGTTGTGGCTGGTTTTGTCGTTGAAGATTGATCCGGTGATGAGATCAGAGTCATCGAGCAGCCCTAAGCTCTGGGTGAGTTCTTCGGTAATGCAGTGGCGGATTTGGTTTTCATCTTCGGCAGAAATTGTAATGGTGCCGTAGACAATTTGTCCGTTTGAAGTCACCACTTGGGTGTGGCACGGGGCGGAGCGTTTGGCGATGGCCTCAACCTGGGCACGACTGACGAAACGAATATGAAGGTTGCCACTACCTTTCATGGGCGAAGCTAAGGCAATGTCGTGATTGGTGAGCTGGCGGAGTTGTTGAAGCAGTTGGTGAATGGAGAGGAGGTAACGTTCCCCGATTTCATCACGGGGCACCCAAACCCGCACGGGAGCCACCCAACGCACGAGATGTCCAATACGACGATCTCCCCCCATTTCACTTGAGAAAGCAATACGGGAGAATTGGTCGAGTAAAATATTTTGCTCGGCCTTAGAGGGGGGCTTGGGTTGTTGCGCACAGGCGGTTAGGCCTGCTACTAAAAGCGCCCCTACAATGAATTTTAAGGTCTGATAGCTCAGGTTTCGTTCAACCGAGGCATGAGCTCTACAAAATTGCAGGGCCGATGGCGGCTGTCCAACTGATCTTTCAACACATCATCCCAAGCATCGCGACAAGCCCCAGGAGAACCAGGAACAGCGAAGAGGTAAGTTCCACCAGCAACACCACCGGTGGCGCGGGACTGGATGGTTGAGGTTTTAATTTTCTCATAGCTCAACATACGGAAGAGTTCACCAAACCCTGGAATTTCTTTGTCATAAACGGACTGGAAGGCCTCTGGAGTGATATCGCGGCCTGTGACGCCTGTGCCACCAGTAGAAATCACACAATCTACATCAGGGTTAGCAATCCACTCTTTAAGCTTTGCAACAATAAGGGGGATTTCGTCTTTAACGATATCCCGGTCAATCACCACGTGATTAGCGTCTTCAATACGCTGCACCAAGGTACGGCCCGATTTATCGTCTTCTAATGTTCTGCTGTCGGAAACTGTTAACACAGCGATGTTGACTGGGAGAAACTCCCGATTACCGTCTATCTTTGACATTTTCTGTTACCCTCAAAGGTCCAAAATCTAAGGGTATATAAACTGGCCACTCGCCCGCTGCAATAGCTTGCAGTGATGGAGCCTGTTGCCCAAAGCGATCACGATAGATCCAAAGGTTGGTAAAGACCCGCTCAACAAAATTGCGTGTTTCCTTTGAAGGGATACTTTCAATAAACAAAAGAGGGTCGTCATGGTGCTTAACCGTCTTTAACCACCGCCGCAAATTCCCCGGACCACCATTCCAGGCTGCGACCATGAGGAATAAGTCGTTATCAATGGTTCGTTCTTTAAGAAGCAATTTAACGTAATCCTGACCTGTTGAGAGGTTAAGATGAGGGTCAAAGAGCATTTTGTTGTTACGGTGACGGAAACGACGGTCCTTGGCGACAAAGCTTGCGGTGCGCGGCATCAACTGCATGAGGCCGCGGGCTCCAGCATAACTTTTTGCTTCCGGGTTAAAGCCTGACTCCTGTCGCATGATGGCAAAGAGCAGCGCTTTATCGACTTTAAAACCGTCTTTTGGCACCCAACCGGGGAGAGGATATGAAGCTGAATCGTATTGGCCTCGGCCAGAGCTCGCCAGCATGTTGCCTAAGCGCATCGCGAGGCTCGGCATGTTAGCTCGCGTCGCCAAGCTTAAAATAACTTCCACCAAACGTTTATCAACTCGGCTGTAGAGCCCTCTTAATTCCCGTTCGCCCTTGTGGTACTCACCAATCTGGAACAGAGCTAAAGCCCGCTGCGCCCCTTTGGTCTTCAAAAGATTTGTTAACCGTTCTTTATTTAAAGGAGGGAGGGACCAGTCAAAGGAAGGCTTATGGTTGAGCATATGTTTGCCCAACATCCCATAGAACGTCCTTGGGTAAGCTGCGGCAATAGCAAGCATGTGGTTAACGTCATGAGGTTTACCATCCACAAGGTTGACTCTCGCCGCCCAGAAAGCACCAGCTGAAATCATCCAGGGAGAGGCATACTCTGATGTCGCCACTTTTTCAAAATGCTTATGGGCTTGATCAAATTTACCTAAGCGCCAAGATGCAAGGCCAAGGGTCCAATGGGCTTCTGGCAAATATTTGCCAGAGCGTTTAGCCGCCCGCCCTGCCCACTCAATGGCCCAGGTGTCACGTCCATCAGCATAGTAACCTGCTGCAAGAGTAGCTTGGACACGATCATACTCAACAGGATGGAATAACCTTTTTACTTCCTTGGTCCTCAGAAGTGTTTTAACCGATTTAGTCCAACCTTTACGTTGGTAAAACTTCATTCGTCGTTTGAGTTGATAAACCCGCTGCTTTTTATTTTTTGAAAGGCGCTTTGAAGGATTGTAATATTTGGTACGTACAACATTTCCATCATGGCCTGATCCACGAAGGGACCCCGCGACCGGAGGCTTTGGAGGTTTCCAGTTTTTGGGGCGGCGCTTTTTGGCTAATTTATAAAGCTGCTGTGCTTGTGGCAGATCATTATAAGAGTCTAACCAACCTTTAAGCTCTTTATAACTTGAACGGTATTTACGAGGATGGAGATATCGCTGGGCTTTAATATGGCCCAAAAGAATTTTATCGCTGAGCTTGTTAATTTCTTTATCAGCCGCTTTCCATTTTCCCTGCTCTTGAAGAGAAATAATTTTCTTATATCGCGCAACATCTTCATCTGAGAGAACAGTCGGCAGAGAAACACTCTCATGCACTTCATTAGTTGCGGAAGGCAAAGCCGCAAGAAGGGGAGTTGAACTCTCTTCTGCAAAAGCAGGAGGCGCAACAAAGCCAACAGCAACCACTAGGGCTGCTGCCGACACCTTAAGTAGTCGACGCAAAGATGGATAAATCCCCATAGAGCTCATTTCATTCAGGCTCTTAATCGAGCCATAAATTCCCCTTCGTTCATACCCTTTGTCTCAAATCCCACCCCAAACCGCAAGTAAGACATCCGTATACACCTACGTCAGAGTTATACATAGGCTGTGGATAACTATACCCATAGAGAGGTTAACGACAAGTTTTTATGATTTTGGCAAGCGCTGCTTGATTTCTAGCAAGTCACGCCATGCCAGTTGTTTTTGCCCGGGGGAGCGCAAAAGATAAGCCGGATGGAAAAGGGCTCGGGTGGGGACGGGGCGGGACATTTTGGGGGTTTCGTATTCGAACCATTTTCCGCGCAATTTAGTAATTCCCTCAGCGCGTCCGAGCATGGTTTTGGCTGACGGGCCACCGAGGAGTACGAGAATTTCAGGATCCACCAATTCGATATGGCGTTCAACAAAAGGTAAGCAGGCAGAAATTTCTGTGCTGGTTGGGTTTCGATTTCCAGGAGGACGCCAAAAAACAATATTTGAGATATAGGCATTTTTTTGACGATCAAGGCCAATGCTTGCCAACATTTTGTCAAGCAGCTTTCCGCTCACGCCGACAAAAGGCAACCCTTCCCGGTCCTCATCGGCACCTGGAGCCTCACCAATAAACATAATCCGGGCTTCAGGATTGCCATCGGCAAAGACCGTATTTGTAGCGGTAGTTTTTAAGGGGCAGCCATTGAAAGACTCAACGGCCTTTTTCAATTGTTCCACAGTTGCCGATTCGCGTGCCATTTCACAGGCTTGGGCGACAATTTCTGAATTACTTTGAATATTTTTTTGGGCTTGCGATTGCCGCGGTGGTGGAGCTGGAACATGGGGCGTACGCACGGCTTTTGTCTCGACCTTTCCTGGCGCGACGTAGCGGTTCAATGGCGTTTCGCCGATTGTTTCATCCACACCAGCATCAAGATACCAGCGCAATATTTGGTTTGGATTGAGCCCTTCGTTCATGACCGCAGAATAGCAAATTTCAACATCTTGTCGACAGGTACTCGCACTAATGAGAGTTGGGTGTTATAAATCGACCTTATAGGGGAGTTATGGGAAGTAGCAGACTTAACTTAATAGATTAGGGAAATCCGATGGAACGGGAATCAATGGAATTTGACGTAGTGATTGTAGGGGCTGGACCTTCCGGCCTCTCCGCTGCGATCCGCTTGGCACAATTAAGCGCCGAAAACGAAAAAGAACTAACAATCTGTGTTGTTGAGAAAGGCTCCGAAGTCGGCGCTCATATTTTATCCGGCGCGGTTATTGAGACTCGTGCTTTGGATGAACTGATCCCTGATTGGAAAGACAAAGGCGCACCCCTTAACGCACCCGTAACTGACGAAAAGGTTATGTTCCTTTCCGAAACAGGTTCTTTAACCACCCCTTCTCTGTTCATGCCCCCTGCGATGCACAACCACGGCAACTACATTGTGAGCCTTGGCAACCTATGCCGTTGGCTCGGTGAGCAAGCTGAAGCTCTAGGTGTTGAAATCTATCCAGGCTTTGCAGCAGCAGAAGTGCTGTTCAATGATGACGGCAGCGTTAAAGGCATTGCCACAGGCGACATGGGCCTGCTGCCAGATGGCACTCCTGGGCCTAGCCACGAAGTAGGCATGGAGCTTCACGGCAAATACACCTTCTTTTCTGAAGGCTGCCGCGGGCATTTAGGCAAACAACTGATTGAGAAATTTGATCTGGTTCAAGGCGAATCCCAAACTTATGGCGTAGGTATTAAAGAGCTTTGGGAAGTTGATCCTTCCAAACATCAAAAAGGCCTCGTCGTTCATACGGCAGGCTGGCCTTTAGATTCTAAAACATATGGCGGTTCATTCCTCTACCACCTAGAAGATAATCTGGTTGCGGTTGGTTTTGTCGTCGGTTTGGATTACCAAAATCCTTACATGAGCCCCTATGATGAGTTCCAACGTTATAAAACCCATCCCAAAATCCGCGACACCTTTGAAGGAGGTCGCCGTATTGCCTATGGAGCACGGGCTCTTGGTGAAGGTGGTTTCCAATGTTTAACCAAATTGACCTTCCCTGGTGGTGTTCTCACAGGCTGTAATGCTGGCACTTTGAATACACCAAAGATCAAAGGCACCCACACAGCCATGAAATCTGGCATGTTGGCTGCTGAAGCCGCTGCGGAAGCATTGTTTGCTGAGCGGGCCAATGACGACCTGGTTGCCTATACAGAGAAATTTAATAACTCTTGGGTTTACAAAGAACTTTATGAAGCCCGCAATGTTCGCCCCTCTTTCAAATGGGGCTTGATGATTGGCTCAATGTACACGGGTATCGACCAGCTTATTTTCCGCGGCAAAGCTCCCTGGACCCTCAGTTACGGCCATAAAGACAATGAAACCCTGATGAAGAAATCTCAGGCAACCCCGATCAACTACCCTAAGCCTGATGGTGTCCTAACCTTTGACAAGCTGACCAACGTTTCTTTCTCGGCAACAAACCACGCCGAAGAACAACCTTGTCACTTGAAGCTCAAAGACCCAGATGTGCCAATGAATATTAATTTAGCTGAGTATGACGGGCCGGAACAGAGATTCTGCCCAGCTGGGGTTTATGAGTATCTAGACAATGAAGATGGCAGTAAGACATTCCAGATCAATGCGCAAAACTGTGTTCATTGTAAAACTTGTGACATCAAAGACCCCACTCAAAATATCACTTGGGTAACGCCACAAGGTGGCGAAGGACCAAATTACCCCAATATGTAAAAGGTATTTATGCAAAGACATAAAACAAACACCTCGTCATGGATAAAGCGTTTTTGCGCCGTATCCATGACGGCTATCCTAATCTCTGCCTGTGGTGCAGGGATTGCGGGCTCAAAAGACGGCGGTATTGGAAACGATATACCGCAACAAATTACCTTGGAGAAAGAAGGAAGCGTTTTTGGCGACTTCTTAGCTGGACGGCATGCTGAGTCTGTACATGATGCACCGGTTGCCGCCAGATATTTTGGCCAAGCCTACCGGAAAGCTCCTGACAACCCGGAACTCTTGAAACGAAGCTTTCTTTTCTCTGCAATGGAAGGAAAGATGGAAGAAGCTTCTAAGCTTGCCCTTAAGGTTTTAGAGAATACTGATTCTGAGCCCGTCGCAACACTCGTTCTTATGACCGGCGATGTCGTCAAAGGGGATTTTGCAGCTGCAGAAAAACGCCTCGACCTCCTCCCCAAAACTGGAGTGAGTACTTTTATGCGCCCCTTGCTTAAAGCTTGGGCCTTAGCTGGAGCAGGAAAAACAGCCGAAGCCCTTAAAGAGTTGAGTAGACTTAGTGGCGAAGGGGGCTATGATTCACTACACGACATGCACGCAGCCCTCATCAATGAAGCAGGTGGCAAAGATAAAGAAGCTGAAGCGTATTATCTTAAAGCAGTGAATTCTGCTGCAGGATTAACCCTACGTGTTACGGAACTGCTTGGAGCCCTATATGAGCGCCAAGGACAGCCAGAAAAAGCTCTGGAAGTTTATGGTAAATACCAAACGGCTCATCCAGGCTCCCTTCTGATCGACCCAATTATTACCCGCGCGGGTAATAAGAAATCTGCGGCCCCTGATTCTATTTCACCAAAGGACGGGATTTCAGAGGCTCTTTTCGGAATTGCCAGTTCAATGCGGCAACAAAACGCTCAGGATTCAGCACTTATTTTCACCCGCCTTGCTCTTCGCTTAAAACCAAATTTCCCCATCGCTCAAATCCTTTTAGCAGATATCCACGAAGCCCAAGCGCGGCCTGATGACGCCAATAAGGCGTATATGAAAATCGACAAAGCTTCTCCTTTTAATTGGACAGCGAGATTACGTATTGCCACCAACTACAATACCCTTGGCAAGTTGGATGAAGCAGTTTCTCTTCTTAAAAAAATGGCAGCAGAACGCCCAGACCTTTACACCCCGTTGGTGGAGTTAGGGAACCTTTTACGCAGTCATTCACGTTTTAAAGAAGCAGTGAAGGCATATGACCAAGCTCTAAAGCGGGTTGGTAAAATCGAACCTCACCATTGGTCTCTTCTCTATTCAAGAGGCATTGCTCTTGAGCGGTCTAAACAATGGGACAAAGCTGAAGCAGATTTCCTTAAAGCCTTAGAGTTCGAACCTGATCAACCCTTTGTTCTAAACTACCTTGGTTATTCATGGGTAGAGAAAGGCCTACATATCAACAAAGCCCAAAAGATGATTGAGAAGGCCGTGAAGTTACGTCCTCGTGATGGCTATATTGTTGATAGCCTCGGGTGGGTTCAATATCGTCTAGGGAATTATCTTCCTGCGGTGAAAAATCTTGAACGAGCAATTGAACTTCGCCCAGAAGACCCGACCATTAATGATCACCTTGGGGATGCCTATTGGCGCATCGGGCGTAAGCTTGAGGCCGGCTTCCAATGGCGCAGGGCTCTTTCCTTAAAACCGGAAGAGGATTTAGCAGAGATTATTCAAGATAAAATTGATAACGGTCTTGGCCCTGCTGAGCCAATCAAGGCTCAGTGATTAGTCAGTTCGCCCCGGCAAAAATTAATCTTTACCTGCATGTGACAGGAAAGAGGCCTGATGGCTACCATACATTGGATAGCCTTATTGTCTTTGCTGATGTAGGTGACCAAATAACTGTGTCCCCTGGTAAAGACCTGTCTCTTACTCTTAAGGGTCCCTTTGGCGATACCCTCTCGCAAGACCCAAATAACCTGGTATTGCAAGCTGCCAAGAAACTCGCAGAGATAGCTAATGTTTCTACAGGGGCACATATTACTCTGATAAAGAACCTTCCAATCGCTTCTGGCATTGGAGGGGGTTCTGCTGATGCGGCGGCAACTCTCCATGCCCTTCAAGAACTTTGGGGCTGTGAGATTGAAAAACCAGAAATAGATAAGATTGCCCTTTCTCTCGGTGCTGATGTACCAATTTGTCTTGATGGCTCACCTTCTTTTGTTGGAGGGATCGGAGAGGAAATTACTCGGGCTCCAAAATTCCCTAAAACCTGGATGGTTTTGGTAAATCCGGGAATCGCTGTATCGACACCAACAGTTTTTAAAAACCGCCATGGTTCCTTTTCAAAAGCGGCTCCATTTATAAAACCTCCTCAGGATAGCCAAAGTTTTATTGATCTCTTAAAAGAGCGACATAACGATCTTACCGATCCAGCTATAGCCCTGACTCCAGAAATAGAAGCTGTGCTTGAAGCTATTGCAAAAACAAAGAATTGCTTACTTTCCCGGATGTCTGGAAGTGGCGCAACTTGTTTCGGTCTGTTTAAAAACCAACAAGATGCCCAGACTGCTCAGGCTGAAATCTCAAGGATTCATAAGGCTTGGTGGTGTGTTTCCGCTCGGCTTATGCCTGCTCAATAATTTTTCCAATAAACATATTGCAAGGGATGAATTTTGTCACTATGGTGCGCGCCTTGAAGCTTGGTGGGGTGTAGCCAAGTGGACTAAGGCACCGCTTTTTGGTAGCGGCATCCGTAGGTTCGAATCCTACCACCCCAGCCACTTTTGAGGTGTTGATTATTTCAATAGCTTGAAGTCAGATTAACCCGACTGTGTACTTAACTGTATCAGTCGGGTTTTTTGTTGCTCTTCTCTTTACTTTTTAGCGAAACGCTCAAAGCTGGGAATGTCATCAGGCACATGGTGGAAGCTTTGTTTATCAGCGGTTTGGATTGCAACATCTGGCCCTTGATACAAACTTGGGTCATCGAATGTCCCCACCTTAAGTAAAACCCCATCAGGTAGACTGGGGGAGCGCGTTAAGATATGGGTGCCACACTCACTGCAAAATTCACGAGTCCTAGCTGTTTCTAAATCGCTCCGAGTAAATTTCTTCGGTTCTCCTTTGGTATAAGAAAAACCTGCGTTCAACATGCCCATGATCACATTAGGATGACCTCCTGAGAGATACTGGCATTCACGACAATGGCACTGGGCTTTCATCTGCGGCTCCCCTTCTGCGACATATCTTAGAGCCCCGCAATAACAACCACCCTCAACCTTCATAACCAATCTCCAAAAATTATACCCAAATTTCAAATTATGCTTTAACCATAAACAAAGGGAAGGCATAGTCAAAGCTTGTTGAATAGAAAGGGAAACAACTGTGATATGTTTACGCCCCAGAAAAAGATAATCAATCTTAGTGATGTTCACTCTCTTGAGGCTAAGCCTTTAGATGAAACGATCCCCTTCCAAAATATTTATCACGCTTTAGCTGCCGCCGCAGAAGACAACCCTGATCATCCAGCATTATCTTATATTTCAGACCTTGCCCCTGATCGTGAACTAACAACCTGGAGCCGGGGCGAGATGATGGGCAAGATTACCCAAGCTGCTAACCTGTTTCATGATCTTGGCCTTGGTCCAACTGACGTCATTGCTTTTCTTCTTCCTGCATTACCTGAAACTCATGTTGTTCTGTGGGGAGCTGAAACGACAGCAATAGCCGCTCCGATTAATTATCTTCTAACGGCTGAAACCATTGCTGAGTTACTAGAAGCTTCAGAGGCAAAAGCTCTCGTCGCACTTGGCCCCCACCCTGCTTTTGATATTTGGCAAAAGGCTTTGGATGCGAAAAAAATGGTGCCAGAAGTTCAACATCTTTTCCAAGTGAATGCCGATGGGCATAGCCCAGACAAAAGTGTTCCTGTTTTTATGGATGAGATTACATCCCAGCCAAGTGACAAGCTCCTGACAAAACGCGACTTTAACAAAAAAGATATCGCTGCTTTGTTTCATACGGGCGGCACCACCGGGACTCCAAAGCTCGCTCAACACGATCATCAAGGGCAACTCTTCACAGCCTGGTCTGCAGTCCAGATGAATCATGTTGAAACTAGCAACAAAATTCTCGGTATTTTCCCTCTCTTTCATGTAGCAGGTGCCTTAGTCGGAGGGTTAGGGGTGTTAACAGGTGGAGCCCATATCATTATCCCAACGGCTCTGGGCCCTCGAAACCCAGAAGTCATTACCAACTTCTGGAAAATTATTGAGCGTTTTAAATTAACAAGCTTATCAGGCGTTCCAACCATTTTAACAGCCCTGACCAACCGTCCGGTAGATGCAGATATATCCTCCCTACAGTCAGTGCGCACAGGGGCCGCCCCTCTTGCTTCTGAGACGGCAAAAGCATTTGAAGCTATGACCGGACTTAAGATACATGAAAGCCTAGGGATGACCGAAACCTCAGGCATTCTATCCATCACTCCCCGTTATGGAGAACGCATTCCCGGTTCCGTTGGGTTCCCCATCCCCTACTCCCGTGTCTCCATTCGCCAGTTTAACGGCGAAGACCTCCCTCCTGGGAAAGAGTGTGAAGTCGAAGAAACGGGTATGGTCTTATTCCGAGGACCAAATGTTTTTCCAGGCTATACAGACCCCTCCCGAAATAAAAACGTCTTTACTGAGGATGGTTGGCTTATCACAGGTGACTTAGGGAAGCTTAGTACTGAAGGAGTTCTAACCCTTACAGGAAGAGCGAAGGATGTCATTATCCGCGGTGGACATAATATCGACCCCCTTGTCATTGAAACCATCTCAGACAAGCACCCAGCAGTACGCAGCAGCGTCGCCGTTGGTCAACCAGACAGATATGCTGGAGAAGTCCCCGTACTATTTGTCATGCTCAAAGAAGGCGCGAAAGCAACTGAAGTGGAATTAATGAATTTTCTCAGTAAAAATATTGATGAGCCCCCTGCCCGTCCAAGATGGATTCGTATTCTTGACCAACTTCCCGTCACGGGCGTAGGCAAAGTGTTCAAACCAAAATTACGCGCTATTGCAGTGGAAGATGCCTGTAAAGAAGCCTTATCTTCACTCACCGAAGAAGGATTAAACTTTGTCGTATCAGCGGAGAACACACCCTCCTCGGGAATTATTGTTTCGGTAAATTTCACTAAGATTACCGATAGTAAAGATCAAACGAAATTCACTGATAAAATCAATCAACTCTTAGGCGGCTTCTCATTAACGACAGAGGTTAATTTTGGATAGTTGGAAGAGAAAAGAAAAAGACACTTCCTGAAGATCCATCAGAGACAAAATCAATGGTTCCTCTGTGCCTCTCAACAATTGACTTGGAGATACTTAGGCCTAGGCCTGTCCCCCCTTTAGCCTTTGAATCAGAGCCATCTGCTTGAGCAAAACGCCCAAAGATATGCTCATAGAATTCTTCAGGGATACCTGGGCCATTATCAGTCACTAAAACCTTGACCTTATCACCCATGCGCTCAACCGAAATTTCTACCTTTTCTCCACTAGGAGAGAATTTTGCCGCATTGGAAAGCAAGTTGGCGAGCACTTGAGTAAGGCGGTTCTCATCGCCCTGAACTTTCACCTCATCTGGCAAATCAGTTAGGACAAAATCGACATCACATTCTTGAGCAAAACCTCTATTGGCTTCAACCGTCTCTATTACCAAGTCTGTAATATTCAGAGGCACAAAATCAAACTCCATGCTTCCGGATTCTAATTTTTCAATATCTAGAATATCATTTACTAAACCGATCAGGCGATCCGTGTTCTTATATGCAACGTCGATCATTTCTTTAGATTTATCCGGAACCTCCCCTAGAGCACCTCCAGCAACCAGCCCTAATGATCCCTTGATCGATGTAAGGGGGGTACGTAATTCATGGCTTACGGTTGAAACAAACTCACTTTTCATGCGGTCGAGTTTCTTACGTTCAGTAATATCCTGGTGAGTTCCCGACATTCTTAAAGGTTGACCGCCCGTCGTCCATTCAACAACCTTTCCCCGAACAAGCGCCCATATCCAGTGCCCATTCTTATGTCGAACCCTCAGTTCAGCTTTATAATGATCAAGTTCGCGGGAAAAATTTTTCTTCACAATTTCGTTTGATAGTTCCAAATCTTCTGGATGGGCAAGCTTCTTCCAGGTTTCGATGCTAATTGGTGCAAGCTCCTTAAGAGTGTAACCAGCTATCTCAGCCCACCGTTCATTAATTACCGTTTCACCAGTTTGAATATTCCATTCCCAAGTCCCGATATCTGTTCCCCAAATAATCTCATCTAACCGCTGGGATTTGTTTTTCAGATCAGCTTCAACTCTTTGCCGGTGGTTAATTTCTTTTTGGAGCTTCCAATTCCAGATCAGAAAAACCAAAGCAACCAGCAGTCCGACCCCCAGAACAACAAAAACTATTCGGTAATCAACCTCTTCCTGAAATTTCACCCTTATCCAGTGGTTATAAATAGTATCCCGCTCTTCAGGAGAAATTGAATCTAAAGCCTTTTGCAGAATTGGAATAAGCTGAGGCCAATCTTTACGTACAGCCATACTCAGTTCAAACCGGTAAGGTGTTTGGCCTGAAATCTTTAAATTCGTAATTCCTGATTCACGGATAACTTGGCTGGCAACTGCTAGGTTACCAACAAAGGCATAGGTCTGCCCGTTTGATACTGCTTCAAGCCCTTTTTTTACATTTTCGGCTAAATGTAAAGTCAGTTCTGTATGGTTTCTCGCCAATAAATCATGAGAGGCATAACTTTTAACAACTGAAACTGTTTGTTTTCGTAGGGCGCTGATACCATCAATATACGGTTCATTTTCGCGGGTAACAATAACCATCGGGAAGGAAATATAAGGCTGGGTGAAATTAACAAATTCATCTCTTTGCGGGGTTCGCACCACAAGAGAGAAGGCGTCAAGGTCACGATTTTTTACAGCCTCAACCATTTCAGCCCAAGGGCGTTCTTTATCTACTTTGAAAGTGATACCCAATCTCTTTTCAACCAACTCAATATACTCAGCAGCCATCCCTTGGTAGTTGTTATTCTCATCGATAAACTCAAAAGGCGCCCAATTGATGTCGACGGCAAGCCTTACTTCAGAGTGTTCAGCCAGCCATGATTTTTCAGCCGGAGTTAAACGGACGCTGCTTGAAGAACTCTCAGCGAGAGCATCTGCACCTACAAATAAAATACTCAGTGAAAGGAGTAAAACGAGTCGTAAGGAAAGGACGGGTCGCCTCTGCAACCCCTTAAAAAAAGTACGAAGATAGTCAATCAAAGACGATAAACCTACCAATGAACCCTCGGCTAATTATATCGGGATATTATATGAATACCCCTGGTTTTATTTTTCCCGGTATTGTGTAATTGATCAAGAATCAATTCCATATTTAATATATGTGCGATCTTCAATAAATTCATCAAGAATTTTTATTTTCTTTTCTGGTATAAATTATTTTTTTCTACTTTCAAGATTGTAATACTTTCTTTAAACTCGCAAATACGAATAATATATTACATGTTTTGTTTTTACGATGGAGACGCATTTGAGGGATAAATTAGCCCTGCGTATTTGGGTAACTGCTTTTTTATCTATATCAGTATTTAACTTTAGTTCAGCTGTTCAGGCAAACGACTTAGCAGATGCACCTATCATAGACGTTAGTTTTGCAGTATTTGAATACCCCCCTCTTTATCACACCGCTAAAAATGGCCAATTCTCTGGTGTACTTGGCGAAACCTTTAAGGCCTTATGTAAAACTGGACGGCTAAATTGTACCTTCACTATGTATCCTGTCCCGCGCGCCTACAAAAATATTAAAGAAGCGAAAAACCATGTCCTCATAACAGGAAATCACCCCAGATTTAGTGAATGCTGTATACATAGCGATTGGAACTACACCTGGACATCCGGGTTATTTTCAGAAAAACCCATAGATGAAATCCCTGAAACTGAAGATGGATTAATCGGGGATTATTTGGCTGTCGTTCGAGGGTGGATTGCTCCATTTCTTGCTTTTCCTAATCTCCGTAAAAATGATGAAGCAGGAAAAATTTATTTATCAGAATCAAATTCAAATTACAGCGCCATTAAAATGCTTGATAGTAGGAGAGCAACTTATCTCTATGGGGCTGAGGAATTCTATTGGTTTTTTGAGAAAATGGGCTTGAAGGGTAAATTTAATTTTCGGCCCTTTAAAAGTATGCCTCTGGTCTTATGGGTCCCTAAAATTCACAAAACCATTCAAGAACGACTAAACAAAGCCTATACCATTCTAGTAAGCCAAGGGGCTTTAACCGAGTACAACGTTCTCAAAAAAGAACTGCTGGCTGAAGTTTATATGGAAGCTGAACATAGAAACAAATAACCTAGAAATTGTTTGAAACTTTGTAATTCTTCCCCATTTCCGTTACATCAACCTTCGCGTAGTACTTCTTTTTAAAAGCTGTTTGATCGATTAATGGAAACCCCGAAAAAACTGTTCTCCTATCGTAAATTTTGGGCCCACCGTTTTGGTACGGCTCCTTTCCTCCCCATGTCTCGTGAAGAGATGGACATTCTGGGCTGGGATAGTTGCGACATTATTTTGGTCACAGGTGACGCTTATGTGGACCATCCTAGCTTTGGCATGGCGGTAATAGGGCGTGTCTTAGAGGCACAAGGGTTTCGGGTTGGCATTATCACCCAACCGGCCTGGACCGACAAAAAGCCCTTTAAGGCTTTGGGAAAACCTAATTTATTTTTTGGTGTCACCGCAGGCAACATGGACTCCATGGTCAACCGTTACACGGCAGACCGGCGCATCCGACATAACGACAGTTACACCCCGAATGATGAAGGAGACAAGCGTCCTGATCGGGCAACTTTGGTTTACTCCCAACGTTGCCGTGAAGCTTACAAAGGCGTCCCGATTATTCTTGGCGGCATTGAAGCTTCTTTGCGCCGGATTGCTCATTATGATTATTGGTCCGACAAAGTGCGCCGCTCCATCCTGGTCGATAGCAAAGCTGATCTTTTGCTTTACGGAAATGCGGAACGTGCGTTAGTTGAGATGGCCCACCGTTGCGCTAAAGGTGAAGAGCCCAAAGATATGCATGATATCAGGGGAACCGCCTTCCTTTCAGATGGCGTGCCTGACGATTGGGTTGAGCATGATATGAGCTCCATTGATGAACTCAATACAGACCGGATTGACAAGCGTGACAAAGTGGTTGTTCGTATCCCTTCTTATGAAACAGTTTCACAAGAACCAGAGCTTTATGCCCAAGCCTCTCGGGTTTTGCACCAAGAGAGCAATCCCGGAAATGCTCGCGCTATTATTCAGCTCCATGGAGAAAAGGAACTCTGGCTCAACCCTCCTCCAATCCCTTTAAACACACCAGAGATGGATGGGGTTTTTGATCTCCCTTATGCTCGCGCCCCTCACCCCAGCTATGGAGATGCCCGCATCCCTGCCTGGGAGATGATCCGTTTCTCCATCAACATTATGCGGGGTTGCTTTGGGGGGTGCACTTTCTGCTCAATCACCGAGCACGAAGGCCGAATTGTTCAGAATCGCTCCGAGGCTTCTGTCTTGCGTGAGATTGAAGATATGCGGGATAAAGTCGATGGTTTCACCGGGCAGATTTCTGATCTAGGTGGACCGACAGCCAACATGTATCGCTTAGCTTGTAGCGACAAAAGTATCCAGGATATTTGCCGTCGCCTCTCTTGTGTCTACCCGGATATTTGTAAAAACCTAAATACCGACCACGGGGCTCTGATACAGCTTTACCAAAAAGCCCGAAGTGTGCCCGGCGTTAAAAAAATCTCCATTGCTTCAGGCCTTCGTTATGACTTGGCGGTTAAAAGCCCTAAGTACATTCAGGAACTTGTGAAACACCATGTAGGTGGGTACTTAAAAATTGCCCCAGAGCATACAGAAGAAAACTCTCTATCCAAGATGATGAAGCCGGGTATTGGTACCTACGATAAATTTAAAGAACAGTTTGATGCCGCCGCGCGCAAGGCTGGGAAAGAGCTATACCTCATCCCCTACTTCATTGCCGCCCATCCAGGCACTTCTGATGAAGACATGATGAACTTAGCTCTTTGGCTTAAGCGTAACAAATTCCGCGCAGACCAAGTGCAAACCTTCATGCCTACGCCCATGTCCCTTTCTGCTGCCATGTACTACAGCGAAAGAAATCCTTTACGGCCAGTGCGTCGTGAAGGGTCCGAAGAGGTCAAAACCGCAAAAGGCCTCAAACAACGCCGCCTGCACAAAGCCTTCCTACGCTACCACGATCCTGAAAATTGGCCCTTGCTGCGTGATGCCCTCAAGAAAATGGGGCGCACGGACCTTATCGGCTCAGGTAAAGACAAACTGGTGCCTGTAGGTAGCATCCGCTATCACAATGAGAAGACCAGCAAAGATAACAAAAAAACCTTCTATACCCAACAATCGGGAAAAGGACGGCGAAATAGAAACAAGAGGTGAAATTAGAGCCCTTACAAATAAGCTTTCTCTTCTACCCCTCTTTTTGCTTCTGATTGTTAATAAGAAGCTGACTTGATAGGTTTTTAGATGATGCAAGGGGAGTTATTATGAAAAAGATACCTTTGGGGTTGATTTTAACCGGTGGGTTCTTAGGAGCTATCATTATCACGGTTGGCATAATTCAGGTGTCCTCTTACATGACAACCCGGGATGTCCTTGTTCGTCATGCAAGCCAACTCATGCATAACATTGCTACCACTGCGATTAAAGATTCTGAAGATTTTCTTTCTCCTGCACAAACAGCTGCGAACCTAGCCCAACGCCTAGCCCACCATCGTGTTGTCAGCAGCCAGAACGCTGACGTTATGGAGCGATATTTTTACGAACAACTTCGTTTGTTTCCTCAATTCGCTGGAATTTATTATGGCGATGAAAAAGGTAATTTTATCTACGTAAATCGTGACACAACACACAGCCCAGATGGATTTCGAACTAAGTTTATTGAAAACAAACAAGGTGAACACAACGTCACCCTGAAATGGCGAAGTGCTGATTTTACAAACCAGCAACAAAAATCCACCCCTCAAGATACTTACGACCCTCGCAAGCGCCCTTGGTATATTGCCGCTGTAAAAGAAAGCAGTCTTGTTTGGACAGACCCTTATATTTTTTACTCCTCAGGACAACCCGGTATAACAACGGCAAGCCCTGTCTATTCTAACGAAGGTAAAATCCAAGGCGTCATTGGCGTTGATATTGAAATGGCCAAAATATCTAGCTTCTTAGGGGATTTACCCTTAACGCCTAACGCTGTCGCTTTTATTGTTAATAGAGGAAATGAAGTTATCGCCTTCCCTGATCTTCAACGCATTATGGTTAAAGGCACTAAAGAAGGGCAACAATCTCTTCGCTTTGCTAAAGTTGACGAAATGCAACTCCAATTGGCAAAGCCGCCTTCGCCTCTATCAACAACCCCGCAGCAACGATAGCGCTTGGGAAAGAAAGGTACACTCAATTCACTGTGGGCGAAAATAATTACCTCGCGGTTTTTGCCCGTTTTAACAACCCTAAATGGCCATGGACAATTGTTGTTTACGCCCCCGAGGATGATTTTCTTGGGAAGATCAAAGAAAACCAACAATTCAATCTTTATTTGTCTCTTTTGATTGCAGCATCTGCCTGTGCAGTCGGCCTTTTCTTAACGAAATCTGTCGTTCGCCCGATTAAGCAATTAAGGCAAGATGCCAATGCGATTAAAGCAGGGCAACTCGCTATTCGCTCACCGATTGAAACTGTCTATAGCGAGTTGGATGAGACTGTTGAAGCTTTCAGAAATATGGAAGAAGAACTGATCAAAGAACACGACGCTAATACAACCCTCACAGATAGCCTCCGCAAGACATCTGTAGAAACCATGCGTCGAATGGCAACTGTTGCTGAATTTAAAGACAGTAGCACCGCAAATCATATTGAGCGTATGTCCCATGTTTGCGCCATGCTTGCTGAAGAACTTGATTTCAAATTCGAAGGTAAAGAAATCACCTCTGAGCAATTCCGCAGCGCTGCTGCCATGCACGATATAGGTAAAGTTGGCGTGCCTGACCATATCTTGCAGAAGCCAGGGAAATTGACCGGTGACGAATGGGTCGAAATGCTTCGTCACCCCAAACATGGGGCAGAAATTCTATCAGGAACGGGCTCAGTAACAATTGAACTTGCAAGAGAGATATCCCTGACTCACCACGAGAAATGGGATGGTACTGGCTACCCCTACCAACTTAGGGGCGAGGAAATCCCCATGAGCGGACAAATTTGTGCCATCAGTGATGTCTTTGACGCTCTAATCGCACGTCGTTGTTACAAAGCACCCATTCCTGCAGATAAAGCCCTACAAATCATCAAAGAAGGTAAAGGAACTCACTTTGCTCCTAGTGTGGTAGATGCCTTCATCAAACGTTATGACGATGTACTTAAAATAAATCGAACATATCCACCTGAAGAGTAATACTGTTCTTTACCAATTCAATCGTTGAAAGAGTTTTTTAATGTCACTTGTCCATGTTGTCGCCATCATCACCGCAGAACCTGGAAAGAGAGCAGAAGTACTCACAGCCTTTAACGAAAACGTCCCCAACGTCCGTGCTGAAGACGGGTGCATTGAGTATGGTGCAACCATCGATACTGCTGATGTCGGACCATTTCAAACTCAGTTTGGCTTAGATATTTTTGTTGTTATCGAGAAATGGCAAAGCCTCAACCATCTCAAAGCCCATTCTGCCTCACCCCACATGGCCTCTTACGCAGCTAAAACAAAAGACCTCATAGCTGATAAAGTGATACACGTTTTATCTCCAGCTTAAACCCGATGACTTTCACGATAAAAGATATAAAGTCCGCTAGAGGCAATAATTGCAGCGCCTAAAATGGTCCAATAATCGGGAAGCTCATCGAAGAAAAGATAGCCAAAACTGGTAGCCCAGATCAGATTTGAATAGCCAAAGGGTGAGAGGGTTGCTGCTGGGGCGAAATCGAAAGCTCGAATTAACAGCAAATGGCCAATTCCGCCAAGCAACCCTGTCAAAGCTAGAAGTAACCATCCCACCAAATCTGGTGTTACCCAATCAAAAGGAACAGCTATGCTGGCAATAACGGTCCCTGCGACGGAGGTATATAAAGCTGTCGTCATTACGGAATCACCCCCAGCCATAGATCGGGTGGTAATTTGGTAGAGGGCGTATAAGAAAGCCGCTGAAAGAGGAAGCAAGGCTGCAAGCTGCATCACATCTGATCCCGGACGAATAATCACCATCGCCCCCATAAACCCAACGATAACTCCCGCCCAGCGATAGGGGCCGACTTTTTCTTTTAACAGGGGAACAGATAGGGCCGTAATAACGATCGGGGTAACAAACATAATTGAAGCGGCACTGACCAAAGGAACAAATTGTAGCCCGGCAAAAAACAGTGCCGTTGTTAAAAATAACAGTAAAGAACGACCTAACTGCACGCCCAACCGTTTAGTGCGTAAGACAGAGCTTAACCGGGGGCCTAAATAGATCGCCAGTAAAACTCCATGGAAAGTATAGCGCCCCCAAACCACCTGAGTGACAGGATAGGTCTGGACAAGATATTTGACGATGGAATCCATGGTAATAAAGGATAAGGTTGTCAGCAGCATAAGAATAATCCCCTTATGCGCAGGCTTTAACAACGCATCTTTATCCTCAATGGGGAGCATTCCTGTATCCTGTAAATTTCGACGAGAACAAGCTCTATCACATTGACAGAGCTTGCCCAATCAAAATACATAGCATGCGAACAAATTTAGGGGTTCTACCGCTCGCCCATCATGACCTTATCCAGACTCTTAACCATACTATCTTTTTCGTTATCTGTGAGATGTTGGATAACATGGGCGTCATGGGCTGTAACGAGCGGTTTTAACTTGGTGACCAACTCTTTACCTTGTTTGGTAATGGTCAGAGCATAAGAACGACGATCTTTAGTTGAACGGGTTCGTACAACGAATTTTCGCTCTTCCAGGATATCAACAAGAGACACCATGGTGGAACGTTCAATCCCAGCAGCACGAGCAATAATCGTCTGTGATGAACCTGGGTTAGCATCAATTAAAACCAAAGCGACAAATTGGCGGGGGGTAATATCATACTCTGCAGTAGTTTTGCAGAAATGATCGAACAAAGCACGATAGGCACGGCCAATGTGGTGACCAACCAACTGCGGGAGAATATCAAAATCAACACCCGTATCGTCGAGCACATATGACGGGCTTGGTGGATTTTCTTTAACCATAAATAATTATTCCTCTTCCGCCCCACGTCGCCCAATCGGGGCTTCACGATGGATGGAAACACTCAACAGCAAACCAAAGCTGAAAAGTAAAGTGAGCATAGCCGTTCCACCATAGGAAACGAGGGGTAAGGGAACCCCAACAACAGGGATAAGCCCCATGACCATAGCAATATTAATGAAGACATAAAGGAAGAAGGTTGTTGTCACTCCAAGACCAACAAGGCGTCCAAACTGGCTCCGGCATTGGAGAGAAATAACGTACCCATAAATAAGGATCAACAGATAAAGCCCTAACAACGCGAGACCACCTACCAGTCCAAGTTCTTCTGCCAACATGGTAAAGATAAAGTCCGTTTGCTTTTCAGGCAGGAAGTTAAGGTGACTCTGAGATCCTAACAAAAACCCTTTGCCAGAAACCCCGCCCGAACCAAAAGCAATTTTAGATTGGGTGATGTGGTAACCTGCACCCAAGGGATCGTTCTCGGGATTGAGGAAGGTTATAATCCGTTTCTTTTGGTAGGTATGCAAAAATTGCCACCCCACAGGAATAGCTCCCATTGCCGCAACTATCACCACTCCAAACTTCCACATGCGAACTCCCGCCAGGAAGAAGATCGCACCACTTCCCATAATCAGCATGAGCGTTGTTCCCAAATCAGGTTGTTTAAGGACTAGCCCTGAAGCTGCCGCGACCATAAGCAAAGGAATAAGCAGGAAGGGTATTCGCCCAACACTTTCCGGGCTAGCTCCGTGGAAGTAACGAGCCAGAGCAAGAACCAAAGCGACTTTCATAACTTCAGACGGTTGCAATTGGAAAAAACCTAAATTAATCCAACGCTGAGCCCCCATCCCAATCGACCCTTTAACCTCCACCAAAACCAGTAAAACTAAAGCCAGTGCATAGATAAAATATGCCAACCGAAACCAAACCCGAATATCGATTAAAGCCACAACAAATAGAACGCAAAGGCCTACACCAAAGCGAACCATTTGTCGGGAAGCCCAAGGATCAAGATTGCCGTTAGCAGCAGAATAGAGCATGGCAAAGCCAACACTAGCTGTGGCAGCAAGCAAGACAACAAACATCCAATTAAGTTGGAGAAGCTTCTGTCCGAAGGTGAGGTCAAATTCATTAAGACGGATGTCACGCATATTTAGGCATCCCTCTCTGGTATTGGGGGTTGATCTATCATGGGTTGGTCTTGGCCTGGCTGTGAGACAGCCCCGCGCTTTTGGACTTCTAATAAGATATCACGGGCAATAGGGGCCGCAGTTTTAGAGCCTGAGCCACCATGTTCAACAACAACAGCAACGGCATATCGAGGAGCATCCACTGGCGCAAAACCAACAAAGGACGCATGATCACGTTGTTCCCAAGGGAGGTCTTTATTTTTAATAACCCCGACCTCACGTTCAGCTTTTGAAATACGACGGACTTGAGCTGTTCCAGTCTTTCCCGCCATTGCATAACGCTGATCTGAGATACGAGACCGAAAAGCTGTTCCACCTGGAATATTAGTCACAGCATTCATCGCTTTGCGCACAAGCTCTATATGAGAAGAATTAACGCCAATATTTTTTACAGCTTTAATTTCTTTATTAACCTTAGTACCATCCGTTTGAATTGAGCTTGTCAGGTGCGGCCTTACGGCTTCTCCCCCATTAGCAAGACGTGCAGTCATCACGGCTAATTGTAATGGTGTTGCCAAAACATAACCTTGCCCAATCCCAGCGAGAAGAGTTTCCCCTTGATGCCAACCTTCACCTAGTTCAGCTCGCTTCCATCCTTTATCTGGGATCAAGCCAGAGCGTTCTCCTGAGATATCTAAACCAAGAGAGCTCCCAAAGCCAAACCGCCGAGCCATAGAAGCAATTCGCTCAATGCCTGTTCGTCTGGCAATTTCATAGAAGTATACATCGCAAGAACTCTGGATAGCTTGGACCAAGTCAACAGCCCCATGACCACGTTTTTTCCAACAGTGGAATCTAGCCGTTCCCAATTCCACATGCCCTGAACAGAATACTTTTTGCTCAGGGCCAATAACGCCTTTTTCTAAGGCGGCAAGAGCCACAATCATTTTAAAAGTAGACCCCGGTGCATACTGGCCTGAGATCGCCTTATTATTGAGCGGTTTTCGATTATTGCCGATGAGTGACTTCCATTCTTTTGTGCTCAAGCCTCGGTTAAAAGCATTGGGGTCATAGCTTGGTGTAGAGGCCATCGCCAAGATATCCCCAGTATGGATATCGATAACAACTGCTGCGCCACTTTCCTCACCTAATCTTTCAACCGCTACTTTTTGCAGGCCAATATCAATACTCAACTTTATCTCAGCACCCGGCTTACCTTCTTGACGATTAAGCTCACGGATAACGCGACCATAGGCATTGACTTCGACCTGACTGGTGCCACCTGTCCCGCGCAAAATTAGATCATGGACTTTCTCAATACCTGATTTTCCAATCCTGAAACCTGGAAGCTCTAATAAAGGATCTCCCGTTAAATCTTTTTCAGAAACAGCGGCAACATACCCCAAAATATGGGCCGTTTCATAACCATCCGGATAATAACGGCTTTCGCCTACATCAATCATGGCTCCTGGCAAATCTGGAGCATTCACCTCAATTTGAGCCACATCTTCCCAAGTCAGGTTTTCACGAACAGTTACTGGTACAAAACTTCTTTTTCGCTTTACTTCACGAAGAATACGGCGACTTTCCGTACTGCTAATGCCTATGACCTTACCCAATGCTAGGAGAGTCTCTTTAACGCTTTTAGTCTGCTCAGGGATAATGACGACCCGGTAATTTTGTTCATTTACCGCCAGAGGAATGCCATATCGATCAAGAATACGACCACGTGGTGGCGGAAGCAGACGCATGCTCATACGGTTTTCTTCAGCTAAGGTTTTGTATCGATCTGCCTGAAGTACCTGCAAATAATACATCCGCCCAACCAAGGTGGAGAGCAGGAGAAGTTTCCCCCCCGCAAGCATCGCCGTACGCCTGCCAAAAAGTTTATATTGATCGGTATCCCACTGCATGAACGATCCCTCTACCTAATCACAGCCCGCTGCCAACGAACAAGCAGCCAAGAGACAACAGGAAAAATGGTGAGGGTGAAAAGATATTGGAAGACGAAACTGTAGGGTTGTAACAATTTGAGATAGTAAACCGAAGCAATTACCCAGTAAGCAACAATGCTGCCTGTTGCGACAATGGCAAATCCCATCCAAATCACCATGAAAGATTTACCGTAGAAGAACCGCCTTTGGGTGATCAACATCCCATACATGACCAACAAAACAAAAGCATGCAGACCCATGGGACCACCACCGATAAGGTCCTGAAACAACCCTAAAACAAAAACAGCAAGGGAAGGCATTAAATCCGGACGATAGACACCCCAGTGATATACAGCGACAAGAGCTAACAGAGGTGAAATTTGTGTATAGCCAGGCAAATGTGTGGGGATGATGCTGATCATCACCAGTAGCAGGGATAAAATAAAGGGGGTTATGTTCCGCGCCAATATATCAAGGCGTTGCCATGCGGACTGTTTCATCATGTCATCCACTTGTAGCGGACTTAACTTCATTGCTTTCTTTCTTCGAATTGTTCTCTGGGAAAGTGACGATTCCATCAAGTCCAAATTCAACGGCACGGACATACTCCAACCGTTCACGATCCGTAAAGAGTTGAACAGTAATGCCTTCATCACTCACTGAAGCGACAGCTCCTATAGGTAATCCCCACGGGAATGCCCCACCATGGCCTGATGTAACAACTCGATCTCCTGGGGAAATACTCGCCCCGGGAGGAAGGTGGATCAAACGAGGACGATCAACGTTATCTCCTGCTAAGATTGCTCGCACACGGGAACTCTCAATAACCACTGGAATGCGAGAGTTCAAATCTGTCACCAGCAGAACGCGTGAAGAGTGGCGACCAACACTGGCGACACGCCCGACTAGGCCATCACCCGTAACTACCGCTTGGCCTTTGCGCACCCCTTGGCGTTTACCAGCTGACAACACAAGACTATGAGCAAAGGCACCACCCGCATCTGCGATGACCCGAGCCGTAACATAATTCAGAGCACCAGCTGCGTTAAATTTATTGATATTTCTAAGTTCAGTATTTTCAACATGTAACCGACGAGCCACAGATTGCCATTGCAGCAGACGAGCGTTTTCTTCACGAAGACGGGCGTTTTCTTTCTGCAAGTCGACAGCCTCTTGGCCCATGTCGACCAAGTTAGAAATAGTTGAAGCGGGACGAGATAAAACGGCAAGGACAGGGGTAACCGCATCAGTCACGCTGGTACGGACTTTCTCAAGTAAAACCGTATCTGCTTTTCCTATCAACATTACCGCAAAGGCGGCGAGGACAAGAAAGAGATAGGCAAACCGCTGAATAATACCTTTGATTGGTGCGGTTTCATTCATCACCGCACCTTGTCGCTGCTTCAATCTATTCCCCTGTAAGCTCACACTTCGGCACAAAAACCTATTGCCAGTGTTCCCTGTCTATAACTTTAAAAGAAGTAATCTTAAACGGGCGTTAATGCAAGAGAGGAAAAATGCCTAAATCCGTTGATATGCCTAAGATTCACAGCGGAAATATGGCAACCAATTTTCAAAGAACTAATATTGGCAGTAAATTAACTTTGGTTCATAGCCTCAAGAATAACTTTTGCCCTGTTTTCCCACAAGTGATGGGCGGTATAAATTTTTGCTCCTGTGGCGACCTGTTCATCCATGATTTCTGGAGATTCAAGTAAGGTTTTCACCTGTTCACATATAGAGCCTTTTTCGTATAAGGGGTCATAACTTATGACCCCTTCACCTAGTTTAAAATAGGATTCCATATAGCTGCTTTGACTTGTTAAAATCATGGCACCGTTTGCCATCCCGTACCAAATACGCTCATGGGAACCTTGGGAGAATTTTCTAGTTGTGTTTAAGACAATCCGGGATTGCCCCATGAGGTCGACAAACTCATCATAATTTTTCTCGCCAAGATAATTTACATCAGCAGGTAAGCGTTCCAGGACCTCATCTGCGAAGGACCCAATTACATTGACTGAACATCCTTCGAGTTCTTGAAGAATTTCCAACCGTTCATAGGCTTGGCTAAAATTTTCTATCTTATTAAAATACTTAGCGAGCCCATCACGGCCCAGATCACTTGGCGATATACCATACTCAAATAAACTCTCCAAAATTGCCGTTGCTGATTGCTCCTTCTTAATTGTAATTCGCTCAAAGGCCCGCATTGCAGCTTCGGGTAGCGGGTGACTCGACCCCTGAAAGGCGAGTTTGAAATTTTCCGTCGTTGGGTTAAGAAAAACATGCCCACAAAATAAAATAGGGATTTTCCTGTCTTTCATCTTTAGCCGATTAGGGTTTAACGGCGGCCCTCCATGGGGAAGGAAAATTCGATGCTTGTTGGCAACATAGCCTTCTAACCCCACATGAGATTCATCAATAAACCCCAGTACTGATTTAGGAGAAAGTTGACCTAATTGTGGATGAGTAAGGGGGTGGTCAACCACCCAAGTAAACCGCGGAGCATGGCTTGTTCCTATCCGACCATTGACGTCAAAAAAGAAAGCAGGCTTTCCTTCTGCCGTCATTTTGGCTTGGGCTTCAACAGCCAAATGCAAATCTTCTGGCCCAACCTTTCTCCATTCCGTGCTTAAGCCAATAGCTTCAAATGCAATTTGTAAATCTGCTAAAAACCGTAAGATGCTGCCATAGACATTCTTGTTTTGGCACAGCAAAATGACGTGTTTGTAATTATTATTCATTAAGCAAATTTCCAATAACCTCGGGCCATACCATTCTAATTTTAACTTAACACTAGCCTCAATAACAAAAAGTTATCAGCTTGACCTCGGCATAATTTCCAGTAACAATATCTTCATGGTTAATTTGAGCTCCAATTTTGGCTTCGGTCTTATTCGAATTACAAACCCGGTTCTCCTTTGAGGGCTGGGCGTTTTTGTTTTTCGTTTTTTTGATTACCGATACCGATATATGGAGTGGCACCAATGTCTGCCAAATTATCCACCCGTTTAGACAGCCCATCGGCTGCTAACGATTCATTCACCGCCTGTTTTTCTCTTCAAGCTGAAGCCGAAGCTTCTGTTTTGCCTCGTGTGCTGGCACTTTTTGCCAAACGTGGACTTGTCCCTCACCGCGTCCACAGCCAATTGCAGGAAAGTGGCAAAGGAAATCAAGAGCTTCACCTTGATCTTCAACTAGAAGGGCTTGATAGAGAGGATGTGCGCTATTACGCTGAACTTATGCGCAATATCGTGCCTGTCGACAAGGTACTAACCTTTGAAAAGCACCTAAGCGATTTAAGATAATTAAAGAGACTAAAAGACTATGAGCTATTTTGACCGCATCGCCCGTTGCAATCAGAAAGACCTAACTGACATTCAAAAATTTGTTGTTGCTGGTCAGAGTGTAGGGTGGATAAAACCGAGCGTTTTTGAGCGGATCAAAGCTTATCCGGAAATTTTTCTCTTTGAAAACCAAACGATCATCCTCAACCCAAAGCTCACCACCTGCGAAGAACGCACTGATGCTTTAGCAAGAGTCGTGAAAGACCTCTATGAAGAAGAGTTTTTCCCGCGGTGGGTTGATGAGCCTTTTAAGATTGCGACCAGTTGGGCCGCCCCTACACTCGCCACCATTGAGCGCGCTGCAGCCCAAATCTTTGGCATTGTCAGTTATGGCATTCACTTAAATGGTTATGTGCGCGATGGCGACCAGATTAAAATGTGGGTTGGTCATCGCGCTAAAGATCGTTTGGTTCAACCAGGAAAGCTTGACCAGCTAATGGCAGGTGGGCAGCCGGAAGACCTCACCTTGGAAGAAAACCTGGTTAAAGAGTGCAAAGAAGAAGCTGGAATGTCGGCTGAACTTGCCCTGCAAGCCAGACCGATTGGGGCGATGTCCTATGCTTTTGATCATCAGCATAAACACGGTTTGCGACGGGATGTCTTATTCAATTACGATCTGGAACTTTCCCCAGATTTCATTCCTCATTGCACCGACGGAGAGCAGGAAGAATTCTACCTATGGCCCTTAGAACAAGTCGCTGAAATTGTTCATGACACCGAAGACTTCAAATACAACTGCGCTATGGTCGTCATCGACTTTCTCATTCGTCACGGCTACATCAAACCAGATCACCCAGAATATGAAGCGTTAGTTTCGGGACTGCATCAGGACGTTCGACCTTGAAAATATTTAAAAGCTGATTGGGAGTAACTATGACAAATTACCCAGACGTTGATTACGGCCCTCTTAAACAATTACTCGGCACCTGGAAAGGTGATCAGGGCGTTGATATTGCGCCTGAACCCGATGGAGAAGAGAACAATCCTTATTACGAAACCATCATTTATGAAGATGTTGGTGATCTAGCTAACGCCGAAGAACAAAAGCTCGCCGCTGTCCATTATCGTCAGATCGTCAGACGGAAATCCAACGACGACGTATTTCACGACCAAACCGGATATTGGATTTGGGACGCAGAAAGCAAAACTGTCATGCATTCCTTTGTCATCCCCCGTGCTGTCAGCGTCGTAGCGGGTGGCAAATATAACGGCGAAGTCGATGCTGAGGGGCGAGTCGTTCTCGAATTAACAGCGAAAATTGGTGATCCCGAGTGGTCCATTGTGCAATCTCCCTTCATGACGAAAAAAGCTTCATCTATGGAATTTAGCCAAAAAGTAATTGTCGGTTCCGGCAAGATGAATTATTCACAAACGACATGGGTCGATATTTACGGCAAAAAATTTGAACATACGGATGACAACGAACTAAGCCGGGAATAACCCTTACAGCTTGATCATCAACAGAACATCCTCAAGGGTTTTCCCTTCATCGCGCAAGGAGCGAAGGGTGAGGGATTTATCTCGTTTGGCAAAGCGCTTGCCATCCTCACCTTTTAAAAGTTTGTGATGGTGGTACTCGGGAACATTTAAGCCAAGCAGTGCTTGTAAAAGCCTATGGACATGGGTGGCTGCAAACAGGTCTTTCCCGCGCGTTACTAAAGTCACCCCTTGCAGATGATCATCAACAGTTACGGCAAGATGATAACTTGTGGGGGTATCTTTGCGGGCTAGAACCACGTCACCAAAAATTTCTGGATTGGCGATAATCTCCCCTTTTTCTCGATCTTTCCATAAGAGTTCACCCGCTAAAGCCATGGCTTTCTCCATATTCAGGCGCAACGCAAAAGGAGCTTTATTGTTCATACGCTCTTCTTGTTCATCCAATCTGAGGCCACGACAAATACCGGGGTAGAGCGGTCCATCAGGGCCGTGGGGCGCATGGCTGGCATTTTCAATTTCAGCCTGAATTTCTTTACGCGTACAAAAACAAGGATAAAGAAGACCAAGGTCTTTCAGCTTATCTATGCTTGTCTGGTAATCAGCCATGTGCTGTGATTGCCGCCTTACTTCACCTGACCACTCTAAGCCGAGCCAAGCTAAGTCTTGCAAAACCGCTTGATCAAACTCAGGACGGCAACGCCCCTTATCAATGTCCTCTATGCGCAAAATAAACCGCTCACCAGCCTTAAAAGCAAAAAGGGCAGAATAGGCATGGCCTAAATGAAGCAAACCCGAAGGGCTTGGCGCAAAGCGAGTAACGGTTTGGTTTTCAGGCTCTATAAGCATACCTATAAGATAACAGGTCTCTTACTTCAGAAAAGAGCCCTTAAGCAGTGTCACATAAATTTATTGGAGGGAACAATTGACCTGCCCCCCAGATATAGTATGGTCTCTGTGGGTGGAGAGGAGAATATAGTAGATGATGCTCAATCACGCACCTGCGCTGGTACTAAACGCCGATTTTCGGCCTTTAAGTTATTTCCCCTTGTCCTTGTGGTCATGGCAGGAAGCGGTGAAAGCCGTGTTCCTTGAGCGGGTTAACGTTGTCTCTGAATATGACCAAAGCGTTCATTCCCCAACCATGGAACTACGCCTCCCAAGTGTGATCTCTCTTAAAGAATATGTTCCATCTTTGCGCAAACCCGCCTTTACCCGGTTTAACGTTTTCTTGCGCGATAATTTTGCCTGCCAATACTGCCAAAGCCATTTCCCAACTCATGACTTAACTTTCGACCACGTAATCCCCCGCTCCAAAGGTGGACGCACAACATGGGGTAATGTGGTCACGGCTTGCAGCCCTTGTAACCTCAGAAAAGGAAACAGGCTTCTCAAACAGGCAGGTCTCACTCTTCAGCACAAACCGCACCAACCCAACAACTTCGACCTCCAACGTAACGGTCGCCAATTCCCGCCAAATTATCTCCACGAAAGTTGGCGGGATTTCCTTTATTGGGATAGTGTTTTAGAGAAATAATTAAAGTGCTGTAGCCCCTCAAACACCGGATGCACTCTTCACCCTTGAACGCAGCAAACCCAAGGGTTTGGGCACATATAATATTTGACAAAACCTGACTCATCACTATAGTGCGCCGCTTCTACTATTCCCGAAAATGTGGATGGAGCTTGAATAATCGAGCCTATCCCGCTCTTTTCCTAGGATTTGGGCCTATCGGGACATTAAAAATAACTCGGTTAGCGAGTGATATAAAGAGAGAGAAAATGAGTAAACGTATTCGTTCTAAATATAAGATTAACCGTCGCCTTGGCGTTAATCTTTGGGGTCGCCCCAAAAGCCCTTTCAATGCCCGTGAATATGGCCCAGGCCAACACGGTCAACGTCGCAAGCGTCGTCCTTCTGATTATGGCGAACAGCTAACCGCGAAACAAAAGTTGAAAGGCTACTACGGCAATATCAGCGAAAAACAGTTCCGTCGTTACTACGACGAAGCCGTTCGTCGTCGTGGTGATACTTCTGAAAACCTTATCGGTCTTCTGGAACGTCGCCTGGATGCCATTGTATACCGTATGAAATTCGTACCGACCGTATTTGGCGCTCGTCAATTCGTTAACCACGGTCACGTCAAAGTTAACGGCGTAAAAGTCAACATCTGCTCATACCTTCTAAAAGAAGGCGATGTGGTTGAAGTTCGTCAAAAATCCCGTGAAATCCCAATGGTTCTTGAAGCCATTGATTCCGGTGAGCGTGACGTTCCTGATTACATCCAAGTAGACCATAAAAAGATGCAAGGTACCTTCCTGCAAATCCCTAAGCTTGCAGACGTACCTTATCCGGTTCAAATGGAACCGAATCTGGTTATTGAGTACTACTCTCGTTAATTTTAACGAGCGAAACTTATATAGATTTAACGGCCTGCCAGTTGGTGGGCCGTTTTTCTATCAGAGTAGTTTGTTATCAAGTAAATCCATTTGATGGAGGCAACTGATCGTTTTGGGTAGGAGAGGTGCGAAGAGCGATGTGGTTCATCGATCAAGCATTGCGACACCCTCCAAAACGTTCAGTTACCCCACCGAAGGCCGAGTTCTTTTGAATTGTAGCTGCGTTACGCCATTTGAACGATGCCCCACATCGCCCTGCACGACCTGCCTAACCACAATTCAAAATAATCTCGGTCAAATGGATTTACTTGATAACAAACTACTCTAGGGTAAACCCTAAATGCTTTCTTGCGTTCCTCCCCTAAATACCCCTAGAATAAATGTTGCTATCACTTAAAAAAAGGGGGAATAAAAATGGCCGGAACGACAGTAACACCAAGAGAAAAATTTATTGCAGGGATTGAGCGCCAAGTGGCTTTAGCGACTAACCCTGATTACACATATGCGAATGCTCGTGGTGCAACAGTTAAACCTGTTAAGTGGTGGGTCGAAAACGGAGAAAAGCTTCTCATACACCCCCGGTACGGAATAGCCCGCATTAAAGGGATTACCCTTCTGGGCTGTACTGCACCTGATTTACTCAAAACCCTAAAAGAACTTCTCGCCGCTGCAAAGGCCGGTGAATACGACGCAGCTATTGGTATGCCTGCTGACGCCGCTGCTCCGGCTAAATCTGCTGCAAAAGCACCCACAAAACCGAAGGCCGCAGCACCCGCCGCTAAACCAAAAGCAGAGGCAGAAGAAGAAAAAACCGCTAAAAAACCGAAGAAAAATAAAAAGAAGAAAAAAGACAAGAAAAAGAAGACGGATAAAAAGAGCAAAAAAGGTAAGAAGTCGAAAAAGGGTAAGAAAGATAAAAAATCCAAAAAGAAGTCTAAGAAGAAATAGACTTCAAAACTCCCCTTAGACTATCTCTTAAAAAAAGAGGGGCGGAGGGAGTTATCTAAGGGCCTTAGCTGTCGTGATCTTTCTTAATCTTGTGTCAGGATGGTCAAATCTTATGTGCGTATTCCCAGGACTACTCTGGTTTATGAATAGCATTTAGGGTTACGATCATCTGATCAAGAAGCAGACAGGAAAGATTGATGACTCAGCACTCTTATGGAAACTACGAAAAAATCAAACTAACCATAAATGATCGCCCCCAAGGGCGAGTGGCCTTTGTTTCCATTGATAATAAGAAAAAGGCAAACTCTGTCTCTCCTGTTGTCATCAAAAACTTGCACCAAGTGTTCTTCGACCTATCGCATGATAGTCAATTACGGGCTGTTGTTCTCGGCGACCCAAAGGAAAAAGGGTTTTGTGCAGGGGCAGATATTACAGCCATGGAGAACCTTACTCCTGAAAGCGGACGCACCTTCATTTCAAGTTTACATGACGCTATAAACCAAATTCGGAACCTCCCGGTTCCTGTGATTGGGTGCTTGAAAGGATATTCTTTTGGCGCAGGTTTAGAAATTGCGGCCGCTTGTGATTTTCGAGCAGGAGACAGCAATTTAGTTATTGGAATGCCGGAAGTAAAAGTGGGCATACCTTCTGTTATTGAAGCAGCTTTGCTACCGATGTTAATTGGCTGGGGAAAGGCCCGGGAAATGCTTTTAACGGGGGCGAACTATACAGCCGAAGAAGCCTATCAAATGGGGTTCTTACAAAAGTTAACTGCCCCAGAAGATTTAAATCAAGAAATTGAAGCCTGGCTTGACCATATCCTGGAAAGTGGCCCCTTAGCCGTTCGCTCCCAAAAATCACTCATGGCTAAATGGGAAAAGCTGAGCCTGGATGATGCTATTACTGAGGGGATATCCCAATTTGGGAAATCTTATGAGACCGATGAGCCAAAAAAAATGATGGCAGCACGGCTTAAATAATTCCCCGATTAGCTGACAATAAAAAAAGGCCGCCCTAATGGACGGCCCCTTCTCAAATATATCAAAGATACTAGCCAGCGAGTTCAACACCAGCAGACTCAAAAGCTTGTTTCAACTCACCTGACTCAGACATCTCGCGGATGATGTCACAGCCACCAACGAATTCGCCTTTGATGTAAAGCTGAGGAATGGTGGGCCATTCAGAATAGGCTTTGACGCCTTCGCGGATTTCAGGGTCCATCAGGACGTCAATACCTTTGAACTTAACGCCTTCGCTGCTAAGAACCTGGACAACAGCAGCGGAAAAACCGCATTGAGGAAACATCGGGGTTCCCTTCATGAAAAGAACGACGGGGGTTTCATCAACTTCCTGCTTGATGCGGGCAAATACTGGGTTATCTGACATTTAATAAATCCTGTAACTCTAATAATAAAACAAAGATGCGCTTCAAGCACCTTCTGGAACGGTGGTTTGCAAGGCGAGAGCATGGAGTTCGTTACCCATTCTACCTTTTAAAGCGTTGTAGACCATTTGGTGCTGCTTCACCCGTGACTTGCCTTTAAAGGAAGCCGACGTGACGTAAGCTGCGTAATGGTCCCCATCACCCCTCAAATCCTCGATATTCACTTCAGCGTCTGGCATCGCTTCTTTAATCAAAGTTTCAATCTCGTGGGCATCCATGGCCATATTATTCGTTTCCCTTTGCTTTTCCCCCGAATTAAAGGAGACGTTAATACCAAGCTTTTAGGGATATAAGACGCCGAAGTGCGACTGTCAACTTGTGGAATCGCTCAAAACAAGCTCTAGCTTATCTATTCCCTTCATTAACTTCCTTTCTTCAAAGCCACCAAAACCTAAAATTAACCCTGTTCGTTTTGGTGAACTCCGGTAAAGAGGAGAGAGAGGACGCGCACCTAAGCCTACATTGCTTAACTGTCGATAAAGCGCGATATCATCTAAGCCCGGCAAAAACATAACTAAGTGCATGCCACTATCAGTAGGGGTAATATCGTATCTATTGCCAAAACGTTGTCTCAGTTCAGACTCTAAAAACTCCCCTCGTGCCTTATAGAGTTTTTTCATGCGTCGTAAGTGACGGGCAAAAGAGCCTTGATGGAAAAAATCTGACAAAACAACCTGCGGCAAAATACTGCCATGACCATCCATATAGAGCCGAGCGGCTTGAACCACATGAATAAGGTTCTCAGGCACCACGAGATAACCTAACCGCAATGCGGGGAAGATCACCCGACTGAAAGTACCTACGTAGAGGACTTGATTATGGCGGTCCATCCCTTGTAAGGAAGCGAGGGGCCGGCCATCAAAGCGAAACTCACTGTCATAGTCATCTTCAATAATCCAACGGTTGTTCGTCTCTGCCCAACTCAGAAGCTCCAACCGGCGGTTAAGAGACATAGCTGTACCGAGGGGGAAATTTCGGGACGGTGTGACCAAGGCAACCTTGGCATCAGGCGCACTGATTTGCCCGGCCTTCACATCCAAACCTTCCTCATCTAACGGTACAGGAACCAGTGATGCACCAACGGATTGCAAGGCCCCATCAGCACCAGGGAAGCCTGGGTCTTCGGCCCATATCTGATCCCCTTCATTGAGCAATACCCGAAAGGCTAAATCTAAAGCCTGTTGCCCTCCTGAAGTGATGATCACTTGTTCTGGTGTACACCTAAGAGAGCGTCCTGCTTTAAGATAATCTGCGACAGCTTCCCTAAGAGGTTGGTATCCTCCCGGATGCTCTTCTAGGGTCAGGACTTCTGAAGGTTTTCGCCATCGTCGTCCCTGGATACGTGCCCATTCATCAAAAGGAAAGGCGTCTAGCGCAGGTTGGCTGGGGTTAAACAAGAGACCACTTTTCCGCCCTCTTGTTGCCACTCTCTTCTCTTTAAGCGCCTCCCCCCATTGGGACAACGGAGGTGTAACTTTCTCAAGGGTTTGATCCTTATTATGGGTGGCTTGTTCAGGCAATACATCTGGCAAGCCTTCCGCAACAAAACTTCCGGCCCCTACCTGACAAGTTATATATCCCTCTGCCTGGAGCTGATCGAAGGCGGTATTAACGGTATTTCGAGACACCCCCAACTCTTTAGCCATCTCCCTTGCTGAGAGTAACTTAGAACCTGCACCCAAACGCCCCTCAAGGATCGCCTTACGCAGCTCTTCATAGAGCTGCCAGTAAAGAGGTATCTCCTCTTCTTCTGTTAACCGGATCGCTGCAAGTTCACCAAATGACATATTGGTACCATTAAATAATAATAATTGGACCTTTTTGTAGGATCATTTATCCGTCACTTTGCTTATTAAGCCAACCTTTTATTGGAGAGAAGACGTGTCAGAATATGCAGTTACCCCCCGGACCAAGTTAAAAAGGGCACCTAAAAGAGGGGTTTATGACAAAGCCCAGGTCCATGCCATGATCGACGAAGCTTATTTTTGTCATGTCGCAACCATTGGCAAAAACGGGCCGATTGTTCAACCGACCACCCACTGGCGCCAAGAGGAAGAAATTTTCATTCATGGCTCTAACCGTAACGGCCTCTTCCAGTCCTTAATCGCTGGAGAGGAATGCTGCATCACGGTGACCCACTTAGACGGCCTCGTTATGGCCCGCTCTGCCATGCACCACTCAGCTAACTATCGTTCTGTAATGGTCTATGGCAAAGTTCGTGTTGTCGATGACGAAGACGAGAAAATGGATTCATTAAAATGGTTGGTTGAGAAAATTGCGCCTGGTCGCTGGGATGAAGTCCGCGGCCCCAACAAAAAGGAAATGAAGGCCACCATGGTCTTAGCCCTCAAGCTTGAAGAGGTTTCAGCCAAAGTGCGCACAGGCAACCCGATCGACGATGAAGAAGATTACGACATCCCTGTTTGGGCTGGCGTTGTCCCTATGGAAGTTGTTAAACATGACCCTATTGATGATGACAGGCTCATAAATGGAGTCACTTGCAACTTGAGGTAAAAAATTTGCCAACTGTCCATTTAATCTGCGGCTCTACCGGGGCCGGAAAAACAACATATGCAATGAAGCTTGAGGGGCTGCTAAATGCCCCTCGATTTTCCATTGATGAATGGATGGAAAGGCTATTCTGGAAAGACGCTCCCGCAGAACCAGACTTTGACTGGGCCTGGGAACGGGTGCAGCGCTGTGAAGATCGCATTTGGGCTGTGGCGAAAGAGTTCCTGGCCCGCGATTTAGATGTCGTCCTCGACCTCGGCCTCTCCAAAAGGCTCCACCGCCAAAGGTTTTATAAACTCGCCCAAGACGTGGGCGCCGCCCCTGCCCTGCACTACGTCACTGCTGACATAGATACCCGCAGAGAGCGGGTAAGAGAGCGCAACAAAGGCGACAGCGAAACCTTCGAAATTGAGGTGAGCGACGAAAATTTTAATTTCATGGAAGATTTCTTTGAAGCCCCAGAAGGGAAGGAGTTAGAAGCGGCACAAGTGGTTGAGACATAATCCTTCCCCATTGTCCTAGATGTCTTCCCATTTTCTCCACTCATTATTCCCGAGCAATCGGGGATCCAGAATTAGTAAAAAACATTTGAGATTTGGACTCTGGGCTCAACGCTTGATGCGAGTTTTTTTAAAACGGAATAACACTAACAAAATTTTCCATAACTTTTCGAACGACACCATCATCAAATCTCACAACAACTTTATTCCCGTCTACAATTTCCAAGACTCTTCCAGCACCAAATTTTGCATGATAAACGTGATCATCCTCAACGATTGATAATTTAATATCTCTAACTACTTTTGTATTATTTAGCTGTCGTTTTATTTCTTGAATTTCTAATTGCACTGTTTTTTCAAAATCTGAGCCTTCAAACTTTATTTTTTGAACAGTCCTTGCCCTAGAAACAGGTGTTTCTACCTTAAAATCATCTTTTTCAGTTTCAACAACTTGAGCCTCTAAATCACGTTTAGCTTGCTCCAAACCTTTATGACTTGAATGATCAAAAACAATCGTGCGAAAAGCTGTATTATCAAATGGAATTTTCTCTCCTTTTCTAATCATATGAATAACTGGCTTTCCCGGACTCATATGTCTTAAGCCCAGTTCGTAAAAGGCATTTGCATTATGCTCAGATAAATCTGCAACGACCAAGTCAGCTTCAATCACCGCATTGATCACTTGCGTATCAATATTTCCGGGAGTCGAAATGCCATCTGCACGTTCTATAGTATAACCCCGTTTTTCGAGAATAGGTTTCACAATCCCATCCAACACCCAATCTGCATTAATACGTGTATCACTTCCAGCATCACTAATAGGGCCAACGACAAAGCATTTCTTTTTTATGTTTTCTTCCTTTTCTGTTTTCTTTTTCATTGTCATTTCCCTGTCCTGATACCTTTACCTATTAATCATAATAGTGACATAGCAAGCAAAGGATGTCTTCTCTTTTTACGGGAAGTGTTTAGGAGGCACCGGGGCAAAATACTGAGTTATAAGATTGCCGAAACTTAGTCATCTTCCCTCATTGACGTAGGTCATTCAAATTTACGAATGAACACTATAGCATTAAACGGACTTACAAACTGACGCCAAACATAAACTGAACCTCTTTACCGGGAGACAGATAATGTTGCAAACCACTCCAGATGATCGCATTAAGTCAGTACACGTACTCACGACGGGTACCGGGGCACAACACCCAGAACATCGGTATGGCAGCAAGATGCCGTCTTTATGGTGGGTATTGACCTCAAAAAAATGGATCAAAGTTCCCACCAATGTTTTTGTAATTGAACATCGTGACGGCCTTGTACTTTTTGATACGGGTATTGACCTGGCAGTTTCTACAGATCCAAACTATATCGATAGCGCCATTGGTCGTTTCTTCCTACGTAAACTATTCAAGTTCCATATCGGCCCTGAAGATACACTGACTACTCAATTAAAAAAACTTGGTTACGACGCAAAAGACGTCGACAAAGTTGTTGTTTCACATCTTCATTTTGACCATGTCGGTTGCATTATGGAAGTTCCCCAAGCCGAATTATTGGTGAGCAAAGACGAGTGGAGCCAATTGTCAGAACCCCACCCGGAGCGGGACTTTATCCTTAAAGAACACATTGAAATCCCCAATGCCAAATGGCACCAAATCGAGTGGGCTAAAACGGACGATCCATTACTTACCGGCTTTGATGGATGCTTTGACGTAATGGGTGACGGTTCTCTGGTAGCCTTATCCACCCCTGGACACACCAAGGGGTCATTGTCTCTGCTCATTAGGTCGAGTGGTAAAGCACCGATTCTTTTAGTTGGCGACCTGACCTATGAAGCTGATTTATTGATGAACAACCAAGTTCCAGGCACAGGCGATAAAGAGAAGCTCTTATCTTCTTTTGCAAAGGTTCAAGACCTAAAAGAAAAATTACCGGAATTGGTCATTTTACCCTCTCACGATCCAGCTGTTCCAGAAGCCCTAAAAGCTCTGGATAAAGAGGGAAGCACTACTTAAAGGTAGCAGGATAACAAAAAACGGGAACACCTATTAGGCATTCCCGTTTTAAATTTTTTAAAAGGTCTTCCCTAATTCCTAGTGGAATTTTCCGGGAAGTTCCTTGATTGCTTCGTCGATGAGTTTGTTGGCTTTTGTCGCCGTCATCGTGTCTTGCAAAATTTTCTCACTGGCTTTAAGCGCGATTTCCGTAGCCATGTCGCGAACCTCGTCAATAGCGGAGGCTTCGGCTTGGGCGATACGGTCTTCAGCCAATTGTTGGCGACGCTTTAGGCTACGTTCCATTTCGGCAGTCAGGCGTTCACGAACACGTTCGGCTTCTTCCTTCGCCCGCTCCAAAAAGAGCTTAGCTTCGGCTTCGGCTTCATGTTGTTTACGTTTATTAGCTGCCAAAAGCTCCTGGGCCTCTTCACGAAGCTTATCAGCTTCATCAAGGCGGGCACGAATGGCATCTGAACGATCATCGAGAGCAGAGCCAGCCATCAGGTAAAGCTTCTTACCGACTAAAATAAAGAAAACGATAAAAGCTAGGGCGACCCAAAAGGTAGGATCATGGATAATTCCCTGGTTCTCTGCGGCAGCAGTCGTCGCGTTATCAGCAGCATAAGCAATCATGAGCTTTGCTCCTGCATAGCAGCATCAACAGCCGAATTAACAGCTTTATCGGTAACCGAACCGTCTGTCAGCTTAGCAGCGACTTCCTTGGCTACGCCAACAGCAACGTCACGCAAACCGGCGACGGCGGTATCTTTAGCTTGGGTAATCTTTGCTTCAGCAGCTTTAACATCGGCTGCTAGCTTGGCAGCTAGTTCATCCGATTTTTTAGATGCTTCATCATTGATCTGATCAGCCGTTTGCTTAATTACGGTCTGAGCTTCAGCGCGAGCTTCAGCGAGAGACTTTTCATAGGCTGCAGCGGCAGATTCTGCCTCAGCCTTGAGAGAGCCAGCCATTTCCAGATTGTCATCAATCCGGTTTTGGCGTTCCTCAAGAACCTGTCCCACACGTGGCAACGCAACCTTAGACATCAGGATGTACAGCACAACGAACGTAATCGCGAGCCAAATCCATTGGGTCGGAAAAGTGCTGAAATCGAGTTGCGGCATAAGTGCTCCTCCAGTTAATGCATTACCCAAGGTGGTATCCTAAATGGAAACCACCTCAGAATGAAAAATGCGGAGGTCTTCTTAGGTGAAGAGGATCAGGAAGGAGATCAGCAACGCATAAAGCGCAACAGCCTCAACCAAGGCGAAGCCAAGCATGGCTAAGCCGAAAACCTGTCCACGAGCAGCTGGGTTGCGAGCAACTGAGCTCACGAGAGAGGAGAAGATATTACCAATACCAATACCAACACCGGAGAGGCCGATTACGGCAAGACCAGCACCAATCATCTTTGCGGCTGCAAGTTCCATTGTCTATTTCCTTCTTAGGGTCGTAAGTAAACGATTAAATTCAAAAAACTTAGTGTCTTAGTTCTCAGCAGCTCCTAGTGGAGATGCAGAGAGTCATTCAGGTAAATACAGCTCAACACAGCAAACACATAGGCCTGCAAGAAAGCTACAATAAATTCAAACCCCGTCAGCGCCACATCAATAGCGAAAGGTGCCCAACCGCCTAAAAATCCTAAAGGAACAATAAAGGCAGCAAACACTTTCATCATGGTGTGACCAGCAGTCATGTTAGCGAACAAACGAATCGACAAGCTAACTGGGCGGGACAAATATGAGAGAATTTCGATAGGTATCAGCAGAATCAACATCACAGGAGGGACGCCTGACGGAACAAACAATGTCAGGAACTTAGGTCCGTGCTTGATGAAACCAACCAGGGTTACGCCGAGAAAAACGGTCAGCGCCATCGCAATGGTCACAGCTAAATGACTGGTAAAGGTAAAGCTGTAAGGGATAAGGCCCAACAGGTTACCGAATAAGATAAACATGAACAGAGTGAAGATAAACGGGAAGAAAGGCCGACCGGCATTCCCCACGTTATCGCGCACCATTCCTGCCACAAATTCATAACTTAACTCAGCCATAGACTGCCAACGGCTAGGAACTAAAGCGCGCCCCCTCATGCTGAAAATCATAAAAACAGTTACCGCGATAACCGTAATCACCATAAGCAGCGAAGAGTTGGTGAAGGAGGCATCAATGCCGCCGACCTCAATAGGAGCAAGAGGTTTAATCGTGAACTGGCTTAATGGATTATTAGACACGTTCGCTCTTCCTTAGTTCAATCAGTTAGGACTTATCGTCCTGCCTAAAGTCTTCATCTTCAAAATCTTTGTCTTCAGCATCTGTGGTATCAGACTTGTTTTTAAACATGGGCTTAGCACCAGGAGCTTTATTTTGCTCTGAATACCCAGGCGCCATCCCAATTCCTTCTGAGGCGCGGTATACATTTAAAATGCCCGCAGCGGAACCCAAAAAGAAAAAAACAACCATTAACCACGGCGTCGTTTCCAACCAACGATCGAGTAGATAACCTATTAACACCCCAACTGCCAAGGCCGCAACTAGCTCACTGCCAATACGTATCGCCAAACTAAATCCTTGAGACGATGTGCTCGGAAGCTCATTATCCTCAGATTCGCCTTGGCTAGCGCTCTCTTGAGCGCGCCGAAGTCGGGCGTTAAAGTCTTCTAACTCATTGGGATCGTTATCATTACTCATGCAAACCTTGCTCCGAGCAATTACGCAAGGAATACCTTGCTTTCGCGCCCCCAAATTTGGTCAGACCTACGCCAAATGTGCGACGCAACATAGTCATCACCCCGAGGACTGTCAAGGGAGAAAACCCCATATATAAGTTATTGAAATCGTTACTGTTTATTGGTCATACCAGAGGGGTGTTTTCGGACTATACCGATACAGTCAATTCCTCAGCCTTACGAAGGTCCACTGAAACTAGCTGTGAGACACCACGCTCAGACATTGTGACACCAAACAACCGGTCCATCCGTGCCATTGTCATCCGGTGATGAGTAATCACCATGAAACGGGTCGAGGCCGACTGGGACATTTCGCTCAAAAGAGTGCAGAAGCGATCAACATTGGCATCATCAAGTGGGGCATCGACCTCATCAAGCACACAAATAGGGGCAGGGTTTGTCATAAACACACCAAAAAGCAGTGCCAAAGCCGTTAAAGCTTGCTCACCACCAGAAAGAAGTGAGAGAATCTGAAGCCGTTTGCCAGGGGGACTGGCCATAATCTCAAGACCAGCGTTTAGGGGGTCATCGGATTCTGTCAGTTCCAAATGAGCACGACCGCCGCCGAACAAACGAACAAAAAGCTCTTGAAAATGAAGGTCTACTTCTTTGAAAGAAGTTAATAACCGTTGTCGTCCTTCACGGTTTAACTCAGCAATCCCTCGGCGTAACTTATCAATCGCTTTCAGCAAATCAGCCCTTTGGCTTTCCATGGTATCCATCTGCTCACCAAGCTCTGTAGCCTCAGCTTCAGCCCGTAAGTTAACTGGGCCCATGTTGTCCCGCTCTCGCTGCAATCGCTCAAAGCGTTTCTCAATTTGATCTAAAGGGGGGAGTTCGGCTTCTTCAGCAAACCCGGCGATTTCACCGACTTCATCAGGCTTACAATCTAGATTTTCTGAAATCCGTTCCGCAATATTGCGACAGGCTTCTTGCCCTTGGGTAACAGCAGCTTCCAAGCGAACACGTTCTTCTCTGGCTTCAGCGAGTACGGACTGATGTTCCCGAAGCTCCAGCTCAGCATCAGCAAGGCGTTTTTCATCAACGGCTAGGCGGTCCGCTGTTTCATTGCGCCTTTGCTCTGCCTCTTCAATGGTGATCAATAAAGCTTTGCGCTGTTCAGCAATTTGAGTAGGTCGAGCTTCCAGAGTTAACAATTCTTCTTGAGCCGATTCCCGGCGATCTTCCCGATCTTCCATATGCCGTTGTGCTGCTGCTTTTCGTTCCTGCCAGGATTGAAGCTCATCAGCAATGGAGGCGAATCGACGTTGGCGGAGTTCCGCCTCCCTAATCAAGTTATCATGAGCACTTTGCAGTTCCAGTTGCTTAGCCCGGTTTTCTGCCAACTCAGCGCGAACTTGGGCAACTTTCTCCCGCCCTGTTCCTGGCTCAGATAAAGAATCAAAAGCCGTTTTCGCTTCTTCTACCTGAATAGCAGCTTCTTCAACTTCCGCAGTTAGTCGTTCAACATTCTCAAGGACAGAAGCCAGCCTTGTTGCTTGTTCTGAAGCTCTTTGGCGCAATTCCATTCGCGCTTCCCATGCCTGGGCATAAGCCCCATCAGCGACACGGACCGATTCGCGCGCCATATGCTCTTCTTCAACGGAATCAGCCTCTAATTCCCGGATTTCTTCTAATTGCGCCTGTCTTGCCTCAACATCTCGTTCGGCATTTTCAATTTTCCCTCGCAAAGCATTCAACCGATTGCGCTGCTCCAAGCGAATAGCTGCCGGGGTTGGCGCACCAGGAGCCATGGTCAAGCCATCCCAACGCCATAGACCACCATCTTTACTTACTAGTCTCTGTCCTTGGGAAAGGTATTCACACAGGCGGTCCCCTTCTTCAGAGGAGACAACAATACCAATTTGAGAGAGGCGATTTTTCAGCAAATTTGAGCCTGAAACATACTGAGTAAGGGGCTTAACCCCGTCAGGTAAGTTTGCTCTTTGCTGTGAAGAACTCATGGGCAGCCAATGCAAAGGCGCATCTTTATCGGTTGAAGCCGACAAGTCTTCACCTAGGGCCGCACCCAATGCTGTTTCGAAACCAGGATCAACTGTGAGGAGATCAACAACAGGCGGCCATTGGTCTTGCCCAGTGCTCGCTAAAAGCTCAGATAAAGCCTCTTCTTCCGCTTGCAATTTAGTCAGAACCGCTTGGGTTTCCTGAAAACTACTTACCGCCTCCCCAGCCCGACTTGTTGCCTGCACCCGCGCTGCTTCGGCTTGCTCAACAGCATCACGGGCGTTTTCTAAAACTTCTTCAGCAGCTCCCATCGCGGCTTCGGCTTCAGCCAAGGCCCTTTCACCAACAGCCTTTAGCTCCAAAGCTCCATATTGAGTACGGGCTTCTTCCAGACGATCAGAGGTACGCTGCTTGCGATCGGTTAATTCACTAACCCGCCTCTCCAAGTCTACCCGGCGAGCCTCGCCTGCAGCAACTGCATCGGTTAATTCTTCCAGACGGCTTTGCAATTCTTCTACATCACCATTGATCAGTTCTAAACGCTCAGCGGATTCTTCTGCCCTCGACTGTGCCCCATCCTGATCCGCCTCCATGGTTTGTCGTTCTTCTTCTAACTTGGCAACAAACCCATCAGCATCTTCAACCAGCCGCTTTTCTCGCTCCATGTCAGTAGCAATTTGTTCAATACGGCGCAGGCATTCTTGTTTGGCGGTTTCTATACGCCCAGTTTCAGCATCAAGGGTTTCTCGCTCAAGCAAAAGCCGTTGCAACCTTGCTGAGGCCTCAGCTCCTGCTTTTCGTAGCTCCGGTAATGAGGAAGCTGCTTCAACCTGACGTGTCGTCGCCTCACCTGCAGAGCCCGTGAGCTGAACAACTTTAGCCTCGGCTTCTTTAAAAGCTTCCCGAGCCACATCGAGCCGATCAATAGCCTCATTCCAGCGCAGCAAATAAAGAGCGGCCTCCGCAGTGCGAATATGTTCTGAAAGATTGCGATAACGGGTCGCTTGACGAGCTTGTTTGCGCAGACCCGAAAGCTGAGCATCCATGGTCACCAAAACGTCTTCAAGACGAGCAAGGTTTCCTTCAGCCCCCCGCAAACGCAACTCAGCTTCATGCCTACGAGAATGAAGTCCCTTAATGCCAGCGGCTTCTTCTAGCAAGCTTCGGCGCTGGGTCGGCTTAGCGGCAATGATTGCCCCAATCCGACCTTGGCTCACCATTGCCGTTGAACGTGCACCCGAGGCGGCATCGGCAAAGAGCAATTGCACATCACGAGCCCGGACATCTTGTCCGTTAACCCGATAATTCGAGCCTTTTTCCCGCTCAATGCGACGGCTGATTTCTAATTCGGTGAGATCATTAAACTGGGCCGGGGCAGAGTGACCATCATTATCAAGGTGGAGAACAACTTCGGCAACGTTTCGTGGAGGACGGTTACGAGTGCCGCCAAAGATGACGTCATCCATCTCACCGCCACGCATTTGTTTAGCAGAGGTTTCACCCATGACCCAGCGCATGGCTTCGACAAGGTTTGACTTGCCACAACCGTTGGGGCCGACCACTCCAGTGAGCCCATCTTCAATATGAAACTCAGTGTGGTCGACAAACGACTTAAACCCCGATAGGCGAAGTTTGGTGAACTGCACCAACCTAATTTGCTCCCCTTTGTATTAGGATTGACCAATCATCAATCCGCGCTCAAGTGCCCCATAGGTGTAGGGAGTATCCCTTAAACCTGAAGCACACACCAAATAATCGGTGGGGCCGCAGTTGCGGCCCTGTTACGCTAATACTTTTCAGGCACCTTCCCTGTACCCAAACTACCTTACTTCAGTGCCGCTTCGATAACCTTTTCAAATGTTTCAAAAGGTTGAGCCCCTTCAACTTTTTCGCCATTAATAAAAAAGGTCGGCGTTGAATTCACTTTATATTTTTTCTCAGCATCAATGCGCCGTGACAAAACTTTGTTGGCGAGTTCTTCATTAGTGAGACAGGCTTTAAAAGCATTTTCCGACAAACCGGCTAACCGGGTTAAGCGACCAAGAGCACCAATTGGGTCTGGATCAGAAGCCCAACGACGTTGTTGTTTGAACAATACATCGAGCAAACCAAAATAACGTTTTTCATCGACACAACGAGCTGCAACAGCAGCTGTTAGTCCAAGCCGATCAAAAGGAAAATCGCGCATGACCAAACGGACTTTGCCCGTATCGATATACTTCTCTTTAATCTTAGGCAGGGCGTCGGCATGGAAAGTTGCACAATGTGGGCAAGTTAAAGAAGAGTATTCGATCAAGGTCACAGGCGCATCAACATTGCCCTGCACTCTTTCACCCATGAGACCACCTATCTCAAGTTTCTCTTCAGCCACACTGGTTCCTGGCAATGATAAGGTCGCGCCAAAAACGAACGCTAGACCTAGTAGTAATTTACGCATAATTCCTCCGAACACCCAATATATAGGTGACTATAGATTCCAAAAAGGGACTTTCGCAAGTCCTAGAAGAGCGAAGTTATCCACCGTTTCTCTAGTTTGTGGCAGATTTTTAGGCCCTAGTTTTCCAAATTTCATATTTTTTTCGTGTTTTGTTTGTGAGTAACAGATCGTCCTAACCCTTCTAGGGCTTCTCGAAGCTCTGGGTCCTCAATATGGGAGAGCTTTGATTTCAGGGATTCTGTTTGTTTTTGATCCAGGACAGGTTCCACTTGCTTAGCCTTGACTTCTTTTTTCGGCAAAGGACCTTGGATGATCTTAATTCTTTCAATCGCTTTATAACCGTAATAACCGTTAATTCGCTCAATGAGTTGAGGTTCTTGATGGATAAGCTGTGTAGCGTAAGCCCCATTTCCTACCCGCAAGTGCAAAACAGCACCACGCTCCTGATCCCGAGACTTTGCTAACCGTTCCGGGCAGGAATGGTGAGCTATTTCTGGACCGACCACGGTTTCCCACTCGTTCAAAATCGCCGCTTCACCGAACCCTCTTTTCTTAAAGATCGGTTTAGTCAGCGTCTCTGCCACTTTTGAAATCCTGCGTGGTCCGTATTTGGTGGTCATTAGGTCATCATTGATAAAGTTAAATGCTTTTGCCTCTTGCAGAAGCAACATGTAGGTGGAATATGGCAGGGTGATGACAAACTGCAACCACTTCGTGGACCTCCTTACCTGGTACGACAAAGAACGACGCGAACTCCCTTGGCGCGCTGCACATGGGGAAACGCCGGAGCCTTATCACGTCTGGCTTAGTGAAATTATGCTCCAACAAACTACTGTGGTCACCGTCATTCCTTATTTTCTACGGTTTTTAGAACATTGGCCTACTGTTGAAGACATGGCAAAAGCCAGCCAGGATGATATTTTGGTCCAATGGCAAGGACTAGGCTATTACGCCCGAGCCCGTAACCTGCATAAATGTGCGCAACATGTCGCAAATGAATTGAATGGTATTTTCCCTAATACGGAAGCAGAACTTCTTAACCTTCCCGGAGTCGGTCCTTACACCGCTGCCGCCATAGCCTCTATCGCCTTTGATCAAAAAGCCACGGTGGTCGATGGCAACGTTGAGCGAGTAATGGCGCGTATATATAAAGTGGAACAGGCCTTGCCTGGAGCTAAGCCCCATTTAAAAGAACTCGCCCATAAACTCACTCCCAACACCCGCCCTGGCGATTATGCCCAAGCCTTAATGGACCTCGGCGCCACCGTGTGCACTCCGCGCAATCCCATATGCGCAACCTGCCCTTGGCAATCCATCTGCCAAGTCTTCAAAGACGGCACCCCAACCGATTACCCAAAGCGCGCGCCCAAAAAGAAAAAACCTACCCGCTACGGCATTGTCTTTTATATAGAGAACGGCGAAGGCGAACTATTGCTAAATCGTCGCCCTGAAAAAGGCTTACTCGGCGGCATGATGGAGCTACCGGGAAGTGACTGGCGAGAGGAAGAATGGGGGAAAGAGGATGTAGAGAATGTGGCTCCGTTTGAAGGGGAATGGAAAGCCCTCGAAGCAAAAGTCCACCACACCTTCACCCACTTTCATTTAGAGCTAACTGTAGTGAGAGGGAAAGCTGGTCGTAACGTTCAAACAAATGGACTTTGGTGCCCTAAAAAGGAATTAAAAGGGCAAGCTCTGCCGACGGTTTTTAAAAAGGTAATAGAATTAATTAGCAAGCAGTAAAGTAGCTAACCTTTATTGCTACACACAACCTCAACATATATGATCCACCATAGATAGCAACAAACCCTTCTTCAGGAATTTCTTAATAATGGATTACATGAACCATTTGGAACGAATTTATGAAAACCTAGAAGAAGATAAAGTAGAATTAGCTGTTATGGCCTGTCTCAGAATAGCAAGAATATCAAAAGATTACTTAAATGCTGCTTACTTTTTTAGAGAGCTTTATCCCAACAAAAAAGAAGTTGCGAGGTTCATTCTTGATGATACTTCTCATCTTAAAAAAGACGCATATAAATTTATATTGGAAACCTCATTTGATCGTTGGATTAATACACGTACTCTTGAATTCAGTTTTCCAAATGAAGATGACGATTATAGAGACGAAGAACAAAGTGTATTACTTGTAGCAGTTGGTGAAATAGATTCTGAAATTGAACAATGCGACGGAATGATCTCTGATTTGCAAATACCTCAGGGTATGGGTGAGTTTGATACAGCCGCCTTTACTGATCACCAAAAAAACCACGTGAGATTAAGACGCAGGGCCCTCCAAACAATACGGTCAAGAATAAGAACTCGCTGTCTCAGTTATTCAATCCAGATTGAAAACCAATTAAACACACAATCAAAAAACCAAAAAATTCTTGAGACTGTCCAGAACGAAGTAAATAATTATTATAAATCCAGGTCGAAAGATATTTATGAAAAGCTTCATAAAGCAGCTACACTAGCCACTTCAACTGATCCAGAAGATTCAGCCCTACTTCTAACTGAAGTACGAAGGGGGCTAAAAGCCGTCGCCGATTACTATTTCCCTCCAGTTCATGGAATGCACAAATGTATTGATGGTATGAAACGTCAACTTGGAGAAGAGCAATATTTAAATCGTTTGCAAGAGTTTCTTGCTAAAAGCTTGAGAACTTCAGCATCTAAGGAACTCCTTGAATCTGAACTTGAGTACCTTGTGAAATTCATCCGTAGACTTAACAATATAGCGTCAAAAGGTGTTCATTCATCAGTAACACTTTCAGAATCCCGACAGGGATTGATCGGATTATATTTCTCTCTCTTTAACATTAGTCAATACCTAAACGAGAAAGAAAAATGATGGTAATTTACTTATTCTGAATAGCGTAGTTTAAACTGTGTTTTCGCCCTCCCCTTTTTAGGGAGGGCTACAGGGGTGCTTTAGAATGCACTTATCTTACCTCACCTCCCCTAGAAGGAGGAGTTTTGGTTGGTTACATTGCTGGGATTAAGCCTTTTTCCGCACTTAGTTCCAAAACGGCTTTTTTCACTTTATCGAAGGCGCGGACCTCTAACTGGCGGACACGTTCACGGCTGATGCCGTAGTGTTGGCCGAGTTCTTCGAGCTTTTGTGGATCGTCGCTGAGGCGGCGTTCGCTAAGGATGTGGCGTTCACGGTCTGGTAAGGTTGCCATTGCTTCTTCTAAAACACCGGATTTCCAGGATTTATCCTGAGCTTTTGCGGCAATAACCTCTGGGTTAGGGCGGTCATCAGCAAGAAGATCAATATATTCCATACCTTCTTCGCTAGGCAAAGGTGCGTTCAGGGACATATCCCGAGAGGACAAACGACGGTCCATATTGGTAATTTCGCGTTCTGACAAACCCAAATCAGTTGAAAGCTGTTTGGTGTGCTGGTCCGTCAGAGCGTTATCATCAACAACGCCGAGCTGTTTCTTCATCTTACGCAAGCTGAAGAATAGTTTTTTCTGAGCTGCGACAGTACCGAGTTTGACCAAGGACCAGGACTGAAGGATATACTCCGTCACAGAAGCCTTAATCCACCACATGGCATAGGTCGACAGGCGGAAACCTTTTTCTGGGTCGAATTTTTTAACCGCTTTCATCAAGCCAACATTGCCTTCAGAAATCAGATCAGACATGGGCAAACCATATCCGCGGAAACCGAAAGCAATTTTGGCGACGAGACGCAGGTGGCTGGTTACGAGTTTATGTGCGGCATCCACATCATCTTTATCGCGTAATTGGGTCGCCAACATGTACTCTTCATCACGGGCAAGAAGAGGGAACTTGCGAATTTCCTGAAGATAGCGACCGATGCCGCCTTCGGAGGAAACGATGGGTAATGTGTTGACACTCATAATAATACCTTCCTTCATATCGGACATTCGACCCCATAATTGGGCTTTCGAATGATTGAAACTTGCAACCCCAATGTGGCAACATTGTGGATAACGTTTTTTTGGGTTATTTTTGAGAAAAATATTCATAAGCCGCTGGACTGACTTAGAGTTCACACCCTTCTCAAAGGCAATTACCCTAATTCAAAAACGACTAATCCAGTAATTCTGGTTACAACTTTGGCATGTTCTTGCCATCGTCACATCCTCCACATTGAGCAATATGACATCGAGATATTCTTTTAAACCCCGATGGCCTCCTCCTTATTGAGCGAGGCATTTAATCAAGTAGTCCCGCAAAGCGGCAACCACCTTTCTCTTTAACTAGAAAGATATTAGACGAGACTTAATAACCAAGTCAATTAGTGAGTTATTATTTTTTTTGAGAAATCGACTTTTTTTCTGTATTTTTTCTTCTCAAAGCCTTCATTTCAGCGCTCTTCCGTCCTGATCACAAGTTCGTGAACCTTGTATTTTTTCTAACCGAGCATAGTCTGATGCCATGTCAAAAGCCTCAGCCGCAATCCGATTATCGTTATTTTATGGCGCTTTTTTCTCTGTTCTCGGGGTATACGGCCCTTTCTGGCCTGTTTGGTTGAAAGCCAAAGGGCTAACGCTGAAGAAATCGGCACACTGCTGGCTGTCGGGTTGGTGCTAAAAGCCTTAATCGTTCCCTTAATCACCCAATATGCTGACAAAAGAGGTGACCGGAAAAGCGTTGTCCTGGTTCTCCTTTTGGCCGGCTTAAGTATTTTTTCCCTTTTCCAATTTACGGATGCATTTTGGACAATTGTGGTTGTTTTGCTGCTTTATTCATCGGCATGGTCCAGTGTAATGCCGTTGGGGGAAGGCCTTGCCCTTGTTGAAGCAAAAAAACATGGCCTTGATTATGGGCGTATCCGTCTTTGGGGCTCAGCAAGCTTTATCCTAGGGTCGGTTGGTGGCGGTTGGCTGCTCACAGGCAGAAGTGAAGATATTATCTATTGGGTCGTTCTGGGCTGTATAGGGTCCACGGTCTTAATGGGACTTTTCTTGCCTCGCGAACAGACCAAAACTAAACAAAAAGAGAAATCTCCTTTAAGAGAGCTCCTGACTGACCCCCCTTTTATGATTTGCGTCACTGCAGCAACCCTGATCCAGGCGAGTCATATGGTCTATTATGCCTTTAGCACCCTTTATTGGCGGGAAGTTGGCCACTCCGAGGCAGTTATTGGTCTTCTTTGGGGCGAAGGGGTAATGGCTGAAATCATCCTTTTTGCCTTTGGTGCGGCATTTGTCAGGCGTATGGGACCTGCACGACTCTTAATGATTGCTGGAATTGCTGGTTTAGCTCGCTGGTCACTGCTAGCAAGCTTTACATCTTTGGAAGTCTTAATCGTTGCCCAACTTCTCCATGCCTTCACCTTCGGCATAACTCATTTAGCTTTTATCGACTATGTTATGCACAGAATCCCAGAAAGAAGCTCTGCCACAGCTATAGGGGTGTATACAGCAACCGCTTTTGGCATCGGAAGTGGTGTTTCGATGTTTGCAGCGGGATATTTATTTGAAAATTTAGGCGGGAATGCTTTTTGGGTCATGGCAGCTGTAAGTGGCATGGGATTATTATCTGCTTTGGCGCTCAAAATCATCAACAAATCAAATTAATAACGATATCGTTATATTTTAAAAATAAACTAGTTGCTCATCCTCTTTTTAAGGAAAACACCATGCCCGGCGAAGAAAATAATTTCGTTATAGAAACAATTTGTATTTACCCAACAATTATACCGTAAAACCCTATTAATAACAATAGTTTTTATAAAATATGCACTCTGTATTTTTTTTGTTTAAAATTGCAAAATAGCATGAAGTATTCATAATTAAGTGACATAAAATAGATTTCATTTACATATCGTAATAAAATCTATTTTATGTAATTTTCAACTCAAATTTAGCCTGAATACTGGTCAAATGCCTTTAAGGTGAGCGAACCATAAATCATGGAAGGTCCACCACCCATATAGACTGCCATGGCGATGGTTTCGGAGATTTCTTCCCGGGTAGCCCCGTGGTGAATTGCTGCTTTAACATGAAACGTAATGCAACCATCGCATCGGGTAGCTATGGCGATGCCAATGGCGACCAATTCTTTGGCTTTTGGATCCATTGCGCCGTCAGCCTTGGCCGCATTCCCCATCGCAGAGAAACCTGCCATAGTCTCAGGGATCGCATCCCTCAGATTTTTGATATCACCATTAAGTTCTTTAGCTAAATCTGGATAGCTTTGTGCCATTGCCCCAACTCCTTATATTAGACCAACCTACTTTACAGTCTTTTAAAAGGAATAGAAACAGGGTTTTAGCGAATTTCTACTTTACGGGTAACTGTTGATGTCTTTTCTTCAGAGGTCCCGGGATTAGCAGTGACTTTAATGATCCCGATATAGGTTCCCTCATCCCAAAACTTTTTCTTTTTGGGTTTTCCTGCGTAAAGCATTTGCCTCGCTTTATTTCTTTTCGTCGTTGCAGAATAAGTCATGATGACTTCTTGCGATGGATCAATGATCTTAAACTCAACCTTGTCCCCTTTAGCGACCCCAAAGAGATCTGCCCATACAATTAAGGCAGGGGAATTTCTGCCGAGGACCTTGTCCTGATAGAGCCCCTTACGAATGGCTTTGGGCTTAGGTTTCGATGCGGAAAATCCAATATTGTAGATTACAGGACCATATTCAAACCCTGCAACGGCACCTTGCTCCCAAAGGGGTTGCCCTTTTTCATTACAATTCCCCGTAGAAACGATCCCCTGGAACGGATCAATAATCTCTTTTCCTTTTAAAACTGAAAAATGGAGGTGGGGGAATTCTGTCTTTCCAGAAAGGCCAATCTGACCAATGACCTGGCCTCGTTGAACCACATCACCCTTTTTAACGAGGACACTCCCTTTTTTCATATGGCAGTAGCGTGTGCTCCACCCGTTAGCATGCCGGATTTGAACCCCATTTCCACACTCACGTTTTCTGATTGATAGTGGGTTTTTTAAATCACCTAAGGAAATATCTGCCATTCCGTCACGCAAGCCGAGTACTTTCCCAGAAGCAGCCGCAAAGACCGAAACTCCTTTTTCCATCAAGCCCAAGTCACGGATACCAAAATCAACGCCTCTGTGCTTATCATACGTTCGCCAACCACAGCGATAGTCAGATTTTTTACCTTTCGCCTTATCCACATCTACATAATTAGAAATCCAACAGGTTTTCCCGGGATCACATTCTAAGGGCAAGCTAAGATTTGGTGACTCAGCATGTGCTTCTGCACCTATAGCAACCGCCAAAAAGCCTAATATAATTTTGAAATGCCTACCCATTTGAAAACGAAATTTCCTTAAACTTAAAAACACTGTTCAACATTTTGTACAAAATGATACTTTGTAAATTATGAATGAACTAACAAAATTATCTGCCCGTAGGGTAGTTACTATGCTCAAAAAGGGAGAAATCTCCCCAAAAGAGCTTATTTACGCCTCATCAGAGCAAATTAAAGCTGTTGATGGCCCACTAAATGCCCTTCCGACTTTATGTGCAGAACGTGCCCTAGAAACTGCAAGCAAAATTGATCGTACAAACCAAGATAATCCAGGTTGGCTAGGTGGATTGCCTATTGCCGTTAAAGACCTCAACAATGTAGGCGGTGTCCGCACAACTTATGGCTCACCAATATTTGCTGATAATGTGCCCAAAACTTCAGATGTCATGGTGAAGACGCTAGAAGCCAATGGCGCACTTGTCGTTGCTAAGAGCAACACACCTGAATTCGGCGCTGGAGCAAATACGTTTAATGAAGTTTTTGGGGCAACCCGCAACCCTTGGAACTTAGGCAAAACTTGTGGGGGTTCTTCTGGTGGCTCTGCCGTTGCTTTAGCTACAGGGCAAGTTTGGCTTGCGACAGGCTCCGACCTAGGTGGCTCTCTTCGAATACCCGCCAGTTTCTGCTCTATTGTCGGCCTACGCCCAAGCCCTGGAAGGGTCGCACGCCATCCAACACCTCTCCCCTATGGCAACCTCAATGTTGAAGGCCCCATGGGGCGAAATGTCGGGGATGTCGCCCTCATGCTTGATGCTATGGTGGGAGGGCACCCCAAAGACCCAATTTCTGTTGCTGCACCACTCACCTCTTTTCAACAAGCCGTTGATCAACCTGCTAAACCAAGAAGAGTGGCTTTTACAAAGGATTTAGGAGGGTTGCTCCCCGTTGACCCAGAGGTGGCTGAAATATGCGAAAAGGCTGCCTTAAAACTTACAAGCCTTGGCATCGACGTTGAAGAAGAGTCTCCTGACTTTTCAGAGGCTCTCGAATGTTTTCAAACCCTTAGAGCAGCTCAGATGGCGACTAATCATTTTGGGCTTTACCAAAGCATGAAAGAAAAACTTAAACCTGATTTGGTTTGGAATATTGAAAAAGGGCTGGCCCTGACCGCAAATGAAATTGGCATCGCAGAGCTGAGTAGAGGACAGCTTTATCAACGCATGGCAAACTTCTTTGATGATTATGACCTGCTGCTTTGCCCAACCGCCATCGTTCCCCCCTTTGATGTGGACCAACGCTTTGTTGAAGAGGTAAATGGCCATAAATTTGATAATTATGTTGATTGGCTGGGCATTACCTTTGCCATTACGCTGACTTCTTGCCCGACCCTGTCACTCCCTTGCGGGTTTACAGCTTCCGGCCTGCCTGTTGGCCTACAAATAATAGGCAAACCAAGAGGAGAAGCGGACCTGTTATCTGGGGCAGCGATGGCGGAAAACCTCTTTGGCTTAGCCGAAAAAGTCCCCTTTGCCCCTTGACCTTATTAAGGATAAAGGGCATGGAAACGCCATATTATTTATTCGAAAGGACAAACCATGGCTGACCAAGTAAACGCTTCACACATTCTGCTTATGTACGCAGGCTCTTCACGCTCAACCGCAACCCGTACCAAAGAAGAAGCTTTAGAGTTGATCAACAAATACAAAGCCGATATCGATGGCGGCGCTGATTTTGCTGAAATCGCGAAAGAAAGCTCAGATTGCCCTTCAGGAAGCGATGGCGGAAGTCTCGGTCTTTTCGGTCGTGGCCAAATGGTTCCAGAATTCGACGAAGCAGCGTTTAATCTTGAAGTTGGTGGTCTTAGTGATGTTGTTGAAACTGATTTCGGTTACCACTTGATTACACGGACAGCTTAAAAGATAGGCCGTTATGTCCTCATTGATGTACCTGGAAGATTTCAAACCAGGACAGATCATTGAAGTGCCGGGTCGAACAGTCACAGAGGAAGAGATCATTCGGTTTGCTTCTGAGTTCGACCCCCAGCCCTTCCATCTCGATAAAGAAGCCGCCAAAGATCATATGTTTGGCGGCCTTGTTGCCAGTGGGTGGCACACAGCCGCAATAATGATGCGGGCCTTAGTGGATGGCTATATTTCTAAATCGGCTAGCCTTGGCTCACCGGGTGTTGATGAGCTTCGTTGGCATAAACCCGTTCGCCCTGGTGATTGCTTAAGTGTCCGTATTGAAATTTTGGAGGTCACTCCTTCTAAGAGTAAGCCACACTTAGGAATTTTACGTAACAAAATTGAAGTCCTAAATCAGAATAACGACGTTGTCTTATCCACTTTGGGAATGGGGATGTTTGGACGACGTCCTGATGAGGTAACATCTTGACCATGGAAGACCAAGCCCAACCAAGCCCGGCTGAATTGGTTAAAGCCGCTCTTGATGCAAACCCTGCGGTCAACAAAGCCCTTAGGCCTCTTCTTGGGGATCTAGAGGCTATTCAGTGCTGGTTTGATGTAACTGAGGCGTTGTCTAAGTCTGGGAAAGTACAGGAAATGGCAAAAGCCTTCCTGGGGAACAAATCAGAACGGCTTATTCTCGCAGCAATCCTTCGTAAGGCCGACTTCGCACATGTCGCTCAAGAAGTCAGCCCTAATTTTTGGATAGCCTGGGGGGGCCTGGACTACATTAACAAAAGTATTGTGCTTGAAATCCTCGACGACGAACGAGGTTAAGCTTACTTCATCCCTGTAACAGGGAAGCAAGCAACACCAACCGCTTTGAGTTCCTGACATAAACCACTTGCAGCCGAGCGTGTTGCTAAAGGTCCTGCCCGAAGGCGATGAAAATTCTTATATCTGCTAAGTTTATGCACGACATTATCAAGGAGCGGGGAAGTCCGCGCAACAATTTGGCGCCAAGTTTTGTTGGCTCCTTTCGCACTATCAAAAGCTCCTAACTGAACTGCATAGCGTCCTTTAGGGGCTTTTTTAACCGCTGCTTTTTGAACAGGAGCAGGCATTGGATTTTTCATAACCATTTTAGAGGGGGGCGTTTTTTGTGCCATTGGAGCAATTTTTCGTTGGTCCAAGTTTTTAAAGAAGCTTGCCAATCCTTCAGTTGTTCGTGGTACCAGCGTATACATACGTAATTTATGGTTAATTTTCCGAGCGCGGTCTCCGTAACTGTCTCCACGTCCCATATAAAGATCAGCCCGAACTGAGCCTTTAATTGCTCCACCCACATCCTGAGCAATGGTCAGTTTTCGGATAGAGCTATATTTATTCTCTCCATCAATCCAAACAGGAGTTCCTAGAGGAATATGGCGTCGGTCAATAGCAATGCTACGTTCATTAGTTAAAGGGATTTCAGCCGCCCCACGCACCTTGTCTATGGGTGCAATTTTATAAAAGACATACCGGGGAAACTCATTCATCATACCAATAGCGGCACTCGGTTCATGAAGTAACAAGGTTTTCAAGACATCCCGGTTAAGCCCTTTTTTACCTGGACTGCGCCAGGGATGGCCATTGGTTCCATCGACCTCAAGAAGTACTCGGGTCCCATCTCCCATCACCACTTCCCCTGCCCCTTGGATTTGCATATCAAAAGCATCGACGGGATTATTGATCCAGATAATGGCTTTATCAGCAGGTATAACCCCATCAGCAATAGCTTGCCGACTGTAGCGTGGGTCACCACGAACAAGATCTTTCGGCATAGAATAGAGGGGGGCTGCAAAGGGAGTTAATCGGGTCCAACTTCCTTTAACGACAGGCGTATAATATGCCGTTAATTTCCCAATAGCTTTATTTTCGCCCGTCACAACTTGAAAAGGCATAAAAGCTGTTTCAAAGAAAGCTTTTGCAGCCTCGTCAGGCAACTTTGGAGCAACGTCACAAATTTTCTTCCAAGCAGCTTGAGCCCCATTTTCAACAAACAACTGGTCTACCCATTGCGCCTCACCTGCTTTAATCGCTTTGCAGGTTTTATGAAGAGATATCAGAGCTTCAGAGTGATTATCCTCATTCCAGCCTTGCAAATCTTCATAGCTAACTGGTTTATAACGGACATCGGTAACGACTTTTTTCTCATCAGGCTTAACTTCTGGCCCTTTTGGTAAAGTACAAGAAGCAAGAAGCCCCCCAACTATGATTAAGGAACAAGCTGTTGAAAAAGCTTTTACTATATTTTGCTGCGACATGGTCACTCCCGTTTGGATTAACTTTACGATGATAATCCACTAGGAGAAAAGGGGGAGTTTTAATTTTCTCCTTGGAAGATGAGAAAACTCTTCCCTATATGTATAACCACTAAGAACAAAATAAATTGGGAAGGATAAAAAAATAACCCCCATGGACACAAGCCAATCGCAACAAGATTTATACCCCCCTATTGAACCCTACGACTGTGGTCGCTTGGATGTAGATGATGTTCATAGCCTTTATTGGGAAACCAGTGGGAACCCGAAAGGAGTTCCCGTCGTTTTCCTGCACGGAGGCCCGGGTGCAGGGTGCCAACCCATCCACCGCCGTTTTTTTGACCCGAAACATTACCGTATCATTCTTTTTGATCAACGAGGTTGCGGTCGCTCACAACCTCTGGGGGATTTACATAATAATACAACCCCTCATCTGGTTTCAGATATGGAACTTATTCGGGAACATTTAGGAGTTGAGCGTTGGATAAACTTCGGAGGGTCTTGGGGAAGCACGCTTGCTTTAGCTTATGGTATCTCTCATCCTGAACGTTGCCTTGGCTTTGTTTTACGAGGTATTTTCCTTTGCCGTGATCCTGAGATCGAATGGTTTATTGACGGCGTAAAGCGGGTTTTCCCTGAAGCTTGGCGACGTTTTGCTCATTATCTTCCTGAAAATGAGAGGGGTGATCTGCTGAAAAGTTATTATCATCGCCTCACACATCCAGATCCTTTAGTTCATGGCCCTGCAGCTCGGATTTGGTGTCAGTTTGAAAGCTCTTGTTCTACTTTGCAAAGCAACCAGAATTACGGAGACAACCAAGATAACTTTATGAATTTTGGCATTGATCGTGACCTCGTCGCCCTTGCACGCTTAGAGTCACACTATCTTATCAATAAAGCATTCATGGGTGAAAACCATATACTAGCTTCCATTGAGAAACTGTCTGACCATCCTGCAGAAATTGTTCAAGGGCGTTATGACATGGTTTGCCCAATTGCGACGGCCGATGATTTATCCCAAGCATGGCCTAAAGCAAAATACACCATCATTTCCAATTGTGGTCATTCAGCCTTAGAATCAGGGATCAGGCTTACACTTGTTTCTGCTATGGAAAGGATGAAGTCACTTCAATCTTAACTATTTGAAAATTCTCTTAAATTATATAAGAACCCATAAATATACAAAATAGGTTCTCTTGGGGGATTGAGTGAAAACTCTACAATCAAAAGGTTTTATCGCCATTGCATTAGTGACCGCTTTTCTTACAACAAAAGCGTTTGCAGAAGAAGCACGACCTTTACAAGATGTCCCCCTCCTTAAGGGCGGTATTGGTTATTTCGATATCAATAAAAAAGATAATACAGCTACTGAACTACGCCTCGAATATATGGGCAGAAAATTCTATAAAGCTGCACGTCCATTGATTGGCATTTCAAGTTCAAGCGATAAATCATTTTATGCCTTTGCTGGCGTTGCCTTTGATTTCGGCAAAGACAACTACTATTTCACCCCAAGCTTTGCTCCTGGCTATTACCACAAAGGGGACGGCAAAGATTTAGGTCACAACTTTGAGTTTCGTACTCAAGTTGAATTAGGATATGAATTTGAAAACGCCAGCCGACTAGGACTTTCTGCATCCCACCAATCTAATGCTCATATCGGAGATAATAATCCAGGAGCAGAAACAGTTAGTGTCTATTATTCCATACCCTTAAACGGATTTTAAATTGATTTTTCCTTAGAGTCCTTACACCACCCCAAGCACACAAGATCAATCAAATAATCTTAAGCGCACTTAACGTTTTGTATTCACGATCATAACTTCAAGCAACTCCCACAATTAATTTATCCTAAACAAGATTATTGAAAGAAATATTTTTATTGTTTATTTTCAATATACTACATGAATTTCTTGCTGCTCGCTACATCAGCATCACATAATTTTCACTGATAAATTCAAATCCGTTACAGCCGAATACAAAATTATACCAAAGGATACAAAGCCCTAATTTAGTACTTTGTTATTCTTGCCACTGATAATATATGCCTAGATGGAGAGCATCGACGCTATGAATTAATGAAAAAGAAAACAGTAGTTCCGATTGAGAGAAGAGTATGGCCGAACAAGAAAACGACAAAGTTGAAACCCCTGAAATTGATGATTCCGTATTTGATGAACTTACTGTCCTTCAAGAAGGTCTTGATGGTGGCTTAGCTGACCAAGATGGACCAATCGAACATTCGGCTGAGACTGAAGGTGGCGTTGAAGGTGATCCGAACATTCTCTCATCAATCCAAATGGGAAACCGGGATTCAGAAACGGGTGCGGCAACAAACCTTGCGAATGCCTCGAATGCCGAAGCTAAAGAAGAAGATAAATTTGGCTTTGGTGACGATGAAAAAACCGCAGACGAAGAAATCGACTCTCTTGATCATAAAACAGCAGATGATAGCGAGTTAGGAGAACGTGACCCAGGTGAAGTTGGCGGACGCTCAGGTCAAGGTATTACCTCTGAGAAATCTGAAAAAAATAACGAAACGGACGATGAAGAAACCGTTCATAACCAACCAGATATTCAAACATTAGGCGGGGAAGAAGGTGTTGAAGAAATTGTCGGTGGGGAAGGTGAAGACAATTTAGATACAGACCAAACTCCTAGCCAACCAAGTGCAGCTAGCGGAAATGACTTTGAAGATAATACCTCTGGCCAGGAAGAAGTTGTCGTTGAGGAAGACCCAAAAGATATTGATCTAGTTCCAGACCCCACCCCTATTTCTGCCCCAAACAATGGAGACGAAGAAGCAGCCATAGCAGCAGATACTGCGGAAGCAGCTGAACAAGCCGCAGCAGAGGCAGCCGAGCAAGCCGCAGCAGAGGCAACCGAGCAAGCCGCAGCAGAGGCAACCGAGCAAGCCGCAGCAGAGGCAGCTGAACAGGCAGCAGCAGAGGCAGCGGCGGAAGCAGCTGAACAAGCGGCAGCAGAGGCAGCCGAACAAGCGGCAGCAGAGGCAGCCGAACAAGCGGCAGCGGAAGCAGCCGAACAAGCGGCAGCGGAAGCAGCCGAACAAGCGGCAGCGGAAGCAGCCGAACAAGCGGCAGCAGAGGCAGCCGAACAAGCGGCAGCAGAGGCAGCCGAACAAGCGGCAGCAGAGGCAGCCGAACAAGCGGCAGCGGAAGCAGCTGAACAAGCCGCAGCAGAGGCAGCTGAACAGGCAGCAACAGAAGCAGCCGAACAGGCAGCGGCGGAAGCAGCCGAACAAGCGGCAGCAGAGGCAGCCGAACAAGCGGCAGCAGAGGCAGCCGAACAAGCTGAAGGTGTTGATAGCGTTCAAGGTGAAGATTTAAGCGGTGGACGTGGTGTTGATAAACTTGTTGGCGGCGATGGTGACGATACGATTGATGGTGGTAGCCACAACGATATTCTAAAAGGCGGTGCTGGCGACGATATTATTACTGGTGGCGATGCTGATGATAGCGGAAAGGTTGCCCAAGTCGGTGGCGACGATGAGCTCTACGGAGGCATTGGCGACGATATGCTCTATGGTGAGTCAGGTGATGATGAGCTGTATGGTGGTGAAGGTGACGACATTTTAACAGGTGGTAGCGGTGACGATTTAATTGATGGGGGGATCGGCAATGACATTGCTGAGTACTCAGGCGATCGTGACGACTATGAAATCACCTTGAACGAAGACGGCTCTATGAACATTAAAGATATTGGCGTGAGTGGTGATGGAACCGACACATTAACTGATATTGAACAACTAAAATTTGCTGATGAAACTATCGCAGTAGATGATATTGAAAGCATACCTACTAATATTGCCGCTGAAGGCGATGACAACGATCAAGAATTATCTGGTGGGAAAGGCAATGATGAAATATCTGGCGGCAAAGGTGACGACACTCTTAATGGCGGAGCTGGTAATGATGAAATCGAAGGTGGCAAAGGTGATGACATTATCTCTGGTGGAGCAGGTGATGATTACCTCTATGGCGGCGCTGGTGACGATCTCTTCATCTGGGATATTCGTGATGGTAATGACCATATATCCGGCGGAGATGGTTGGGACACCATCGCCTTAGGTGAAGACAGCAATAGAGATGCAGGTGATGCAGGTTGGACAGTAACTCTTGAAGATGGCTCTGAATACACAATCGACCCTGCAGATGGCGGCGCTTACATGGACATTGCCAATGATACCAGTGGTACGGTTGTTGATATGGAAACCGGAGAAGCAATTGCCTTTGAAGGTATTGAAAGAATAGAGTTCTAAAGGATTAAATATAATGAAATGCCGTAAACTCAAAGAACCTTTCCAAGCTCTCGGTGTCGCCATCAATGTATTACGGCGTGTTAGCCCTTATGCCAACTATCCTTTCGGTAAACTATCAAATGTCCTGATGGGACAGGTCAGGCGTGGTCATTACGTCTTCACTTTTGATGATGAAGGCACACCAGTCGGTTATGTAGGCTGGGCCTTATGCGATGAGGAGATTGCCCGCAAATGGATGGAGGGGGAATACGTTCCATCTTCTGAAGAATGCAAAAATGGAGATTGTGGTCTCGTCGTTACTTTTTATGCCGCTAACAAAGAAGCATTGCTTGCCCAAACCCGATACTGTCGTGAAAAATATCCAAATATCAAAGTTTTTGGTATTCGTGATTACGGCAATGGCGATCGCTTATCTGAAGTTTTTAATCGCATCGATTCTTCTCCTGAACAGGCCGCTGAACATACCTAAAACAGCATTTTATAATTACTAATTTTATTGCCCAAAAAACCTCTAAATTCTTTCAAAGAACTTTACAAGAAATAGAGACTCTGAGCATTTATTTGGCTTTTCAAAAACCTTGAGTACCACTAAGATCATACCATTGATCTTAGCTTGATCAATCTTGGTGTTTTATTCTTCAAAAAAGCAAAAAAGAATCCACCATCTTTCTCTTAATATTTTTACTGAAAAAATATTACCTTTTATTTTTCAATATATTAGATAATACTTTTACAACCTTTTCAGGGTTATTACAGTTCCCACTAGATTAAATTTGTTCTTGATCTGTGATGGCGCTCACAGTGAGCTACGCCTAGAATTAGTATTTTCTTATCCTATATATTGATAAGATATGACCAGATAAACATGAAATATCAGGCGTAAATAAACTGATATAAAAAATCCGTTAGAGAGAAAATTATGGCTGAAGAAAATAACAACAATGACGCCCCTAAAATTGACGATTCCGTCTTTGATGAACTCACTGTTCTTCAAGAAGGTCTTGATGAAGGTTTAGCTGACCAAGATGGTCCTGTAGAACATTCCCAAGAGTCTCAAACAAGCGGAGACGATCCAAGTATCTACTCTTCCATTCAAATGGGCAGCCAAAATGCGAATGAGGCTGTTTTGTCTAATGTTGGTGGTGCGGCAACTACTGACGACACTATTGAAGAAGTAGCAACTACAGAGCAGGACACCTCTGACGATACAGATACTATTGATAACCTAGACAGCGAACAAAACACCGATAATGATCGAAACTTAGATAACCAATCAACCGGTGAAGAAAACAGTCAACAAAGCCAGACCAAAGCTGTTGAAAAATCTAGCGGCGGAAATGAACCAGTAGAAGAGGCCAGAGTTGAAGAGAATTCAGCCCCAAATGTGCAACCTCGCCAGCAATCTCCTCAAGAACCTGAGCAAGTAACCGAAGAAGCGGCACCAGAAAGTGCCCTACCAGCTCAAGCTCAAACAGAAGATGATACGCCTGCGGTAACAGAAAGCGATGAAGAAGACCTGATTGAAACAGTTGAAACTCCAAACACTGGGCCTGAAAGCGAAGACAGCTCTGCAACAGCTACAGAAGATACCGCATATAACGGCACGGTCATAGCAACTGACGCAGATGGCGATACTCTTAGTTATGCTCTAGAAAACGGTCCAAGTAACGGTACCTTGATCTTTAATGATGATGGTACTTACACCTATACGCCCGACACAGATTACAATGGTACTGACAGCTTCTCTTATGAAGTAAGCGACGGGCAAGGCGGCACAACAACCGCGACTGTCAATCTTACTGTTGATCCGACTAATGACACTCCTGTTAGCGAAGATAGTTCAGCCACATTATCTGAAGATACGTCTTATAACGGTTCTGTCAGCGCAACAGATGTAGATGGAGACAACCTTACCTATGCACTAGATAGCGGCCCGAGCAATGGCACATTATCCTTTAACGATGATGGGACCTATACCTACACTCCAAACCATGACTATTACGGTTCAGATAGCTTTTCTTACCAAGTCAACGATGGACAAGGCGGCACAACAACCGCAACGGTTAACTTTACAGTCAATGATACTGTCGACAATGTCATCATTGATAATGGTTCAAGCCATACAGTGACTGGTTCAGATGCAACTGAAACGATTGATGGTGGTGGTGGACATGACAATATTCATGGCGGTGGTGGTGATGACGTCATCCGCGGGGGCACTGGTAATGACAACATGTACGGTGGTGAAGGTAACGATACCTTCGTTGTCAAATCTGGTGACGGCGCTGACGA
>JAPHRK010000042.1 GCA_026196105.1 Rhodospirillales bacterium | reverse complement strand
TCGAAAAGTCACCTGTTTCTTCAGCTTTCTTTTCAGCCTCTAAAGTTGTTTCTAATACACCAAGCAAATTTTTGTCAGCCGGATATTGGATACGAACTTGAGCAAGAACCGCCTCATCTTCAAGACCAGAAATTTCAAAGCTTGCCACCGCTAAGAGGCGCCGTGCACCAGACAACAAGGCGTTATGGCCAGAGGCCAAAGCACCAGCGACATCTCCTATGGAGAGAAAACGCATCAAATCATCTCGACCGACTTCAGCAAGATCAGCTAAATATTCAGCAATGACTGCAGGAGCTGAGCATTCGCCAAGGGTAGAGGCTGGTGGCCGGAATTTTTTGACTTTACCGAAGTCCACAAAGGTTGCGGGGTCTTCGCTATCAACAGATTCACCAAAAGGCTGAAGAAGTTCTTTAAAATAACCCTTCCCTTTGCGATCAGCCCAGGCCCGAACCCCTTCGTCAACTTCAGCGGTTTCTACATAGTTGCTGATTAAGTGATGAAGTGCTTCTTTAGTTTTCTTAGCTGGAACAATGGGACCGCCTAAGCCAATAGCGGCACCCTGTTCGTGCAGACCACCAATATGAAATTGGTAATGTGGAGCAGGGCGACCTTTAATTTTTTTACCCATACCGTGCAGACCAAAATCTGCCACATGGTGCTGCCCACAGCTATTGTGGCAACCCGAAATACGGATACGCGTTTGCGGCAGTTCTTCAAAAGAGGAGTCTTCTGCAATCATTTTAGCAAAAGCGCTTGAGTTGGTGATACCTATAGGGCAAGTGCTTGTCCCAGGGCAAGAAACCGTATTATCAGCCCCTTTAGGTTGATCAATAACACGAACTGAATGCTCTTCAGCCCCTTTAGTGAAAGTTTCTAAATCCTGATGTCCAAAGCCTGTCGCAACAAGGTTTTGGTCACGGGTAATACGGAACTCATTACCGCCCAATTCTTCAGCCAAAGCTGTTACCGCCAACAACCCTTGGGGATCAAAGCTTCCGCCAGCCGGACGAACAACTGCCGCCCACTTACCATCAGTTTGAGCAATTCGACCGCCAGGAAGGACTGGCTTTCCAGTCTCCTCAGGTGAGCGCCAATCGAGCTTTTGCGACGGACGTTGAACCAAGCCTTGAACTTTTTTCAACTCGACAAGAAACAGCTCCACGAACCGATCTTTACCAAAACGGTCCACTAAGAATTTCAAACGGGACTTAGCCCGGTTTGTTCGGTCTGAATATTTATGATGCAACTTTGCCATAGCTTCCTGGACCCCTTGCAAGTCCTCTTCAGTGACAAAATCCATCACCTCAACAGCTAAACGCGGATGAGTGCCTAAGCCCCCTCCAGCCAGAACACGAAAACCATTCTTGCCGTCTTTTACAGTGGCAATAAAACCAAGGTCATCAATAGAGACTGAGCCACAATCTTGGGCACAACCAGATACTGCTGTTTTAAACTTACGAGGCATGTGCTGAACCAAAGGATTGCGCAACCAACTGGTCGTCAACTTCTCGGCAACTTTACCAGCATCCACATGCTCACTCGGACAGATACCTGCCATAGGGCAAGCCGTAACATTCCTAAAAGTTGCTCCTGACGATTCTCTCGTAGTGAGGCCCGCTTTATTCAGAGCTTCAATAACGCCAGGTAAACCATCAAAAGACACGCCATAAATCTGCACATCTTGGCGAGTGGTTAAGTGAATATGCCCATTGCAGAGAGTATCGCTAATTTCAGCCAAAGCTTTTGCCCAGGCAAAACTTAACCGGCCACCAGGAATTTTTACTCGAAGCATATGCTTCCCTGGAGCCAGTTCAGCATAAACCCCAAAGCGCAGACGAAAAGTTTTCCAGCGATCATCGTCCCAGCTTCCTGTTTTAAAGGCAAGGTGGGCTTGCTTGAACTCTTCCACATCGCTCTCAAGAGCTAAAGGCTCTGCATGAAACCGCGACGGGACAAGAGCAATCGGGGCTTGATCATTTGAGACGGTCTTCAACATTTCTATACCACATATTATTTAGTGTTAATATAATTTATAACACAGTATTATACAGTCAAATTTAAACCGTCAAGTTTTATGTAGAATTATTTTTTATTACATTTTTTATATGTTATTTGTATATTTTTAGTGAACTTAAATGATCGAAGATCAGTTAATGACCGCCACTTCCATCTCATAGTGTTTGGCTGAAGACATAACTTCTTCAAGGGTATCCACACTGTCGAGATAGGTGCCATCTGCAGCAAAGACAGCATATCCATCCCCTTCTCGTACATCTAAGAGACGAACGTAGAGCAGGTCTTCAATGCGCCATAGTGCCAATTCAGATTGTGACATTTTGGCAGTTGCCGTTTGTATCATCGTGTTCATCATGTCACTCCTTCCTTCTTCAAGAGCGGGCCATTTATATTTTTGGCCTTGAACCCGGTATATCTAAATTTACCGGGATAGATACGTATTGGTATCTAATAGAATAAATCTAGCCTATTTATATAAGATTAAAAATGCAGTGATTGCGGTCACAGAGAGGAGAAACACCATGTCACGGCAAAAAAGCAACCTGTTGTGCGATTTGATACAATCTGAAGAAACTCTCATCATGCCAGATGCTTATGACCCCTTAAGCGCTCGCCTTATTGAGAATTCTGGTTTTAAAGCCGTCCAGGTTTCTGGTTATTCCATCTCCTTAGCTTGGGGCCTGAGCGACGAATCCTCTCTCCCAGTAGAATGGAATCTCGCTGTGACAAAACGAATCGCTAAGTCAGTTTCTGCACCTGTTATGGCAGATGGTGAAGATGGATATGGGGATTCAGATATTACCCAGGAAACTGCTCGAGCTTTCATTAAAGCCGGGTGTGCGGGAATGAATATTGAAGACCAAGCCCTGCATCACAAAACCGGCCCAGACCCCATCATCTCATTTGCCGCCATGGAAGAAAAAATTTCTGCCATAGTTGAAACAGGTTTCAAAGAAGGTAATCCAGATTTCATCATCAATGCACGTACCGATGCTCTGGCAACCAACAAAGACCGTCAAGCTGGCCTGGAAGAAGCAATTAAACGCGCCAATGGGTATTTAAGGGCCGGAGCTGATATGGCCTTTGTCGTGGGGGTAAAAACCATGGAAGAAGTCAAAGCCATTGTTGCTGAGATCGAAGGACCACTAAGCCTCGCTACTGGGCTTCCCTACAATAGAGAGGCCATGCCTATAGAAGCGTTAAAGGCTTTGGGCATCGCACGAATTAGCTTACCTGTTCTTCCACTTTTCATCGGAGGGCAGGCTATTTCAGAAGCTCTTCATGACGTTGCCTCTAAACAAAAACTAACATCGAAAGTCAATGACTTTGAAAACACTCTTAAAGAGATGGAAAGCCATTAAGCCCCTGCTCTCCCTTCACCGAGTAAATGCAAAACTATCTCTCGATTATGGGGGCTCGCACGATGTTCAAATAAGAACAGTCCTTGCCAAGTACCGAGCGTCATTTTCCCCGCATTAACTGGAATATTGAGCGATACATCTGTCAAAGCCCCTTTAATATGTGCTGGCATATCGTCTGCTCCCTCAAGGGTATGGCGCATCCACGGCTGGTTCTCTGGAACCTGGCGCTTAAAGTATTCTAAAAGATCTCTCTGGACATCAGGGTCAGCATTTTCCTGAATAGTGAGGCTAGCAGATGTATGGCGGCAAAAAACCGTCAAGAGCCCCTGAGAAATACCCGATTGTTTTATCCAGGCTGCAATTTCACCAGTAACTTCGTAGAGGGCTTGGCCCTGAGTCGAAACAGATAAGGCGGTTTGTTTTTGTATCATCACCTCAAGCTCTGAGGATTACCCAAATGTTGTGTTATGGAGCTCAAAGGCAGCTTCCAACGTGGTCATATCTTCGCGGTGCTCTTCCATATCTCCACCGACCTGAGACAGGTCAAGCTCAAGTGCTTCAAGGAGAAGTCTAGCAATATCAGGTCGATTTTCGGTACAAGCTTGTCGATGCGCATAAAGAATTTTATCGCTGAGCCGACGCATTTTATCCATTTTGGTCTCCAACCTTCCCAATCATCTTGACAAGAACCCTAGGCTTAAATCGACTTACAGTCCACTATTGATTATTTTTGCACTTGGGCAAACGCCTTGGTTAAATCAAGACGCAATAGTCTTCTCTAGTTTTTCACCCATCTTCTTACGACTCATGGCTTCTCTAGCTTTTTCATACTTTGGATCATTCCAAAACATCAAACAGCCGTTACACCCTAATCCACAACAACCATCCAAGCCAAGCTTTGGTGCTTTCCCAGTGTGAGCACGCCCTTTGACGGACTTCAGAGAGGCCGCTTCTTCGCCTTCTTTCCAGGCATCAAAAGCTTCCTGAGTTAGTAACCCACGTTCAACATCCTGGGCCCGGATGTCCATTTCCAACTGCAAACGACGTTCTTCTGAGAGGATGGTTTCTTTTCGAGCCAAAGTCAGTGGCGGCAAAAGTTCCTTCAAACGGCGTTTATCTTCATTGTGAAAAACGTCTGCTGAAATACGAATAGCCTGCCCTTGTCCGGCGGAAACTTTTTCTAGCGTTTTTCCTGATTTACTATCTTCAAATTCATAGAGTCGCAGGCGAATACAATCGATTTCTCCTGGCGGCATAAATTCAACCACATCACCAGCGCGGAGCATATTGCGAATCTCAAAAATCAGGTCATCGCCATCCCACTCCCGAACAACGCCCGCAAATTGCCACCCACCGATTGAGTCTGAGCGGTCATAATTATGCGCTAAATCAGTTAACCGCCCTTCATGGAATCCAAGGGTGTAACCACGAGATTGAAGGGTATAGAGTTCTTTTAAATATTTATCTGGAGACCAATCTTCTGGAGATTCAAACCAAGCATCAATCGCTTGGCGATATGCCCGTGTTGTCACGGCAACATAATATTCACTTTTACTGCGGCCTTCTATTTTAAGGGAATCAACACCAATACGCAGATAATCATCTAAATGAGGCATGAGGCAAAGGTCTTTGGAGTTCATAATATATGACCCGTGATCATCCTCCTGAATTTCGTAGAAGACTCCTGGACGGAATTCTTCTTCCAGGAAATACTCAAAATCCCCTTTATTATCCTCATCAATCTCGACCACCCCTTCAGAGCCGTCTTTATTGACCACCTTGAGCTTATATTTCCAACGGCAACTATGAGCACAATTACCTTGGTTAGCCCCACGTTCAGCCATAAAATTAGACAATAGACAACGACCTGAATAGGTCATGCACATAGCCCCATGGACAAAAGCTTCGAGCTTAATATCTGGGCATTTCTCTCTAATTTCGGACAATTCAGTAAAGCTGGCTTCTCGGGCCAAGACACAAAGGTCCGCCCCCTGCTTTTGCCAATAGTCGACAGTCAACCACGAAACCACGTTAGCTTGGGTTGAGATATGACGTTCAAGCTCGGGAGCATTATCTTTCAGGTATTGAAAGACACCAGGATCAGCCACAATAATTCCATCGGGCTGAACTTTACGGATTGTCTCCAAAAATTCTGGCAATCTCTCGATGTCTTTATTGTGAGTGAAAAGGTTCAGGGTCAGGTAAATACGCTTCCCCCGTTCATGGGCAAACTCTACCCCTTCAACTAACTGCTCTAAGGAGAACTCTGAAGCTGTTCGTAAGGACATATCGGGCGTGCCAGCATAAATGGCATCAGCACCGTATAGGATTGCGGTTTTAAGTCGCTCCAGGTTTCCAGCAGGCAACAATAGTTCAGCCCGCTTTGGGCGGGGAACGCGAGATTTAATGGGGGTATGTTTTTCAGTACTCATAGCCGGAACATAGCGACTCTTTACCTCAGTTAAAAGAGACCCCTGCTTGTGAATTTTATTCTTTTGCCTAAGATACTGAAAAACAAACAATTAGGAGAGGTAAATGCCAAATGAAAAGAAGGTTCTGTTGGTGTTGGATTTCATCAATGAGATTATTCACCCCGATGGCAAGCTATCTGGCAAAGGCTATTCAGCTTTCGAGAAACAGCACAGCACCCTTGATAAAGCCGTAACCCTGCTGGAAAAAAGCCGTAATCGAGGTGATATAATTATCCACATTCGAGTTGGCTTTTTGCCTGGATATCCTGAGCATCCCCTAGTGTCCCCTCTCTTCGGAGCTGCTAAAGAATATGGCGCCCTGCAACTTGGCACTTGGGGCACCGAATTTCATGACAAAGTGAAACCCATTGGCGATGAAGATGTCATTGTTAAAAACCGAGTAAGTGCCTTTTTTGGCACCAGCCTGGATATTATGCTCAAACACACCGGGACCAATAAAATTGGTATTATGGGTGTTGCAACTGATATGGCTGTCCAAGCCACAGCCCGTGATGCCCATGACCGAGATTTGCAAGTAGAAATTATTGCAGATTGCTGTGCAGCGGCTGACCAAGAAGACCATGACCAAACTTTGAGAATGCTAAGCAAAGTTGCTTCTGTTATTTCATCAGGCGAGTTCTAAGCTTTAATGGCCTCGCTGAATATCATCCTACCCTTTTTTGCGCTTGTCGGGCTTGGTTATTTTGCCGCTCGCGTAAGGGTCCTCAAAGAAGGGGCGGTTGCTGGATTAAATGGGTTTGTCTTTTACTTCACACTTCCTGCTTTGCTCTATCAGACCATCGCTGCCAAGCCAGTCGATGAACTGATCAACATTCCCTACATCCTTGGCTATAGCCTCGCGGGTCTCGTCTTGTTTTTTTGCGCGGCCCTTTTCGCTCGGCTCTTCTTTAAAACACCTTTAGGTGTTAATGGATTAATTGGCCAAGGATCCGTTGTTGGTAATGTGGGTTTTCTCGGAATTCCCTTGATCACAGCCCTACTCGGCGCTGAAGCTGCTATTCCTATTGGAGCGGCTTTTATGGTGGACCTCCTCCTCATGGTCCCCTTATCTATTGTTATTTTAGAACTTAGTGGAAGCAAGAGCACCAGCGCTCTCAACATTTTTAAAGATGTTACTCGGGCGGCTATTTTAAATCCGTTTGTTCTCTCAATGGGGTTGGGCTTAGTTGGCTCGGTCGCCCAATTCGATCTGCCAGATATTGCAGACAACCTTCTCAATCTCCTTGCCGGAGCCACTGCCCCCACAGCCCTTTTTGCCATTGGTGCCAGTCTTTATGGACGTCCCATCGCTGAAAAATTCAACGAGACAATTTTCCTGACATTTGCCAAGTTGATCCTTCATCCCCTCTTGGTCTGGTTCTTCCTCACCTCTATTTTTACAGTAGATCGTGATTGGGCAATTGCTGCCACTCTCACGGCAGCGATGCCTGTTGCAGGGAACCTCTTTATCATTGCGCAGCGGTTTGATACTTACGTGACCAGAAGCTCCACAGCTATTTTGGTTTCAACAACAGTCGCTGCGATCATCTTCCCCATCCTCTTGGCAGTCACGGGGTTTGGCTAAGAGTTTTTATTATAGGTAGGAAGACTCCAGCCAAACTGAATAGCAGGTCCTCTGACGATCATGGTTGCAGCGAGACTAAGAATTAGAGCTGTTGACGAGGGTAACTCCAAATGGGTTGCGGCAAGAAAAGTAGCACTCCCAGCTAGTGCAGCTAAGGCGTAAATTTCACGACGTAAAATCAAAGGGATTTCTGCACAGAGAATATCACGAATAATACCCCCAGCCGTAGCTGTTAAAACGCCCATCATCAAAGCGCTTGGGATATTTAGATTTAAATCAATCGCTTTTTGGGTGCCAATAATGGCAAACAAGGCCAGACCAAACGCATCGGCCCAAACAAGTATTTTAAATCGTGAAGCTACTTTATGGGCCCAGAAGAAGGTAAAACCTGCGACACCAAGACAAACATATAAGTAGGAAGGGTCATGAATCCAAAAGACGGGGGTTTGGCCTAATATAAGATCCCGAAGGGTTCCCCCTCCTATGGCAGCAACCAAGGCCACTACAAAGAAACCAACGATATCCATCTTATTTCGAGCAGCCGCTAAAGCCCCCGATAGAGCAAACACTCCAACGCCAGCTAAATCGAACCAATAGATCGCGTCAGTCATCTGAATCCCTTTATCGTAAATCGAGACTTTTCTGCTTCATGCACGGAAGAGTCATTTCGACAGGATAAACAGGACGCCCCCCCACATCCACAATAATTTATTCTGCCAACGTACGTTACAGCTTCGTACTTAAATAAGAACAAAACAAAAAAACTGAGCAATCTAGGATATGAAGGTTCTCTGTTTTTAAAAGATATTAGCTTCGATCTGGAGGCGTTAAGAAGTTATCGTACTGCCCCCGGCGTTCAGATGCGGCCTTTATTTCCATACGCGCGATTGACCGGATATGGACTTCAGTTGGGCCATCGGCATATTGCAAAGCTCGACCCCAAGTCCACAAGTCAGCCAAAGGTGTATCTGGGCTAATTCCCATAGCACCAAAGGTTTGCATGGCCCGATTAACAACATCGGTTTGCAAAGAAGGGACAATGGCTTTAATTAAAGAAATTTCTTTGCGGGCTTCTTTTGCCCCAACAGCATCAATCATCCAAGCTGTTTTCAGAACCAATAACCGAGCTTGCTCAATTTCCATGCGTGAACGGGCAATCCACTCAGAGACGGTGCCGTGCTCATGAAGGTATTTGCCGAAGGTTTTGCGCTCAAGCGCTCTCTCACACATTAACTCCATAGCAAGTGAAGCTTGGCCGATTGACCGCATGCAATGGTGAATTCGTCCTGGGCCGAGGCGAGCTTGAGCAATCATAAACCCGCTTCCTTCTTCATGGATAAGGTTTGAAGCAGGCACCCGTACATTGCGGAAAAGCATTTCACAATGCCCTTCAGGGGAAATATGGTTCATCACGTTGATATTTCGTTCGACCGTGACGCCGGGCGTATCCATAGGCACAAGAACCATACTTTGACGTTGGTGAGTAGGTCCGTCAGGATCGGTCAGCCCCATAACGATAAGGATTTTACAGTTTGGGTGAGCCGCATTGGTAATAAACCATTTACGACCATTGATGACATATTCGTCACCTTCACGCTTGATCATGGTCTGAATATTGGTCGCATCAGAAGAAGCAACATCAGGCTCAGTCATGGCAAAAGCAGAACGAATTTCACCATCCAACAGAGGCTTCAACCACTTCTCTTTTTGCTCTGGAGACCCGAACATGTGCAAAACTTCCATGTTCCCTGTATCAGGCGCATTACAGTTAAACACCTCAGATGCCCACATAACACGCCCCATGATCTCAGCCAATGGCGCATATTCAAGGTTAGTCAATTTTGTACCAGGTTCATCGTCTTTGAGATGTGGTAGGAAGAAGTTCCAAAGGCCTTCTTCTTTAGCTAAGGCTTTTAAATCTTCCATAAAGCTGGGGATGGAAGCACCACCTATAACAACTTCTTCATGATATTGCCCAATTCTTGGGATAATATGATCATCCATAAAATCTTGAACACGGCGTTGCAACTCTTGAACTTTAGGTGAAAACTCGAATTCCATTTGACTGTTTCCTCATTAACCTGTCACGCTTGTTATAATATTCGCCATTAACTCAACCACTAGCCCATACATCAAATAATTTATTATAAAATAACCATGACCTATCCAAAATTATCGTTTTTACTAATTGTATGGTTTTCCTTTATACCGCAGGTTCAAGCATTTGAAAACTTGGAAAAAGGGCCTTTTTTTAAAGTTATTGAGGTGGTTGATGGCGATACAGTGCGCTTGGAAGACGGGCGACAAGTTCGTCTTGTTGGGCTTCAAGCTCCTAAACTTCCCTTAGGGCGGAAAGGTTTCAAAAAATGGCCTTTGGCTGACGAATCGAAGAAAATGCTCGAAAACCTATGCCTTAATCGGCAGGTCCAACTTCATTTTGGCGGAACAGCTATGGATCGTCACAGCCGTATTCTGGCTCATTTAATCACTGAAGACGGCACCTGGATTCAAGGAGAGATGCTGCGCCAAGGCATGGCACGTGTTTATACATTTCCTGATAACCGATCCGTGATCGATAAAATGCTTAAGGCAGAAAAAGAGGCCCGCCATAATAACCGAGGTATTTGGCAACATCCTTTCTACAGAGTTCGTTCTCCCGAAAACCTTTATAAAGTGATTGGCACTTTTCAAGTTGTTGAAGGGGTAGTGAGGGCTACTGCCTTTGTCAAAGGAACCATTTACCTGAACTATGGGGCAGATTGGAGAAAGGACTTCACGGTGAAAATCAAAGGGAAAGCCAAACGCCTTTTCAAAAATGTTGGCCTAGACCCTCTCTCCCTTAAAGGAAAACGCCTCCGCGTGCGAGGCTGGTTAAAAAAACGAAATGGTCCCTTAATTGAGGCCACTCACCCAGAACAAATTGAGGTAATTGAATGACCAAAATCTATATGGTGCGCCATGGTGAAGCTGCGGCAACCTGGGGCAAACTTCCTGACCCAGGCCTTTCTGATTTAGGTCGCCAACAGGCCCAGGATATTGCCAAAGAATTGCATGACCTCGGCCCTCTACCAATCTTGACCAGCCCTATGCAACGGGCGCAACAAACAGCAACCCCCTTTGAGCAAGCCTGGAAAACCCATGCTATTATCGAGCCAGCCATTACTGAAATCCCAACACCTGATTTTGATATGGAACAACGTCAAGGATGGCTTAAATCAGTAATGGAAGGAAACTGGAGCCAATTTGGAGATCAAAAAGCTGAAGGAACAACTTGGGAAGATTGGCGCCAAGGGGTTATCAATCGCCTCCTTAAAATTAACGAAGACACCCTCCTGACTACACATTTTATCAGTATTAATGTCGCAGTAGGTTGGGCCTTAGGAGACGATCGAGTCGTCAACTTCAAACCAGACAATGCTTCTTGTACCGTTTTAGAAATTATAAATGGTAAACTGAAATTGATCACTTTGGGCAAGGAAGCGCAAACGGAGGTTGGATAATCCCCTACTTCTTGTTTATGATTATCCAAACTTAAAAAGCAAAACAAAGAGAGCTTACATGGGTCGCTTAAGTAAATTTTTAACCGCCGCTGTTCTGGTATCTACCTTAGCAGCTTGCTCCGCCAACCCTGCAACCGGGAACAGAAGCTTCACTAGTTTCATGTCTCCTGAAAAAGAGAAGCAGGTTGGATTTAACGAGCACCCAAAAATTCTCAAGATGCATAATGGCGCTTATTCAGCTCCCCAAATGACTCGTTTGATTAATCGGATTGGCGCATCATTAGTAAAAAACTCTGAAATGCCCAATCTGAAGTTTACCTTTACGCTGCTCAATGATGACTTGGTGAATGCTTTCGCTCTTCCGGGGGGGTACATTTACATCACTCGCGGTCTTTTGGCTTTGGCAGAGAATGAAGCTGAGGTCGCTGGTGTTCTTGCCCATGAAATTGGACATGTTACTGCACGCCACACGGCTCAGCGTTACAGCCAAGGAATGGCCGCCAATATTGGCATGATGGCTGTTGGGATTTTGGTCGGCAACCAAGCCGTTTCACAAGCAGCAGGTCTAGGCGCACAAGCCTACTTGCAAGGCTTCTCACGTGAACATGAGATGGAAGCTGATATGCTGGCGGTTCGCTATATGACCCGTGCAGGCTATTCCCCAAAAGCCATGGAAACTTTTTTCCGGAAAATGGGAAACCATAAGAAGCTAGAAGCAGCTCTTGTTGGTGAAAAAAGCAATGACGGTTTTGACCTGATGGCTACTCACCCACGAACTGCAGATCGCATCAATCAAGCAATCAGGTTGGCAAAACAAATTCCCGTAGCAAACCCTCGTGTTGGCCGAGAAAGCTTCCTTCGTACACTTGAGGGCACCCTTTATGGTGACGATCCAAAACAGGGCATCCGCAAAGGCCGGGACTTTATCCATGGAGACTTGGGGCTGATGTTTACAGTTCCACCAGGCTTCCACCTTATTAATGGCAAGGATAAAGTCGTTGCCAAGGGGCCTGATGGTGCCATCATTATTTTTGACATGGCAGGCCGCCAGAAAGATCTGTCTCAAACCCCTTTGACCGCCTACATCTCTCGCATGTGGGCACCCAAACTCAACTTTAATACCCTCGAACCCTTAAAAGTAAACGGCTTGCAGGCGGCAACAGCAGCAACACGGATAAAAAACAATCAAGGTTTAACGGACTTGCGCTTAGTGGCTGTGCGTCACCCTAAAGGCGTTTTCCGCTTCCTCTTTGCCACCCCAGCAGCTTTAGGAGATAAATTCTCAACGGAATATAAGCGGACAACTTATAGTTTCCGTGCTTTGACTGCTAAGGAAAAGGCAAATGTAAGACCCTTAAGATTGAAGGCTGTTACAGTCAGGAAGAATGACACTTTTGAATCTATTGCTCGATGGATGCCTTTTGAGACCAAACGTGTGGAAAGGCTCAAACTAATCAACCAGAACTTAGCTGGTCGCCCCCTCGTTCCCGGAACCCGCATCAAGGTAATTACTCAGTAAAGCCACCATAAACTTTCGGGCAGCTTGTTGAATACCCGGGCTTCCGCTTTCGCGGGGGCCCGCGAGGTTAAGAATTTCAAATTCCTTAACTTCAATCCAATTCAAGGCCTTACTCAAGCCGTCAGAATCATCCAAGTCAACAACAAGACAAGGCCGTCCACTTGAACGAGCTAACCGTTCCGTCAGAGCCGTTCCCCCGCTCAAAGACCCTTTGCATAGGATGAGCGTCCCGTCACTGTGACGGACATTTAATTCGGTACGTTCTGGGTAATTGGAAGAAGAGGTCTCTTTAAGAGGAAAATGGCCCGGAATAGTGCCTCGCTCAGAGAGCCGCCCTTTGGGGCACCAACCTCCGCATGGAAAACCCAGGCCCAGAGCAGCCTCAAGAGCCCCCTGGTCAACACCTGTTTGCCCGCCTGATACAATCTTTTTCAGAGTTGCCACTAAACTTCAATCTGATCGACTATGTTGCCATCAGAGTCAAAACAGCCTGCTACTAAAGGACCACCGAAGCCACAGCCCCCATCAAGAGAGACCGTATAGTCTTTAATTTTTATTCCATTGTGGCCTTGATCAAAGCCTCTGATAACTTTTTTAAAGTTACTGTATGGGGCATTGATGTCATCAAAGTTATGCCCTCCCCACCAAAAGCTATCGAGCTGTTCTGAGAGGGGACGGGCAGTATCAATACCAGCGTGAACAAACAGTAAATGGTCTTCCATATATGCAGCCCGTTTTAAGGCACTAAACATGGCATTATGACCATCGCGCTGTCGCAACTGATCCCGAAGACGGTTCGTCCACTGAATAAGAGCCATAATGCCTTCTTGGGCGGCCCCCATTCCTTCTTCGATTGACGACCCGTAGGCTTTTATCGTTTGCGCAATGCCATATTTGTCCATCCACTCCAAAACTTCTCTTGGATTGGGCGCAAACTGGATATTGAGAAGCTTCTGCCACATCTCTTCCTGGCTTCCGCGCAGGAAAGTAACATTGTCTAACTCTGAACCTGGACGAGCAAGGAAAGAACGCCGGAAAGTTAAGGCTTCCGAGATTGTCTCTGATACGTCGCTACCCAGTCCAAGTAAATTCCCCAAATAAACCAGATTGTCTCCGGTTTGAATTTTGGGACCCAATAGAGCATGTAGGGCTATTAATCGTTCGGCATCTCCATGGACGGCACCAATAGCCCAAGTTAGGGCTCCTTTGCTAAGAATTGCAAAAGGATCGCGGTCCGCCATGGAGAACTCCGAAATTAGGGCGCAAAGAAAACCTAAGCGGCTTCTTCCTTATTCAAGACAGACTCAAGTTTTTGAATTGCTGCATCATGATCAATATCTTCAACAGCGGCAACTTCAGCAGCTAACCGATCAAGAGCAGATTCATAAATTTGTCTTTCACTGAAAGATTGATCAGGTTGACCCACATTACGGTGAAGATCACGGACAACTTCAGCAATAGAAATAGGATCACCAGAATTAATTTTGGCTTCATATTCCTGAGCCCGACGGCTCCACATGGTGCGCTTAACCCGAGCACGCCCTTTAAGGGTGACTAGGGCTGAATCCATAATTTTAGTACTGCTCAAACCCCGCAAACCAGATTGGTCAGCCTTTTGAATAGGCACTCTGAGGGTCATCCTATCTTGCTTAAAGGTGATGACAAAAAGTTGTAGTTCCTGCCCGCCAATTTCCTGAGTCTCAACACCGACTACCTTGCCCACACCATGGGTTGGGTAAACGACATATTCACCAGCACTAAAAGCGACATTTTTATCCTTGGCCATTCTAATCAAACTCCAAACTACGATCTCAACAGGCTTGCGGCATTGCGCACCCTGTCCTCTGCCTGTGTTTTCGTTATATCAAACAACAACACACAGACTTGAAATTACTTTTCGTCTTCCAAAACTCACCTTGGTCAAAATCGACCCTGTTGGTCTTTTATACAAACCATACATCAAGCGAGAAGCCCCCAAACGGCTAAGGCCGATCCAAATCATTGGACCGGCTTGAATGATGTTATACCACAAAATTAAGGAGTTTAACAGCCGTAAAACCTTGGCGAGTAGCGGAAATCTTTAGTTCTAAGAGCCTTTACCAGGATTTTCACTCAAGAGTTTAAGCTTACCTTCTCGATCTTTCCACTCTTCTCCATCTTCAGGTGGCTCGCCAATCTGGACAATATTAGGCCAAATTTCAGCATATTTTTTGTTAATCTCAAGCCATTGATCAAGACCATCATCGGTATCAGGAACAATTGCTTCAGCTGGGCATTCTGGTTCACAAACGCCACAGTCGATACATTCATCGGGACTAATAACCAAGAAATTTTCGCCTTCGTAGAAACAATCTACGGGACAAACTTCAACACAATCCATGAACTTACATTTAATGCAATTTTCGGTAACGACGTAAGTCATTCCTATCTCCGTTTATTTTAAGCCTAATCTTTGCATTGCCCTTTGCTTGGCAATACCACTATCTCTATCAGCCACATTTATGAGGCCTGAAACCCGCCGAACCAAATTTGCCTCGTAGTCATGAAGTTCCCCATCCGCATAGGCAACTTCCCACAACATCTCGACAATATCGACTCGCTCTTCATGGGGCGTCTTGTCCTTAATAATTCTGGTAAAGTTATAGATTTGGCTTGATTGGTCGATCACAGCCTCTGCTTCACCAATTAAATCATCTGCTTCAGTCACAGATAAGGAGAAACGCTCCGTCAAAATTTCTTTAATTACTTGGCGCTCTTCGTTATCAAAGCTGCCATCTAAGACGGCGGCTTCGACCAAAAGAGCCGCTGTAGCAAGCTGTAGTTCATCTTTTTGAAGAGAAACCTTCTCTTCAGATCCAAAACCAGCCATCATTTTTTTCAAACGTGCAATCATAATTCATCCCGTAGCATAAGGTTGGACCCATCACAACCCTAAGCTTTTTGTGGTTTTTCAACTTCTCTTATTCTCCTTGCGTCTTCTTTCCATGCTTCCTACCTTTTAAAAATAATTTTGGAGAGATACCCCCGTGATGAATAATCAAGACTTAAGGCAATTTGCTCCTGCCTGTGCACGCAACAGCGAACCTATTTTGGCTGTATTAAATGACCACCTTCCAAAAGATCAAAAGATCAACGTTTTGGAAATAGCTGCAGGAACGGGAGAGCATGCGGTATTTTTCGCCTCCAACTTTCCACATGCCAAATGGCAACCAACAGAGTTCAACCAAGAAGCCCACAAAAGCATTCAGGCTTGGATCGATCATAGCCAGGTGTCCAATATTCTCCCCCCCATTGGACTTGATGTCTGCCAGCATCCTTGGCCCATTAACAAAGTAGATGTAGTCCTTGCTATAAATATGATTCATATTTCTGATTGGTCCTGCACCGAAGGCCTTATGAAAGGTGCTGGAAACCACCTCTCTTCCGACGGACTTCTCTATCTCTATGGCCCTTACAAACGAGAGGGCAAACATACGGCCGAAAGCAACGTTGATTTCAATAGTTGGCTCAAAGAACGCAACCCTAAATGGGGCATCCGTGACATGGAGGAAGTGATATCAGAAGCTGCAAAACATGGATTAGAGCACCAAAAAACAGAGGAAATGCCTGCAAATAATTTTTCTATGGTTTTTAAAAAATTATCCTAATCACCTAATGCCTCTGAAATAGCCGTTAAAGTTGCTCTAACATCTAAAGGTTTGGTGAGATAGGCATCAAAGCCCGCATCCAACCCTTTACGAACATCTTCTTGCATGGCGGCAGCGCTTAGGGCAAGGATGGGGGTAGTTTCCATCCCATTGGTTTTCTTAAGAATTTTCAAAGTTTCAATACCATCAATTCCCGGCAAGTTTATATCAAGAATAATCAAATCAGGGTGATGGGTTTTAGCTTCACGAATTCCTTCTTCTCCCGTTTCTGCAGTAATCAATTCAATATCAGGAATTCGAGTCAAAATCGTTTCCATCAAACGAAGGTTTGCGGGGTTATCCTCAACGTACAAAATAAGTTTCTTACCATCCGTCACAAGATTAACAGGAGTTAATGTTTCTTCTGCCTTCTCTTCAGTAGCAGGTATCCGCTCTTGGTTACTTAAAGGCAAATCAACCCAAAAACTGGACCCGTCTCCATACGTACTTTCCAAGCTAATTGTCCCGCCCATCAATTCAACCAATTTCTTAGTGATTGCTAAGCCAATCCCAGTTCCTTCTGAGGCTCCGCCAGGAACTTCTAAACGAGTAAAGGGTTGAAAAATTTCTTCTAGCTTATCTTTCGGAATACCAAGCCCCGTATCTGTAACCTTGAAACGATAGAAGCCAGGTTTTTCTTGCCCAATACTGAGAGTAACAGAGCCATTCACCCGATTATATTTAATCCCATTAGATAGGAGATTAACCACAACCTGTTTCAGGCGGGTTCGATCTGAATATACAAATAATCCGTCACGGTCAGGGACAACGGCGTCAACGAGGCGAATACCGTTTTTACTAGCTAGGGGGGCGACCATGCCGATGCATTCTTTCATCACATCCGTCGGATCAAAAGACTCATGCAAAACTTTAAGGCCTCCTGATTCAATTTTGGCTAAATCAAGAACTTCATTAATAAGATCAAGAAGATGGTCACCTGCTTTACGTATGTCGCTAACAAAACGGAATTGTTTCTCAGTTAAATGGTTTTCTGTTTCCAGTTCCAACAATTGAGCGAACCCAAGAATACCATTTAAGGGTGTTCTAAGCTCATGGCTCATTCGAGAAAGGAATTCTGACTTAGCCCGATTTGCTCGATCAGCTTCTTCTTTAGCCGCATTTAGAGCCAAAGCAGCGACTTGTTCTTCAGTGACATTAGACCCTACACCACGGTATCCAGCAAACACCCCATTTTCAGAAAAATATGGTCGGCCACTTATTCTTAAATAGAGTTTTTGTCCGTTAGGAGCATTATAGAGATATTCAAACCTTGAGAAGGGGCGATGGGCATCTAAATCGGCAAAATGGCTTTCCCATTTTTCAGGATCACTGGAAAGATCTTCTGGTGCACCTAACTGTCTTCGATTGACCTTGTAGAGATCTTTAGGCTTTGTCCCGGTGATATCCTCAATTGTCGGCGAGATGTAAGTATAAATATGATCTGGCCCTGTCTCCCAAAACCAATCGGCCCCTATTTCAGCAAAATCTTTAAACCGCTCTTGACTAACCACCAGTTCACGAGTTCGTTTTTCTACCGTTGATTCGAGTTCGAGCTTATGTTGGGCAAGGGCTTTTTCAGCATTTATGCGATCAGTAATATCCACTGCGACACCACAAATAGCATAAAGCTCCCCCTTTTCATTCAGGAGTGGGAATTTTCCAGAAATATAGGTATGAGGTCCATCACCTTGAGGAATGACTACCTCATATTCTAGGAGCTTAAGGTTATCCCGAACATGCAAATCTTTCTTACGGTATTCATCGGCGAACTCTGGGGGGTATAAATCGTAATCTGTTTTACCACGCACATCATCCAGAGATAATTCAAAAATATTTAAATATTGCCGATTAGCTAAAATATAACGGAAATCTGTATCTTTAATAAAAACAATAGCCGGGGTATTATTAAGAACGGCTTGGAGTAGGTGCTCACTTTTAAGAATTTGGCTTTCAGCCTCTTTACGATAAGAGATCTCCGTAACCGAACCTCCTATTCGAATAGCTTTTCCGTTTTCATCTCGTTCGGCCACACCACGGTCTTCAACCCACCGGACACTCCCATCAGGCTGGATGGCTCTATACTCAAAGACAAAAAAATCTGTCTCACCACGCATATGCCTGAGAATTTCATTGGAAAGTTCATCCCGGTCATCTCGATGGAATGTCGAGAACAGTTGTCTAGATGTTATGCCGTCTAAGGGAAAGTTTGTCCCAAGAACCTCGTTAATTCGCGGGGTAATCTTAACTTCGTCTTTTTCAATATCCCAAACCCAAAGACCATCACTGGCCCCTTGCATCGCGAGGAGAAAGTTTTCTCCTTGCTGGTCTTTTGAAACAGTAGAGACGTTCTTTGCCCATTCCCAAAAAGAAAAGAGAAGGGTTAGTGAGATCAACAGACTAATCAGCAACAAAGCAAAAATTACGTCGCCTATTTCATGAATAAAGGCTACTAGATTAGCGCTCGGAATAAGAATTAAAACAGCAAAAACTGCAGCACCAAAACATGTTGCTATTACGATGCGTTCCAACAAATTATGTACTGCCACCCATTATCTCATCAAAAATTCTATGTGCTATTTAGAAACATAATACGACAAATTCTACATGACTGTTCAACTAAAGCAACATAGGCCCTTTTAAAAAATCACTTGCATTTTGCCAGCAAACAGGACATTCCTTAAAGTTAACAACATGAACACAAAGTTAACCCCAGAGGACAACCTAATGAAAAGTCGCGAAATTCAGCTCAAAAGCCGCCCAGATGGGCAACCAACCCCTGATAACTTTTCACTTGTTGAAGTGGATATTCCAGAAATCAAAGATGGAGAATTACTGATTGAAAATAGCTGGATGTCTGTTGACCCCTATATGAGGGGTCGTATGGTTGACCGTAAAAGTTATGTCCCTCCCTTCCAGATCGGCGAAGCTTTAAGCGGCGGAGCAATTGGTGAAGTCATTCAATCAAAGAACGATACTTTTAAAGTTGGGGATCAGGTCCTCCACATGGGGGGATGGCGTGAAAAATTTGTTTCAAACGGTGAAATGGTCAACACCATTACCCCGAACCCACTCCCGATCCAAACCTTCTTAGGCACCATGGGTATGCCAGGCATGACAGCTTATGCTGGGTTACTCCGTATAGGAGAGCCAAAAGAAGGAGACACTGTTTTTGTTTCTGCGGCATCAGGGGCCGTAGGATCAGTCGTCTGTCAAATAGCTAAAGCAAAAGGTTGCCGAGTTGTCGGCAGTGTTGGTTCAGATGAAAAAGCAAACTGGTTGCTTAACGAAGTCGGTATTGATGGCGTGGTTAATTATAAAAAAACAAAAAACCTGCAAAAAGAAATTGCCCAACATTGCCCAAAAGGCATTGATGTATATTTTGAAAATGTTGGTGGTGCCCACTTTGAAGCAGCCCTAAATCTCTTAAATCCTTTCGGGCGAGTTGCCATGTGCGGCATGATCGACCGTTATAACGATACCAAGCCCGTTCCCGGCCCAAGCAACTTGGTACAAATTGTCGGTAAAAGCCTCAAAGTTCAGGGCTTCATCGTCTCTAATCACTACGACATGCAGCCAGAGTTTATTGCCGACATGTCTAAGTGGATAGGCGAAGGCAAAATCAAATGGCAAGAAACCGTTTATGAAGGCATAGAAAAAGCACCCAATGCTTTCTTAGCTCTCTTCTCAGGAGAGAACTTCGGTAAAATGCTCGTTAAAATCAAATAAGGATAAATAAAATGATTGGTGTTATTGCAACGATAACTGTCAAAGAAGGTAGCGAAAGCGACTTCGAAACTGTCATGCTCAAACTAGTCAAAGAAGTGACCGCTAATGAGCCCGATTGCCATCTCTACGCTCTCCATAAAGGTGATGCGCCTCAGACTTATGTCATGATGGAGCGCTATACAAATAAAGAAGCTCTCGGGGCTCATTCATCCACTCCCTACTTCAAATCCATTGGTGCTGAAATGATGCCATTTATGGCTGGGAAGCCTGAAGTCAGGGTTCTTGAGGAAGTATCCTAAACCTCTCCTCACGATGACATCACTAGCATGTGAATAGCGGAATGTTTCAGGTTCCGCTATTCTGGTTTTATGAGATACATAAAGACAACTTTATTCGCCCTGTTCCTGTCATCCAGCCTTAGTTTTACGGCCCTTGCTGATGCTAAGCCCCTGACGGTCGTAGAACTCTTTACCTCTCAAGGGTGTTCATCCTGTCCCCCCGCAGATGAATTTGCTGGTGAACTTACAAAACGGGACGATGTTCTTCCCCTTTCTTTTAACGTAGATTACTGGAACTATATCGGTTGGAATGATCCTTTCTCCAGCCCAGAGAAGACTCAACGTCAAAAAGATTACGCCCGTAGCTTAGGCCTGCGGAACATCTACACCCCACAAGTGGTAATCAATGGAACAACGGAAACCGTTGGCTCTCATCGAAGGACTATTTTAAGCATGATCAATAGCGCTTCCAAAGCCCCACAAGTGAGCATGCAACTAGCAGATAATGGTAAAAGCATCACGGCTTCTGTTGGAAAAGCCGTTCATTCGGCAAACCATAAGGCTGATATTATTTTAGTGGTCTTTGACAATAAGCGAGAAACGGATATTCGCCGAGGTGAAAATGCCGGGCGAAAGCTTGCATACTATAATGTGGTTAATTCCTTTAAATCTGTAGGGCAATGGCAAGGAGCTACGATGCAAATCAAGCTAGATAAACTAAAATTAGCCCAACATGGAAATGGCATGGCCCTCCTCCTTCAACAACCTGACACTGGAACAATATTAGGGGCTGCTAGGCTTTCCCTTCAATAACCCTCTCCTTCCCACAATCTAAACATTAGGTTATTATTGTGTAGGCTATTGATCTCTAGATAAAAAAATGAAAAATTTCATACTGCTCTCAACTCTAACACTATCATTAATGTTTTCTCAGCAGGTAAAAGCAGATGAGATAACAACAATGATATTCGCAACGGTAAACAACTCCTCACCTAGAGTTGTTGTTCATAACGGGCAGCTTGATAATTCTAGACCTGGTTGGTTTGTAGAGGTCACCCAAAAAGCAGCTACACATTGCAATGCAGCGGTTGAATTTTCATTTGTTCCTTGGGCAAGCGCCTTAAAAATGGTCGAACTTGGGAGGGTATCTGCGGCCTTTAATTCAAGTTACAACAAAGATAGAGTTGTTTATGGCGCTTACCCAATGGCCAACGGTAAGCCTGACCAGTCCAAAGCTTCTAAGTTATATAGCTATTACGCATATATCCCTAAAAACAAACCCAACAGAACAGAGCTTCAACTTAAAAACCTAGATGTAGTTGTTGAAAGAAAATCTTCTATAATTCCCAAACTTAAAAAATTAGGCGCTAACGTTTTTGAAGTTGATAGCTATCTCAGTATGTTGCGCATGCTTGCTTCAGGTCGGATTGATGCAGCAATTGGCATTGACCATAATTTTGATCTCATCATCAGCAAGCACCCTGACCTCGTAGCTAAGATTTTTAAAATCCCTACCCCAATTAAAAAAAATATTGGCTACGTGATGTTTTCCAAAAAATTCCAAGTAATGCATAAAGACCTCGTTCAATGCTTTTGGGACAAATCAGCCGAGCTTCGCAAAACCGATTGGTTTCTAAAAATGCAAGCATCTTATATCAATGCGGAAACGCGCTAAATCAAGGTTAGGGAGACATTAAGGAAATTTGCGGTAATATCCTTATTCACCAAGTTGCTAGGTATGAAGCAAGCATACCATTGCTGAAGGGAAGGACACCCGTATATGCCGGATGACATCAAAGAATGGGAAGACCTGTTTGAGCACCCAAAGACGGGCTTTATTTCCTTAGTTGGTCAAGCCCATTCAACGGACGCCCTCAAACAAATTGCCGTTGTCATCATCAGTAAGCTTCTCTCACACAAAGGTGAAGAAGGTCAGCTTAAGCATCATATTGAGCAACTTCAAAAAATTTCTAAAGAAGATAGTTCAGACATCGAGAAAATGCGCGACGACGTTACCTCTCTCCTGCGAGAAGTAAAGGAAGAACGCAAACAAGCTATGGAAAAGGAAAAGAGGCCCAAGAAAGCCAAACCTGCTCCTAAGAAAAAAGCGCCTCCATCTGAAAAACCAAAAAAGAAGAAAAAGAAAAAACCTGGCCCCGGCTTTTCATTTGCTCCCCTTATGGCAAAAATCACAAAGGTTCACCTCGTTATTCTTGGTTGCCTTGTTGTCCTCTTGATTGCTGGTGGCGTTTGGGGCTGGTTCGTGTTGGGAGATAAAGCTGCACAGGCTCTGGAAGCTGAAAAAGCTGCTACAATCCAATTTGTGCAAGATCACTTAAACAAAAATCGCCCCTCGAAATCTTGGGAAGTGAAAGCCGTCGAATTTAAAGGCGAAGGGACCATCGCTGTTGATATGATGATCCTTGATGAACACGAAGTAAAAGCCATCGTCTCACAAAAACCTGAAGCTAGAAAACGCTCGGTCGAATCTCTATGCCCTCCGAACAGTGAAGCGATTGCCGAAATGCTCGAAAACCAATGGAAACTATGGATTTCTTTACGCAGCACTCGCTTCAATATCACGTCATCAGGCTGTAATTATTAGCCTCCATGTTCGGGTAATTTATCCCGCATAGTGACAAACTCTTCAGCAGCAGTGGGATGGATACCAATGGTGGCATCAAATTGAGCTTTAGTGGCACCACATTTCAAAGCAATTCCCAAACCTTGAGCAATTTCAGCAGAGTCTGGGCCAACCATATGGCAACCAACAACCTTATCGCTGGCCTGGTCAACGATCAGCTTCATAAAGGTTCGTTCGTCCTTATCACCCAAGGTTAATTTCATCGGACGGAACCTAGAAACATAGATATCAACTTTACCAAATTTCTCTCGAGCTTCGGCTTCCCCTAGCCCAACTGTCCCGATAGGCGGCTGACTAAAAACAGCCGTTGGAATATTGTCGTAATCAACAGTCGTTGGATTGTTGTTATATACCGTTTCGACAAAAGCACGCCCCTCTGCCAATGCGACAGGGGTTAAGTTCATACGATCAGTCACATCCCCAACCGCATAGATGCTTGGGATATTCGTTTGGGAATACTCATCCACGATGATTGAGCCATTGCGGGCTAGCTTAATCCCTACTTCTTCCAGGCCAAGTCCGGCAATTTTAGGTTTACGGCCTGTGGCATACATAACTAAGTCCGTTTCTAGAACTTCGTCATGGTCCAAAAGGAGGCTGTAGCCGTTGTCCGTTTTTTCAATACTCTTCACCGTACACTCACTACGGATGTTAACGCCAGCTTTGGTCATTTCCTCGGTCAGAGTAACCCGCACATCTTCATCAAAACCGCGTAAAATGGCATCAGCCCGGATGATTTCAGTGACTTCCACACCCAAGCCATTAAAAATTCCGGCAAACTCAACAGCGATATAACCTCCACCCACAATAACCATCCGTTTAGGGAGTTCAGGTAAATCCAATGCCTCGTTAGAGCTGATTACATGTTCAATACCAGGGATATTTGGCGAAGCTGGCCAGCCTCCCGTCGAGATTAAGATACGTTCAGCCGTAACCGTTTTCCCGCCTACATTTACAGTGTGAGGGTCAACCACCTTGCCAAAGCCATTGAGTGTTTCCACTCCATTATCACGCAAGATACGTTGGTAAACTCCGTTGAGGCGATCTAACTCTTTATTCTTATTGGTGATAAGTTTTTGCCAATTGAAATCAGTTTCTGGCACTGACCAGCCAAAACTCTCCGCAGTTTCAAACTCATCAGCAAAATGGGACGCATAAACCAATAGCTTTTTGGGGACGCACCCACGCAATACACAGGTTCCCCCAACACGAGCCTCTTCACAAATAGCAACTCTCGCCCCGGTTTGAGCTGCCATCCGGCTTGCCCTAACCCCACCGGACCCCGCACCAATGGTTACAAGGTCATAATCATATTTAGCCATATTGGGCCAACTCCATAATTTTCATTAAGATAAATTTGGTATAAGTATAGTCTGGGTTTCCTATGGGAACACCCCTTTGACAGAAAAGTGATGAGGAATAGTTATGAATGGTAAAATTTTAATACCAGGTCTTATTGCAGTTGGCCTCGTGGTTGCCATTCTACTTGTTCTTTCCCAAGCCCTGAACCAACAAAACAGAGGGATAGATGCGACCAATCAGGAGATGGTAAATTTAGGCAAACATATTTATCAGGCCAACTGTGCAACCGAATGCCATGGTAAAGACCTTAAAGGTCAACCAAACTGGAGAGAACCTCTTCCCGATGGTGGCCTTCCTGCACCACCTCATGACGAAAGCGGTCATACTTGGCACCACCCTGACAGTTTTCTCTTTGACTACACCAAAAAAGGAGGGGAGGCTCTTGCACCAAAAGGATTCCAGAGCCATATGCCTGGATTTGGTGAAATCTTAAGCGATAAAGAAATATGGGCCGTTTTATCTTATATAAAGAGCCAATGGCCGGTTAAAATTCAATACCAACAAGAAAACAGAAACCCTCAATAGGGTTAAAAAGGGAAAATTAAGGCATGGCGCGCCAATTTGATGATTTAGAAGCCGACGAACCAACCCCGGGGCAAAAGGTTAGTCAAAAGCTTCTCACGGAGAATAAGAAAAAGCGGAAGCGCGGCTTAATTGCAGGAGGAATTACCCTAATTTGTGTCATTGGACTTGGTTTCTCTCTTAGCATCGTGAAGACTGAGAAAGAAAAGAAACTAAAAAATCGTCATAAGGTTGGGCCTCTAGCTACTGGGAAAGATGTCTACAATGCTTACTGTGCCTATTGTCACGGCTTTAAGCTTGATGGAAAATCAGAATGGTTCCGTCGCACCGAAAAAGATCCCGAACATTCCCCCGCTATGAACGAAACCGGTAACGCTTGGCGCCTATCTGACAAGATGTTGTTTGATATCTCAAAATATGGGGGACAACCATACGCCTTGCCCGGCATAAAAAGTGAAATGCCTGCTTTTGAGGGGGTCATCGACGACAAACAAATCAACATGTCGCTGGATTATATCAAAAGCCAATGGCCCGAGAAAATTCGCAAACACCAACAGAAAATAACAAAACAAAAAAGCTAATTACTGCCAGCCACCATCCTCAGGAAGATGGCTCCCACAATGAGGGCAAGCATTAGGGTGGCCAGGGATACCCCTATCAAGAATTTTCTCTAAATCTTTTTCCAGGCGTTCTTCAGCTTCTTTCAAGGTCTCACCCTCAACAGACCGAAGAATATCTGTCTCGTATTCTCGATTGACCTCAACTTCTTTTTTAGTTTGGCTTTTGAGTTCATCTGAATCTTCATGAGAAAGGTTTAGCTCTTTCCGAATCTCTTCAAGCTCAGCTTCTTCCTCGTCCGAAATATTTCCATCTTCTAGAGCCTTCTTAACTGACAACCGATATTCTTGTTGGCGACGACGCAGCAATTCAGAAAAACTTGAGGCAAGGATACCTGCTGGCAGGGCAACCATCCCTACGCCAACAACAGTAACTACCGCACCAAATAATTTCCCCATAGCTGTGATTGGCGTAACATCCCCATATCCTACCGTCGTCAAGGTCGCCATCGCCCACCACATGGCGGCTGGAATCGAGCCAAAAGCTTCAGGTTGAGCCTCAAATTCCACCAAATAAATACCGCAAGAAACGAGGATCAAAACCATAATCAAGATGGTAAAGGCAGCACTAAAAGCAGCACGTTCTTGGTAGAGAACTCGCAGCAACAAATTCATCGCCGATGAATACCGGGTAAGCTTCAAAATCCTCAACATCCGCAATACCCTTAAGAAACGAAGGTCGATACCAGGGAAAATAAACTGGAGATAAAACGGCAAAATCGCTGCTAAATCGATCAATGCGATACTGGAGCCCATAAACTTCAGGCGGGTTTCTGTATGGGTATCCTTCAAGTGAGCTGGGTCTTCAACACAACTCCATAACCGGAACAGATATTCGGCACTAAAAAGCATCACTGAAACGATTTCGAATATATCGAAAAAAACTTTATTCCCATTATAAATGGAAGGAACAGATTCAAGGATAATTGCCAGGACATTAGCCCCAACCAGAAAGAACAAAGCAAAGTCAGCAAAGCGGCTAACCTTATCTCCTTCCTCAGCAATTTCCAGCACATCCCAAACGCGTTTACGCCAACGCATAGGCCTTGTCCCCTCAAAGGTATTTACGTTTAAGCCTCCAGTGAACCAAAAACGCTTTAATAAATACCTAACCAGACGCAAATCAATTTAAACTAGGAAGGACAAGAAGATTTAGAAGGAATATACATTACTTCATTAGTCGGATAAAAGAACCAGGAAAACACCCGCTTCTTTTATCCTCAAAGGTAATTTATTTGGTTTATGCCTGACTGTCTATAGCGATGGCAGGCGTCACCATTTCTGGCCTTGTATAGGCCATTAACTGTCCCTCTTCTTCGGTTGCGTGACGTTCAACACCACCTGCGCACCTGAAGAGGATACGACCGTAACGGTCCATTCTGTAACCAATTGGCTGTTTCATTTTGACCTCCATCATTCCTTAATACCTGACTATTATAGTATGGTATTATTGTGCGTCAAGTGGTCTTTCTCATCTGGAGTGATATAGTGAAGATGATTCTCCGCCCCACCTGACACTCACCTAATGGCGTAGGGCTCTTAAGGCTTATCTCTCCTGAAGTGCTCTGCTCTTGGTTTTTAGGATTGGTTTTAAGATATAATCAAGGATGGTTTTTTCACCTGTCAAAAGGTCAACGCTTGCGACCATTCCTGGGATGATTGGGAGCTTTTTATTATATTTTTCTAGGTAGTTAACATCCGTTTTGACGATAATTTTATAGAAAGCCTCACCGGACTTTTCATCAACAATTGTATCAGCGCTTATTCTTTGCAACGAACCAGATAAACCACCATAAATTGAAAAATCATAAGCCGTGAATTTAACCGTCACTGGTTGTCCTGGTTTGATAAAGGCGATGTCGGCAGGACGAATTTTTGCTTCAACAAGCAAGTTATCTTGTAGGGGAACGACCTCCATTAACGCTTGACCTGGTTGAATAACTCCCCCGACGGTTCTGATTTTTAACTCTTTGACCACGCCTTTAAGAGGAGAACGAACTTCAGTACGAGATACCCGATCTTTGGCAGCTAAAAGCGTTTGATTGATTGCTGCCATCTCAGCCATCTTTTTATTGTATTGCAAACGAGATTCTGACTGAAAATTCAATTGCCGATCTGATACCCGTTGTTCAGCTTCTCGTAAAACCGCTTCAGCCCGAGGGATTGCCAACTTTGTTGCTTCTATTTCACCTCTGATATCCCCGACTTCTTTACGCAAACGCAAATGATCCAGCTTCGGGACGATACCTTGCTTAACCAAAGGCGCAATCAAATCCAACTCTTCTTGGATTAGAGTAAGTTTCTGGCGAAGCTTAGATAATTTTCCTTCGACCTCAACCATTTCCTGTCGGCGCTGATCTGCCTGTTGTTCCAGAATTCCTAATTGTGAGGCCATTTCAGCTTTGCGTGCTGCAAATAGATTTTTTTCGGCATAAACAATTTGCGGAGCTTCTTTTTCGAGTTTTTCAGGGAACTTAAGCTCTGTATTTTCCGCTTCCGCTTTCAGTCGGGACGCTTGTCCAAGGAGGGTATTATAGTTTCCGCGCATCTCCCCCAAGCTTGAAGCAAAGCCTGTGTCATCAATACGCAGAAGAACCTGCCCTGCTTCAACAATAGCGCCCTCTGTCACCATAATTTCTTTGAGAATACCACCTTCAAGATTCTGAATAACTTGAACTTGGGAAGAAGGAATAACTTTCCCTTCCCCATGGGTAACTTCATCAATATAGGCCGTACTTGCCCAATATGCCGCCGCAACAAAGAACAACACGACAAAAAGTAAAAGGACTTTTGAAGCTGGGCGAGGGCCTTGAAGCCTTGCAGCAAGAACTTCTGAGGTAAAGTCGGCATCATTCCATTGTTTTAAATCACCCATTTTCCGCCCCCCCTCTTGGCTTCGTTCGCCTATCTTTCCCGCTTCTGTTAGCGTGGGCCAAAATGTTGTCCCGAGGCCCATCGGCAACAACTTTGCCTTGCCCCAAAACAATGATGCGATTTACCAAAGAAAAAAGAGAAGGCCGATGGGTGACCAAAAGCATGGTCTTGCCTGGGAGGAGGCTCGAAACCTTCTGACAGAACCGTCGTTCTGAATTCATGTCCATCATGCTCGTAGGTTCATCCAAAAGCATGGTTTTGGGATCAGAAACAAGAGCACGAGCCAATGCAATTAATTGACGCTGACCGCCAGATAAAAATTGTCCTTTTTCACCAACAACAATGTCATAACCTAACGGATTTGCTTTGACGAAATCATCGACCCCCGCCATGCGTGCCGCATCCAAAATAGTGGCATCATCAGCATAAGGCGAAGCCATGGCAATATTTTCCCAAACCGTACCATGGAACAAAACGATATCTTGTTGGACGACACCGATTGCCCGGCGTACATCAGCTGGGTCAATCTGACGTATGTCGGTTCCATCTAAAAGAATTGAACCTTCTGTGGGTTCATAAAGCCCGGTTAAAAGCTTGGTAATCGTCGTTTTACCCGAGCCTACAGGACCAATGATGCCCACTCGCTCACCAGCCTCAATCTTGAAATTAGCATTTTTTAAGGCGGCAATTTCCGACCCAGGATAGTTGAAAGTCACATCTTGGAATTCGATATTCCCTTTGAGATCAGCCCGGCTGAGATAACGCCGCGTTGGGTTTTTCTCAACTGGTAGGCTCATCACCTCGTTGAGGCCTTTTAAAGCCGCCGAAGATTGATGAACACGAGAAAGAAGACCTGCAACTTGCCCTAAAGGAGCCATCGCCCGTCCGGTTAAAATCGTACAGGCAATCAAGCCACCTACAGTTAAATTACCTGCGGTAATAAGTTGCACCCCATACACGACAGTGGCGACCGTCACCAATTGCATGGCAGCGGTTGAGAAATGGACACCAAGACCTGAAACAAACCTTGCCCTAAGCCCCGTTTCTGCAGAGGAGCCAACAAAACGCTCCCATTCTTTTTGAATCCGTCCCTCAATACCCATCGCTTTGATGGTATCCAGTGCATTAATGGTTTCTACCACAATGCCTTGTTTTTGATCAGACTCTTCGGTGTTACGCCGAATGGCTCTCTTCAGAGGAATATGAACAAATAACCCGACAAAAAGAATGATCGGAATTGCGACAGCAGGCACGATCACGACGGGGCCGCCGATGAACCAAATTACCAAGAGGAAGAACACCACAAATGGAAGATCAACCAAAGCCAAAAGGGTCGCTGAGGTGAAAAACTCACGCAAGGATTCAAACTCACGAAGTTTGTTAGCGAAAGCACCGGCTGATTCTGGTCGGGCTTTGGTTTGGATATTTAGAAGCTGTTCAAAAATACGGCTTGATAGCAACACATCTACACGCTTGCCCGTACTATCCACAAAGTAAGCACGAAGTACCCTTAACAACAAATCAAAGGTGATAACAATCCCGATACCAGAAGCTAAAACCCAAAGAGTTTCAACAGCTTGGTTAGGTACCACCCTGTCATAAACATTCATGACGAATAGGGGGCTTGCCAGCGCAAAGCTATTAATAACAATGGCTGCTAAAATCACCTGAGAGTAGGTTGGCCAGAAGCTGGCTAACGTCCCCCAAAACCAGGAGACAGCCCCTGCTTTTTTATCTATTTCGGCCTGTCGGTGAAACTTATGCTGGGGTCGGGCGAAAATAGTGTAACCATCATAGATGTCTCGTAGCTCTTCCAAGGAAATTTCTTCTTCACCTTCACCAGATTCCGGGAGCATTACAGTGGCTTTTCCATCCGTTGTTTTACTCATCAAAATACAAGCGGACCGATCTCGCAAAAGGAGAACGGCCGGAAGCACAGCCTCAGGAATCCTCTCAAGAGGCCGTGAGGTTATCCGAGCGCTCAAGCCAACTCTTTCAGCAGAACGCAGGAAAAGATCTGGGGTTAAATATCCATCATCTAATGGAAGGTTAGCTGTAAGAGCTGTCGCTGTTTTAGGGTCACCAAAATGTTTCGTTAAAGCCACCAGACAACCCAGCAATGGGTCCATTGCTTCTGGAGAAACATGGGACAATTTTACCTGCCACTGATCCTTTTCTGGTTGAGGCTCTTCGCCTCCAGAAACAGTGGATACCAAGTCAGCAATTCGATTCTCTAAACTATTAAACTGACTAGCATCAGATGGCGTCAGATTCGGTTTTGGTTCGTCAGGTTTCAAATTAAAAAACTCTTAAGATTTGGGCTTTTAGGCCTTATTTTCACTCAATTTTGAAAACTATACCCCATTTGAGTGTTGAGGTCAGTATACGAAAGGATACTTCTCTTAAAACTTAGTCCTCAAATGAGTGATGCCCTCTCTGGAATGTCTCTTTATAATCTCAAATAATATAGGCGTGATGTCAAACGAGCTTTCAAACAAGGGAAAAACAAAACCCCTAAGCTGAGACATCCAAAACAGAAATTAAGCAAGCAGCCAAATAATTGGCGTACGCTTTTGAGGTTGGAGATTAAAATGGCTGAAGTCATTCAAGTAGCCCCCCCTGGCACCGAAGACGGGTCTATAAACCTGAAGGTTGAGCCTGGGCAAACCTACGTAGTTGAAGGTTTTGATCCTGAAGTCAGTGATTATTCTCGTGATGGGGATGATCTGATTATTGATTTGGATGACGAAGGCATTGTTGTTCTTGAGGAATATTTCAACCAAGCCACCGGAGATGAGCTCCCTGTTATTCAATTAAGCAATGGTGATCTCTTCACTATGAGCGATATTCTTCTCTCGCTTGAAGAAGACGAAAACCTTGAAGATTTTGAAACTGCTGCGGGCGGTAATGAAAACACTGCTTCTACCGGTGGAGACAACAGAGTTGTTGAGGTCGCTCCTCCTGGTATTGAAGGTGAAACAACCAGCATCGAAGTTGAGCCCGGTCAAAACTATGTTGTTGAAGGGTTTGACCCTGAAACTACCGATTATCTCCGTGAAGAAGATGACCTTGTTATTGATCTGGGCGCACAAGGTGTTGTCCGATTAATTGACTATTTCAACCAAGCCGAAGGTGACATCCCTCCCGTTTTAAAAGAAACCAACGGCGAAATCGTCGATATGTCAGAGTTTGAAGGCAGCGGCGATGGTTCTGATATTGCCGACCTCGACACGCAAGCAGGTGGCGGTGGCGGCACCACACCCGGCGGAACAACTGGCGGCGGAACAATTGTCGAAGAGTTTAACACAGGTACTATTGGTGAAACACCTCCTCCCCCAGTTCCAGAAGTAACTCCTGACCCACAGGCAACACCTCCGGTTACACCTCCATCTACCCCCCCTGCCCCAACCTCTGAAGCTACACCTCCAGTTGATACTGTTCCAGAAGCTGCTGATGAAGAAGCAACCCTTGAGGAAGGGAGCACGATTACAGGTACAGTCCTTAGCGCTGCCGATGATTTCGGTGCCGATGGTGCTGCTGCTACCCCTATCACCAATCCAGGCACCTATACAGGTTCTTTGGGTGGAACTTTGGTTCTTGCCGCAGATGGCACCTACACATATACCGCTCCTGACAATCTTGATCACAGCAATGGGCAAACCTACGCAGAAGAATTCGCCTATACAATTTCAGATGCTGATGGCTCAACATCTACAGCAACATTTTCTTTAAATCTTACCGACACCGGCATTACCGCCAGCAACGATACAGACACTGTGGCTGAAGGCGAAGCCACCGTTGACGGTTCCGTGGTGGGCAATGCTTCTGCTGAATCAGATAGCGTTGATCCTAACGGATACTCCTTGGTTGGATCAGCTACCGG
>JAPHRK010000082.1 GCA_026196105.1 Rhodospirillales bacterium | reverse complement strand
CGACGACCTTTTCCCCCAGCCATGTCACCATGTAAAAACGGGCATAGGTACCGATGGAAAAGACCAGCACAATCACCAACATGCCCCAAAGGGCCCGATCGAGAAATTCACCATCTCCTTGGCTAATTCCTTGATCAATCACATAACGCAACCCTGTCCCCAAGCCCAAAACAGAACCAGAGGTTATAAGAAGGGCTATTGCAGCAAAGAAAATAATGGACGTATAGGGCTTCAGAAAAACACTGGCTTGTCTGAGGGGAGCCAATGTTTTGCTTTTAGGTCGGTCCTTAAGAGGAGCCATTATCGGGGTTTATCCTTTTAGCCAAGAGACTTTGACGTTATCTCATAAATATCTTTGGCTAAGTTAGGGGTATTTAACACCCTTTCAAGCGCGGCTTTCATTAATTCTTGCCGTTGGGGGGCAAATTTGCGCCAACGCCCAAGAGGTTGGATAAGTCGTGCAGCAACTTGAGGGTTCACCTCATTAAGTTCAATCACCCTATCCGCCAAAAAGTCATAGCCTGTTCCATCATTAGCGTGAAAGACCACAGGATTGGCAATGGCAAACACCCCAATTAAAGAACGGACTTTATTGGGGTTTTTAATGGTAAAGGCTTCATGGGTTAAAAGCGCAGTTACCCTTTGCAAGGTTCCTGAGACAGTGGATTTTGCCTGCAATGCCAACCACTTGTCGACCACATTCACATCATCCTTGAAGCGGTTATAGAAGTGATCAAGGGCAGTTTGTCTTTCTGACGCTTCTAAGTCATTCAGGCAAATCAAAGCCGCCATGGTATCTGTCATATTGTCTGCAGATTGATATTGATCAGCGACTAAGGCAATAGACTGCTCAGTCTCTAGGGCGGCTATATAACTCAGAGCCGCATTCTTTAGCGACCGTTGCCCAGCTTGCTCTGCAGTTGGTTCATAAGCCTGGTTCGACAGATTTGCTCGATAAACTTGATAGAATTTATCTTCAAAACTTTGAGCTATAGCTTTCTTCAGGGTTTTGCGAGCTTGGTGAATACCATCAATATCCACTACATCCATTTGCTCTGCCAAGAAATCTTCATCAGGCAAAGAAACTGCTAAGGCAGCAAAAGCTTTATCAAGGGTGGGATCTGCCAAGTTACCACCAATAGCCTCAATAAAGCTCCTGTCAGGCACCAAATTTTGATCCGCTGTCATTGCCAGTAAAATTTTTGTCGCATATTGCTGACCTGCTTCCCAACGGGCGAAGGGGTCATTGTCCTTTGCCATCAGGAATGCCAACTCATCATCGGTTTGGTTGGTCTTGAGGTAAACTGGTGCTGCAAACCCTCTGTTTAAAGAGAGAACAGGTCGGACGGTAATATCATTAAAAACAAATTGCTGTTCAGTTTGCCTAAAATCTAACGGAGATTGAGTTTCTGGATAAGTTATCTCCTGTCCATCCTGCCCAATAAGTGCCATATCAAAGGGCATATGCAGGGGTTCTTTTTTGGATTGTCCGGGGGTTGGTGGTGTAGATTGTTTGAGGGTTAAGGTAAATTTCTTGGCCTCTTCATCGTAATCACCCAATGCCTCTACAGTTGGGGTTCCTGCTTGGCTGTACCACCTGCGGAATCGTTCCAAATCAACCCCAGAGGCGGCTTCCATTGCCAGCACAAAATCATCACAGGTTACAGCTTGCCCATCATGGCGCTCAAAATAGAGGTCCATCCCTTTACGATAATTTTCTGCCCCAAGAAGCCGATGCATCATGCGGATAACTTCAGCCCCTTTTTCATAAACGGTAGCTGTATAAAAATTATTGATTTCTATATAAGAGTCGGGACGAACCGGATGGGCTAAGGGACCGGCATCTTCCATGAATTGCCGTCCTCTGAGCATACGAACATCGCCAATCCGTTGCACGGGACGTGAGCGCATATCGCCAGAGAATTCCTGATCTCTGAAAACGGTCAAACCTTCCTTGAGGCTTAGTTGAAACCAATCTCGGCAAGTGACTCTATTTCCGGTCCAATTGTGGAAATACTCGTGGGCGACAATGGCTTCAATATTGCCATAATCTGCGTCGGTCGCCGTTTCAGAATTTGCCAACACATATTTGGAGTTAAAAACGTTAAGGCTTTTGTTCTCCATGGCCCCCATGTTGAAATCACCAACTGCGACAATGTTAAAAAGGTCAAGATCATACTCCAGACCATAAACTTCTTCATCCCACTTCATGGCCCGTTTCAAGGAGTCCATTGCGTAAGCACAGCGGTCTTCGTTCCCTGGCTCGACAAAAATCCTTAAAGCAACATCTCTCCCTGAACCTGTCGTGAAGTTATCTTCAATCTTTGCAAGGTTTCCAGCTACCAAGGCAAAGAGATAACTTGGTTTTGGAAAAGGGTCATGCCATTTGGCGAAGTGACGCCCATTTTCTAAGCTCCCCTCCTCAACCAAGTTTCCGTTGGAGAGCAGAACAGGGAATTTGGTTTTATCAGCCTGGATCGTCACCGTGTAGGTAGCCAAAACATCTGGACGATCAGGGAAAAATGTAATGCGGCGAAAACCTTCAGCCTCACACTGGGTACAATAATTCCCGCTAGAGAGATAAAGACCTTCAAGTTTGGTATTTTCTGCTGGGTTGATTTTAGTTTCTACTTCCAAAACAAACTCGTTTGGAAGAGATGAAAGGATAAGCTGAGTAGATGAAAGGTCGTAACTCCCTTTTTCTAAAGGGATGTCATCTAATTTAAGAGACAGTAGGGTGAGATCTTCACCATTTAAGACGAATGGAAAGTCGGTTTTACTCTCACTATCTTGCCTTAAGACGGTAAGGCGATTGGTAACTTTGGTCGAATTTTCTTCTAATTCAAAAAACAACTCGGTCGTTTTAATGTGGTACCCAAGCTGGCGGTAATCTTCGCGCTTTATTGCCTTTGGCTCAGCCGTCAATTTAATCTCCTGGATATGCAGAACATTACCTTAGAAAAAGGTTATTTACTAATTTTAACTTGAGTTCTACCTGTAGGGGTAATACTTGCTTTGTTAAAGCCGGCACCAAAAGGGGTAAGATTAACCCAACCTTTGGCTTTGCACTCCTGAAGAGTACGTTGCAAAATTGTATCTTCGTCGCCCGACGCTATAGCGATATCACCTGACATAATGAGCAATTCAAGAAATAGTTCCTGCTGTGGCAAAATATTGGCCATCAGTGATCCTTTCAGTAGATTTCTTGCGACGAAAATAATCTAAAAAGGTAAACAATAACAAGCCTTAAATCACCCACACAAAGTCCCATATGACCCTATCTCCATTTATGAAGATCGGATGATGCAATATCCTATAGTATATATGTCCAATTTTTGAGCTATTCATCTTGCTTTAAAAGCAGAGAACCATCAATATCAAGAGTAGGGAGTGCATGGAGACGGTAGGGAGTACCATCTTCATTATTATAGGAGTAAATGAGGCTATTAAATAAGCCTCAGGTCTAATAGTGGGCAATCGAATGCTCACATGATCTTTGCCGGGGAGAGTGAAGTTGGAAACGACAACGGAGACAACCATTAGCGCCGATGCGTCAGCAGTATCAAAACGCGCAGATGAATTTGCAACAAACACCTTAAAACGAGCGGAAGTCGTCAGCCTTGAAATGGCTGAAACGGCTGGTACAGTTGAAGAAGTTTCACGTTTCATTGAAGATCAGGTAAGTACATTTGACCGCCTGAGCAATTTGATCTTGCAACTAACCAATGCAATTACTGATGTTGACAGTGCAGGCCAGGAAACAAGCCGGGTTACGGTTGAAGCAGACCAGCAGCTTAGTGAATCTCGTGAAACTATTTCTTCTGCTGTCGAAGGAATTACGGGGCTCGTAAACTCAGTCACCAACATTGAGAAACGTCTTGAGGATTTGGATGGCTCTCTCAAAGGCGTTTCTGAAATTGCTGAAGGCATCCAAACCATCGCAAAGCAAACAAACTTGCTTGCCCTGAACGCCACCATTGAGGCGGCTCGTGCTGGCGAAGCAGGCAAAGGATTTGCCGTTGTTGCAGGTGAAGTAAAAGCCCTCGCCAATGAAACGGCAAAAGCCACAGAGCGGATTAATGAAACAGTTCACGCTCTAACGACCCAAATCGAAAGCTTGATCACAGAATCAACAACAACGATCGATGCTGCTACAGAAGTTAATTCCGGCGTAACAGCCATTGATGACGCGATTAATAGCTTTGCAGAGTCATTTAGCTCCGTTGAAGGACAAGTTAGCTCTATCACTTCAGCGGCTCATACTAGTCTTGGGCAATGCACTGAGGTGAATGAAAACGTTGAAGAGATGGTGAATGGCCTATCCGTTGCCAGTAATAATCTCAAATCAGCAGATAGCCGCATCACAGCAGCTCTTGGGGAAACTGAGAGTATGATGAACTACATCGCTGTTAGCGGTTTCACGACTGATGACACCAAGTTTTTGGAAACTGTTCAGGAAACAGCTCAAAAGGTTTCCGGGCTTTTTGAAGATGCCATCGATAACGGTGAAATATCCCTTGATGACTTTTTTGATGAAAATTACCAAACAATCTCTGGAACCGACCCCGAACAAGTGACAACGCGGTTCTTAGAATTCACAGACCGTGTTTTACCTCCCATTCAGGAGCCCATCACTCAATCTGACGACAAAATTGCTTTTATTGCTGCGGTTGATCGCAATGGATATCTGCCTACCCACATCATGGCCGTATCAAAACCCCAAGGAAACGATCCTGTCTGGAACAATGCAAACTGCCGGAACAGACGCATCTTTAATGATCGGACGGGATTAAATGCTGGGAAAAACCAAAAGCCAGTTTTGGTCCAAACTTACAGACGTGACCTTGGGGGCGGGAACTTTGTTCTCATGAAAGATGTCGCCAGCCCTATCGTAGTCAAGGGTCGGCATTGGGGCGGAATGCGAATGGGTTATAAAATCTAGACATTTGGATAATAAAACGTTGTCTGAGGAGGGGTAATTAACCCTCCTCTTGAAAGATTACGAAGATGCCAAGATTACGGATTACGTTTATTTTTCTATTCATCTCTTTTGCTTTTACAGCAAAAGCGGAACCTTTGTCTTTTAAGACATTGGACATCTCTCCATGGGGTTTTAAAAGCCAAACAGGAGAAAGTAAGGGTATCCTAAATGATATTGCATATGAGATAGGAAAATTATCAGGACTGACCATTAACCATAGCCTGGAACCTTTAGCTCGTGTTGTTGAGGCTGTGAAAGCAAGTATTCCCGGCTGCACCATTGTCGCTCGGTCACCTTATAGTGAAGCTTTTTCTTACCCTATTGCAGATATTAAAATAGCTGCGCAATTGATTGTTCTCGCCAAAAAAGAAACCCCTTTAGCAACATATGAAGACCTAAAAGGACTCAATATCGGAGTTGTCCGTGGCAGTCACTTTAACCATCAATTTGATAAAGACACATCCTTCAAAAAACGATTCACCAAAGATGATTATCAAGCAGTACTTATGTTACAGCGAGGGAGAGTCGATGCAATAGCAGGCCCTTTGATGGCATTTCGCTTTAATATGAGGCGTGTTAATTTTGATCAGAATACTCTTGCTCCTCCTCTAGTTTTAACAGAAAGGTATTTTTGGGTACATTGCTCAAAAAGTGGGGTAAGCCTCGAACAAGTATTAAAGCTTCAGGAAGCAACAAAGAAATTGGTTAAATCTGGTCGCGTTTCAGAAATTTGGCACAGCTATATAAATTGATAAACACATGATTGATTTTTCAGATATTTGGCAAAAAGCTGCCGAACGCAAAGGGGGAGACCAAGCTCTTGAAGCTTTGATGCCTGATGTAAAACCCCCAGAGCAGTTGAAAGCTATCCAGGATGACCGCTGGCTCGCCACCATGACAAAAAGGGTTTTCCAAGCTGGTTTTGTGTGGAAGATAATTGAGGCTAAATGGGATGGGTTTGAAGAAGCATTCCATAGCTTTGATCCAAGCCGCCTTTCTTTTCTTCCCCCCGATGAACTAGATCAACTTGCCTCAGATACTCGGATCATTCGCAATGGTCAGAAAATTAAGGCAACAATTGAAAATGCCGTTTTTGTTGCCGATCTTGCTCAAGAACATGGATCAGCTGCAGCGTTCTTTGCTGATTGGCCAACTGAGAACTTTATAGGGCTATTGGATATACTGAAAAAGAGAGGTAGCCGTTTAGGGGGGCTTACTGGTCAAGTATTCCTAAGGACAATGGGTAAAGATTCATTCATCCTGAACCCTGATGTCATTGCAGCTCTAATCCAAGCTGGTGTTGTTGAAAAGAAACCAACATCAAAAAGAGATTTAACTTCAGTCCAGGAAGCTTTCAACACTTGGCGATCAGCAACAGGCAAACCTTTGTCACATATCAGCAAAACCCTTGCCTGTAGCTTAGATGCCTCTTAACTTCTCGCAGAGGAAATCGTTGTAATATTTCCTTGCTCAACAATAACTGAATTACGTTTTTTCTTCGCCATATAAAGGGTACGATCAGCGCCATCGTAAAGTTCTTCAACATCGGGAATTGAACTCCCATGGACCACAGAAGCCCCAATAGAAATCGTTATATAATCACTGACATCACTCTTTTCGTGTGGGATTTTTTGTTGTTCAACCGCAGCACAAACCATTTCAAGGGTCTTTCTAGATTGAACAGCATCATTACCACTAAATAGGATAGCAAACTCTTCCCCACCGATCCGGCTAACATAATCTCCAGGACGCCTCATGGACTCTTTAATGATTTTACTGACACGGCTAAGGATAATATCGCCTTTTGGATGGCCATAGCTGTCGTTGTACTTTTTAAAATAATCCACGTCCAATATGGCAAGGGTTAGATAATTTTCATCCCGGCGTGCAAGTCGAATTTGGTGATCAATCGTTGCATCAAAGCTACGCCGATTTGGTAACCCAGTCAGCTTATCGGTTACAGAGATTTTTTTATCGGAAACATCTTGGTAAATGACTGAATACCCAACAGGAGAGAATAGTTCATCAAGCTCAGGATGAACTTCAGCAAGCAGCCAATGAACGTTTCCTTCACTATCTAGACGCCTAATTTCCCCGGACCATACTTTACCACTTCTGGCGACTCTTAGGATTTCATCAAGATCATCATGGCGGCCTTCATCCCCAAGGATGGCACTGGCATCTTGTCCAATGAGTTCTGATTTTTCTGCGCCAACTAAACGGGCTAAATGATTGCTTGTATCAGATATTTTGCCTTCATTGTTCATCCAGGCGATAAGAATGTTTTGGTCAATTAAGTTTTCTCGACGCGCTGTTTGTTTCCGGTTTTCCCGTAAATCTTTAACAACCCAGACCGCAATAATCACAGCAACAATAATAGCAATAGATAGAAGTGTACTCACGAGAATAAAAGCAACTCGCTCACTTTGCACAGCTTGGTTTCTAAACTCCTCTGCCTTTCCATGAGCAAACTTAACTAAGCTTCTCGTTTGTTTTTCTAAAAGGACGACGTGCTCAGCTCCCTCGCCTTTTGTTAGGGCAGCCGCTTCTTTAACTTTCCCTTCCTGGACAAGCCGGATGACACGATCTCGAATACTTTTCCATGCAGTAAAATTTTTATGAAGTTTTTGGATTTGGGATTTATCGCCTAAAAAACGTTGAAAAATGATGTCAAAATCTTCAAAGGCTTCTTTCTCATAATCGCTTACTTTAGATATTGCCGTATTTAATTCTTCCTGATTTGTCGAAAGAACCACGTCCTTCATGCTTCTGTGCATGGCATTGAGGTGAATATTGATTTCTTTTGCTGCATTACTAACTGCAAAAGGGTGTCGGTAAATGTTATCTACATCCTTCCTCAGGTCATAGATTTCAACAACAGCAGTACCGCCAATAGAGGCCAGTAAAAAAATAATCACCGAAAAAGCTAGAGCGACAATGCGCGTACTTAAGCCTTTAGACCTAACAATCAATAGCCACGCTCCTGAGCTCAAATGAATAGAACGCCCCCCCGTAGGCCATCTTTGATAACAGCTAGGGCTTACTATAATTTTTCCGGATACTAATATAAGATTTCTCTAAATTGCAACATAGAAAATAACAATGGCTGCAATTACACTAAATAATATCTAAGCACAAACAACAAACAACTATACATCTTGTAATTTATGGTTTTGACGAAGAATAGAAATAATATTATAGATAGAAAATAGGCTGGTGTGAGTTTTTAGATTTTGAATTCAACTCTATTGCGGCCTGATTTCTTAGCTTCATAGAGAGCACTATCCGCCCTCTTTAACAATTCAATCTGACTTTCCTCATCTCTATATAGGGTAACCCCTAGACTTGCCGTAACAGAAATATCTTTATCTTCAAAATTTACAACGAGCTTTAAAATTGCGTCTCGAATATTTTCGGCCAATTTAAGAGCATGATCTAAATTACAATCAGGCAGCAAAAGAAGGAACTCTTCCCCCCCCCAGCGGCAGATGGTATAAGACTCTCTGATTTGTTCTTTTGCTGCCCCTACCACCCTTTGAATAACCGCGTCACCAGCGGCATGCCCGTAGGTATCATTAACGTATTTGAAATGATCAATATCGAGAATGATTGCAGAGATTGGGCCTTCATGCCGTTTTGCAGACTTAAGGGCATGACCAAAAAGCATATCAAACATATGGCGATTTGCGATACCAGTTAATTGATCTGTCGTCGCCATTTCCTCCAGGCGATTTTGATAGCTGCTGATCGTCAAATTAGCCAACAGCAAAACAATTCCTGTAATAAACAAGCTAATCAATAGATTGCTTAACAAGGTATTGAGAATACGAGTTTCCCCTGGATCATCTTGTTGTTCAACAAGAAGGTACCAATCAAATTCAGGTACTAAACGACTGTTAACATAAACAGTATGACCCTTATTCTGGTATGTGTATGAACCGCTGGGAGAAGAAAGGATTTGCGTCGCAATTTTTTTGATCCCCTGACGCTCATGTATGTTTTTTTCCCCCGTGTACCCAGTACTATTAAGCGCGACAACTCCTTGTCGATCCGTGAAATATACTTTGCGACCATACCGTTGCTGGTAGGTTTCAATTAGTTTTTTAACAGCATCAACGGCAAGTCCGACCCCAGTAGCACCAATATAACGACCAGAGTAGTCATAAACTCGGTAATTAATAAAGATGACCATGGATTGCTTATCGGCCGTATCTATATCTACATTAACCTCATAGTCGTCTCGCATATTCTTGACTTTGAAGTACCATTTATCTAGAGGATCCTCTTCTTTAATCGTTTTAAGAACTCCAGAAGAATGATAATATTTACGGGTTTCCTCAGAAACAAAAAAACTGGTAATTGTTCCATATTGTTTTTGAATTTCACTCAGATAACGAGTTATCGAGGCAACATCTTTCTCTCCAGACATGACCCAATCTCGCACGAAAGTGTCTTGCGCCATCAATGATGAGATAAAGATTGGTCGCAGCAAGTCTTGCTGAATTTCAGAATAAATATTGTCACTTGTCAGAGGAAGCGTCGTCTCGGCGATTTGTTCAGAGAGAGAATCATGGGCAACGATATAGCTAACCACACTCGTTGTCGCAAAACCTGCAACAAGAAGAGCTGTGAGCGCAAGAACTATGCGAAGTTTCTTAGTCCACACGATAATTTACACTCCAGAACTCAACTTAAAAAAACCTGTTATACACCAGCATAAGATGAAAACCAAAACTCAAAAATCTTATGCCCGCTTAATGGATTTAATTTTAGCTTTCCGGAAACCAGATTTTTCAGCAATACGATTATCTTGCTCTTCAATAGCCGTCCTTACTTGTGCTTGAACATCTTCATCACCAAAGGTCATTTCCAACAACTCTGAAGGAATTTTACGATTTGAGCTTTGGGATCCATCTTCGTAGATAACATTAAACGAAACAAAAGCAGCTTTGGTTGATTTCTTCTTACGAGCCATGGTTATTTCCTTCTCAAGCAAGAATAAAAAAACCCCCAAGGGATATTACGCCCCAGGAGTCACCTGATTGAATTTATCGGGACCATATAGAGATTGTCATTTTTGTCAAGAAACAGCCTAAAGTTAAACAAGGATTTAGGCTAAAAATTCAAAGAAGTAGTTATGTAAACATCATAAAATATGGTACCATCTTCAACTCAGAGGATAAACCAAACAACCCGAAAAAGGGAGACGTCACGATGGGGACTACTTATACGAAACAAAACAACTCAACTCCTTCAGGTTGGTTTATAAAGATATTATTTTCATTTCTACTACTTGCAATTTGGACCTTTTCTTTTTCAGTTACATCATATGCAGCCCCAGAAAAATTAGAATACGCCTATCCAGACATTTCAGTTTGGACCACAAAAAGAGATGCAAACGGCAAACTAAAAAACCCTTTGGTTAAATTAGCAAAACCTCTCTTTGAGAAAGCCGGCATACCTTGGCATGCTCAAGACTACCCTGCCAAACGCATGTTTGAAAATTTACGAAATAACGTTTCAAAATTTTCAATGCTGGTTAATGCAAAAAAAGCCTTAAATGGCTGCTGCCTTGTCAGCAAAGAGCCCGTCGCAGTTGTCGAAATTCGTATCTATAGCCGAGGTAAAAGCCCCGTTATAACGAAACGTGAAGACCTCCTCGACAAAGACTTGATTACGATCCGAGGCTATAGCTATGCAGGATTGAAACGCTATATCGTTGATAACAAAATCTCCAACAACGAGGCTGGTAGTCACCATGCAGCTTTTGCGATGCTTGAGGCTGGACGAGCAGACTATGTTCTTGATTATGCCAATCCTGCAGAAGAAGTCCTGCAAGAAAACCCGATTAAAGACATTAAATTTGAGACGATGTCCCAATCCAAGGTTTACCTTATCCTTTCAAAAGCTTACCCTGATGCTGAAAATGTAATGGCTAAGCTAGAGAAAATAGCGGCCACTTTAAATAAAGACGAATTTTTAAATCCACCAGGTCGATAAAATTGGATGAAGTTTTTTGGTAGGGAAGCTAAACCTTTGGGGTATACCTGTGCCTAATTTTGCCTTTTTTACCAAAGGCGGCAAAATTGGAATGAGATTGATTGGGCTCACGATTGCCTTCAGTTCACTCATTACGCTTTTCATTACGGCTGCCCAGCTTTTTGTTGATTATCGGGAGCAAAGATCAAACCTAGAAACCGTTCTTAATATGGTAAATATTAATTTACCAAATCTGGTGGAAAGTGTTTGGGCTTATGACGAAAAACAAATTCAACTCGGGCTAAATGCTTTGGTAAAGCTGCGTGATATCGAGCACGCAACAATTACAACGACAGATAAAAAAAGAAGTTGGAAATCAGGCCTACTGAAATCAGAAGAAATTGTTTCTCGAGAATACACATTGCGTCACCTAAAACGTGGTGAAAAGCATGAAATTGCGACTCTTCATGTTACCGCAAGCTTAGATGCAATTTACGACAGGATAATTTCTAAAGCGATAAACATCCTTATCAGCAACGGGGTTAAAACATTTTTCGTTGCTCTTTTCATGTTCTATATTTTCTACAGGCTGGTCACTACGCGGGTAAATGAACTCGCAGAAAAAGTTGATGGTCTTGGCTCTAGGCTAGAACTCAGTCCAATCCTTGAAGACGATAGCAATGGCTTTACCCGCAAAGAAAAAGATGAGATCGATATGGTTGAGCGCGCCATCCATGAGATGGCCTTTAAGCTTGAACTAACTATCGATGAGCTTCGGTCAAGCAATACTAAACTCCAAAGTGCTTATGATGAAGTTCGTTCGACAAATGAAGAGCTGGAGAAAAGAGTTGCAGACCGCACCGAACACCTACAGCAAGAAATCGCCGAACGCACTTATGTCCAGGATGCCTTGCAGTCAAGCGAAGAACGCCTCCGAGACATTGCTGAGTCTGCATCTGATTGGTTCTGGGAAATGGGGCCTGATAACCGCTTCATCTACCTCTCAGGTCGTAGCCACGTGGTCACTGGATTAGACCCAAATGACTATATCGGCAAAACACGTCAAGAGATTGACCAAGGTGACGTTGCCCGTGACGACCCCAACAATCAGCTTGAAGAATATGAGCAAGCCCTCAAAAACAGAGAGCCATTTTCGGATATCTCTTACCCTATTAAAGCTGCTGATGGGCGCACTTTGTTTATCGAACTCAGCGGGCGCCCCTTCACAACACCAGATGGAAAATTTGCAGGATTCCGCGGGGCTGCGAGAGACATCACCAAACATATTGATAATGAAAAAGAATTACGCTCAGCAAAAGATATTGCGGACCAGGCAAATTTAGCTAAATCTGATTTTGTCTCAAACATGAGCCATGAGCTGCGAACACCACTTAACGGTATCTTGGGCTTTAGCCAACTCTTACAAATGCAAGCCGCTGACGTCTTAACAGGCAAACACAAAGAATATATTCAGCATGTTTTAGATGCCGGGAACCATTTGCTAAATCTCATCAATGAAATACTTGATCTGGCCAAAATTGAAGCTGGCAAGGTACAACTCTCGATGCAGGCCTTAGATGTAGCTGAAATTGTTCAAAAATGTATGGAGATTTTGGGGCCCCTAGCCACTAAACATGACGTCAACTTATCAACCGACATCTTAACCTCTGCCCCCCCTTTAATAATAACATCTGATGAGACAAGGTTTAGCCAAATCCTCATCAACTTAAGCTCAAATGCGATTAAATATAATCGTCCTAAAGGAAGTGTCGAGATCAAGGCTACAATGCAGCCCAACAACATATTGAGGATATCTGTCCATGATACAGGTGTGGGTATTTCCAAAGCAAACATGGAAAAGCTATACACACCTTTCAACCGTTTGAATGCCGAATCTTCTTCAGTAGAAGGTACGGGAATTGGACTTTCTATTACTCGGCGTTTAGTTGAACTAATGTCAGGAACGATTGATGCCGAAAGCACTGAAGGGGTTGGCAGCGTATTCTGGTTTGAATTCCCCTTAATTGTTCAAGGTAGAGCCAAATCCCAGAAGACAGGCATTCACAGGTCAGTGGGTAGTTTAAATGAAATTCCCCCAAGTGATGTTCTCTATGTTGAGGATAACCCTGACAATTCTCAACTGATGCATGAAATATTCAGGATGTCCCCGAATGCTACTCTCACCACCGTCACCACGGGTGAGGAAGGGGTTAAGCTTGCCCAAAGCAAAGACTTTGATGTCTATCTTCTAGACCTTAACCTTCCTGGGATAAGCGGCTTTGAAACTTTAGAGAAGATCAAAGGCCTCAAAGAAGGATCACATCAGTCACCATTTATTGCCGTAACCGCAAATGCGATGCCTGATGTTCTTGATAAATGCCGCGCCGCAGGGTTCAAAGATATTATTACCAAACCCATCAATATTGCAGATGCAATTCACACCCTAAAGAAAACTCTAGAGAACCGCTGAGATCAATCCAGAATAACGTGAGGGAGGAAGCGAGAGCTGTCCTTGGTTATAGGAGAGTTATCTTCACGTATCCCCATGCCACAGGGCTGACTGGCCACGAGCCAAGACCCGATAACCGTATGATTTTCCTCAAACACAGGGAGCGCGTGTAAAGCTTGAACTATAAAGCCTTCTGCACCGTAAGGGCCTTCTACTACCAAAGGTTCTTCACCAGGACGCACCATTTCAATATTGCTGCCTTCTCTTGAGAACAAAGGCTTACGGACATAACCACCTGTCAGATCAGAAGCTCTCGGATCATCAGCAAAATAGGCTGGAAGAAGATTAGGGTGCCCTTCAAACATCTCCCACAGCAAAGGCAAAAGACCTTTGTTTGACAACACCGACTTCCAAGCTGGTTCAATGAAGGTAACGCCACTACCTGGAATAGATTTACCAAACTCGTCAGTCATCATCCATTCCCATGGGTAGAGCTTGAACAAGGTCGCAATCCCCATATCGTCCACATCAGTGAAGTGGCCATTGGCATCAATACCAATATCTTCCATATTGAGGAAAGCGGTTTCTATGCCTGCCTGGACAGCGCATTCTTCAATATAGCGAACCGTACCTTCATCTTCTGTACTTCCTTTACAGGAAGCCAGATGCAACCGCCCGTTAAGTTCAAGACTTCCTAAAGCTTTAACCATAGTTTCATGGATAGAATTGAACTGATCACATGCTGGGGGGATAATTTCTCGCTCAATAGCTTGCTCAAGCCACACCCATTGAAAGGCCGAGCTTTCATAAAGGGAGGTTGGGGTATCTGCATTATATTCCAGCAGCTTAGCAGGGCCAGTGCCATCATAAGAAAGGTCTAAGCGCCCATAAAGATTCCGTTCCCGACTTAACCAACTTGCACGGATATAATCCCAAAAGAACTCCGGGATGGCGAGCTTTTCCATAATCTCTTCATTCTCGACAGCCCGGTTAACCACATCAAAGCACATGCGCTCAATCTCAGCGCTGGGGTCTTCAATATGTTCCTCAACCTGCTGGAGGCTAAAGCGATAGCAGGCGGTCTCATCCCAGTAAGCCGCCCCGTACATAGTATGAAAATTAAATCCAAGGTTTTCCGCTTGGGTTTTCCAATCGTCACGTTCTTCAATCGTTATTCTTTGCATGAATTAAAGATCACCCACCATAGCTTCGAGAAGCCACACGTGGTGCTGCAGCACCAAAACCACCGCGACGCATTGTGCTTGTCTTAGTGGTTGGCGCTTTTGCAACACTTCCAGGAACTTTCGACAATCCGGTTTTGCCAGCTACTTTCTTGTTGTCGCCAGTGCGGAAATTTTTTGGATCATCTTTAGAACGATAGAGAGGCTGAGTAGCCGTACGAGACCCACCGCTGAGCATATTGCCCATCATATAACCCATCATCAAAGGCATGAAGACAGAACCGCCGTTTTGGGTTTTCTGAGGAGCTGTTTCGCATTGCTCAGGGCCAAAATCTGCTTCACAATCAGCAGCCGACGTATACTTAGGTGCGACGCGAATATGTTCAGCCTGAGCTTTTTTCATATTAGCTTCGCAATCTTCCATGCCAAACCCATCTTGCTTAACGCACTGAGCCACATTCTCAAAGACAGCAACTTCTTCGGGATTATCACAGGCCGTCAAGGTCAAGGCTGTTGCTGACATAATAGCAAGTTTCAGTGTTTTCGATCGTTTCATCGTAAATGGCTCCAGCCAATAAATAATATTTATGAAGGGAGTGTAGTTTTCCCTACTGCCAACGCAAGCGATATATTCTATAACTTAGTCATGATTTCTGTAAACGACAACATCATCATCAGCGACGACGAACTTGAAGAACGTTTCACCCGTTCTTCTGGTCCCGGCGGGCAGAACGTCAACAAGGTGGAGACCGCCGTTCAGTTGCGTTTTGATGCCCGGCACAGCCCTGCACTGACCAATGCGGTTTATTTGCGTCTTAAAGCCTTAGCTGGCAATCGCCTGACCCAAGAAGGTATCCTTGTTATCAATGCCGACCAATACCGTAGCCAGGAGCGTAACCGCAAAGATGCGCAGGACCGACTGATTGAACTTATAAAAAAGGCCGCAGTTGCTCCCAAGCATCGTCGGGCGACAAAGCCGACCAAAGGCTCTAAACAGCGACGTTTAGAAGGTAAGAAAAAGCGGGGGGTAACGAAAAAGGGGCGCGGACGGGTTATGCCTGAATAATCGTGTCTTATCCGAGAATAAGTGTTTAATATCTCCTTCCAGCACAACAACTCAACAATGGATTTTTAATAAATGGAACTCGCCCCTTTCACCCCTTGGATGGGCAAACCAACGCCTGAAAGTCGCCGCGCCATTACCCGCCAGATTATGGACGGAACCGACGAGTTAACGGACCAAATCGTTGAAGGGCTGGTTCAAATCGTTGCTATGGAAGGGCCAATCCTTTCCTCACGGGCCTTTAATCTTTATTCGAAAAAAGGGGGCATGGCGAAATTGACCGGAGCGGCGGTTCGGCGCTTTTCAACGGCACTAAAAAAAGCCAACAGCCAAGGCAAAATTTCCATGGAGCGCGACCCAAGTGCTGAAGGTGTCGTCGCCCTCCTCTGGCTTCCTACCATGAAGCGCGTTAACCCCCGTGAACTCGGCAACCGCAGCTTCGACGATATCCCCGCCTCAGAACTAGGAGAAGTCCTCTTCGATCTTGCCGCCGAAGAAGATACATTCGATAAACCAATCCTCTATCAAAAACTCTCTGAGCTATACGGCCTAAAACAACTCCCCAAAAATGCCACTGCTAGGCTAGATTTTGTTTATGGAGAATTTCTGGAATAAACTTAGGAAGATGAAATCACTCTACCTAGCTCAATAATCCGCTCTTTTGCAAAACATGCCAATTCCACAGAAATAACCGTTGATCTTTGCCTTCTTCTTGGTGGGCCTGGATAAAATGGTCAATTTTTTGTGGGTCGAGACCCAATTGAGGCGCGTTTCCTGAGGTGAGAGGAATGTCTTTAAGCCAACTCATCAAGGGTATGCCGAAGCCTTTTTTGCGACGGTTTAGGATGTCTTGAGGGACTAAGCGCTGCATGGCTTTTTTGAGGATTTTTTTGGTAGTTTTGCCATCAAACTTATACTCCGCAGGTAGGTGGCGAATAGAATCTGTGAGATCGTTGTCTAAGAAAATTGAGCGAGCTTCCAGGCCATTAAGCATAGCAGCACGATCAACCTTGGTGAGGATATCATCGGGCAAGTAAAAATTAGTGAAGTACTCTAACGTCTTATCCACGGTCCCTTTGTTCGGGTCCTCGCGCCAAAGCTCAAGGGCCTCACTATAGATTTCTTCAACAGCTGTGGGCTCGTTAAACAGCTCATCCATATCTGACTTGGCCAAAGGCGCCATCCACACAGGATTCCATAATTCAGGTCCATAATCCAAGCCCATCAGCACGCGACGCAGTTTGAAATCCAAACTCATATTCTTTGAAGACTTTGGCATTAGTTCTACCAAAGACTTCATGCCGCGGTGCAGAGCGTTCGGCATAACCGAGTGGTAGAGGCGAGCAGGCGCTAGGGCTTTAAAGGGGTCATATCCAGCAAACAGCTCATCCCCGGCGTCACCGCTCAAAGCCACGGTAACATTCTGACGGGCGAACTGGCACAACAAGTAGGTCGGCAACAGTGACCCGTCCCCCATGGGCTCGTCTAGCCTTGAGAGTACATCATCAATAATGGATCGCGCCTGATTGAGGTCGAGGATTTTTTCATGATGGCTACAACCTAGCCCATCCGCCATAAAGCGAGCGTGTTTGGACTCATCGTAAGACTTTTCTTCAAAGCCAATAGCAAAGCTCTGAACACTCTCTGGAGGGCGAAGGTTACACATAGCTGCGGCGACAGAACTACTATCTACCCCACCAGAAAGAAACACCCCAAGAGGCACATCACTCATCAACCGTCGTTTGACCGATTGCACCAATAGCCGCTCAATTTCTTCCGCTGCTTCTTCAAAACTCGGCGGGTTTTGAGAGACATCAATTCGAAATTGCCAATAGGGTTCAATGGTTTTGCTGTTGGTTTTCAAATCAAAAAGCAGCCAGTGCCCAGGCTTGAGCTTGTAGCAATTTTCAAGGGCTGTATTTGGCGCAGGAATAAAAGCGTGGGCGAAGTACTTTTTCAACGCCAGACGATTAAAGCTGCTCTTAAATTTTGAATGAGCCTTAATGCAACTTAGCTCAGAGCCAAAGACAAATAAATCCTTTTGCTCAGCCCAAAAGAGTGGTTTTTCGCCAAAACGATCCCGAGCCAAGAACAGAGTGTTTTTGTTGCGGTCCCAAATGCAGAAACCAAACATCCCATTGAGCTTTAAGGGCAGCTCCGTCCCCCACTCTTCCCAGCCATGGACCAACACCTCGGTGTCGCTATGGTTGGTAGCGAAGCGATGACCTTTGGCTTCAAGTTCTTGGCGTAGCTCAAGATGATTATAAATTTCGCCGTTATAGGTTACCCAAACCGACTTATCTTCATTGCTCATAGGTTGATAACCGTCGGCTAAATCAACAATAGACAATCGGCGATGGGCAAAGAAAACAGGTTGGGTGGGGTCTTGATAATAGCCTTCACCATCCGGCCCTCGATGAACAATCGCCTGGGCCATACGGGTTAGGTCACCTTGATCACCAGAACCAAAAAACCCCGCAATCCCGCACATGGCTTACTTCTTGGCGAAGTTACTATGAGAACGAACTTGATATATCTTCTTATCTTGGGCCTCGAAATAGGTCCGCATCATCAACTCTGCCAATAATCCCATTAAGATACAGAGGACCCCCGTGGTGAAGAATGTCCCAACCAAAGTAGGTAAAGGGGTCGAAATAAAGGAGGTTGCCTCAAAGAGCTTCAGCCAAATGGCCCAAATAGCGCAGAGTCCAGACAGGAACAAAGAGACAAAACCGAAACCACCGAATACGTAGATGGGCTTGGTCATATATCGTTCCAGGAAGATCACCAGCATCAGGTCGAGCAAGACCTTGAAAATACGGTTAAGTCCGTATTTGGATTCCCCATGGGTACGAGCCCGATGGTTCACTGGCACTTCAGCGATTTTACCACCCTGCCAAACCGTATAAATTGGAATAAAACGATGCATCTCCCCGTAAAGACGGACTTGTTCTACAACATCACGACGATAAGCTTTTAAGGCACAACCATAATCATGGAGATGGACGCCGGAAACTTTCGAGATTAACCAGTTTGCTACTCGGCTAGGCAACTTACGGGTCATCGCCTTGTCTTGACGATCAGACCGCCAGCCAGAAACAACACTATAGCCTTCATCGAGTTTTTCTAAGAGCTTAGGGATTTCCCTAGGGTCATTTTGTCCATCACCATCCATGGAAATGATAATATCACCTACGGCATTATCAAGCCCCGCCATCAAGCCTGCTGTTTGCCCATAATTCAACAACAGATCAATAATTTGTACATGAGGATCTTCCTGAGCGATCTCAATGGCACGCTCTTGGGTTTTGTCTTTGGAGCCATCATTGACAAAAATCATCTCATAGCTTCGGCCTGTAGCAATGAGCGTATCGCGAATTTCTTCATACAAGGGACGAATATTATCTTCTTCGTTGTAAAAAGGAACGACAACAGATAGCTCAACATTAGCCTTCTGTTTTTTAGTTACGGCTTTAGCCCCCATGTGTACTCGATCCCCTATTTATTAACGAGTGTACCTTCGCCCAAAGTCTTTCTAGCGGCTCCGCCAGAACAAACATAGCCGCAACAACACTCAACGAGACAACAGGAAGAAGGTAACGTTGCTCTAAGTGTACCATTGCGTAAGCAGATGTATAACCGAAATAAATCAGCCAATACATGAAAATAAGTATATATTTTGGATCAACCTGAGAAACTTTGTAAGCCCGGCCTTTCCAATGTTGGATTAATGTGATTGGCACCCCAAAAACAAAGGTAATGGTCAGGACAACTGAAATAATTCGGCTGATATGGCGCCCAATGTAAGCCGCGAGCAAATCATACCGACTTTCGTCTTTCACCTTCTTGAACAGGTTTCGCTTTTTATCAAACGGCTTATACCCTGTTGCCCAAAAATCGATCTTCATCATGGTTTCAAAGGGCATAAAGGTAACAAAAGCCTGTTTCTCTCGTATTTCCGACAATGTGTATTGGAGCATCAAGAGTGGATAGTTAAACCAGTTCTTAAAATAACTTTTAAACCCATATCGAGAAATATCGGCTCCATTCAATCCATGCGTTTCAGCTAAATGTTTGTTGATAATCTGAATGTTTAGAATAGGGAAAACTTGATCTAAGGGCTCCCTATAGGGTGGCATATCTTTCAAATATTCATCATTTTCAAAGACATTGATGCCCTTTTTTTTAATCTCAATGGCAGGCAAAAACATCGTTGTTTGCCCTGCCGTTGTAATAAATCTCTCCCCACTGCGATATTCATTCCAACCTTTGTAAACTTGAGTAAAAAGCAGCATGGGTAAAAGAAAACTGACAAACAAAACAGAGCGTTGCTTCCAACTAGTCGTAGTCTGCACAATCCAATAGGCAACAACAGGCCAATAGAGAAACTGAAGTTGGTTGCCAGCTTCTCTGACCAAAAAAGCCAAAGCCATGAGCAAGCCAAGACCTATGAGCTTACGGGTTAACGGTGTTTCATTTCTTAAAAAACCCATCCCAATTGAACAGGCTAATATCAGCAGTAGGCTAGTGTTTATACTATCAGTAAGGATACATTGATCCATGAGCATGCCTTGGCTGAGAGCATGAGCTAGCGCACAAAACATCCCCACCCAAAAGCGTTCTGTCAGCATATGAGCAAGACGGAAGATAAAATAGCTTGTCACTAAGGAGAGGGAAATTTGGAAAATTACCGCTAGCCAATCATAAGACGGGCCACTAATTATCTTTGTCAGGGCAATAAATGCGGGATAACCAATAGAACGAAAGGCCGTTAAATCTTGCCAATAGTTGGTTTTTAAATCAAGGGAATGCAACCAATCTGATTTGGAGAGCATCAAGTCTGCAAAGACCGTGTAGCCCCCACTATCTGGGAGATGGAGAGGGCCGTAAACTATGAGAAACATTGCTTTAAGAAGGATCAAAAAGCCTCCTGTTATCCAAGCAATTTTCTTTTGTAGATCCGACATTTCCATTTTCAATCTTTCATCCGACACAGGTCGTAGGCTTATAATGAAACGAGGATACGGTAAAGAATTTTCATTTTGGTAAAGCAGTGATATGGTGCACCCAATTTTCAATTGGTAAGCATATCTACATTACATGAAAAAAGAAGTTTCTTCATTCCTGGCTGTTGGTGTCGTCAACACCATCGTCTCCTGGGCTATTTACTGGACTTTACTGTCTTTTTTCGGTCATCAGATGTCTTTCGCCATTGCCTTCGTCATCGCGACATTTGGCTCATGGCTGATGAACAGCAAAAAAACCTTTGATGTCGCCCTCTCAAAAATCAAACTGGTCCGATACTTCGTTTTTTATATCGCATCTTACCTCTTTTGCCGGGGTGTCCTCTATCTCAGTGTCGATTATGCCGGGATTAACGAATATTTTGCCATTGTCCTGGTGACAGCCTTCGGTATCCCGGTTAACTTCATTGGCAGCCGCTGGGCTCTCAAAGGAAATATCCGCCCTACTCCATTATAGGTTTTTAGGAAGAACAAATGTCTACTGGAATTCCCTTTGTCCGCGATATGGATTTTGAATACGGCAAGGCGCAACGCATCACACCACGCATCCAACGTGTGGTAGCTCGAAACCCAAGCTCTTTCACTTTCTATGGCACAGGTACTTACATTGTCGATTCAGGAGAACCCGGAGGAAACGTTGCCGTTATCGACCCCGGCCCCTTGTATGACGATCACGTCGCGGCGCTACTTTCTGCCATCGGTGATGCTACAGTAAGCCACATTCTGGTGACCCACACCCATATCGACCATTCCCCCGCTGCGGCCCCCCTTAAGAAAGTCACAGGCGCACCGACTTATGGTTTCGGCCCCCATGGGTCAGGCCAGGCCCCAGATAAAATGCGAATTATGGAAGGGGGGGATTTGGAGTTCACCCCTGATGTTGTTCTCAAAGATGAGGATGTTATTGAAGGCGACGGTTGGACCTTTGAAGCGGTCCATACTCCAGGGCACACCTCAAATCACGTCTGCTTTGCCCTCAAAGAAGAAAAAGTCCTGTTTTCCGGTGATCATGTGATGGGCTGGTCAACCTCGGTTATCTCTCCCCCAGATGGCGACATGCAGGTTTATATTGCTTCTCTCACCAAGCTCCTAGCACGCGACGACACCACCTACTGGCCCACCCATGGTCCCGCTATTACCGACCCCAAACGACACGTTGAAGCCCTCATTACCCACCGAGAACGCCGAGATCAGGCCATTCTCACGGCTTTAGCCAAAGGAAAGACTACCGTTCCAGATATGGTTGCCTACATATACCGAGGCGTACCGCGTAACCTCCATCCGGCTGCAGGGCATACGGTGCTGGCCCATTTGATCCATTTGGTTGAAATTGGGCGGGTGGTTTGTGATGGTGGGCCAACGGCAGCAAGTGAATATAACTTAGTTGACTAAGGTTGGAATGATTGCCACATGAATAATTTCTCGATAGATTTTGTCTGAAGAATACCAAACTAAGGAGAACGGTTATCTCTACTAAAAAACCTGTCGTAGGCATTATTGCCAACCTCCACCTTATCGAAGACGAGTACCCGGCTCAAACCTCTGGAAACATCAATATCGAAGCAATTGCCGAAGTCGCCAACGCCATACCGCTGATCATCCCGTCTCTCCCCAAAGCTATCGACATCAAGCAAATCATGAAGGTTTGTGATGGTTTTCTCTTTACGGGCGGTCGCCCCAATATTCACCCCGAAGAATACGAACACGAGGTTACCGAAGCCCACGGAGTTTTTGATCGTGACCGAGACCGCGTTGCCTTGCCCTTAATTCGTGCTTGTGTAGAGGTAGGACAGCCGATCTTAGGCATTTGCCGAGGATTTCAAGAATTTAATGTTGCCATGGGCGGCACACTACACCCCGAAATACGTGATCTCCCAGGGCGCATAAATCACCGAATGCCCCCTGACGGCACCATGGATGAAAAATTCGCCCTACGTCACTCTGTAAAGTTCTCAGAGGGGTCACTTTATTCTAAAATCTTTAACGCTGATGAAGTCATGGTCAATTCTCTGCACGGTCAAGGCATAGATGTACCTGGCCCCCGCATCAACATAGATGGCTATGCCCCCGACGGCACCGCCGAAGCCCTCACCATCGAACACGTCAAAGGCTTCGCCCTCGCCGTACAATGGCACCCAGAATACAACGCCGCACAGGATACTGTATCGGTCTCGTTGTTTGAGGCATTTGGGAGAGCGCTTAGGGGGTGGAAAGGCGCGGAATAGGATTGCTACCGAATTGTGTGTTTGGAAAATTAGAAAAACGGATCATAGGCCCACTGTAACAGAGCTTGTCGCTGTCCCCGGCGACAAGAGAAGTCATAAGCCTCACAGTTTTTTCTAATACCACCCAGATGTCGTGGGCCAAACTGCTTCCAACGTTTAATCTGGAACTGGTCAATCCCATCTAGGCGCCGTCCCATTGAGTAGCGACAATACCATTGGAACCAGCCTAAGGGGTCCTCAGGCGTTATCCATCCTTTTTGTTGCCATTCAACACGGCTTTGTCCTGCCCTTACACCAAAGCAATTTAAGGTAGGATCAAACCCCTCTAGGCTCAGTTTTGCCCCGTTAAACCAGTCAGAAGGGAATTCTTCATACTCCCCTTCAAAATACCATCCTCCAAACACCCCCTGCTCTAGCATCTGTTTTGGGGTCAGTTGTGGCGTAAACTCCACTAGAATTGGTTTCTGATTTTTACTTTTCATAAAAGATCATTTAGGCGAACGAGACACAACGTCAATACCAAACCCTCTAACAAAAGTCACAGAACCGTAAAAAAAGCTTCACATAATTCCTATATTTTTTAGAAGGTACTCTAATAAAAAAGGTGCAGAGCTATGGTCAGAACCTCGCACGATACGCAAATAACCCTTCTATCCGCTTTCAAAGAAAAGGAGGGCACAAATAAACAAATAAAAACATACCGAGCAAACAGCTTAATGGCATTGCTACTTAGCTTAATCTGCTGCCTGTTTATAATCAGTCAGATCCCTGGGGTCGCGATTGGCAGGTTTACGGGGGAACAGACCTTCTCCAAGACACCACTCACTTTTGTAACCGGGGCCGGGTTATTCATGGTCATCGGTTTTTTCTCATTCATTAAGAATTTGGGGAAACTTGCCAACGCCCATAAACGCCGAGTGGAAAACGAAGACGTCCTGCGTGAAGCCAATCTACATCAATAGCTATTTCTGAGCACTTCAGTGATATAGCCGCCATCCAGCTCGACCATATGATGCATGTCTTGTACAATAAACGATAATAAAGGCATGTGGTAACGCGCTTATGAGAGGAGAAGCGGTAGAAAAATAATAAATATTGTGTTCTATAATTTCATAATTGCGATCTACCTACACATCCCTTATCGTCAATGGTTTATAGGCGTGTGAGAAATACAATTTTGACTGTTAAGGATAACAGCCTTGGCAAAAAAAGATCAAATCAAAGCATTGCTGAAGAGCATTGAAACTGGCGATCCGGAACCAGTTGCCATCGTAAATGAAGACAAATATATACAGCACAACCCACAAACTCACGAAGGGAGCGAGGGGTTAGCTGTCCTTTTTCAGCGACTTTCAAAAACCTCTCCTCGGGTAAACATCGTCCGTGCCTTCGAGGATGGTGATTTCGTCTTTGCACATACCGAGTACGATTTTTCGCGCAGGAATATTGGCTTTGAGGTGTTCCGCTTTGAAGACGGTCGAGCCGTGGAGCACTGTGACAATATCCAGGCAAGGCTGGGACCCAATCAATCAGGCCATAGCATGGTGGATGGAGCAACAGAAGCGGTTGACCATGAATCGACGGAAACAAACCGCGCCATCGTTCGATCCTTTGTTAAAATGGTGCTTATTGATGGGCAACTCGACCGGCTGACGGATTATGTTGATAAGGACACCTACGTCGAACATAATCCGCGACTTACGGACGACTTGTCCGGGCTATATCTCGCATTGGAAGCCAAGGACAATGGTTCAAGGCAGATTGACTACCAACAAATTCATCGTGTTTTAGCCGAAGGTAATTTCGTGCTTTGCGTCAGCGAGGGTAACTTTGACGGCAACCATTGTGCATTCTACAACCTCTTTCGGGTCACCGATGGCATGCTGGTAGAACATTGGGACACAACCGAAAACATCTCCCCCCGGAGCGGGTGGAAGAACGATAACGGCAAGTTTTGAGGCCAGATCTATAAGAGGTCATTAATAAAAAAGACCTTCGTGCGATTAACGCGAGAGCCTTTAAAAATTTGGTAATGGAGGACGGGTGGACAGACCGTAAGTTATATTCGGCCCACATTCATTCTGCTTGAAGGCGAACAGTACTTGAGTAAATATTCGGTACAATAAACGCTACAGTTATTGGCAACCGTTAGCCATGACTAATGATGAAAAATTCTTTATATTTCAACGACTTGATTTCGGCCAGCATCTTTGGCTTTATAGAGGGCTTTGTCGGATTTTTTCAGAGCCTCATTCAGCCTTTTATACTCTACAACTTTGCAGAAACCAATGCTCACGGTGTACTTGATCTCTTTTGGGCCTTTGACAGATCTAGCCTCGATATCTTTTCTTAGTTCTTCAAGCTTGTTATATGCAGATTTTATTTCTGTTCCATAGAGAATAACAGCGAACTCTTCTCCCCCCAAACGACCAATCAAATCATTCTCTCGAAAGTGCCCTTTAAGGCACAAAGCCAAGTCTTCCAGAACAGTATCTCCAACATTATGACCGTATTCATCATTGATCTTTTTAAAGTAATCAATATCAAGCATTGCAATGCACACGGGTTGTTTGTTGCGCTTAGCTGTTGAGAGGCTGTTTCGCCCCAATTCATCAAACCCCCTGCGATTATACAAACCCGTTAAGGGGTCAGTTAGTGCGAGGTCTTTTAGTTCTTGTTCGAGTTTCTTGGCTTCCGTTACATCTCTTTCAATAGCTGCGAAATATGTCACTTCTCCAAACTCATTTCGTAAAGGCACAATATTCATGTCAAGCCAGTAGGGTTGCCCACGTTTGGAATAATTTAATATTTCTTCACGTGTTGGTTCTTCAGCGGCTAAACTTTCCCTTATTCGATCTCTGACTTCCACACTCGTATCGTCTCCTTGCAAAAATCTTGGATCTTTTCCGATGGCCTCTTCTGGGGTATATCCCGTTAGGTCGGTAAAAGCGTTATTCACGTATACAATTTCAGGTCCCGGGTCCGTGATGGGGGTCGCCTTTGTCACAACGATAACGTCATTTGATAAATCAACGATATCTTTGTACGGAATGTCGATATGATCATGGGTAACATCAATAAAAGTGACAACCACTTGAGATATTGTTTTGTCCTCGGTCCACTCAGGATAAGCATTACACAAAACCCATGTCACCTCCTCACTCGAACTATCACACACCCCAATTTCCACGTTATTAATGGCTCGCTTTTCTCTTAAAACGCGGTTAACAGGATATTGCTCTGTGGTTAAGGGTTTATGATGGTTATCCAGCATGCGCCAATTTGGATCTAAAGCATCTTTTCCTATCACTTGATTTTCAGTTAAACGAAGGATTTCCAAGGACATTGGATTTGCATACAATATCTCGGTAGTTGGGCTATGCACAACAACCCCCGCCTGGAGTGAATTCAAGAGCTCTTGCGGATCAATATTTTTGATGTCCATGGCTTGGTTCCGGAGTTGAATTTTATCTATGTCTCTTCAAAAGACATGGGCTTGATAATTGGTTGCGTCAATTGATATTCGTTCTGTAACATTATTCTGTCCACCTATTGCATAGCCCCGTGAATTGACATCAATACTTTTGGAGAACATGTGCTAAAATAAACAGTCCTCAGCACTAAGCAAGCTTTGGATCATCGACACTTTGCTATGGCTATCGCCTTCCAAGCACGACCTAACAAGATTTTTCTTTTTATTATTAAAGCCAGGCTCCCATCCCAGTTTCGTTGAGAAAATCAGAAAGTCCATACAACGGAAACCATTGTCGAAGACGGAATAGTAAAAACCAGCCTTGGGGTTACTTTTTATCCTTGGAGAAACTCTCGGGCTGTTGCTTGTCACAACGTCTTTCGAAAGCTCCTATAGTCGCTTTCTCACGAACTGCAGGATGGTTGTAACCCGTCATTAGATATTGGAGTAACCGGGACTATCCGGGATATTGGAGGATATAACGGGACATCCGCAGTTTTAAAGGGGTTTTAAAGGTAGCTCAAAAAAAATTTGCGCTTTTATTTTGTTTTTGGACTGCATAGGGCAAAAGAAGTTTTCGTCATTTGATTTTGGAGTAATTTTCTAGCATTTCACTTTTTGGGATTTACTACCGCCGCTTTCTGAGATTTTTAGTTCGATAGATTTACCGTCGTCCACTTTTTTCCATACGTCCTCTAGTTTGTTGGGGCAAACGATCCCCCCAAAATCGATATCATAAAATTCAATACCTTTAGGGACGGAAAGGTTGATGATTGCGGCTTCGCCTTTAGCTGTGACGCTGGAAACATGCCAGCCACCACCAACTGGGGTTTTATCATAGTAATCCGTAAGCCAGGCGGCTGTCTCAAGGGACAATGCAGTAGGCTCTGGCTGGGGGGAGCCGGTCGGAAGAACTTTAATTACCACTAAACAAAGAATACAAAGTCCTACTGCGGTCCAGATTCTTTCTTTCTTTGTCATTTTTAGGCTTCCTATAAGAATTCATCTTTTGTTCATAAGCAGTTACTTGATTTTTAACATGTTCTTCCCCATGTTTTTTTCCACAAGACACGATTTGAAAAGAAAAAGCACCAATAGCGATTAATAATACAATACTTAAAACTATTAGGACTTGATTAATACTTATGATTTTTTTTGACTTTGTGTCTTCTAGTATTTCTTTAACTGAAGAATATGCTTTTTGTTCATTACTAAACACTGGCTACCCCCTACCTCAACACCGGACTCCCCGCGGGGAGAGTGGGCGTGGAATCACGATAAGGACAGCCGTTTTGTCCGGAACGGAGGGTAGTAGCCCCTATCCTCCCCCACTACTTTTAAGGTATTCGCGCACAGTTGTAAATACATACCAAAGTATGTACTAGATGTTGTGATTAGTTGGTAGCAAGGCGGATTATCCTGCCCATGTCAGCTTCTATTTTCGCAAGGGTTTCAGTATAATCACCACCATAATGCATTGTATTTGCTGTCAAAAAATAGACTGCTAGGATTAATTCTCCCTTTTTTAATGGGTCGACATCAATCTTGTTCTTTATTTGAAATTGCTCAACCTGGCCCACGACTTTGGCGAAGAGGTCAGGGTCTATCTGATTGGTCTTGGGGTCGGGTGGAAGAATGCTCCCATCCAAGTTTTCTCCCAAGAGTGTGGGAGCTTTACCTGTTACAAGCCAATCCAAAGTCTTCCCGGTGTAAGCACATAACTTTGCCATAGGATCAAGAGAGACCTTGGTCTCACCCCGAATATAGCGGTGCAAAGAGTCCTCAGAGATACCCGCCACTTCTGCCGCTTTTTTCTTAGTGCCGACATCTGAGCAAACCGCACTTAGTCTAGTTTCAAATCCAGGTGCAATACCTGAAACTGAGGTTTCATCGACGAAATGCGCAGTTTCATCCCGTGTTTTCATAATAACAACAACACTCTATTCAGTATATACGCAAAAACAATAGTTAAAAATGCATGAAACTAGAATTTATTCTTGTATCCACGCATATATGCGACTATGTTCTTTACGAACGTAAATTTGAACACCCTTAAAAAACCGGATTGCACCCGGTTAAAAAAGGAATAAAAGATGGCGCGAAAAGGTTGGCACCCCGAAGACATCAAAGCGAAAGTCCGCAAAACCGGAATTTCCTTAACCGACCTAGCTCTCCAGAATGGATTATCTGAAAGCGCCTGTCGAATGGCGATCCTTTATCATGTCTCTCCTGCTGGAGAGAAAGCGATAGCAGACCACTTAAACATCAACCCCTTCAGGATATGGCCAGCTCGTTACAATCCTGATGGGACTCGTTCCATCGGTCAGAATACTATCGCGTCAAAAGGCTCTCGTCACTGTGAAAAAAGCAAGGTGGCGTGAACATGGGTATAATTCGAGTTTCTTTGTCTGAGCTTGATCGATCAGAACGTTTGAGGGCTATTGACCCAGATTGGGTAAAGTCCATAGCAGCTTCAATCATTGATCAATGTGGCCCTGAAGGGGATTTGAACACCCCAATTATAGTCTCTCAGAAAAGAAAAGATGGAAAACGGTGGCTCTTAGCTGGAGATCACAGGGCTGATGCCTATTGTCTTTTAAACCGCTTTGATATCCCAGCTATTCAAAAGACGACACTAGTAGGTAACAATGAACGGGCAAGAAATGCGCGTTTGCTCATAAAGATAGATGAGAACCTTTTTCGCCATGAATTGAACCCTCTTGATAAAGCCGTATCCCTTCTGAAGCGGAAAGAAATTTATGAAGCTTTGCACCCTGAGACAAAGAGGGGCGGGAACAAAGGAAACCAACATACTGGAGGAAAAAGCCAGCTAACGGACATTTTGTCCTTTAGCCAGGATGCGGCGAATAAAACAGGTTTGAATGAACGCTCCATACGCCGATCTGTCATGATCGCTAAAAACCTTTCCCCTGAGACTCAGGCCAGGATTGCTGGAACTGAGTTTGCTCTCAAACAAAAAAACCTGCTTGATCTCGCCCAACATGGACCTGAAAAGCAATCCCAAGTTCTCGACATGGTATTTGCCAATGATAATCCGGCCCCATCGGTGGCAGCGGCGGTGAAGGTGATTGATGGCAAAGTGGAACGCATCAAGACACCTGAGGAAAAAATCTATGAGAAATTGGTGGATTCCTGGAGCCGTGCAAATGCTGGAACCAAAGAGCAGTTTATTCAATTTCTAATCAAAGATGGGGCTATAAAACATGAGTGGCCTCAACTGGCTGAGGAGTAAGTAATTATGGGGGCCAAAGGAAAAGCCAGGCACGACAACAAAACTCTTGACCTACTATCATGGACGCCAAAAGTTCCAAAAGTAGCGCACTTTAAAGAAGAAGATGTTCGGGCTGCAAATCTGGGATCAAAAGTTAGTAAAGCAGTTTCAAAGACACTAAGTGATACTAAAAAACGTGAAAAACAGCCTTTAGATCGTAAAGAAGTTGCTACTGAAATGGCGGCTTATCTAGGCGAAGATGTTTCTAAAGACATCCTTGACCGTTACTCCTCAGAGTCCAGTGAGACCCATAAAATAAGCGTGGTTAGAGCCTTAGCCCTGATGTACGCAACCGACGATTATCGATTGCTGAGTTTAATGGCAGCTGAAGTTGGTTTAGCGGTTATTCCCAAGCGATTTGAGTGTGCAGTTGAAGAAGCAATCCTTGCAGAAAAAATTGAAGAAATGCGGAGCGATCTTAGCGCTCTGAGAAAGGGTCGCCGCAAATGAATGGTGAATGGTTTACCGCCTCCGAAATGATTACTGCTAAAATTCCAAACCTTCCTGGAAGCGTTCAAGGAATAACTAAAAAGGCTCGCACGGAAAATTGGCGAACTGCCAAAGACCGTTTCAACAACCCTCTTGCAGTCAAAACCAAGGAAGGATGGAAATATCACTATTCATTGTTCCCAGCATCTGCCCAGGCGCAAATTTCCTTAAACGCTGCCTCCAAAAATGTAGAACCCATCAAAGCCTCAAAAGCTGAATTAAACCGTTCTGAAGCTTGGCGATATTATGAGCAGCTCAATGACAAGAAAAAGAAAAAAGCTGGTGAACGATTGCAAGCCTTAGAAGCTGTTCTCGCCATGGAAAAAGCCGGGATGAGAAAGAACTCAGCAGTTATTCATGCGGCACTAGAATTTAAGGTTGGAAAATCTTCCATATTTAATTGGTTTAAGCTTGTTGAAGGCAAAGACCGTGCCGATTGGCTCCCTTACCTCATTCCCCACCATACCGGGCGCCAACAAACTGTTGAATGTAGCCCAGATGCTTGGGAAGCTCTAAAAGCCAATTACCTCAGAGCTGAAAGAAAATCTTTTACAGCTTGCTATCGTGACACAGTGGCTATTGGTGAACAGCAAGGTTGGACTATTCCTCCTGAGCGCACTCTAAAGCGTCGCATGGACCGGGAAATACCTGCCACTGTACAAGAACTGAGACGGTATGGTGTTCAAGCTCTTAAAGGGATGTTCCCACCGCAAGAACGAGACAAGACCTGTTTCCATGCCTTGCAGGAAGTCAACTGCGATGGTCATAAATGGGATGTGGCAGTTAAGTGGCCTGACGGTGAAATAGGCCGTGTCTGCATGATGGCAATACAAGATGTTTATTCCGCTAAGTATCTGTCCTGGCGGTTTGATAAAAGCGAAAACAAAGAAGCTTTTCGGTTAACCATTGGCGACATGATTGAGACTTATGGTCTCCCTGAAGGCTTAACCATCGATAACACCCGTGCAGCTGCTAATAAATGGCTGACAGGTGGTGTGCCTAACCGTTTCAGATATAAAATTAAAGACGATGATCCAACAGGTATTCTTGTCACTTTAGGTGTCGAGGTCCATTGGACGACGCCTTATTCAGGGCAATCAAAACCTATTGAACGTGGGTTTCGTGATTTCTGTGATGCTATTGCAAAAGACCCTCGGTTTGCAGGAGCTTGGGTCGGTAATAACCCTCTTAATAAACCCGAAAATTACGGTTCTAAAGCCATCCCCTTAGATAAGTTTATTGAGGTTGTTGAATACGGCATTCAGGAACACAATTCACGTCTTGGGCGACGTTCAAAAGTTTGCCAAGGCCGCTCTATCGATCAAGCTTTTGAAGAGTCATACAAAGTTTCAAAAATCACCAAGCTCCTGCCTGAGCAACAACGGCTCTGGTTGATGGCTGCAGAAGGTATCCGAGCCAGTCGTCAAGATGGGGCATTGAAACTTTTAGGAAATCGCTTCTGGGGTGAATTTATGAGCAACCACCATGGAGAAAAACTGGTTGTCCGGTTTGACCCTCAAGACCTTCACAGCGGCATTCATGTTTATAAGCTTGATAATTCATACCTTGGATTTGCTGATTGTATCCATGCTGTAGGCTTTAACAGCGTTGAAGCTGCTCAAGAACATGGTCGCAATCGTCGTCGCTGGATGAAGGCGCAAAAAGAAGCAGCCAAAGCCTTGATCAAGATGGAGATCGGCGAAGTTGCAGAGATGATGCCGACTGCTACAGAAAGCGTAAACCCTGAAGCTAAAGTGGTTAAACAGGTCTTTAACACCACTGACAAACCAACAACAAAACGGAAAAAGAAAAACTCTGGCCCAGTCATCTTTAGCGATTTAACAGAAGAACAAGAGGCCGCTGCGGATGCCATGTTCCAAAAGTTAAATGAAGAAGATGAGGCAAGTAATGTGACCAAGTTTCCCATCGCAGCTAATAGCGCAGAACGTCCACATTTTAGCAACGATGCAGAATTTGTCCAATGGGTCATGGATAACCCAAACATCGCTACAGATAGCGACAAAAAATATACGGCAGAATTATTAGAAAATCCTTCGATCCGGCTTCTGTTGGGTATCGAAGACGAGATTAACGAAGAAAGCCACCTAGCGTAGCTCCTGGCAGGGCACCTAACGCTTGATGGCTTTAAACGCTTTTTAATGAGGTTTTAAATGAAGCGCAAATTTGTTCAAACGTCAAATGTTAAAAGATTTCTCAATGCTTATACGGCTCTTGGGAACAACGCAGCTCCAGAAGCTTGCTGGATGATGGCGGTGGGAGACGCTGGACTTGGAAAAACCAGGGCGGGTGTTTGGTGGGGGTTAAAAAACCCTAGTGTCACTGTACGATTAAAGGCCGCTTGCACCCCTAGATGGCTGTTAACTGACTTAGCAAAGTCCTTGGGAGAAAATGCTCCGGGCAACTCTTGTCAGGTATTATTTGAACAGGTTTGCCAGAGGCTGATACAAAATCCAAAAACAATAATTTTGGATGAGGTTGAGAATGGTATCCGCCATATCGAAACCCTTGAGACTGTCCGTGACATAACCGACTACACAGAGGTGCCAGTCATTGCTTTAGGGCGGGAATGGGTTTGGAGCAAACTTCAAGCCTTGGCGCAATTTGAAACCCGAGTTTCTTCGGTGGCAGAATTTACAAAACTCACCTTAGAAGATGTCCGGCTTTGTGCATCCGAACTTGCCGAAGTTGATATTACCGATGATGCCTGTGTGATTATTTTTGAAAATTCCAAAGGTAAAATTCGCAACATTATCAAAAGCATTGCCAAAGCAGAAAACATCGGCAAGCGCAATGGACAAGCTGTCACAGCTGATCATCTAAAGGGGGCTTAATCATGAGCAGCATGAACGATATTCTTGCCGTGATGCCACCCCCAGGCGACCCACTGACCGTTGAAGACGTATTTAAATTAGCGATCAGAACAGACCCAAAGATGACTAAAAGACGGGTGGTTAAATTCCTTGCCGCTTTGGTCAACCGGGAAATGGTCGACAAACCAGAAACTAACCAGTTTATCCTCAATAAATCAGGTTTAGAATTTAGAGAGGCAGGAAGAAAAATAACATCTGGGCCCACTAAACCTCATAGCGGTCCTCGCAAACACATTGCTGGTACAGTACGTGGCGCAGTTTGGAAGGTTTTAAGGGAGGGTAACAAAACGACCATCCCAGAAATTGAAAGCCTCATTGATGATGAATCTCGCTCTCATGCGAGTAACATTGGCAAATACTTAAACATCCTTAAAAAAGCCGGATACGTGAAGGTTATGCCAAAACGTGAACAAGGTTTTGCTCTCACTTCAAATGGCTTCAATCGATATCTTCTAATTAAGAACACGGGACCATTAAACCCGATATGGAGCGCGAAACTCGGCGGCGTATATGACCGTAACTTGTCTGAAATGGTCTGGAAAGAAGATGAGGTGAAACAATGAAAACCTTATCGCCAGAATGTTTATCAGCTTTAAAATCTTGTCATGAGAAACTTAAAAGTTTGTCGAAAACAGCAAAAAGAATTGGGACTTCACCAACGGCTGTTAGCCAACTTCTTAGCGGTAAATATGGAGCCGATGTTTCTAAGATGGAAGAACGCATTCGTACGGAGTTACTTTCTGAAGAAATCGACTGCCCAGCCTTAGAAAGAATTCCTTTAGCAGAGTGCCACCAATGGCGTGAGAAGGCAGGTAACTTTGCTGCCACTGATCCACTGCGAACTCAAATGTTTAAAGCATGTAACGACTGTCCGAAAGGAGACTTGTGATGTTAAGTGAGCGCCTCAAAAATTCTATCAATGCAGTTGACGAAAGAGCAAAAGACAAAACTCTGAACCAATGCACTTGGGATTTGTTTGTCGACAATGTGAAACAGATCGCCAAGGAACTTGAGCAGATGGAGCGAACAGTTGAACCCAACCCCAATGACACAAAACCGCTTCCCCCAAATGTTGTCCGTTTAGCAGAATTTCTCGACAAAAGAGGCGTCACCGTTGGCCCTCATCCCGTTGAAGGAGATACAGCATGAGCTTAAAAAAATATAAACAAGGTGGGCTATTTAGGTGGACCGATCCTGAAGGTAAAGTTTACGAAGGGATGCTCCGCGCTGTTAGTCAATTGGAGAAATATCCTCGAGCGATAGTACAAGAAGACAACAGCCTTTACTTGATCGAAGAGAATGGCAAAGGCGGCTACCACATAATCACTGGTCCCCATCCTGTCGATATCCCGTACATCGTTGCTGAACGATTGATCTGTGGTGAGGTGGTCCACGGCAGCGAAGGAGCAACCGCCATTGCCATGGCTATGGCCCTTATTGTCAATCAGGGGGCTGAAGCATGAGCAAATTAGATAAAGCAATTTTTGAGGTTCAAACCTCAAGTTATGCCATCGCTATTGAGCAAGTTTTTGAATTCGCTTCGAGAGGTTACACCCCGCGAGAAATCATTGATGCCAGTGGCCTTGGTTGGATGGAGGGGAAAACACCCTCATGGGAAGATGCGGTTTTCTTCCTTGCTTATGCTTGGCGGAAAAACTGCTCAAAGTTCCCTAAAACAAATCCTAAACCCAAAGCCGTTGCCAAAGCCCCAGTCGCCAAAAAAGCCAGGGCAAAAACCAAAAAAGGCAATTGGCGGCCACTAAAGCTACCAACAAAAAATCAACTGATGTCTGGGAGGGCTTGAACTATGAGAAAGCGCCCCTCCTGGTTTCGTCAGCAATGCCGTTGGCTGTTCAACATAATTTTCCCTCTTAATAAGGATGCTTAATATGGCTACCCGCACAAAGAAAAAAGCTATTTCAGTTGAAGTCCCTCAAACCGATGCTGAAGCACAAAAATTCATTGCCAAAATCGGGCAACTCCAACGCGCTCGGAAAGTAATTGAGACTACCCTCAACGATCAAATAGCAACATTGCAAAATGAAGCAGATCAAAAAGCGCGTCCCCTTGCAGAAGAAATTAATGATCGTTTAAAGGGCCTTCAAACTTATGGCGAGGCTAACCGCAAACGCCTTACCCAAGGCGGCAAAGTTAAATTCCACCGTTTTACCTCTGGCGAAATTAGTTGGCGCATGCGTCCTAAGAAAGTCACCCTCAAAGGAGTGGTTGATATCATTGAAGCTTGCAAAAAATTAGGGAAAAACGAGTTCCTCAGAACTAAAGAGGAAGTTGATAAAGACGCCATGCTCAAAGATGAAAATGCCGCAGAATCTATCAAAGGCGTGACTATAAATCAGAGTGAAGATTTCATCGTCAAACCCAACGAAACCGAACTTGAAGAGGTGGTTTGATGAGTAAGAAGAAACCTTCAAAAGTGTTTCTCATTGGAGTGAAAGGTGTAGGGAGCATTTACGTTCTAGCCCGACATACCAAAGGGGCTTTGAGTGTAGCTAAATCTCATAACTATCAAGTCGGAAAAAAGGACGGGAAACCCATCGTTATCAAAACTGATGAAAAGATGAAAATCAACGCCATTAACCGACCATCCGCTTAAAGGAGATCACCCCATGGCAAGCCAGCAACCTATTGATCCAGTCGCCGCCGCTCTCGACCTTCACCTCTTTTTCAACGTTAGAAAAAGCGCAATGACCCCTGAGGTTAGAGAAAGAATTTCTGCAGATATTAAGGCCGTTACCGCCATGGTGCTTAAGTCTGAATATATGGAAGACGCCGACCCGGAAGAAGCTTTGAAGCTGGCCCTGGAATATTGCTCTAGCCAAATGAGCCCCAAGCAGATCGCCACCATCGTCAACAGCCACAACACCACACACCCGGAGCTGAAGGTATGAGTTTGTTTGCTGAAACAGACACTAAGCCAGAACTGATAAAACTCGCAAAAAAAGCTGAGTTTTGGGAAACTCCAGCTTGGGCACCTTGGGCGATTTTACGCCGTGAGCTGTTAACCAAAGTGGTTAGAGACCCTTGCTGCGGTTCTGGAGTAATTTCTATTGCAGCGCTACGGGCTGGGTATGATGTTGAATCATCTGATTTATATGATTGGGGATATACGAGTAGTCAAATTGGTTTAAATTTTCTGACCTTAGCCAAGCCTTCAACGGGGTATGATTTTACAGATTTTTATAATCCCCCATTTTCTTTAGCTACCGAATTCATCCAAAAATCTTTTGATGATGGCGCTCGAAAAGTTCTTTGCTTCCAACGCCTAGAATGGTGGGAAAGCCTTACCCGTCGCCCCTTCTTTGAAAGCACACCTCCAAACCGAGTCTACATTTGTGGAAATCGGGCCGATTGCTGGATTGGCACTATCCCATTGGATGAGCGAGGGAATGGTCAAAAACGAGCCCATGCTTGGTTTGTTTGGGAACGTGGGAACCCCCAAGGCACCCAAGTTGGCCATATTTGGAAGGATGATGTCAAATGCCTTTAGCAGTCAAAAAACAAGCCGCAAAAAAGCCTGTAAACCCTTTCCGCAAACCTCTTTATGCCAAGATCAATATTGCCAAAAAGGAACTAGGGTTAGATGAGGAAACTTATCGGGATATTTTGACAACCAATTTTGGTAAAGACAGTCTGAAGAAATTCAGCAATGCCCAACTTAGCGATCTGATCACTCATTTTAAAGAACTCGGGTTCAAACCCAAGAAAGCGCCGCCCAAACGGGCTGGGCGTAAAAAGCTTGCTGATGGGCCAACTCAAATGAAAGCTAGAGCCTTATGGTTATCTCTTTATCATTTGGGCATTATTTCCGATCCCTCAGAACAAGCACTGGACACCTTTGTTAAGCGTCAGGTCAAAGTTGATGCCATCAACTTTATGACCCCTAGTGAATCTCATAAAGTGATTGAGGCTTTAAAGAAATGGGCCACGCGAGAAGGTGGTGTCGATTGGTCTGCTTATGCTTCTACATCTGGGCTAATTGAGCTTCCCAGAGCGCGTGTCATGGAAGCCCAATGGGAGATACTCCACAAGCTCGGCGATGTGATGATTAGCGATACAGGGGCTTTAACTAATTGGGTTTGCAGGTTTTTAGACCTCCCTGGGAGAACATCATATTGTTTTATCACCGATGAGGACGCAGATCGGGTCATTGAAGCCTTGGGTAGACGAATTCGCAAAGTAAAAGCTGATTTAAAAAAGGCTTTCTCATGAGCCAGGCTTCAGCTCCTCAATTCAACAACAGAACACGCTTGGGCTTAACCCATGCAGCCTTGTTAAAATTGGAAGCTGACCTTGAGAAATGCCGCCCGGCTTTCGAGCGCCCTGGCACGAGCGAGTACTGGCTAAAAGTCAAGCGTGAGGGCCGTAAATTAATGGTGTTCTACAGCACTAAAGAACGTTGTCTTCTAGATATTGGCTGGAAGCTTTGAGATGAAAAATATTTCTTTTTTCCTCACCAAACAACAGGTTTTAAATCGAACAAAAACCGTTACCCGGCGCTTTGCATGGTGGAACATTCCCCCTCTAACACAGCTTCAAGGCAACGTAAAATGCCAGGGCCTGAAGAAAGGGGAAAAGATAGTTCGGTTAAGAAGAATCGAAGTCATATCGGCCCGTATAGAACCTGTTAGGCGACTACTAGACGACCCGGTTTACGGCAAAACAGAGGTAATCCTTGAAGGGTTTCCCGACCTAACCCCAGAACAATTTGTCGCCCTTCTTCTCAAGAAAACCAAAGAAACCATAGAAAGCCCTGTCAACCGCATCGAATACAGATATTTAGATTAGGCACGGAAACAATGAACGCCATAAATCACAACACCAAGATTTCCTGGATGGTTGCTATGGCAAATCTGTATGGCCTCAAGGCTGATGTAACCAACCCGTTGCGGGGATGTACCCCCCTTGGCAAGGGCTGTTTAAATTGTTGGGCTGCAGACGTTGCCGCTCGTCGTGCTTGTCAATCCAACCCAAAAGTCCAGGAAAGATATGGGGGTCTCACAGCAAAAAACTTAAATGGAAATAGTGTTTTTAATGGCTCTTCAAAGGTACTTAAAAGGGACTTTAAACGCATTAGCGGAAAGCCTCGCGCCTGGTTCCATAATTCTGAAGGTGACACTTGGTTTGAGCAACATTACCGCAATGACATAGACGAACTTATAGGACGTGCGGCGCTTCGCCCTAATGATATTCATGTTTTCTTGACCAAGCGCTTTGAAGAAATGAGCGATTATTTTGTTTGCCTACCTGATCGTATCTATGAGTGGGATTGCCATTCAATTCTGGACAGTTGGGATGGCAAGCCCCTTAGCAATTTCCTTCTTGGTGTGAGTGTTTGGGATCAAAAAAGCGCCGATGCTGCTCGACCCTTTATGCAGAAATTAGCAAAGCTTGGTTGGCGAGTATGGGTTAGTTATGAACCCGCCCTAGATCAAGTCGACTGGACAGGATGGGAGTTCCTTTCCTGGCTGGTAACCGGATGCCACAGCGCCACCCAGCCTTTGCCCCACGAAAGAGATTGGGAAAGAGCCGCCAGAGATTTTTGCCAAGCCAACAACATCCCCTTTTTCGACAAACAAATAATCATCAAAGGCAAAAAAATTCACATACCCAAACTCGACAATATCACCTGGGATCAAGTCCCGGAAATGTCCCAGAAATCCTTACCTGAGAACGAGCAATGATTTTTACCTTTGATTGGCAGGTACGCAAGTCGCGTGAACCAGCATTACCTTGTCTTTCTCTTGG